>JAEDCN010000053.1 GCA_016294105.1 Treponema sp.
AACAATCAGCGCAATGTCCGGTGACGGTGTCGTTGCTCATAACCGCCGCACCTACCTTGCAGAAAATGTTGACCCGACTCGCACCCATCTGAATATCGAATACTGCTATACACCCATCGAAGAAGCGTACCACCAACTGTTCGATGCAGCTCTCGCAGAATTTAACGCAAAGCAAAAACGCAAAGATCGCTGCATCGAAAACTACTACGAAAAAATCCGTGATGGCAAACAGGAAAAAACTTTCTATGAAGTGATTTTCCAAGTGGGAAACAAAGACGATATGGGAGCCGCCGGAGAGAACGCAGAGCTTGCAAAGACTATCCTGGACAAGTTCTACCGCAGCTTTCTGGAACGCAACCCCCAACTTCATGTGTACTCTGCCCACCTCCACATGGACGAAGCAACACCCCATCTGCACATCGACTTCATCCCCTTTACCACCGGGAGCAAGCGAGGACTTTCCACCCGTGTTTCGCTGAAACAGGCGCTTGCCGATCAAGGCATCACCGGTGAGGGGCGATCTCTGACAGAGCGTGACCTGTGGGTACAGAAAGAGAAAGAAGTCCTTGCGGAAATCATGCTGGAGCATGGTATCGAGTGGGAGCAGAAAGGCGAGCAAAAGGAGCATCTGAGCGTACTGGAATTTAAGCGGGAAAAACGCAAAGAGGAACTTGCCGAACTGGAACAAAGCATCGAGCGTGTTCAGCAGCAACAGATTTCCATTCAAGCCGTGGAGCAGATTGAAGCAAAGCCCCTGCCTCTGACATCCAAGGTGGCAGTTGACAAAGAGGACTTCCAAAACCTCGTCACGGCGGCGCAGAAATTTGTGGTGCAGGAGAAACAGGAAAGCAAGCTGAAAAAGCTCTTAAAGGATGCCAAGAAAACCATTTCCGATCTGAAAGCGAAAATCGAATCGCTGGTAACGGAACTGTCGGCGGTAAAGGCAGAACTGGCACAATACAAGTCCGTCCGTGGTAAGCTCCGCACAACGGATTTGGAACAGGAAAACGACCGTCTCCGCAGCAGACTTCGCACCTATGAGGATGTGATTTCCCGCAATAATCTGTGGCACTTCTTTAGTGGAAGCCGTGGCAAAAACCGCAACAGGGACGATGCTCGCTGATTTCCGTGTAGAGCTGAAAAAAACGAAAATTATCCAATGGGAGCGTTCAAATCGTACCGCACATCGTTTGAGCGCTCCCCATCCAAAAAACAGCCCACTTTTACAGGTGATGAGCTGAGAAAAATTTGTGAAAAACAGGAGGTTTTATGAAAACAGGCCTTTCCAAGAAACAGAAAGCAACCAACATCTATTTTAATGAAGCGGACAGCATGATTGAGGTCTGTACCTACAACACCGCACTCAAAAACAGGCTTACCGAGTACGCCGGGAAATATCCCTCTGAGTGTCGGTTGATTGACGATGACGGAAACGGCTGTCTGACCTTTGAAGTCAGCAAGGGACGCTTCGGTTTCAAGCTGACCGCACCCTATGACGAGAAACGCCGCAAGGCTGCAAGCGAACTGGCAAAGAAAAACACCGAAAGATTAAGGAGGCAAGAGCAATGAAAATCCTATCCTGTGCGTTCAACATGGATACCGCCTGCGTAGAGCTGAAATTCGATGACGGCAGCATGATAGCGATTGATACAATCGCCGTGGAGAACGAGATTGCCAACAATATGTATCAGCGGTCAGAACTGGACTATCTGATCTACAATGATCCGGTGGCATACGCCGATCTGATACTCAACGGCGATCCCGAAACGTATCTGAAAACCGTAACCGAATACAAGCCTTTGGATAGCTGACCATACGCCGCCCGTGGGAGAAATCCTACGGGCGGCATCTACTTTTACAAATCGGAAAATACGGAAAACATGGGTATTGCATTGACTTTGCAAACAGATTGTGCTATACTATATAAACTCATCAGAGGTATTGTAAACGTATTTACAACACCGGATAAGATGTCGCATAAGGACTTTTAACGGAGGGCGAGCGCAGCGTAAGTGGCGACGCCAGATAAGATAACTGCTTTGTGCGGAACATCTTATCCGGTGTTTTTTGTTTTCAAGGAGGAAAAAATGGATTTCATTACAGGCAATATCAAACAGCTTTATCGAAAGTTTTTGTTTGCATCCATGGCAAGCGCAATGGTCATGTCCATTTATAGCTTTGTGGATACCATTGCAGTCGGCCAGTCCGAAGGTCCTGTTGGTGCTGCGGCTATGGCAGTCATTACACCCTTGTATGGTGTTTTGATTTTTCTTGGTATCCTATGTGGCGTTGGCGGGTCTGTTTTGTATGGAAATGCTCGTGGCGAAGGAAAAGAAGAAAAAGCGAATGCTTTGTTTACAGCAGCGACAGGATTGATGCTGTTTCTGATCGTGCTTGTGTGGATTATGTTTGCATTGTTCCACGAACCGATTTTTACATTTTTTGGTGCTGATACAGAATTGATGCCCAAGGTGATGGAGTATGCCCGTTGGTTGATCTGGTTCCTACCGGTATTCATTCTGCCCTCCTTTATCAGTTCCTTTATCCGTAATGACGGCGCACCGGGTCTTGCTATGGCGGCTGTTATCATCGGCGGCTGTGTGAATATCTTTGGTGACTGGTTCTTTTGTTTCCCCTTGGGAATGGGTATGACCGGCGCAGCGATTGCTACGGTTTTGGGAACCTGCATCCAAGTTTTCATCATGTGCAGCCATTTCCTTTCGAAGAAATGCACCTTGCGCTTCGTAAAACCTAATCACATTGCCCCTGCAATTCGTCAGACCCTGAGCATTGGGTTCGGTGCAAGTGTTCTTGACCTTGGCACAGTCATTTTGGCAGTTATTATGAACAATCAGATCATGCGTTATGGCGATACCAACGCTCTTGCCGTTTACGGTGTAGTGGCAACGATCACTTCGCTGTTCCAAGCTCTGTACTGTGGTGTGGGACAGGCAATCCAGCCTATTGTTTCTGCAAACTGCGGAGCTATGCAAGCTGACCGTATCAAGCAGGTGTGGAAGATGTCGTTTGCGACGGTTATTGCATTAGGCATTGCATTCACCGCTATTGGCGAGCTGTTCCCGGAGCAGATCGTAAGGCTGTTCATTGATGTGACCCCAGAAGTAGTTGAAGCAGCTCCCGGTATCATCCGTCCGTTTTTCCTGCTGTTCCTGTTCCTTGGGATCACGGTACTGTCTACTTATCATCTGCAATCCATTATGCACGGAACCATGTCTATGGTGATTGCGATTCTGCGAAGTGTGGTTATCAGTGGTATTTTGCTGTTTACATTACCGCTGTTCTTGGACGTTCAAGGCGTATGGCTTGCAATGCCCATATCAGAATTGATCGTAGCGATCATTGCGCTGATCTATATTCAGAGGCGCACATAAGGAGGTAAGCAAACAATCATGAAAGGCAGTAAAATGAATCTTGCCTTTGGATTAGAAACAATATATGAAGATGCGGAGTTTCTGCTGAATGAACGTGACAAGGTGGGTATCGTTGGCGTGAACGGTGCCGGTAAAACCACTTTGTTCCGTATTCTGCTGCGTGAGTTGGAATTGGACAGCGGCAGTATCTCTGTCGGCAATGCCCGAATAGGCTACTTGCCGCAGGAGATCGTTCTTGAGGACGAGAAGCAAACCGTATGGGAATATTTGCAGGATGGTCGTCCGATTCGACGTATCAATGCAGAATTGGAAGAAATCTACAAGAAGTTGGAAACAGCAGATGTCAATGAGCAGGAACCTTTGTTGGAACACATGGGTAAACTGCAAGAACGTTTGGAATACTTCGACTGCTATGAGGCTGAGGAAATTCTGCTGGATTTGATCGACAGGATGCAGATAGACCTTGATTTGCTGGAACGTCCTATGTCCGAACTGTCCGGTGGTCAGAAATCCAAAATGGCATTTGCACAGGTGCTGTACTCAAAACCGGAGATTCTTCTGCTGGATGAGCCAACCAACCATCTGGATGCGTCCACCAAAGATTTCGTGACGAGCTACCTGAAGAACTACCGTGGTTCCGTTTTGATTATCAGTCACGACATTGAGTTTCTGAATCAAATCATCAACAAGATCATGTTCATCAACAAAGTCACCCACAAAATCTCCGTCTATGAGGGTGACTACTATACATACAAAAAGAAATACGCCGAGGAACAGCGTTTACGTGAAATGAACATTGTGCAACAGGAAAAGGAAATCAAGGAGCTTTCCGAGTTCGTACAAAGAGCCAAACAAGCCAGCCAGACGAACCATGCCATTAAGCGTATGGGACAGGAACGTGCGCTCCGTCTGGAAAAGAAAAAGCGTGAATTGCAAACCCGTGACCGTGTGTATAAGCGTGTAAAGATGGATATTCGTCCGAAGCGTGAAGGGGCCTTGATGCCGCTGGAAGTGGAAAATATCAGTTTCCATTATCCCGGTCAGCCGCAGTTGTATAAGGATTTGTCTTTCCGCATTAACGGCAAAGAACGTTTCCTTGTGGTAGGCGAAAACGGTGTCGGTAAATCTACTTTGCTGAAGCTGATTATGGGTATTCTCATTCCCGAACAGGGACGTGTGCGCTATAATCCCAAAACGGATGTGGCTTACTACGCACAGGAACTGGAGCAGCTTGATTTGGATAGAACTGTTTTGCAAAATGTTGAAACCGATGGATATACCGAATGGCAGCTTCGCTCTGTGTTGGGTAATTTTCTGTTCTATGAGGAGGACGTGAACAAGAAGGTGGCTGTCCTCTCTCCCGGTGAAAAAGCCAGAATTGCGTTGTGTAAGGTGCTTTTGCAGAAAGCCAATCTGCTGATTTTGGATGAGCCTACAAACCACCTTGACCCAGAAACACAGGCCATTATCGGCGGTAACTTCAATCTGTTTGAAGGAACGATTATTGTTGTCAGCCATAACCCGTCCTTTGTGGAGCAAATTGGTATCAGTCGTATGTTGATCCTACCCTCCGGCAGAATCGAGAATTATTCCAGAGAGTTGCTTGAGTATTACTATGAACTGAACACTCCAGAGGAAGAGAAATACTAATTTAGCCAACACCATAGTCAATGCCGTCGGAGTTCTCAGCAGTATCTTTAGGTTGAATATCGGGAGACTATATGCTATAATACAGTCAAACCACCCGGAACAACTACCTTGAACTCCCCGTGGTGGTTTATCACCGCTGATAAGATTTTGGTAAGCATCCATCGTATAGCTAAGACAATATGGGCAATCAAAATAATCAGAACAGCAGGTGCAATATCTTATAAACAAAATTGTTTAAGATGCAAGTCCCTGCAACGAGTGGGA
>JAEDCN010000037.1 GCA_016294105.1 Treponema sp.
TCCTGGAATGTAGACTGAAATCTTTTCCTAGAATTAAAACTCGACTTTAGGGCTAATAGTAAAGGCTTCATGTAAAAAAACAAAGGCCATTACCATGGTTATTACCACGCTGAATTTGTCCACCGCCACCACCTTTGTGGCCATGCTGATTTGTAGTGCCTTGTAGTAGCATAGCCAAGAAGCTCCTGTGGCCAAACCTGATAGAACTAAAAAAAGCCAACTTTTTCTGCTAATCTCGTGAATACCGCCTTGGGTTTGGGTGACAAGTACCATTACCCAAGCCATGGCCACTACCACCAAGGTACGAATGGCTGTTGCTAAGGTTGAGTTCACTCCTTCAATGCCAATTTTAGCAAGAATTGAAGTAAGGGCAGCAAACACCGCAGATGCCAAAGCAAAAATAAGCCACATAAAGTCCTCCTAAAATAAAAGCCCAAGTCCTAAAACTTGGGCTTACTGTATCTTGATGCTTAGTTTATTTCAACTGAGCAGCTATTTCTTCAGGAATAGTAATTCCAATAGCCTGTGCATTTTCCATGTTTACGTATAAGTCACCGTTTGCAAGGTATTCAATAGGCATATCGGCAGGGTTTTTGCCTTCCTTCAGGATTGCTACAGCCTGCTTTGCAGTCTGCTTGCCCAATTCATAGTAGTTGATTCCGTAGGTAGCCAGACCACCCAGCTCAGCCATACCCTGCTCACCGCAGAATACAGGAATCTTTGCAGGAGTTGCAACCAATGCAACAGTAGCTATACCAGCTGCAATCATGTTGTCGGTGGGGGAGTAAATAGCGTCTACCTTGCCAACCAAGCTCTGAGTTACCTGCTGAATTTCGTTGGAGTTAGAAACAGTAGCATCTACGTAGCTAATTCCCAGTTCATCACAAACCTTCTTTGCAATATCAATCTGGAACTTGGAGTTCTGCTCGCTGGAGCAATACAGGAAACCAATGGTCTTCAAGTTGGGAACCATCTGCTTTGCCAGCTTAATCTGAGCCTCAACGGGAGTTAGGTCAGAGGTTCCAGAAACGTTGGTACCGGGCATCTCGTTGGACTTTACCAACTGAGCAGAAGCTGGGTCGGTAACAGCAGTAACAAGAATAGGAATATTTCGAGTTAAGTTAGCAACAGCCTGAGCTGCGGGGGTAGCAATAGCCAAAATCAAGTCAGAACGATCATTTACCAACTTCTGGGCAATGGTAACGCAGTTTGCCTGCTCACCCTGGGCATTCTGGTAGTCAATCTTGATGTTCTGTCCATCTACCAATCCTGCCTCTGCCAATCCATCAACAAATCCCTGATAAGATGCGTCCAAAGCGGCATGCTCTACCAGCTGAACTACACCAATCTTGTAAACCTTTTCACCAGAAGCGGATTCCTTTGATCCACCAGCAAAAACCATGGATGTGCTCATGAGCACTGCTGCACCAATCAGTGCCAGCTTCTTTAATTTCATTGCAATCTCCTTTATTACACCCCATATTCTGGGTACAAATGAAACTAGACTTAATTTTCTTTACTATAATAAAAGTTTTGCCTATAAGTCAAGTAACAAAATAAATTTTTGTTTTCATATATTAAGAAAATATATCCTTGAAAACCTTTGAGTTATCGGATACAATTTACTGTCGTCAGATTTTGGAGAGAACGTGGCGAAATATCAGCTGAATCTGTACAAGAATAAAAATCTCTTTCTCATCATCGGTATCTTGATAATACACCTGTTTTTTTCTGTTGTATTTTTCATTTACAAGATGCCTTTTCTCGTCGTATACAACCTGTTGAGTAGCCTTTTGTATGGAATTTTGCTCATAATTCATCAAAAAAAACTATTTCTCATTTTGGCAATTATGGCTTTTGAGGTTCCAGTGTATTCCTCAATTTTAGGATTGATGATCGGTGGTCATTGTGGCAGTATTTTCTTTTCTTTTGCCATGATTCCTGGTGTGTATCTTTTTGCTATTTCTCTGGAACGGCCTTTACTCCATTATATTTTGATTTCTTTGCCATCGGTATTTGCCGTCTTTTTTCTCATTAGTTGGACTGGAACACCCATATATAACGAAACACTGATGGCTACAGAGCTTTTAATTTCCCATAGAGTTGTCTGTATTATCATATCAATTTTTCTTTTAGGCTATCTTTGTATTGGTCAACAAAAAGAGTTGATTTCCAGTCAGCGGGCCAACAAAAAATATATTAAGCGTCTGGAATTCATTTCTGACCATGACCATTTGACTCAAATCCCCAATCGTCGTTGCATTATTCGTCGGGTTTCAGAAATGAAGGATTTTATGCTGGCTATCTTTGACATAGACAACTTTAAGTCCATTAACGATACCTATGGTCACCATGTTGGAGACCAAATACTGTGTCGTCTTACTCGCCGTGTTTTGTCCATGCTGCCAGAAGAAGCCCAAATGGGACGCTGGGGTGGAGAGGAATTTCTTGTGGTGTATCCTTATCACAAGGATTCTGTACGCCAGAATTTAGAGGCTATTCGGTCCACTATTGCAGAAAAACCCTTTGGCTTTGAAGATTTTATGCTTAATGTTTCTATAACTGCTGGTGTGGCTTGGTCTCGTAAAAAGAATACCTTTGACGAAATTGTTGCAGAGGCGGACTTCCTGCTGTATCACGGAAAGAAAACGGGAAAAAACAAGGTAGTATATCCTACCGATATTACTTAAAAGGAAGATAAAGATGGCAAGAAAAGTTATCCTTACGATACTGCTTTTATCTGTAGCTTTTTCTAGCTGGGCTGTAGAGTGGTTTGCCTATGGTGGTTCCTTTGGAACCGGCATTGTATTGAATAATGACAGTTCTCTCCGTTCCTATGCAGAGGATATGCATCGTGTGGTGTTGGAGCTTGATGGCACTATGGAGTTTATTTTTCATCCTTCCATTAGAATTGCTGCAGGCTCAATTTTGCTTACAGACTTCAAGTTCAAAGGGGATGAATACTACAATTCCTTGGACTACAGTATTTACGGCGGAATCAGAATTTATCCCGGTTTGGGAGGCTTACGGTTGGGTGTTGACTATAATCTAGGCAGAAGAACAGATTTCATCGATATTCCTCCAGTGAATGATGTAAATTCCTCTGCTTGGGGCAACGGTTTCCGCTTCCTGCTGGAATACGACTTTAGATATGCAAAAACAGGTCTGCTTCCTATGGTTGGTGGTAGCTGGCGATATGTTCCTCGTGGTGGCGATGCCAGCGACCACATCATTTCTGTGTACTTTAAGCTCTTGTATCGGTAGGAAAACGTAAAACTATTTTTCCAACAAAAAAGCCTTGAATTGAAGTTTAGCTTCAACTCAAGGCTTTCTTTTTGCTTGCTGTGTTTTAGCGAGCGTAATCCACAATGCGAGTTTCTCGAATCATGGTAATCTTAATCCGTCCAGGATACCGTAGGTCTGACTCAATCTGCTTTGCAATCTTTCGAGCCAGTTCCTTTACTTCCTGGTCTGGTATCTTTTCGTTATTTACCAGAATACGCAGCTCACGACCAGCTTGAATGGCGTAGGCTTTTTGTACTCCGTTGAACTTTTCGGCAATGGCCTCCAAGTTTTCCAACCGCTTCACGTAGTTGTCCACGGTTTCACGGCGGGCACCTGGTCGTGCAGCAGAAATGGCATCTGCAATCTGTACGATAACAGACTCAATGCTGGTCTGCTCAATATCGTTATGGTGAGAACCAACTGCATTTACAACAACTGGATGCTCGCCCATCTTTCGTGCCATGTCCATACCGATTTCGGCGTGGTTCTGGTCGGAATCACTTTCCGCCCCCTTCCCAATGTCGTGGAGCAAGGCACCTCGTTTTGCCAATTCTCGGTTACAGCCTAACTCACCAGCCAACATGCCAGCAATAAGGGCAACTTCTTTTGAATGGTACAGTACGTTCTGTCCATAGCTGGTACGGAAATACAAGCGACCAAGGGCTCTAATTCCGTTTTGGCTCATGTTGTGGATACCCAGATCAAAGAGTACTTTTTCGCCCTCTTCGTAAATCTTCTGCTGGATTTCCTTTGTTACCTTTTGAACTACTTCTTCGATGCGGGCGGGGTGAATCCGTCCATCTGTAATCAGTCGCTCCAAGGCAATCTTTGCAATTTCCTTGCGTACTGGGTCAAAGCAAGAAATAACTACTGCTTCAGGTGTGTCATCAATGATGATGTCCACGCCAGTGAGTGTTTCCAAGGCACGAATGTTGCGGCCTTCTCGTCCGATAATCCGTCCCTTCATCTCGTCACTGGGAAGAGAGACAGTGGATACCGTTACTTCACTGGTAGTTTCTGTTGCAATACGCTGGATGGTGGAAACAAGGATTTCGCGGGCCTTCTTCTCCGCTGAAAGCTGTGCATCCTGCTCAATCTTGTTCAACAAGACTTGAGCATCGTGACGGGCCTCATTCTCCAAATTCTGGATAATCAGGTTCTTTGCTTCCTGGCTTGTTAAACCAGAAATCCGCTCCAATTCCTGTCGGTATCGCTCCTCTTCTCCTGCAAGTTCATTTTCCCGTTGGGAAATTCGTTGCTCCCTCTCTACGAATCCTTGCTCGCACTTGTCCATGTCGGCCTTGCGCTTTTCAAGGTTTTCTTCACGTCGTTCCAGTTTCTGCTCAATTTTATCAAGGTTAGCCCTACGTTCACGGTTTTCCCGATCCTGTTGCTTCTGTTCCCGAATGAGTTGGTCTTTCGCTTCTAATAGAATTTCTTTCTTCTGTGCTTCTGCTTCTTTTATCGCATCCTGTTTAATACGTTCCGCTCTTTGTTCGGACGCAGAGAGTTGAAATCTGGCGTACAGCCAGCGAATAGTCCATCCAAGAACAATTCCTACAACAGGGAGGGCAACATATAAAATTATGTTGCGCATATTTAACTCCTTACGAAAGTATAGAATTGCTTTGTATACAAGTTACCATAACTAGGCTAGATTGTCAAACTGGAATTAAACTATAACTTAAAAGTCTTTCAAGGAATAAAAGTGTTTAAAAAGTCCTTGAAAGAGGGAATTTTACCATTTTTTTACCAATTTTTTAAGGATTCCTGGAGGAGGATGGGCTTTTTCGGTTTGACGGATAAAAATTTATAGTTTATATTTATGAAGTTGTGTAAATAAATGATTTTGGAGAATGGAAATGGAATTAGAACAAAAAATTGCACAGTACAGTGAGTCGGCTCGTGCCAGCAGTATTGTGGATTCATCCTTGTATGCAAAATACGAGGTAAAGCGGGGCCTCCGTGACATTAGCGGAAAGGGCGTATTGGCAGGGCTCACAGAAATTTCTGAGGTAATGGCCTATCGAATAGAAGAAGGGGATTTGATTCCCTGTGAGGGCCGTTTGTTTTACCGTGGCTACGATATCCGTGACCTGGTAAATGGCTTTTTGGAGGACAAACGGTTTGGCTTTGAAGAGATTTGCTTTCTGCTGATTATGGGCCATCTTCCTTCTCGCTCAGAATATGCTGAATTCCGGCAGGTGCTGGGAAGTTTGATGAGTCTGCCAGATGAATTCCTTCGGAACACCATTATGAATGCTCCTGGTCAGGACATGATGAACCAGCTGGCCACCAGCATTCTCACTTTGTATACCTACGACCCAGATCCAGAAAATATTTCTATCCCCAATGTACTGCGTCAGTGTCTGCAGCTCATTGCCCAATTCCCCAGTCTCATGGTATATGGCTTTCAGTCCTATGCCTATTACTACAACAAGCAGAGCCTGATTATTCACACTCCTGAGCCAAAGCTGTCTATTGCCCAGAATATCCTTCACATGCTGCGACCTGATTCCAACTTTACAGAGCTGGAGGCAAAGATTCTTGACCTAGCCCTTGCCTTGCACGCAGAGCACGGCGGAGGAAACAACTCTACCTTTACCAACCACGTGGTAACTTCTTCTGGAACGGATACCTATTCTGCCATGGCTGCATCCCTGTGCTCCTTGAAAGGACCTCGTCACGGTGGTGCCAACATCAAGGTAGTGCAGATGTTCGAGGACATGAAGGCCAATATCAAGGACTGGAAGGATAATGATGAAATTTGTCGCTACGTGGAGCGCTTGCTAGATAAGGATGCCTTTGACAAAAGCGGTCTTGTGTACGGAATTGGACATGCAGTGTATTCTTTGTCTGACCCTCGTTCCTTGATTTTGCGGGGTTTTGTGGAAGAATTAGCTCGTTCTAAGGGCGCAGAAGAAGAATACGATTTTTATTCTCGAGTAGAAGTTCTTGCTCCAGAAGTAATTAGTCACAGAAGAAAGATGTACAAGGGTGTTAGTGCCAACATCGACTTTTACTCTGGCTTTGTGTACAAAATGCTGGACTTACCTCCCGCCCTGTACACTCCCTTGTTTGCCACTGCCCGTATTGCTGGTTGGTCTGCTCACCGCATAGAGGAGCTGGCCAACGAAGGTAAGATTATCCGTCCTGCTTATAAGGCGGTGTGTGGCCACAAGGAATACACGGGAATGGAGCAGCGGTAACGAATCTGCCAGGTAACAGCTGTTGCCTAGTTGTGATTTATGGTTCTACAATTTTTGGAGAACCATAACAAAGGCAAGTCATGGGGTTAAGCGAAGCGTCCCTTGACCAACTGTATTTTATGGAAGCAAATAGTATGGAAGATTTACGAGAAGATTTATTTGAACAAATTAAAATCTCTGCCAAATGCGTGGTAGAAGATGTTTGCAAGATTCGCCCTGATGAACGGGTACTGATTATTACGAACCGCGTGGTGGAACGACCTTCTATCTGCTGGAAAAACCAAGAGATTTCATTTGAGGTGGCTCAAGCTGAGTTTATTTCCCAGGCCTTGTATGATGCCTGCGAAGCAGTTGGTGCCAAGGTTTCTATGGTAACCCAGCCCACAAAAAGTTCCATGGATGCCGCTGATGAAAGTGTCATTGCAGCCTTAAAGACTGAGCCAGATGTGTGTTTTTCTATTTCCCACAATAAATTGGGAAAGGATGTAGCTGCCATCTCCAATCCCTACAAGGATGAGGCGGGAAATTCCTTTGATCACATCTTTGATTATTTGCTTTACGGAAAAAAGACCATGCGTTCAGCCTGGACTCCTGGAATCACCTTGGATATGTTTGGTCGCACTGTTGGTATTGATTACCAGCAGCTTCAGCAGCGGTGCAAGACTCTGTGTGACCTGTATCAGAATGTAGCTACCGTTGAAATTAAAGCTCCTGCGGGAACTGATTTGGTGATTCCCGTGGATGGACGAAAGCCTTTTTCTGATGATGGGGATTTTAGCCGTCCTGGAAGTGGTGGCAACGTGCCTGCTGGAGAAGTGTTTATTAGTCCTGTGGTGGGAGACGGAAAGGAGTCGGGTTGCCGTGGTCGGATTGCCTTTGATGGCTCTATGTCGGTGAATGTAGGTTGCGTGGCTATAAAAACTCCCATTGTGGTGGATGTAGCTGGTGGATTTATTTCCAATATCAGTGGGGGAGATGAGGCTCAGAAATTGCTGGATACCATTACCCAGGCCGAAGAAGAAGCTTTGGCTATGGGCAAGGACGGACGTCTTTCTGCAGAGGATGCTCAACTGTATTGCCGCAATGCACGGAATATTGGTGAGCTGGGAATTGGTTTGAATCCCACCGCCACCATTACTGGAAATATGCTGGAGGACGAAAAAGCCTTCCGTACCTGCCATATTGCCATTGGCGAAAACTACGACAACGATGCCCACGCACTGATTCACTTGGACGGGGTAATACGGAATCCCACCATTGACTTTGTGTACACCGATGGAAGCCGACGACGGATACTGGAGGATGGGGTTTTAACCTTCTAGTTTGTTCCTGCAGGTTGAACGAGTTTATTCCTGCAGGTTGAACGAGCTTATTCCTGCAGGTGGACTAGTTGAACCTATAGCTTTACGTGGGGGCCTTTCGTGGAATCTTTTCGAGAGGTTCCATCGATGGGATCCACCTGGAGTTGATACAAAAAAACGCCAACTGAGTGAATCAGTTGGCGTTTTTGTTATGGTTCTATAATTTTTGGAGAACCATAACAAAGGCGAGTCAAGGGGTTAGGCGAAACATCCCTTGACCGACTGTATTGATTAGTAGCAGTTATTTTCAGTCAAACTCAGAAAAATCGCTATTCTGGGTGGTGGCACTCATAACTGTAGCCTGGGTTTTTCTCCCAGCGGATTTAAACACATTGGTGTCCTCTTCTTCTCCCATGTTGAAGAAGGCCATTTTATCCATCAACTCAGCAGACTGTGCGTGCAGCAACTGAGCAATTTCAGAAAGCTGGGTAGAGGCAGAGGTGTTTTCTTCTGCAGCAGCTTCCATTTCGTGGATTGCATCTTGGATTCGCTGCATTCCTGCATCCTGATTGCGACTGGCAGCTGCAATTTCTTCAATAAGGCGGCCAGTTTTTTCGATGTTGGGAACAACTCCAGAAATCAGCTTTCCAGCCTTATCTACAACAAGCACACTGTCAGTAGTCATTCCGTTAATTTCGTTGGCGGCAATGCTACTGCGTTCAGCCAGCTTTCGTACCTCACCAGCAACAACGGCAAATCCCTTTCCTGCTTCTCCTGCACGAGCTGCCTCAATGGCTGCGTTCAAAGCCAGCAGGTTGGTCTGGTCAGCAATGTCTTCAATAATGCTTACCTTCATGGCAATGTCGTTCATGGCGCTAACGGTATTGCTTACAGCCTCTCCACCTTCACGGCTATCAGAAACAGTTTGTTCTGCAATGAATCTCGTCTCACCAGCATTGTCTGCTGTTTGGCGGGCATGTTCTGCAATTTCACGCATGTTCTCGGAAATTTTTTGGGTGGAAGAAGCCAGCCGTTCTACACCGATTGCTAACTCTTGGCTGGAAGAATACATTGTTTCGCTCTGGCTGGTAACCAAATGCAACATTGTCACGGTGTCCTTCATAACAGAAGCAATTCTTCCCAATGAAGAATGAAGACTACCACTGAGGCTGTTGGGATATTTAGCAGCAGAACCTTCCATAAAGTTTACGGTCAAGTCACCTGCCTCAACTCTGGCAAGAATACCCTTAATCTTTTCTGGCTCGGATCCGAGGGTTCTCAAAATGTAGGCTAGGGCAAAGAACAGTACCAATATGATGAAGATAACGTAAACAATGAGAACAATAAGACCAATGGCAGTAGCCTCACTTGCTGTATGCTCTGCATCAAGCTTTTCAGTTTCAGCACGTGCTAACAGTGTTGTCTTGAATTTTTTAATAGGCTCCATGATCTTGTCAGTTTGGTCAGTGTACTCTGAAGAAAAGAGACGAGCCTGGTTAGCAAGAACCTCTTGGTCTGCTGAATTACCTAAATCTGCATTTGGGTTCACACGAAGGTAATTGTCCAAGAAAGTCATTACCTCTGTTTCTAGGATAGCCAAGGTATTGGATAACTCTTGAGACTTAAGAATATAATTATTCTCCTCATAGGTTAATTGCATTTCTTCAACTTTGGTGGAAAAAGCCTTTTTTATACCATCATTGTTGGCTGCCTTTCCATTACGAATATCCAGTACTCTATTGTAGGCGGTACGATAGGCGGTATTTCCCGTCATGGCATACATGCGGATATAATTGGTCAAATCCTCTGAGCTTTCTTCCATTTCATTAGCAAGCTCAAATGCCTGTAACTCATACTGCAATGCATGTTCTAGATGTTTGTTAGAGGATAAGATCATCAAAATCGTAACAACGACAACTGTAGACATGATGATGGAAATAATGATTGATGCAGAAAATAAACTTTTGATTTTCATATGCTACCTCCTTTTGCTCCAAACAACTGTTTGGCCTTCTCTTGTATAATGATATGGTTTATACAGATAGAGTGAAGTCAACAAAAATTCGGAGTCCCATATCAGCGATTATATCGGATAAACGGTGGTTTTTCTCTAGCCAGAAACAAAAAAAATGAAAAAATTAAAAAATTATGAAAGTGTATAATAATTTTTTGAGTTTTTTTATAGAAAATATATTTTGTATTGCTAAAAGTTTTTAGGTTTTTTTTAAAAAAAGGCTGCCAGTTTGAGCATTTTAAACTCTTTGGGCAGCCTCTTGTATTCTAAGAATTTACTGAATCTTAGCCAGAATCATCTTGGCACAGTCAATCTGGTTAGGAATGTTGCCATTTTCATCCTTAACACGCCAGATGTCTGGGGTGATTTCGTCTGCTACGTAAATCTTGCCTTCTTCGTCGTAACCAACTTCAATCTTAAAGTCAATGAGCTGCAGGTTCATAGCTGCCAGTTCCTTCTTTAGAACCTCTCCAACTTTAACAAGAATATCCAGAGCCTGATCAAACTGGCCTTCCTTCAGCATTCCCTTCATGATACACAGGCGCTCGGTAATTAAGGGGTCACCTTGAGCATCACTTTTTAGGGTAACTTCACAGTAGGGTGGTTCAAAGGGAATGCCCTGTTCCAAGTCAAAGCGACGACACATGGAACCGGCTGTAAAGTAACGCAGAACAAACTCTAGCTTTGGTACTGTTAAGTTCCGAACCTTCATCAGTCCCTGATCAATATCAGAACCAAGGTAATGGGTGGGAATGCCATTTTTTTCCATCAATTCAAAGAAATACTTGGAAACAGCAAGTCCAACCTTGCCCTTACCTTCCACACTGCCGCCTACTGAGTTGGAGCCTGGATCAAAAACTCCGTTCTCGCCAGTGGCACTGTCCTTGAAAAAAAGATGGACTACATTTGTGGCCTCATCCAGCATGACATTCTTTGTCTTGCCCTCATAAAGTGTTTTCATTGTGAAGATCCCCTTTTAGGTGATGTTTTAGAAACAAGTTTTACAACGGGGCTATTATAACAAACTGAAAAAGCCATGACAATAAAATTTTTTGCAAAAAAAACATAATTTTACTATAATAAGTCTGATTCTTACGATTATCGTTTAGTGGAGTTTTATAAATTATGGTTCGTATTTTGTTTGTATGTCATGGAAATATTTGTCGATCCACCATGGCAGAATTTGTGATGAAGGATTTGGTAAAAAAGGCTGGTTTGTCAGATAAATTTTTTATCGACTCAGCAGGAACAAGTCGTGAGGAAGAGGGTCATGGGGTGCATCCTGGTACTGTGGTAAAATTGCGGGCTGTGGGAGTTCCCGTGGGAAAGCATCGGGCTCGTCAAATTACTCAGGATGATTTTCACTCCTTTGACTACATCATTGGAATGGATGATGCCAATATGCGGAATTTGGAGCGCATGTCTACTCCCGACCAGTGGCAGAAACTGTCAAAGCTATTGTCCTATGCTGGAATTGCCGATGATATAGCTGACCCTTGGTACACAGGAAATTTCGACGAAACCTACGAAGATGTTTCCGCTGGGTGCAAGGGGTTACTACAACAACTGAAATATCGGAAGGAAGTATAGTGGTGGTATTGTATGTTATGGAGAGATTTCACTTTACATATCAGTATAATCGCTATAAAATGGAATTATGAGTGAACTTCTTACAAATGCTGAATTTGATTTATTCCGTAAGGTGATTTATGCAGAAAGTGGCATAACTTTTTCTGAAACCAACCGCTCTATTTTGGATAGCCGTCTGAAGGAGCGACTTCGGGACAAGGGAATGACTACTGTTCAGGATTACTATAGGCTGATTACCTCCGACAAGGAGGAGATGAAGCTTTTGCTAGATTCTGTTACTACAAACCTGACTCGATTTTTCCGCAATCAGCCTCACTTTGACGCTTTTCAGAATTATGTTATTCCTCATTTGATGGAATTCAAGAAGAATTCACCTGATAAGAAGATTCGTATTTGGAGTGCTGGTTGCTCAACAGGAGAGGAGCCTTATACCATTGCTATGATTCTGAAGGATATTCTTCCTCCTCCCTATAGCTTTGAAATTATGGCCTCTGACATTTCCCTCAAGTCCTTGATGGTGGGAAAGCAGGGTTTTTATCCAGCCTCTCGCATTACCGGTATTCCCGATAGATACCTGCAGCGGTTCTTTACAAAGACTCCTGAAGGCTATCAGGTGAATGCTGATGTTATGAGTACCATTCGCTTTGACTACCATAACCTCAAGCACATGCCCACTACCCGTAATTTGGATATTGTATTCTGTCGCAATGTTTTGATTTATTTTGATGAGGCTGCCCAGCTGGAGGTTATCAATCACTTCTGGGATGCTATGGCTCCTCGTTCCTATCTCTACATTGGACACTCTGAGTCTCTGTTCGGTATGAATACAAAGTTTGAGTTCCTGAAAACTAACTGGGCTTGTTTGTATCAAAAAAATCTGTAATTTTTTAAATTTGAATGGAGAGAGAGCATGGATTCGTCCGATGTTAGAGTTCTTATCGTAGATGATTCTGCTTTAATGCGTAATATCATCTCCAAAATCATTGAGCAGACTCCTGGCCTTGTAATTGCAGGTAAGGCCATGAACGGTGAATTTGCCTTGCAGCATATTCCCGGATGCCGTCCTGACGTTATTGTTTTGGATATAGAAATGCCAGTAATGAACGGCTTGGATTTCCTCAAGGAACGAAAGCGTCGTGGAATTGATATTCCCGTTATTATGCTTTCTAGCCTTACCACCGAAGGTGCAGCCGTTACCATGCAGTGCTTGGAGTTGGGAGCCAGTGATTTTTTGACAAAGCCCGGTGGAACAGGTCTTGCAGATTTGTCCTCAACTGCTACCCGACTGGCAGAGTTGTTGATTTCCTATGGTGGAACTTATGCCAAGAACAAGGGGCGTGTTGTGGCTCCTCCACGCCGTGTGGCAAGCTTGTATTCTTCTCTGGAAAAGAAGCAGGTGGAAGAAAAGGGAGTGCCAGCACCTGTTCAGGAGCAAAAGAGCGAATCCACCACAAATCATATTGTAAATACCTTCAATACCGTATTTTCCACGGCACGGCAGCGCAAGGAGCCTTCTGTTATTGTTCCTGTGCGGGAGCCAGGTAAAATTGAAGTGATTGCCATTGGAATTTCCACTGGTGGACCAAATGCTCTGCGTGAGGTGTTCCAAAAGATTGATCCAAATCTGAAGCAGCCCATTCTTGTGGTGCAGCATATGCCCGCTGGCTTTACAGAGGAATTCGCCAACAGCTTGAATTCCATTTGTCCCTTGGAGGTAAAGGAAGCCAAGGATGGTGACTTGATTAAAAGTGGTCGTATTCTGATTGCTCCCGGAAACTACCATATCTATGTTGAACGAAAATCTCTAGCTATGGTGGTGCGTTTGTCTGATGCTCCCCAGCGGAATGGTCACCGACCATCGGCTGACGTGTTGTTTGAGTCTGTAGCCAGCGTCTATCAAAACCATGCTCTTGGTGTTATCATGACGGGAATGGGTAGTGATGGTGCTGCTCAGCTGGCAGAAATGCGACGACAGGGAGCCCATACCTTGGGACAAAACGAGGAATCCTGTATTGTGTACGGTATGCCAAAGGTAGCCTTTGAACTAGGTGGCGTCCAGCGTCAGGTTTCCCTGCAGGATATGGCACAGGAAATCAGCAAGCTGGCAAACCAATATCAGTAGATTAAATTATAGAGGACAGCTTTCCAAGGACACTGTGTTGACGGAGTGGATAACAGCCGTTACTTGGGGCTTGGAAAGCTTGAGCCAAGTCTTGGACAGGATAAAGATGATTCCTGTAGAAAGAGCCAAAAGAATAAGTACTCCCACCGTCCGCATTGATTCTGTTACAGGAATTCCCCACAGCTTTGCCACAGGTTCAGCAAGAAAATAACCAGCCACCGCACTTAAAATTGGTACTATGAGGGAAAGGAATCCCTGGGCAATTTGTGTGGTGGCGGGAGCTTCTATCTTTACAATGTCGCCGCTTTTGAGCTTGAGGTTTTGTGGGTTTGAAGCTTGGAAGGGAGTTCCCCGCTTTGCACAGGTGGGACTGTTGCAATTTATACAGGTATCGCTGAGCAGTGGAATGACGGTGGCGATTCCATTTTCGTATTTGATGATACAAGCCTTATCACGCATAAAAATCTCCCTGTTTTATATTTTTTAGTCGGGCGTCACATTCTGCTGCTGCACTGAGATTTCCCAGCTCTTGATAGGTGTCCCGAAGATTGAATACAGCGTCGTAATAGTTTGGATCAATGGTCACTGCATGCTCAAAGGCTTCGCAGGCACTGTTGTAATCTCCTTGGGTAAAATAGATGACACCGCTGTTGTTCCACAGGTGGGCGTTTCGTATGTTTAGCTCCAATCCTTGGGCACAAAAGGTAAGGGCTTCTTCCATCTCGCCAGAAATAAAGCAGGTGTGTGCCAAGGTTTCTATAATATCCTGGTCTTCGCTATTAATTTTGTAGGCGGTAAGGAGGGCATCCTTTGATAATTGCAGCATTCCTGCATCACGATAGGTAATGCCGAGATTATACCACAACAGGGGATTGTCTCGAACTATGGTAATGGCTCTTTTAAAGCAGGCAATGGCTTCCACATACTGACCATGGGAAGCCAATTCAATGGCCTGAGAATTGAGAATTTCTGCATTATCTTTCATAGGTGCTTCCTCCAACTCTAAAGGTATGGATTTTTTTCAGCCAATGGCAACCTTCAGCATGTTGTTAAAAAGTTGGCTGATTTTTTTTGTTGCCTCTCTGTTGGGGAAGAGCTCTTCCATACGGTTACAGGCACTTTGAATCAGGTTACGAGCCAGGGTTGCCGCTTCTTCTATGGCACCGCTATCGGTAACAATGGCAATGGCTTGCTCAACTGCAGGAGAGTCCACGCCCTGGATTCTGGCTCGTGCAAAGCAATCTGTAAGGGCTTCCAAGTCCTGGGGATTCTTTTCCAGATGGAGCAGAATGGGAAGACTCTTCTTTCCTTCCACAATATCATCTCCTCGTTTTTTACCTACGTTGCCACTGGTAAGATTGATTACATCGTCCAGTACCTGGAATCCGATGCCAATGTCCGAGGCAATGCGACCAACCTCCTGAGCCTGCTGAATGGTTCCGCCGCCAGCAATGATTCCCACTTGGGCAGAAAGGGAAGCGAGGGTACCAGTCTTCATCCGTACCATGGCGGTGTACTCATCCTGAGAAGGAGTTGTTTCGTTGTTTCGATGCCAGGCAATGTCCATGGCTTGTCCCAGGTGGAGGCGGCACAATTCCTGATGATAGAGCTGGTTCAAAAGAATCTGAGTTTCCAGACTCACTCCACTTGCCTGAATGCAGGTGGGAGCCACAAAGTAGAGCCAGGCACCAGCGTTCAAGGCGGTATCAAGACCATAGGTAATGTGGGCTGCAGGAGCACCACGGCGAGTGTCTGCTGAATCTTCTATATCATCGTGAATAAGACTTGCTGTGTGAACAAATTCCACCAAGGGGGTAAGCTGAAAGGCAACCTCTGGAGGGGTGTCTGTTCCTGCCACAGCCTGAGCACAAAGAATCTGCAACAGAGGTCGCCATCGCTTTCCTCCAAGATGCATGAGTCGGGTACAGGGGGTCAGCAGGGGGGCAATGTGATTTTCATTCACTGCAGGGGAAAGATTTCCGAATTGTTGCTGGCACCAGAGAGTATCTGGAGTGTCGGGGAGGGCTTTTTCTAAAACAGTTTCAATCTTCTGCAATTCTTGGGTAAAGTCGTATTCCATAGCTAAAAGTATAGCAGAACTTGTCCACTCTGAAAACCTCGCAAATACAGATTATTTGTGTTGATTCTCTGGCCCAAGTTTTGTACTATAGGGGTATTTCATTACAATTTGTATATATGAAGTTGCTTGCTTTTCTTATCATTAGAATGGAATAAGCTGCCGATAATGTGGAAGTCTTATGGCTGCAAATAGTTACGAAAAACCAGATTTCTGGTCAAAGAAGGCCTTTTCCGAGGGCTATCCTGCCAGATCTGTGTATAAACTAAAGGAACTGGACGAAAAGTTTGGTTTGCTAAAGAAAAATTCCTCTGTTCTCGATCTTGGAGCGGCTCCAGGCAGCTGGACTGTCTTTGCACTGCGTACCTTGAATGGAACTGGTCATCTTACCTCCATTGACTTAAAGCCCTTGGCAAAGGACGTGGTGGGGAGCAATCTGACCTTTATTCAGGGTGATTTGTACGACGAGGACGTGCGACTTCAGGCCCGAAACTTGGGACCCTACGATTCCGTTATCTGTGATGCAGCCCCAGCCACCACTGGCAATAAGACGGTGGATACAGCTCGTTCCACAGGCTTGGTGGAGCTGGCTATTTTTTATGCCCAAACCATGCTGAAGCCGGGGGGCAATTTTGTTGTTAAGATTTTTCAGGGGGGCGACCAGCAGCAGCTGCTTAAATCCATGCGGGAAATTTTTACTTCTGCTAGGGGATTTAAGCCAGAGGCTTGTCGTACCGAGTCCTTTGAAACATATTTAGTGGGACTGAATAAAAAAGGTTAGGTGGGAAATGAAAAATACCTTGGTAATTAAGTATCTTGTAATCGGCTGTTGCTTTTTGGTGGTGTTTGGTGGCGGAATGCTACTGTACCCTGTACTGAAGCCTCAGGTGGTGGCTGGTAAGGGTGGATATGACAGCCCTGTTCTGCCCCTTTTGGCTAGCACAGAAAATTTTCCCTTTGTGGAGGATACAGGCAAGGTGGAGTCTGAGGATGATATCCTTGCAGAGGCATCAGCCCTTTCCTACACAGCCTACAGAATTAAAAAAGGTGATATGATCGGTGTTATTGCCGAAGAATTTGGTCTTACCCAGGATACCCTTATCAGTGTAAATAATATCAGAAAGACCCGCTTGATTCAGCCGGGACAATACCTGAAGATTCCATCCATGTCTGGTATTTTGTATACCGTTCGTGAGGACGGCGAAACCTTGGAAGAAATCGCTGCAAAGTATGAAATTGCGCAGGATAAGTGTTCCCAGGTGAACAACGTAGCATTACAGGTTGGGCTTTCTGCTGGAACCACTCTCTTTCTGCCCGATGCAGAGCTGGACTGGGTTACTCGCCAGGAAATCAACGGAGATTTGTTCCAGCGACCACTGAAAGGCAGCTATTATTTCTCATCCTACTACGGCTGGCGAAAAAATCCCTTCAATGGAACCCGCACCTTCCACGGTGGAATTGACATGGCTGCTAATACAGGTACACCCATATATGCTGCCTTGGAGGGAACAGTTATTGAAGCTGGTTATAACAATACCTATGGAAATTATGTGGTGATTCGCCACCACTCAGGATACCAAACCTTGTATGGACATATGCATACTATCACCACAAAGCGTGGAAATTACGTATACACCAACACAAAGATTGGCACTGTTGGTAGCACTGGTATGAGTACTGGGCCTCACCTCCACTTTGCCGTCTACAAAAACGGTATGGGAGTAAACCCCCAGAACCTGTGGAACTAAGGCCAGTAATTTTAGCTTAATCTACACGAAGCGCTGGGGTGGAGTTACTACCCACAGTGCGGTTAGAGTTTCGTCTCCCACATTCACGAGAGTATGGGGAGATGAGGCTGAATAGGAAACACTGTCTCCTTCCTCCAAGTCGTAGGTCTTGGACTCGTACTGAAGTTGCCCCTTTCCCTTGATGATAAATCCCAGCTCTCGGCCCAAGTGACCATAGGAACCACGGAGGGTTTGGCAATTTGGTGGAAGCTTTACAATATAGGATTCCAAGGAATGGTTGCCATCGCTCTCTGTGGGCTTGGCTAATTCCTCGTAAATAACACATTCTTCTTCTACAGTACGCCGTTCTTGGGAATGGATGATTTGCACTGGTCGTTCCCGTCGGTATTCCTCAAAGAGGAACTCCAAGTTTATATCAAGCACGTCTGCCAGCACCAGCAATGTATCAATGGCGGGAGATACCTTGTTGCGTTCAATTTGGGACACCAAGCTTTCGCTTACTCCAGCTCGTTGGGCTACTACCTTGAGGGTATAGCCTTTTCGCTCCCGTACTGTACGAATTTTTTCCCCGAATCGAAAAGGTGTTTTTTTACTCTGAGACATCTTGTTGTTTCTCCTTATTCCTTTCTAAAATAAACCTCATGTAATGATCTTCTAATGTATGATGAGGGCCAGGAATCTGGAGGCGCTTTCGTGCACGTGCATTGTCACGGCGAACCGTATATTGCATGTAAAAATCCCTTAGATCCGAAGCCACGTCGATTTTAATTTCTTGTTCCAAGAAGGTGGATATTTCGTCACGGCCAATGGCTGCAATTCCCCGTTCACGAAGAATGGTACGTAGGGTTTGAATCTGCTCATAAGACAAACCGAACAGGAATTCCTCCATGGCCTGGGAAACATCCTTTACACTGAGTTTTTCCCGCAAGAATGCAGTCCAACTTTCGTCCATCTGAATGGAAATCAACAATAGTTCGCTGGTTCCCACCATGGTTCCAAAGGCGGGAGCTAGGTTTCTGCGGGCTTCCCACACAGCCTGAAGAACAGGTGCTGCGTCGGAAACATTGCGGTCGTATCGATGCTCCCACAAAACAATCAGAGAATAGGCAATTTCTCGTCGTATGTCCAAGGGAAGGGTTTGGTCATCAATCAAGTCCAGGTAGACGTCTTCTGCCATGATGGTAAAGAGAATGATGCTGGCGGTGTTGTATACTTCCTGGGCGTCCTTTTGGGGCATTCCCGAATTCACTGCAATGCGGTACATGGAGATGAAGGTGTGGTACTTTGTTACCAAGAATCCCTTACCCAAGATGGCCTTGGAAGGAAGGTGCAGCATCTTGTCTCCGTCACGGTGGGTAAGCAGTCCTTCGATGAGGGTGTGCTGGGTGCGGGTTTCTCCCATGATAATCTGGCGTTCCAGCAGTGAGGGAAAGTGGGTGATGTTGGCTACCAGTTTTTCCATGTCCCCAAAACGCTCCATGATACCTAAAAGGGTATTTGGGTCGTCATCCTTGAGAAAATGAATCAACTTAGCCAGAACAGAGGCTTCGCTGTCCGAAAGTACAACAAGTTCGGTGGAGAAATCTTTCTGTTTTTCATCTGATTCGAAGAATTCGTCGATGTCAACTTGAGTAAAATCATCTTGCTGCATATTTTTTGCCATTCCCACGAGTCTATAGTATAGCATATTTGATTCATAATGCAAGTACTAAAGAATAGTTAAAGTTTTATATTCACAGAGTCGGATTTTTGCGGTAAAATGACAGCATGATAGGAATCATCGACTACAATGCAGGTAATGTAAAGAGTGTTGAGCGAGCTTTGGATGCCCTCGGTTGTGAATATGTGCGGGCTACCAGTCCACAGGCTTTGGATGCTGTCAGCAAATTAATTTTCCCCGGTGTGGGAGATGCCCAGTATGCCATGGACCAGTTGAAGAAATCTGGCTTTGATGCCTTTTTGAAGGACAAGGTAGCTCAAAATGTTCCCGTGCTGGGAATTTGCTTGGGCTCCCAGATTATCTTTGACTTTTCGGAGGAAGGAGATACTCCCTGCCTGGGACTTATTCCTGGAACCATTAAGCATTTTTCTTCCATCAAAAAGGATTTTCCCCTGAAGGTGCCCCACATGGGATGGAATAATCTGAGTCATTGTACATCAGATCCATTGTTTGACGGCATTGACGAAAACCAATCCTTTTACTTTGTTCATTCCTATGTTATCCAGCCAACAGATGCATCGGTGATTTTGGCTACTGCCGATTACGGTATTTCTGTGCCAGCTGCGGTACGAAAGGGAAGCCTGGTGGCAGTGCAATTCCACCCAGAAAAATCTGGGGAGCCAGGACTGCGGCTGTTGAAGAACTTTTGCTGTGGTGGGGAGGAATAATATGCTGAAGAAACGAATTGTAGTTTGTCTTGATGTAAAAGAAGGGCGCACCACCAAGGGAATCAAGTTTAAGGGAAATGTGGATATTGGTGACCCTGTGGAAATGGCTGCTGAATATTATCGTCAGGGGGTAGACGAGCTAGTGTTTTACGACATTATGGCTTCTGCCGACGGACGTGGCCCCATCCTGGATTTGATTAGCCGTGTTGCCTCCCAGGTTTTTATTCCCTTCTGTGTTGGTGGTGGAATCGGTTCATTGGAAGACATTCGCTCCACAATTTTAGCGGGAGCAGAAAAGGTGAGCCTTAATTCCCAAGCGGTAAAGAATCCCGACTTGATTCGTCAGGGAGCCAGAGTCTTTGGAAACCAGTGTATTGTGTTGGGAATGGATGCCTTGAAAGATAGCTCCATGCCCAGCGGGTATCGTGTGTATATAAACGGTGGGCGAACTGCCACGGAGTTTGATGCTCGTGAATGGGCCTTGCAGGCAGTGAAACTGGGAGCAGGAGAAATCGTTCTGAATTCTATCGATGCAGATGGTACCAAGGCGGGCTATGAAATTGAGCTGACCCGCATGATTAGTCAAGCAGTGCCAGTGCCAGTGGTGGCCTCTGGTGGTGGTGGTATTCCCGCCCACTTGATTCAGGTGCTAAAGGAAGGTCAGGCTGACGCAGCCTTGATTGCTTCTATGGTACATTCAGGAGAATACACCGTGGGAAGCATTAAGGAAGCTTTGTCTATTCAAGGAGTTCCTGTTCGCTAATACCTTGAATCAACGATGAATTTGTGCTAGTATCCACTATCGACGGCTCATATAATTTCACGTGGGACAGCTCGAAAGGGCTGTTTAGGTCAGCCTCCTCAGTTTTGAGCAATATTTTATTGTGAGAAAATGACCATGGTGTGAAAGTTTCTACCAGCCACCAAAACGGCTGACTATGGGTGCGTTTTTTTGGCAATAGGGTATTCTCTCCGACACACCTACTGAGTGTCACGCCCGATAATTGTTCAGAGCCGCCGAAGGACTATTTGCAAGGACGGATTTGAAATGAAGGTTGCCATCTTTTTTGGATCAAAATCAGATACAGATACAATGAAAAAGGCTGCGGCTGTACTGAAAGAATTCGGCGTGGACTATTGTTCCTATGTGCTTTCTGCCCATCGCAGTGGTGAATTATTGCGTCAGCGCTTGCAAGAGGCTGAGGCTGCTGGTTGCGAGGTGATTATTGCTGGTGCGGGGCTTGCTGCTCACCTGCCTGGAGTAATTGCTTCCATGACAGTGTTGCCCGTGGTGGGAGTGCCCTTGGAGTGCATTACC
The DNA here is from genome assembly GCA_016294105.1 of Treponema sp. Classification (GTDB taxonomy): domain Bacteria; phylum Spirochaetota; class Spirochaetia; order Treponematales; family Treponemataceae; genus Treponema_F. The sequence continues at coordinate 21,053 of JAEDCN010000037.1, forward strand.
AGTGGTAGCAATGGCCTTGGAGGAATGGATGCCCTTCTTTCCATTGTGCAGATGCCAAAGCAGATTCCTGTGGCCACCGTGGGCATTGGAAATGCTGCCAATGCTGCCTACCTTGCTGTAGAAATTCTTGGAATTAAATATCCTGAACTCCGCACCAAGCTGTTGGAGTTTAGAAAGAAGCTTATGGACGAGGCCGCTGAAAATGGCGGTGCTGGAATTGAGCTGTAAGCTTGTGCATAAAACGAATGGAGACGATTGAATTGAATCTGGAAAATCAAGATGTATTTTTAGAGTCAGAAGAGAATAAGCTCAAGGAAAAGTGCGGAATCTTGGGTATTTATTTGAACAAGAAGGACAGAACAGACAGTTTTAATGCTGCAAAGATGGCTTATTATGGTTTGTATGCTCTTCAGCATCGTGGTCAGGAATGTGCCGGTATTTCTGTTTCCAATGGAGAAAAAATTGAAGCACACAAGGGATTAGGCTTGGTTGCTGATGTTTTCACTGCTCAAAAATTGGATGAAATGGCTGGTCAAATTGCAGTTGGCCATGTTTTGTATTCCACCAGTGGTGAGGCTCAGATTGAAAATGCCCAGCCCTTTGTAAGTCGTTTCAAGCTGGGTGGTATTGCTGTTGCCCACAATGGGGCTTTGACCAACTACGAGCAGCTGAAGGAAGTACTTGAGGAAACAGGTTCTACCTTTACTTCTGCCAGTGATACAGAAGTTATCAACAAGCTTATTGGTAAAAGCTACAAGAAGGGATTGGAGCGGGCCTTAACTGACACCATTCAGATGATTAAGGGTTCCTTTGCCTTGGCTGTAATGACAGAAAATAGCCTTATTGGTGCCCGAGACCCCAATGGTATTCGTCCCCTCTGTCTTGGTAAGCTAGAAGGCGGCTGGATGCTGGCCAGTGAAAGCTGTGCCATTGACTCTGTTGGTGGTACCTTTGTTCGTGATATTCAGCCTGGTGAAATTGTTATTATCAACGAGGATGGAGTGCTTTCCTTTGAGTTTGGTGAACGAACTGCAAAACGAACCTGTATCTTTGAATACGTGTACTTTGCTCGGCCAGACTCCGTTATGGATGGAATTTCCATTCAGGATGCCCGCTTAAAGATGGGTGCAGTGCTAGCTCGTGAAAGCGGTGTGCCTGCCGACGTGGTTATCGGTGTGCCTGACTCAGGACTGGGTGCCGCTATGGGATATGCTGCTGAGGCAGGAATTCCCTATGCCATGGGAATTGTAAAGAACAAGTATATTGGTCGTACCTTTATTGCTCCCACCCAAGCCGAGCGAGAAAAGCTGGTATTCGTAAAGCTGAATGCCATGCAAAGCGACGTGAAGGGAAAGCGTGTTGTGATTATTGACGACTCCATTGTACGAGGAACTACTTGCCGTCGCTTGATTCAGATTTTACGTCGTGCTGGAGCTAAGGAAGTGCACTTTAGAGTTTCCTCTCCACCAGTAAAATTCCCTTGCTACTTTGGAATTGATACCCCCAGCCGTGCTGACTTGATTTCTGCTGAACATAGTACAGAAGAGGTTTGTAAGGAGATTGGTGCTGATTCTTTGGCCTTTATTTCCTTGGAAGGCATGTTTGAAGCCATGAAGGAGTTGAATAGTAAAACCTACGGCTATTGTAAGGGCTGCTTTGACGGAGAATATCCTGTTCCAGTACCAGGAGAAATTAACGGCCGAAGCTGTTGTTCCTGATTGTATTTTTAGGAGGGGACACCCCCTCTACTGGTCAGCGGTGCAAGGGGCTACGATGTCTTGCCCCTTGTCCCTCCTAAAATAATAATTACACGAGCAATTCTTTAATTTCCTCCAATGGAAGGTTTGTACAACGAGCAACCACTTGAGGGGCGAGTCCTTCTGCAAGGAGATTTTTTGCCGTCTCCAGCTTGGTTTGGTGGGCTCCACGTTCCAAGCCTTGTTCTATGCCTTGTTGGAGGCCAATGGAGATACCTTCATCAAAACCATCTCGGCGGGACTCCATCATGCGGGTAGTGTAAGTAAGATACATGTTTCGTTCCTCCTTTTCTTGCTTCATACGAGAAATGGTGGCATCCAGTTCTTTTGTGAAGGCTGTTTGTGCAACTTTATCTTTGATATAATCATAGAATAAGCGTAAATCTAGGTCAAGGTTGTTTAGGTCTGTGGCGGTGGTGTTTAGAAAAATCTTTTCCGTGCCGTCTTCTAGGGGGATTGGTACTCCATAATTAATGCAGTAGTTCTGGAAGTTGTAGATGGGTTTTCCTTGGTGGAAAGGGTCAAAGGTGCAGATAAAAACGACGTAATTTTGCTTTAAGTCCTTGTACTCTGAGCCTTTGGGTGTGGTGTCGATGTCTGCTGCAGCTTGGTAGTAGCGGGCTCTAGGGGGTAAGTCCCCCTTGTTTGTGGTCTGCATTTCAACATTAATAACTCGATTTTCGTCTTTTAAATATACATCCATGATAATGCCTTTTGCGTTTGGCTCAATTTGGATGGCGTGATGGCTCGTGAGAAATTTAATCTTACCAATTTTAACTTTTAGAATCATTTCCAGCAGGGTACGACAAAGTTTTTTGTTCCGCATAACTCTGGAAAAGATGAAGTCATCGGTAATGTCCAAGTCTTCCCATTTTTTGAATTGCCGTTGTGGTTCTCTGTTCATCTTACCTCCAAGTTTTTTCTTTACATATATATTATATGTTTGAACGTGCAAAAAAATGCGTTTTTCCAGAAAAAATCCCAAAAATCCCTTCTCGTGAACTCTAGACAAATAAAAAAATTGCATTATAATATTTGCTATAGAAATTTTATTTTTAGTGCCTCGGCTTTTCTGGGTAACTGGTGTATTGGAGTGTAAAAATTGTATCTTGGCGTAAAAAAAGTTGGCTTGTTCACAGGAAACCTCTTGACTAAAACTGCTTCTGCAGTACAATCCCTGAACACAACACAACACAACACAACACAACACAACACAACACA
>JAEDCN010000002.1 GCA_016294105.1 Treponema sp.
ACTTCTCCAAGGCACGGGTTGAACGTAACAATCGCAGATATACCATCATCATCGGAGACTATCTGTACCAGTAGAGGGAGCTTCCAAAAGCTGTGGCCACGGCATGATGTCAGCTCGTCGTGTCGTGGCTCGTTCTTGCAATCATAGAAAACCTATGATAAAATGAACCATTCTCTTTTTGTGGAGTTTTTATGAAGAATAATTTTTTGCGTCTCGTTGCTAGTGTTTCTGTGGTATTAGTAGCACTTGTTGCTTTTTCCTGTAAGAGTTCCGAGGCTGCAGAGGAGCCTGTAGTAGAGCAGGCCCCTGTAGCTCAAGTTTCCCAGCCTGTTGAATCTGTTTTGGTTTCTACCAGCGCCTCTGATTGGACTGAAAATGTGTTTGCTGATGCAAGTCAGCATGGTTATTTCTTTACTACTGCTGAAATCGGTCAGTTTTCCATGGTGGAAGGGGAGTTCAAGAAGTCTGGTGGCTATGAGCAGAGTGGATTTGGCTTTGTGTTCGGCTACACCGCTGACGATGAAGGCTGGCTTGCAGACTACCTGCGGTTTGAAATTACTACTGCTGGTCAGTTTAGTGCCTATGCCTGCCGTGGAACCACCTACATTGATTTGGTGGAAAACCACGGAGAAAACACTGCCTATCGCTATGAGTCATCTGCTGTTAAGGGAGGCTACGATAGCGTAAACAAGCTGAAGATTGAACGGAGCGGCGACAAGGATTATACCTTGTACATCAACGGTTCCAAGGTGGCTTCCTTTACCGCTCCCAACGGATTTTCCAACTCCGACGGTGTTATGGCCTTCTTCTCTGTTGGTAAGGCTGACCAAGAGAAGTTTCCCGATGAGCCTGTAAAGGTAACCTATCGCATTACTGACTCTGTTGCTGCTGAGTAATCACGAGAAACCTGTTGCGTAAGGTTTTTGAAAAGGTCTCCATCCTTGGATTTCCACGGAGGGAGGCCTTTATTTTTTTATTTTGGGAATCAGAATGCTAAACGGAGCGTGAAGATTTATCAGGAGTTTTTATCATGACAGAAACACAATGGCAGTTTTTTACTGAATTCAAAAAAAATTTTAAGGAACAATGCAGCCAATGGAATGAGGTCTTTGCAGCTGAGCTGGAACCGCTTCAAAGGGCTGCTGCCAGCAAGGATACACCAGAGTATTCCGTGGAAACTGGAGTGGTGTACAACCATGCTTTGGACGAGGTAACAAAGGAGACTGACATCAAGCTCATTGTTATTGGGGACAATCCCGGCAAGGATGAGCAGCTTCAGCGTAACCAGCGGTACTTGGTGGGGCAGGCAGGAAAAATTGCAGCGGGCTTTTTTTCTCGTAACCCTGAGTTGGGCATTGATTTTAGAAAGAATACCATCATCTTGAATAAGACTCCCGTTCACACGGCAAAAACAGTCCACCTTCGTCAGCTGCTGAAAAGCGAAAAGCCAGAAATCATCCGCTTGATACAAGACAGTCAGCGGTGGATGGCCACTCAAACGGCCCAGCTGCATCAAGTTTTATGTTCAGCTCCTTGCACTGGCAATAATGCTGGTGGCAAGAATGCCTGCAGCGATGAAAAAAACGGTGGTGCTGGTTGGTGTGGCTGTCAGCTGTGGCTGGTGGGTTACGCTGAGCTAAAGGGAAGGGGTTTGTTCTTGGACTATCGTGACCAGCTGGCTCAAAGTTACGGTGTTCCACTGGCAGGTACAGTGGAAGCTGGCGCTGTGTCACAGGGGTGGGTACCGCAGTGGAACCAAGTGATGGTGTATCAGCATTTTTCCATGAACAGGTTTACCATCGATTTGGCTGACCAGCTTTCCAGTGGAAAAATAAACAGCCAGCTTCCCTTGCAGGAACAACTGGCTGTGTTAGGTGCATTACACCGACAAGAAATTTTTGGTTGTTAAATCATTGCCGAGAACCTGTTTGGGGAGCTGGAATTAATAGTACAGCTCACTTTCAAAGCAGGTTCCTTCTGGGGTTATGCCAGAAATGTGGACAATCTCAGGATTGGAAAAATCTGCCAAAAGTTGGAGCTTATCTCCTTCCTTTGCCTCGTGGGCGTAGTTAATGCGGAAATCCTTTATGTCTTTCTGCTGGAACTCTGGGGGCAGGCAGTCCATGATGTAGGCTCCGTAGCGGGCATTACTCATGTGACCGTTGGCGTCTATGTCGCTAAAGTGAATGGTTCGCTCATCCACCACTGTCATGTTTTCCTTAGCGGCGATTTTTCCGCAGGGCAAACCGCAGAATTCTGTGGTAAAGGTTGGTGCTTCCCGCAGAGGAAAATCTGCTGGACGCATGATTCGGCGGTTTTTGAGATTCACCAATACCCAGGTGCTACTGCCGGAAACAAGGTGCTTGTCATTCATGTCAGAAATCTCGTAGCGGCGGGTAAGCTGGAGCCCTGCGGGGGCTTCTTCCCAGGTTTTTACTCGGAAGGGCTGGTTTGCCTTGGGATGGCTGTGGATTCTCAAGCTGACTCGAGAAACAAGGATGGCAAAATTATTATCCTTCAGCACCTGATAGCCCATGCCCCGCTGGTAATAGTCCTCCACGGCACTATCGGAGGTGGCTAGCAGCAACTCTGCCAGATTCAATCTTTGGAAACGGTCACACTGACCAAAATAAGGCTGCATTTCACGATAAAATATGGTGTCTTCGTGCCATTGCTTAAAATGTAACATAACCAGATTATAACATGGGAAAATAAAAAGTAAAAGCGGTAAAATCCTTCTTCTTTGTCCTGAAAATAGCAATTATACAAATAGCAGTATGTTTTGCAGCCACTTTGACTGATTATGAAAATTTACGGAGATTTAAAGTATTACTTGAAATCTCCGTAAATTCGTTTTAATATATAGTTATGTTGAAGAGAACGATTGAAAATCATGTATTGTCATTGATGGATGAATATTTTTCTGTAACAATTTTTGGCCCTCGTCAATGTGGAAAAACAACTTTGGCAAAAAATCTTTTTCCAAATTTTTCATATGCAAATCTTGAGGATATGAATGTTCGCTCTTTGGCAAAAAATGATCCAGAAGAATTTTTCGTTAAATTTCCAGAACCTGTTATTATAGATGAAATTCAAAGAGTTCCAGAACTATTGAGTACTGTTCAAGTTAGAATCGATAAAAATCAAAAGAAGGGGCAATATTTAATTACTGGTAGCCAACAAATCTCTCTGAAATCATCTATTTCTCAGTCTTTGGCAGGAAGAACAGCAATAGTTCAAATGTTACCACTTTCAATTTCGGAATTATATTCTGCAAATATAAAGTTAGACAGAGATACCCAGCTGGTTTCTGGTTTTATGCCATTTTTGTATTCTGAACCAGGTCATTCTCCTTTTGAATATTACAAAAATTATGTCAATACATATCTTGAACGTGATATAGTTCAAATTGCGGCAGTTCATGATTTAATTCGATTTGAAAAATTTTTGCGATTATTAGCGGGGCGTACCGGGCAACTTGTCAATAATTCTGCATTAGCTACTGAGGTGGGGATTTCAAGTGCAACAATTGGTTCATGGCTTTCAATTTTAGAAGCTTCTCACATAATTTACACATTGAAACCGTGGTATAAAAATCGTACGAGCCAAGTTGTAAAAACTCCTAAAATATATTTCTGTGATACAGGACTGGTTTCATATTTATTAGGAATTGAAACTCCAAGTCAAATGCTCAGAGATCCTTTGTTAGGAAGTATTTTTGAGAATCTGGTGGTTACTGAAGCCTTAAAAACCAGATTAAATCTAGGATTAGAACCAAATCTATTTTTTTATAGAAATTCCAACGGCCTAGAAATTGATTTGATATTGAAGGAAGAAGGAAAATTAAAACTTTTTGAAATTAAAAGTGGAAAAGCTTTAAATGAAGAGTTTTGCAAAAATATGAAAAATTTCTCTGCAAAATACAAAGATGATATTTTTAGTGATTCAAATGATGGGATTGTAATATATAGCGGAGATTATTATGAATCATATAAAAATTTTGGATTCTATAATTTTTCCCAAATATCAGAGCTTTTTAATACAAAAAAACAAGCATTCAGATTAGATTTTTAATAAAATTTTTTACGGAGATTTAAAGTATCACTTGAAATCTCCGTAATTTTTTAAACTTACTAGAAAATACAAAAGCTTGTGGAAGCAGATTTATGAAAAGAACTCCTGGGCAAAACGGACGGTTTCCAGGGCATCCTTGCCGTAAAAGTCGGCTCCAATCATGTCGGCGTATTCCCGTGTCATAACAGCTCCACCAACGCAAACGGTGCAGTCAGGGGCTTTTTCCCGCAGCAGCTTGATGGTGGCCTCCATGGAAGGAACGGTGGTGGTCATGAGGGCGGAAAGCCCCACCAGCTTAATGTTATGCTCTTGCACTGTTTCCAACACTTTTTCTGGAGCCACATCTCGTCCCAGGTCAATGACGGTAAAGCTGTAGTTTTCCATCAGCACCTTCACGATGTTTTTTCCAATGTCGTGGATGTCGCCCTTAACGGTGGCCAGCACCACGGTTCCCTTGGATTCTTCCTTGGTGCCTGTTTTAATCATGTGCTCCTTGAGTAGCTCAAAGGAAACCTTGGCAGCTTCTGCACTCATCAAAAGCTGGGGCAAAAAGAGCTTTTTTGTTTCAAAGCCCTTACCCACAATGTCCAAGGCGGGAATCAAGTGCTGGTTGATAATGTCCAAGGGCGCCATGGTGGAAAGCATTTCTGCAGTGTATTGGTGGGCTTCTGGCTTGAGACCACGAACAACAGCGTATTGCAGGGTATTTTTGTTCAAAACCGTTCCGTCGGGGGCAACGATGCTGTTTCCATCTGCTGAGCTCGTGGAAGTTTGACTTCCAGAGGTTGCAGTTCCGCTGGTGCTTTGAGCTAGTTTTGCGGCCTTTGCTTCTTCTTGTTCTTGATATTTTAAAGCAAAGTCGATGTAGGCGGTGCAGTTGGGATCAAAGCCACGGAGGGTACAATAGCAGGTGTAGGCCTTCATCATTTCGGTGGAATTGGGATTCATGATGGCGGCACTGAGGCCCCGCTCCATGGCCATAGTAAAGAAGGCGGCGGTAATGAGCTCTCGCTGGGGCAGACCAAAGGAAATGTTTGACACACCGAGAATGGTGGTGCCGCCAAAACGAGTTTTTACGGCGTGCAATGCGTCCAAGGTTGCCTTTGCGGCAGAGGTGTCGGAGCTGATTGCCATGGCCAAAGGGTCAATGATAATGTCCTTTTTCCCAATGCCGTAAGTGGCGGCGGTGGCATAAATCTTTTCTACAATGGCAATGCGACCTTCCGCTGTGTCTGGAATTCCATCTTCATCCAAAGTTAGGGCTACCACCACACCGCCGTATTTTTTTACCAAGGGGAAGACCTCTGCCATCACCTCTGCCTTACCGTTGACGGAGTTAATAAGAGCCTTTCCGTTGTACAATCTCATGGCTGCTTCCATGGCAATGGGGTCGGAGGTATCCAGCTGAAGGGGAAGCTCTGTAACACTTTGCAATTCCTTCACCACGGATTTCAGCATGGCTACCTCATCAATTTCAGGAAGTCCCACGTTTACATCCAGCACGTGAACCCCCTTGTCCTCCTGAGACAAGCCCTCGTTAATGATGTAGGGCAGATCGTTTTCCTTTAGGGCCTGCTTGAACCGCTTCTTTCCTGTGGGATTGATTCGCTCTCCTACCAACACTGGTTTTCCTCCTAGCTCTACAGTGCGGGTGTAGCTGGTAATGCGGGAAAATCCCTTGTCTTGGGTGACAGGACAGGTTTTATTTTGACAGGCATCCACCAAGCGACAAATATGCTCCGGAGTGGTTCCACAGCAGCCACCTACAATGGCAACTCCCTTGTCCACAAAGCCTGAAACAATTTGGGCAAATTGCTCTGGGGAAATGTCGTAGACGGTGCGGCCATCTTCACTGCGGGGCAGGCCAGCGTTGGGATTTACAATGAGGGCAGTGCTTGATTCCTGCACCAGCATATCCACAATGGGGGCCATTTGAACCGGACCCAAGCTACAGTTCATGCCAAGACCGCTGACGCCCAAGCCCTCCAAAATAGTGACCATGGTTTGTGGGTCGGAGCCTGTGAGGGATTTTGCAGATTCATCGTAAACGGTGGTAACAAAGATGGGAAAGCTTGTGCCTGTTTCTTCCATTACTTCCTTGGCAGCAATAACTGCGGCCTTGGCTTCGTAGCAGTCGTTCATGGTTTCTACCAAAACAAGGTCAAAGGGGAGTTTTGCTCCCTTGCAGAAGTCAGCGGGAATGGCACAACGAATCACCTGGGAAAAAAGCTCTACCGCTGCATCAAAACTTAAATCTCCCAGTGGTTCTAGCAGTTTACCTGCGGGGCCAATGTCCAAGGCAATAAAGTGATGGCGGTGGGCAGGATTTTCCTGGGCTGGTACCAAGTGGTTTTTCCGTAAGTCCTCCAGCTCCTGGGGAGGGATGCTGTCTGCTTCAATGCGACTTCGGGCTTGGTTTGCATTGTCTAAGGCTGCACAAATGATTTGCTCTAGGGTAAAATCTTCACATTCTGGCTGAAAGCTTGACTCCGCCTGCTGGTGATTATGGCAACCGCAGCCACAGCCTGTAGCAAGGTGCTGTTCCTGCTGGCTAGATTTTTTGAGGGCAAAGCCTTCCTTGGTAAAAGCCTTTCCCACTGGAAATTTTAGGCTGTTGGCACCAAAGGTATTTGTCTTGATAATGTTTGCACCGGAGCGAAAATAGTTGTAGTGAAGGGTGATAATCTCCTCTTTGTGGGTAACATTCCAGGTTTCTGGCAATTCTCCGGGAATGAGCCCCTGAGCCTGCAAAAGGGAGCCTGTTCCTCCGTCAAAAAACAGTATTTCTTTTCCAATTATATCTTTAATGTTTGTCATAAAATCTCCATAGTTGAATTTAAATAAAATTTAAACTGGGTTTTAGTATACGATAAAATGAAGTTGCAAGGGAAGGGTGGCGGAATGTTTTCTAAAAATCATTTCTGGAAAGTTTTTCGTAGCTCAAAGTAGTGGTAGGAGACTGGCACTGTACAGGATAGATTTTGCTAGCTATACTAAAGTTATGGAATCCCGTCTTTCCAAACCCAACCGTGACGAAGGTCGATTTCGGCTTTTATTTTTTTCCGCATTATGCCTCTTTTTATCCATGGTGGAATATGCCATTCCAAAGCCCTTGCCCTTTTTGCGACTTGGTTTGGCAAACCTGCCGATTTTGTTGGCCTTTTCCAAGCTGAAGCTTAAAAATGTGGCACTTTTGGTGGTGATAAAAACCTTGGTGCAGGGCTTGATTTCTGGCACTCTTTTTTCCTACGTATTCCTTTTTTCTGCCGCTGGCTCCAGTGCCGCTGCCTTATCCATGGGAATTTTGTATTACAGTTGTGTCAAACACCGAAATCGACCACTGGTAAGCCTGGTGGGCATGAGTGTGGCTGGGGCTTTAGGTAATAATGGTGCTCAGCTTCTGGTGGCCCGCTACCTGATTTTTGGCACGGCGGCACGATACATTGCCCCAGTGCTTTTGTGTAGTGGCCTTGTAACCGGGCTGTTGCTGGGGATTTTTGCCCAGAAGTTTGTTGCCATTTCACGCTGGTACCAGAGCTTGGAGGCTGTAGCATGAAGCTCCCCCCATCCCTTGCTGGAGCCTGCAGCCGTTTTTGGAGCTGGCTCATTTCCCCCTCCCTGCTCTTTGCCTCGGCGATGCTCAGCTTTCCCGCCTTCCTGTTCCAGAAGAAGCTGGTGGTGCTGGCGGTGGAAGCTCTTATATTTTTTCTTTTGGCCTTGAGCCGCCGTGGAAAGCTTCGGCTTTTACCCTCGATTTTGATGATTGCAGGAATCACCTTCTTTGCCCTGTTTTCTCCCCATGGGCAGGTGCTAGTTCGCTGGGGTCGGTTTTCTGTTACCGCTGGAGCTTTGGAAGCGGGTTTGTCCCGCGGCCTTACCTTGGCGGGAATGGTGTTCTTGTCTCAGCTGGCCCTGTCTCCCCAGCTCCATTTGCCGGGAAAGCTGGGGAGCTTTGTGGTGGATATGTTCACTCTTTTGGATAAGCTCACAAAAGAACGGCTAGTGTTCAGCAAGGAAAAGAAGCGTGCCAGAATAAAGGAGCTTATGTCCACCCTTGATGCCCACCTGTATCAGGTATACTGGAATGAAGGCCAGGAAGATGCAGTTCAAGACAGGGCTCAAGCTACTGAAGTTCAGCAGACTGAAGGCAAAATCACGATGCAGGGGATTGTTGCAGCCAGCTTGTTTTCTGGAATTTTGTATGTTCTGTTGTTTGTGTAGGTGGTTAGCTGGAAAAAAATTTCCCTTGTGAGTTGCTTGGATTTTTGGTATGATTAAAGGAGGAGGAAAATATGTCATTGTTTGAAAAGAAAGAAACAATTTTTCAGGAGCGGAACAAGCCTCTGTGGTCAAAGATAAAGGAAGGCTTGAAGGAAGCGGGAATCAAGGCTTCTTGCGGTTCCTACGATGTGGAGCCACCCTTTGTGGGCTGTGGCTGTAAGTTAGACGTTCGTGATTTTAGTGGTAACGGAAAGATTGATCGCAAGATGTATTTTATTGACGTAAAGCTTTCCCAGTTGGAGCAGGCTCGTTCTGTAATGGAACAGGTACGTTCTCAAAACCTTGAACTAGAATTGGATGAAAAAGTAAAAGTTAGCTATTACTAACTCTTGACAAAAACCTTGAAGTTCGATATCTTTAAATCAGTTAGCCGAGGTTAACTTTATCTTTGCTAGCTGATTTTTTTGTTTCATGAGTTAGCTTTAGGTAACTCATGAAGAAGTATTCGCCAAGGTTTTGAGGAAAAGAGTGCGTATAAAAGAACATCTTCCCACCATCATACTTGTTGCTTTGCTGGTGATTTTATCTATTGTATCCATTTTTGTAGGAGTGCTGGATGTTAACTTGTCTGGCTTGTTCCAAGGTGATACAGAACAGTTGGAAATCCTAGTTATTTCCCGTCTTCCACGACTTTTGGCCATCCTTTGTACAGGAATCGGCATGAGTGTTTCTGGTTTGATTATGCAGCAGCTGTGCATGAACAAATTTGTGTCTCCCACCACGGGGGCTACCATCACTTCTGCCCAGCTGGGAATTCTTATTGCCCTGCTGTTCATGCCCCAGTCCACCTTGTGGAGCCGCGCCTTGTTTGCCTTTGTCTGTGCCATTGCAGGAACTTGGATTTTCGTGTGGTTTATTCAGCGGATTCAGTTTAAGGATGTGATTATGGTTCCCCTTATTGGAATCATGTTTAGCAATGTAATTGGTGGCATTACCAGTTTTCTCGCCTACAAATTTGAAATGACCCAATCTCTTTCATCTTGGTTGGTGGGTCATTTTTCCATGGTGCTTCAGGGACGCTACGAGCTAGTGTACATGGTAGTACCACTGGTGATTTTAGCCTTTGTTTTTGCCAATCATTTTAACATTGTGGGTATGGGAAAGGATTTTTCCAAAAACCTCGGTGTAAATTACAATTTGGTGCTCTTTATGGGTTTGTCCATTGCGGCCCTGATTACTGCCAGCATTGTGGTGGTGGTTGGGTCAATTTCTTACATCGGCTTGATTGTGCCAAACCTAGTGGCCATGTTTAAGGGTGACAAGATTCGTGGAACCTTGGTGGACACCGCCCTCTTTGGAGCTGTCTTTGTGTTGGCCTGTGATATCCTGGCTCGTGTGGTGATTGCTCCTTACGAGCTTCCCATTGAGCTTGTTATTGGTGTTATCGGAAGTCTTTTGTTTGTGGGGCTTCTTTTCTATCGGTTAAAGAATGGTCGAAAGGCCCTTCGGTTTAAGTCAAAGTTGCAACGTAAATCCGTGCAAGCTGGAGCTTGAGTTACAGGCGGAGGCTTGATCAAGCTGAAAATCTGCATCAATTTTAGGAGAAACTAATGATGGAAGACCAGACAACTTCTCCTCGTCAAGAGGACTTAAAAAGTAAGCAAAAGCTAACTCTTCAGAATAGAATTCTTAATCTGGGAAAGGCTACAGAAATATATAGCCAAAAGGGAACAGCTTCTTTGGAAGAGTTTGCCCCTGTGATGGAAGCTCTTACACAAAAGCGTGGAAAAAAGGAAGTGCTTGCAGAGGCTACAGGTGGCAAAGCAAAGCAGCAGCACTTGTCCTTTTCTCAGCGGCGGCTTTTGGCTGGACGGCGAAAATTGCTGGTGCTGGCTCTGATTGCTCTCGTGGCTATTGCTGGCTACCTTTTTATCGGGGTGAAATTCGGCAATCCACGACTTTTTAGCTTTGCCATGGGGATTCGCTTACCAAAGGTGCTGGCCATGATTATTGCAGCTGTGGCAGTGGGTGGATCATCCATCGTGTTCCAATCCATCGTCAACAACACCATCGTTACACCCTGTCTTTTGGGAATGAATTCCTTGTACACCTTGATTCACACCGCTACTGTTTTTGTAGCTGGTTCTGCAAGCCTTCTTGCCACCAATGCAAACCTGTCCTTTGGTGTGGACTTGGTACTGATGGCGGTGGTGGCCACAACCCTGTACAGCTACTTGTTCAAAAAAACTGGTCACAATGTGTTGTACGTACTGCTGATAGGGACTGTGTTGACCTCATTTTTCGGCAGCATCCAAAGCACTATGATTCGAGTGATGGATCCCAACGAGTACGACGCTTTGTTGGCTTCTCTGGTGGCAAGTTTTAGCAATGTAAACGGAGAGATTATCCTCTTTTCTGTAGTAGTTTTAGCTGCTGTGGCCTTCTTCTTGCGAAAGGATTTGGCCTTGCTAGATGTGTTGACCCTGGGAAAGCATCAGGCTACTAACCTGGGAATTGATTACGATGCCAGTGTACGGCGACTTTTGGTGGGAGTTTCCCTGTGTATTGCCACCGCCACTGCCATGGTGGGCCCCATTTCCTTCTTGGGCTTGATTGTTGCCAATCTTTCCCGCCAAATGATGAAAACCTTCCGTCACAGTCACTTGATTCTTGCCTCTAGCCTGCTGGGAATAGTGGTGCTGGTGGGCGGTCAGCTGGTGGTGGAGCGATTCTTCTCTTATTCTGTACCTATCAGTGTGTTTGTTACCTTTGGCGGCGGTATGTACTTCTTGTATCTTTTGATGAAAAAGAAGCGTGGTTAATAGGATTTTTGGAGCAAATATGAAGATTTTTAATATAACAAAGAAATATGACGAAAAAACCGTGGTGGATTCTGTAAGCTTTGAGATTCCCCAGGGAAAGGTGATTTCCTTCATTGGCCCCAACGGAGCGGGAAAGTCCACCGTTATGGGAATGATTTCCCGCTTGATTGCCACGAGCTCTGGTGAGGTGGAGTTTCAGGGCAAGGATATTCGCAAGTGGCAGGACAAGGAGCTGGCAAAAGAGCTGGCAATCTTGACTCAGCAGAACAATATCCAGATGAAATTGACCGTGGAGGAGCTGGTGTGCTTTGGTCGCTTTCCCCATTCTGGTAATCGTCTGAGTGATAAGGATATGGAACTAGTGAATCAAGCTATTTCCTACATGGAGCTGGAGGATTTTCGAGACTGCTTCTTGGACGAGCTTTCTGGTGGTCAGCGACAGCGTGCCCTCATTGCCATGGTTATTGCCCAGGACACAAAATACGTGCTTTTAGACGAGCCCACCAACAACTTGGACATTTACCACGCCACCAACTTGATGAAGATGGTACGTCGTCTCTGCGATGAGTTGGGAAAAACCGTGATTCTCGTTCTTCACGAAATCAACTATGCAGCCTGTTATTCCGATTACATCTGTGCTTTTAAGGACGGAAAGGTTGCAAAGTTTGGTACTGTGGAAGAGGTTATGAGAAAGGATGTGTTATCTGAAATCTACGATGTGGATTTTGAGATTATGAATATTAACGAAAAGCCCCTGTGTATTTATTACTAGGTAATCAGGGAACTTGATTCAGGAAAAGCCTGATGAATAAAAATCAGGTTTTTCTTTCAGCATAAAGTTAGTTTATGCTAATTATTTTTGGACATTTCCACCCAAGGGGTGGTGAATAGAGGAGTTATATATATGAAAAAGCTTTGTAGTGTTGTACTTGTTCTGGCCTTGGCTGCCAGTATTTTTGCCTTGGGAGGAAAGGATTCAGCTCCTGCTCCTTCTAGTAAAACAGTAACGGTAACTGGTTTAGATGGTAATCGCGCTGTCACTCAGGTTGAAGTTCCTTTTAATCCCCAGCGGATTGCTATTTTGGATATGGCTGCCTTGGACATCCTTGACGCCTTGAATCTTGGAGATAGAGTGATTGGTATGGCTGGTACCTCTTTGTCTTATTTGAATGAATATTCTTCCAACAAGAGCTTGGCTAATTTGGGCACCATTAAGGAAGCTGACTTAGAAGCTGTTATGGCTAGTGAGCCTGATATTATCTTTATTGGAGGCCGTCTGAGTGCTTCCTACGATGTCTTGTCTCAGATTGCGCCTGTGGTGCAGTTGGCTGTTGACCGAAATCTTGGTGTTGTAGAAAGTGTTCGTCAGAATGCCATCACCATTGCTTCTATCTTCGGAAAAGAAGGTGAGGTGGAAGCTCTCATGGCCAACTTTGACCAGCGGATTGCAGCCTTGGCAGATTTTGCTAAAGATAAGAATGCTATTATTGGCCTTTGTACCAATGGTGGATTTAATGTGTTGGGAAATGACGGACGCTGTTCCATTATCGGCACTGAAATCGGTTTTGAAAACATTGGAGCCAGTGATCTAACTTCTACCCACGGTAACGAAACCTCCTTTGAGCTTCTGGTTAAGCTGAATCCCCAGTACCTGTTTGTACTGGACCGAGACGCTGCAATTCAGGCTCAGGGTGCAAAGTTGGCTCAAGAAATTATTGAAAACCAGTTGGTTATGAAAACTGATGCCTACAAGAATGGAAACATTGTGTACTTGGACAATCCTGCCGTTTGGTACACTGCAGAAGGTGGAATTACTGCCTTGGATATTATGTTGCAGGATTTAGAGGGGGCTTTGCTGAAGTAATATTGACGTTTAACACCTAAATTGAAGTAGTAGTATATAATCCCCTCAGGATCTTTGACTTGAGGGGATTTTTTTATAAACCCCACCTTACCAAACCTTTATCAGGAGCAAGGAGCCCTGTCCCACGGTAATTTCAGCAACTTGTCCTGGTAGTACTTGGTTACTGATGGCATATTGGTAGGTACAGTTGATTTCAGCCTTGTCCAGAGGATACTGGGCATTTTTAATGGTCACTTCCTTTGCAAGACCGCAGATGTTTAGCAGGGAAAAATAGCTGAAATCTGCTGAAACGAAAACTGGTGTGTTACCCACAATTTCCATCTGGGAAAAATCATCCAACAGCTGGGCTTGTACTCCCTGCTGATGAAGATGTAGCAAAATAGACAGGTTTCCCAAGCTATGGTCCAGTCGTTGTCCCACCACACCAAGGAGCAAAAAATCCGTAAAACCACGGCGGAGGGCTTCTTTTACTGCAAACCAGGTGTCGGTGTCGTCCTTTTCCCGAGGCAGCTGGATTACTTGGCAGGGAAAGTCTGAGAGAGAAAAGCCTTTTTGCAGCTGGTAGGAATCAAAGTCTCCCACTATTAAGTTTGGGGATAGCGCTTGTCCACAGTACTTTTCGAGCTGCCTTTGGTGTAAAAGCCCACCGTCACAGTACATGTAAAAATCCCTGTCTGGCTGCAAGTAGGAAGCAATTTTTTCGTAATTTCCTATGGCTGCTGCCCCAATGATTACTGCCCGCCGCTGATTTTTTACACTTTCAGTGGATTCCATAATTCCCCCTTGGATTTTCCTTCCCGTATTGTAGAATAACTTTATTCCCTTGTTAAGGGGGATTGATGGGGCTTGCTCACCACTGAAGGTTTCCCCCTCAACTTTCCTGTGGAAGATTGTCTGCTTTTTTAACTGGTACTGGTGATTTAGGGCGAACCACGAGCTTTTTCTTTTCCACCAGCTTTACCTTGCCGTCTCTGTCACGAATGAGCCGAAATTTCCCGCCCTGTAAATAGTGTTTTCGCCACTTGGAGACTATTTCCATTCCCCGCAGCTTAAAGGTAACGGCAGTTTTTAGGTCGGAGGCATCGTGAAGCTGCTGCCAATATAAAACCTCCAGCTTGAATTGGAGTGGGTGAGGACTTGGTGTTGTTTTAGGGGTGGTATCAGGAAGGCAGCCGTTTTTCTTGTAATAGGCAACCCATTGAATCAAGGCTCCTCGAGAAACCTGATAATCTCGAGCAATTTGACGAATCCCTCCTTCGCCTTTGATATGTGCCTGTACTGCTGCAAGCTTTTTCTCTTGAGAATATTTCGAACTCATGATTTCTCCGTTACCCTAAAGTGTACGTTAAAGGAATAGGAGAATGCAAATCTGTTTCCTAGATTTTTCTTAGAGACTGTTTATGGGGCGGAGCTTCGATTCACCACCTGAATAAATTCATCTTGGAGGTTTTTCGTGAGACTTTTTGTAAGAAACTCCTTTTCTAGCCGTAGAAAAGCGGTACGGCTAATGTTTCTTGCCCCAAATCGAGCTAAATTGGAGGTGTACACCTGAGAGTCAATGAGTTGACCGCCACAGTTCTGAAAGGCTTTTACAAAGTGAGCAAAGGCTGACTTTGCCGTTTCTGGTTCCAGCGAGAACATGGATTCTCCAAAGAAAACCTGACCTACAAGAACGCCGTAGAACCCACCTACCAGCTGGTTTTCTTTCCACACCTCCACAGAGTGAGCCACGCCACAGTCAAAAAGCTGGCAGTATACTTCAATCATGGCGGGACCAATCCAAGTGCCCCCTTGGTCTGGTCGCTTTACTGTGGCACAGTTGGTGATAACCTGCTGAAAGGCTGTGTCCATGGTGTACGTGAAAGGGCTGTGGGGAAGAAAGCGTTTGAGTCGCTTGGGAAGATGAAATTCCTGAGGAAAAAGCACAAAACGGGGATCGGGAGACCACCACACCACTGGTTCTCCTGCCTCCTGATTGAACCAAGGGAAAATGCCCTGTAAATAGGCTGAATATAACAGAACTGGGCTAAGCTCGTGGGTAATGGCAACAACACCTTGGTGGGCATCTTCTGGGGATGGAAAGATTATGGGCTGAAAGATTTGTAGGTCAGAATTTTTTTCCATGTGGTAATGATACAAATTTTTCTTTGAAGGAACAAGCGACTCTTGAAAGAAAGGTTCTGCTGATTTTCGCAGGATTTTATTGGCGTAAAAAAAGGACAGTTCTTGAAGTCAGCAATCCTCAAGAACTGTCCAAAATCTAGTTTGGAGGGGTATATGGTTAAATATGAACATCCTTCTGAAGCCAGTCCAGAACCTCTGGTACTGTAGCAAAGTGGCCTTCCAGAACACCAGTCTGAGACATCTGGGTATTTTTCTTGGCCTGAATCTTCAGCATGAGAGATGAGCCTTCTGCAAAGCCAAATGCCTTGCATCCTGCCTCTACAAAAGCCTTAGTCATTTCTATCAGCTGTCCACTTTCGTGTGGGCCAACAGGTCCCATTTCAGAACAATCGGCAATATATGCCCAGCCAGTAGCTTTCCAAGCTGCGGCATGACGTAAAACTGTTGCCATAAGCCACTTTAAGTCATCAACATTTGTCTGACCCTTTCCAGAGGAAAGCACGATCTTTCTCCCTGCCAAAACTTCTACCGTCTGTGTTCCGTGAGTTTCTTTCATTTCTTGACTCCTTAACATTGAATTGCACGTCAAGGCGCATTAACTGTAGTGTGCAAAGCTCGTTAATCGTCTTAGGCTGCTTTTTTTATTGTACCCCCATAAATCAAATCTGTCAAATTTGTTTTTTTTTAGAAAATTTCAAGTGAAAACTCTTTCTTGACATTTGTAGAAGGATTGTGTCTAATAGTTCCTTCAAAAAGGAGCTTTTATGGAAATTCAGTTATCAGATCACTTTACCTACAAAAAATTGTTTCGTTATGTGCTGCCCTCCATTTTGATGATGCTTGTTACTTCCACCTACAGCATTGTAGACGGACTGTTTGTGTCAAACTTTGTGGGTAAAACAGCCTTTGCGGCGGTGAATCTGATTATGCCTTTGTTGGTGGGGGTGAGTTCTGTGGGCTTTATGCTGGGAACGGGTGGTAGTGCCATTGTTTCCATGACCTTGCGGGGTGGAAGAATCAGTCTTTTTTCTTTTATTTTTGCTGGTATTAATATTTGGGGCTCCAGCTTTTTTACCGCCATAACGGCCTTGTTTCTGCCCTCATCTCCTTCCTGCGTACCATGGTGTTTCAGGTAGCAACCATATTGATTTTGCCCTTGTTCTTTGGGCTTACTGGAATTTGGTGCGCCATGGTGGCTGCAGATATGTTGGCAGCCCTGGTAACGATGTTTTTTTGATTACATTGCGTAGTAGATACGGGTACTAACTTCCCGATATAATGAGAATTGATATGAATATAGAGCCTTTTGATTCAAAATACATCCCAGAAATTGTAGATTGGGTAACTCCGCTTTGGTCCATGATGGACTATGATACTGAAGTGTCCATGATGGACTTTGATGCTGAGGTGTCTGAAAAAATATCTAACAAAAAGCAGGATTTAGACGTGGAATTTATTGTTCGGCACAATATCTTTTACAATGAATTTGCCCTTCAACTTGTTCAAGAGAAAAAACTGCAAGCGGTGGCCTTTGCTGCTCGGAAAGAAGAAGAAAATGATGCTCTCCAGTGGCTGGAAGAAAACCGTGAGAATCTTTCTGCAAAGGAAGCGGAGAGCCTGCAACGGGTAGTGGAGTATCTTGAACACATGGATGCTAAAACCTGTAGTGTTATGGAAAAGGATGATATCCGCCTGACCCTTTTTGCTAGCAATCAGCGGGGATGTGGCAGCTTGATTTTGCAACAGCTAGAGGAAAGATTGCGGAGGGCAGGCTTCAAAGCCATGTATTTGTGGACAGATAGCGACTGTAACCACCAGTGGTATCCCCGCCACGGCTTTACCTTGGTGGAATCTGAAGTCAACGAAAACTTTTCCACTCCAGAAAAAAACTTTATGACTTATATTTTCTGTAAAAAGCTATAAATAATATGACTTTAATGAATTATCTTTAATCTTGATATGCATCCCTTTTACCAGAAAAAGTAAAAGGGTGCACTTCAAACCAATCTCGTACTTTTTTCTCCGTTTATACCTTAAAGGCTCGTTCTACCGGCAAGGCAAAAATAATCCCATTGGCTTCACTGCGGATTCCGTGCTCTTTGTTTACCGCATCCATAATATTGGTGGCGATGGTGGAGGCAGCCAAAATCATGATGATTTCCCGCTCCTCCATTACATCTTGAATGCCAAAATGACTCATCATGCCTCCATCTGCCAGACGCGACCTGATGATGGTGCCACCCATGGCTCCTGCTCCACGAGCGGTGTGCATAACTTCATCGGTACAGCCCTGGTTTACGGAAATCAATATTAGCTGGTGGTTGTATTCGTTTCTCATCTCTTCCTCTCCTTTTGTTTGTGTTGGTTGGGTTGTGGTACGGGAAATCATCTCTGCGGCAAGTCGGTTGACGGCGGAAAGCTTTAGCTCCATCATCAATCCTCGATAGCGGCTGGAGCCAAGGCTTTCCCGCAGGTTTACCGCCAGTGCATTGATGGTCTGCTGCGGCGCAATGCTGAGGATGATGTCCTTGTCGTTGCTGCCCAGTCCCAGGATGTCCATCATCTCAGAGGGGGCTGTCCCAAAGCCCATGGTCTGACTGTGGAAGTGAATGTCGCGAGTCCGCATCATCTCCATGTAGGATTTTCCCTTCCCCCGTTCCAAGATGGAAAGAATCAGTACCATGGGATTTTCTTCTGTTGCACTCATTTTGTCACCGCCTTGTAATAAATCATGTCATCTTCAATCTGCAGTAGCTGGCTGTGGGCTTGCTGCTGGAGTTTTTTCTGTTTCATTCTGCCGAGCAATCCCATTACCTGAATGGTGATAAGGGGGGTCATGGCAACCATGGCCACAATTCCAAAGGCATCGGTCATGACATTGCCACCAGCTGCCTCGCAGGCTCCAATGGCAAAGGGCAGGATAAAGGTGGAGGTCATGGGACCGCTGGCAACTCCACCTGAGTCAAAAGCGATACCGGTGTAAATGGGTGGCACAAAGAAGGTGATGACCAATGAGATGGCATAGCCTGCAATCAGGATGGGGAGAATGGGGATTCCCGTCAAAACTCGCAGCATGGAAATTCCTACGGAACAGGCCACACCGATAGACAGGGCTATGCCGATGGCACCTTGCCCGATAGCACCGTTGGTAACCTCTGCAACCTGCTTTTTCAAGGAGTGAACGGCAGGCTCAGCGGAAACAACAAAGTATCCCATCAAGGCTCCAGCTGGAATCAAAAGAAATTTTGTGCTGGAGGCAGCAATTCCCGCCCCAATAAGGCGACCAGCAGGCATAAAGCCCACGTTTGCTCCAGCCAAGAACAGCACCAACCCCAGGTAGGTGTAGAGACAGCCTATGGCAATTCGGATCATCTGGTGCTTGCTAAAGCTACGGGTAACAAGCTGAAAGAGCAGGAGGCAGCCAAAAATTGGGGCTAAAGCAATCAAAACTTCTTCTGCATAATGAGGGAAGGCTTGTGCAAAAAGCAGGAACGCCCCCTTGGTGTCCTGGGCAATAATCAGCTGTGTTTCTGTAGTGGTGGCTTCTGGCTGAAAGGTAATGCTGAGAATCAAGACTGAAAGAATTGGTCCAACGCTACACAGGGCTACCAAACCAAAGCTGTTTTCGTGGGCATTCTTTGCGTGACTCATCATAGCCATACCTGCACCCAATGCCATAATAAAGGGCACAGTGATGGGGCCTGTGGTAACACCACCGGAGTCAAAGGCTGCGGGAATAAAATCCTCTGGGGCAAAGAAGGCTAGCACAATAACGAGGAGATAGAAAATAATCAGTAATCGGGACAGGGGAATGCCTGTTCTGGTACGCACCATGGAAATGGTTAAAAAGATACCTACACCCACACCTACGGATACAATCAAGGTCATGTTGGGTACCGAGGGAACCTGCTCTGCCAGCACTGTTAAGTCTGGCTCTGCAATGGTAATCATCACGCCCAAAATAAAGCAGATAATCATTGGAATGAGAATGTGTTTTGATTTTCCGATTTGGGAACCGATGCCGTCTCCCAAGGGTTGCATGGAAATTTCTGAACCGATGGTAAAAAGACTCATACCCAAAATAAGGGTGAGGGTTCCAAAGAGGAACAGCACCAAAACGCCCGTTTCAAGGGGAGCGATGGATACGCTCAGCACAAGAACGATGGCAAAAATCGGCAACACCGAACTGATGGCTTCTTTCATAGCCTTATTCAACAGGTTCAATGTAGCATTCTCCTAACAATAGATTTGGGATAAAAAAAATAACCGTCAGCCGGTACCTAGAAGGTCAAGACCATCGGTTATAATGTATATAAATTATTAAAATTCGACAATAAAGATGAAATAAAACGGTGGAAATTCACGAAATATTAAAATTTTTCGTACATTTTCCACCACATTCTTACAAGCTTGCCTGAATCAAGTCCAAAATCTGGCGAGCATTCTTTTTACCAAAGGATGACTCTCCATCGTTGATAATCATGCAGGGAACGCTCATTACTTGGTACTTGTCCCGAAGGTCGGGGAAGTGGTTCAGGTCGTAGATTTCCGCTGAAATGTTATCGTTCAGGGTAGCCAAACGCTGGGCTGCTGTTACCAAGTCAGGACACATGGTGCAAGATAGTGAAATCAAAATCTTGATATCCACTGGTTTTGCAATAGCCTTGGCTTCTGCCATAACGTCGGCATCAAGCTGCTGTCCAGGACCAGCGGCATTGTACAAGCCCAACACAAAAGAGGTGAACTCGTGACCACCGGGAACTCCGTGGAATGCCAAGCCTGTCCAGCTGCCGTCTTCTCGGCAGATGCGAACACAGGGCTTGTGCTGCAGGTCACTGGAAGCGGTACGTACTTCAAGTTTTGCGGTGAGCTTTGCTAGCTCTTCCATGTAATTTTCCAGCTCCTGGGATACAGGCTTGTCGTCTAAGTGCAATTCCAGAATCAGGTTGTTTTCCATGCGAGAGAATACAGTGTTCAGCTGGGCCAGCATTTCTGGAGTGAACAGGTCATTTTTGTGGCCGCTGACATCTGCTTCCTCTGCTTCTGTTGCGGCTGCAGGAACACTGTGGCTTGGTGCGGCACTCTGGGGCTGCTCTGGCTTGATTCCAGTTTTTCGCTGCATAGCTGCAGCATATTTTTCCAACTCAGTGGCTGCTAAGGCTCCATCGCCAACAGCTGTTACCACCTGACGCAGATTCTTGATACGAACGTCACCTGCTGCATAAAGACCTGCTACATTGGTCTGCATGTTTTCATCGGTGATGATGTATCCCTGCTGGTTTAGCTCCACAATACCCTTTACCAGCTCAGTGGCAGGCTCGTATCCGGCAAATACAAAGACACCGATATTGTCGCCAGCATCAGCCTTGTATTCGGTTACTTCTCCAGTCTTGTTGTTGCGGTAGCGGATGGCACGGAGAACGGAATCTCCCATAACCTCTTCCACTTCGGTATTGGTGAGAATGGTAATCTTTTCGTGATGTTTTGCCTCGTCGGCAGCAGATTTTGCACAACCAAAGTCGTCCTTACGAATAAGGATGTTTACGTGGCGAGCATATTTTGTCAGGAAGACGCTTTCCTCTGCAGCGGCAAAGCCTCCGCCAATGACAAAGACTTCCTTGCCAGTAAAGAATTCACCATCACAGGTTGCACAATAGGCTACACCGTGTCCTTTGAATTCAGCTTCCCCCTTAAATCCAATCATGCGGGGGCGGGCACCAGTGGCTAAAAGAATACCGAAGCACTTAAGTTCTCCTCTAGAGGTAAAGACGCTCTTCAGGTCTCCCTCTACGGAAATCCGTTCTACTTCGGCCAGCATAAACTCGGCACCAAAATTCTGTGCCTGTTTTCTCATTGTTTCAGTAAGGGCAGCTCCGCTGGTATGTTCCACTCCGGGGTAGTTTACCACTTCGGAAGTGATGGTAATCTGCCCGCCAAAGTTATCCTTCTCAATAACAAGAACCCTGTACTTGGCACGGGCCAAGTACAGGGCTGTTGTGAGACCAGCAGGACCGCCACCGATAACAACTACATCGTAGATAGTATCGTTGCGGTCACTCATTATTACAGGGCTCCTACCAAGTCCAAGCTGGGCTTGAGAGTCTCAGCACCTGGCCGCCACTTTGCAGGACAAACCTGGTCACCGTTCTTTGCTACGAACTGGCTAGCCTGTACCTTGCGGAGCAGCTCTTCAGCATTGCGTCCTACGTTACCAGCGTTTACTTCGTAAGCAACGATCTTTCCTTCAGGATTCAATACGAAGGTTCCGCGCTCTGCCAAACCGTTTCCTTCGATATAAACTTCAAAGTCCTTAGCAAGAACGTGAGTGGGGTCAGCAAGCATGGTGTACTGAATAGCCTTGATTGTCTTGGAAGTATCTGCCCAAGCCTTGTGTACGAAGTGAGTGTCTGTAGAAACAGAGTAAACTTCGCAACCAATCTTCTGGAACTCAGCATACTTATTCTGCAAGTCTTCCAACTCTGTAGGACATACGAAGGTGAAGTCAGCAGGATAGAAGAAGAATACAGACCACTTTCCCAAAACATCCTTCTTGGAAACAGTCTTGAAAGCACCACTCTGGTATGCTTCTACAGTAAAATCAGCAATTTCTTTGTTAATCAATGACATAATAATATACTCCTAAAAAAATCTGTAGTATGAGTTAGCCTCATGCAATTACTTTGTACATAATACAAATTTATAATTATTATGTCAACTGATTTTTTTCCCAATCCTCAAAAACTTAAAAAAAATTGAGGATTGGTACTTGGAGTAAGAATTATCCTGTGGTTAACTGAATCGAGGGAACTCTGGCAAGGAGCCACCAATCAAGGGACTGCACCACTGGACAAATTCCTGGGTAATACCATCGGCAGCAGGATTGATGTACCGCTCCTCTAGGGTTCGTTCTTTAAGCATAACTTCTTCCACTGGAATCAAAAAGGTTTCGCAGTTGTATCCCTGCTGAAGCTTTGAGCTATCTGAAAGACGGCGGAAGCCCACCATAACGGCTGTTTCTCCTGCCAGGGCGGCACGCAAGGCTTCTTGTCCAGCTACAATGGCTTCTTGGCGGTCTATCTCTGACTGCCAAGCGGTGGAGGTGCGACCAAGGATACCAGGTTTTTCGCTGCGGGCCTTGATTCCCAGCTTTTGAATCACCAGGTTTGCCAGATGGGCTGAAACATCACCGTAGTAGACGGCTCGCCCCACCTGGAAAATAGGTGGGACGATGGGAGTGCCAGTGGCATCCTTCAAGCCTTCGCTGGCAACCACCACCACACCGCCGTGTTTTTTGTACAATGTGCTGGCTTTATCTAGAAATTCCTCTTGGTTAAAGGGCTTTTCTGGCACGTAAATCAGGTGGGGGCCACCATCTTCTGCCGTACCTGCTAGGGCTGAGGCAGCGGTGAGCCAGCCTGCATTCCGTCCCATGGCTTCTATCACCGCCACGTGGATGGGAAGACTTGCTACATCGTAGCAAAGCTCCCGAACAGAGGCTGCAAGATAGCGGGCTGCACTACCAAAGCCAGGGGCATGGTCGGTAATGGCGATGTCGTTGTCTATGGTTTTAGGAATACCCACCACACGAATGTCTGTATCCCTTACCTGTGCCGCCACCTTTCCGCAGGCATCCATGGAGCCATTGCCACCGTTAAACAGTAGCCACTTGATGTTGTGCTTTTTTAAGGCTTCTGCAATGGCCTTGTAGTCAGCCTCCACCAAGGGAGTTCGAGAAGTACCAATGGCAGAACCTGGTGTAAAGGGCAGACGTTCCAGCTGTTCTTGGGGAATGTTCGTCAAATCGATAAAGTCCCCAGAAGCAATGGCCCCACTGCCACCTCGTGCTCCGTAGATTTTGTCTACCTCAGCGTATTTTTTTGCTTCAGTAATGGCCCCGTAGAGTGAGGCATTGATAACAGCTGTGGGGGCTCCACCGTGAACAATAAGAACATTTCCCTTCATATTGGTTCTCCTAGTTTTCTTGTGAATAATATGTTATTTGACCCTGGGTAAATACCAGGTCAATTTCGTTGTTCTGGTTCAAAAGCACCAGATCTGCCTGCTTGCCTTGCTGAATGGAACCTGTGTAATCGAAAATTCCCATGAGCTGAGCTGCATTTTCAGAAACGAGGCGGTACAAATCCTCCTCTGGCAGGGTGGTAAACTGGCGCAGGTTATCCAAGGCTCGCTTCATGGTAAGGGTACTGCCTGCCCGAACACCTGTAGTTTTGAGCTTTGCATCTCCTCCTTCCACAATCACTGGATTTACCCCCAGCACATATTCTCCATCGGGACAGCCTGCTGCCATAATGCTGTCGGTAACGGGAACCATGCGATTTAGTCCCTTTATCTTCAGCAAAAGCCGAACGATGGGTGGATGCAGGTGGAAGCCGTCGCAAATCATTTCGCAGTACACGTCAGATTCCAGCACTGCCGTGAGAATGGCAGGATCGTGCATATGCAGCAGCTTCATTCCGTTCATGGTGTGGGTGGTGCTGGCTGCTCCCGCTTTGATAGCTGCCATAGCCTGCTCGTAGCTAGCTCCGCTGTGGCCCAAGGATACCCGCACTCCCTCTTGGCTCAGCCGTTGAGTCAGCTCCACGGCACCCTCCAGCTCTGGAGCGATGGTAATGACCTTAATGAGACCTTGTGCTGCCTCTTGGAATTGGCAGAAAAGATTGTAGTCAGGCTTTTGCAATAAATGCTCAGGCATTGCACCCTTGTAGGCTGGTGAAAGGAAGGGGCCTTCCAAATGGATTCCCGCCACAGCAGTGCAGCCCAGCTCATTCTTTGCCTTTGCCACGGCTGCCAGTCGTTGGCACATTACTGGGATTTCATCGGTTAACACTGCAGGATAAAAGCTAGTGACACCTTGGGAAGCAAAAAAGTCTGCCACCTTTACCACATCCTCAGCCTCTGCGTGGTTAAAATCTACTCCCACTGCACCGTGGGTATGAATGTCAACAAAGCCAGGAACGATTTTTCGTCCCTTGCCCTGAATAATCTGGGAATTTTCTGGCATTTTGGGAGATGCCACCTCCAGAATCTTTCCGTTTTCAATAATCAGATTTCCCCGCTGAAAGCCCTGGGGAGTGAGGATGTTGGCATCCTTAATAATTGTTCGTTTCATATATCCTCCTAAAATCTACAGTGATTTGCAGCTTTCTCGTTCTATAAGCTGGAAGGGAAGCGTTACCTGCAAGGGATAACAGCGTCCTGTTTCAATCCTATCCATAAGCACCTTTACCGCCAATCGCCCCAATTCCCAAGTGGGCACGGAAATTGTGGTTAATGCGGGCTTTACAAACTGTGCCATATCAATATTATCGAATCCCATAATGGAAATGTCCTGGGGAATGTTAAGGCCTCCATCTTCAAAGGCCCGCATGGCTCCCAGTGCCACGGTGTCGTTGGCACAGAAGATGGCTGTGGGCAAATTGCCAGTTTGAATCATTTTTTCTGCAGCTTCGTAGCCAGCGGTGGAGGTAAGGATTGCATCCACCATATGAGCTGGATGTACCGAAAGGCCTGAACGTGCCAGTGCATCCACAAAGCCAGTAAAACGATGCTCATTTAAAAGCTGGGGCTGCTGATTCACTGGTCCAATAAAACCGATATTTCTGTGCCCTAAGCTCACAAAATAGTCCACCGCCCGCTGCACCCCGGCGTAGCCGTCGCAAATTACTTCGTCAATGGAGCAGCTCATTTTATTTGCCCCAGCGTACACCAAGTGGGGAATTGTTTCCTTCAGCCGTACAATATTTTCTTGGCTGGTGCGTCCAAGGATAATGGCACAATCAAGATTCTCTGATTCCAGAATGTGAGAAAAACCGGGATCTGTGAGGCTAGTGACAATGAGATTGTATTGAATGGTATCTTGCCACTGGCTTAATTCCTGCTGAATAGCTGCCAGCATGGAAGAAAAGAATGGCGACACAAAGGTTTCGTGGGCAGAGGTAAGGATGCAGCCGATGGAATAGTTCTGCTGAACCTTGTGACCTTGCAGAATGACTTTATGGCCAGAATCCTTAGAAAAAAATCCCATGCGTTTTGCCGCATCAATCACCAGCTGTGCGTTTTTGTCACCTTCCTTTCGGTAGCCATTTCCGCTTAAAATCCGAGACACGGTGGAAATAGAAACACCTGTTTCCTGTGCAATATCCTTTAGTCGTACCTTCATCCTAGCTTTCCCGCTGATGTTTTCCCAGCAATGCGTACATGTTCCGCTTGTATCCTTCCACTCCTTCTTGGTCAAAGGGATTTACTTCGAGCAAAACACAGGAAAGATAGCAGACAAAGAAAGAGTAATAGAAGAAATAGCCGATTACTTCAGGACAAATTGTGGTTTCCGCAATGAATTGGGTACAGGGAATGCCATCATTTTTATGAGCCTCCAGTGCTGCCTGATATACGGTTTCGTTCAAGGTTTGGAATTCCTTGTGGGAAAGATAGTCAAAGCCGTCAGAAACCTCTGGTGACTCAGGAATTACCAAGGGCTTGTTTGGATGAAAAAGCCTGAGATAGGTTTCTGCAATGCAACGGCGACCTTCCTGCACGTATTGTCCCACGGCATGTAAGTCATCTGAATACATAAAGCTCACAGGAAAAATTGCCTTTTCTGTCTTTCCTTCAGATTCTGCAAAAAGCTGCACCCACCAGCGTCCCAAATGGAGAAGATCTGGTTCAAAAAGCACCAAGCTTTCCAAGGTAAAATTCTTTTGGAAGAGTAGATTTCGTGTTACAGCGTAAATCACACCTTGATTTTTTTCTGGCTCTGTTGATTTTAGATAGCTTTCTGCTGTCTGTGCTCCGTGAAAAAGCCGATGGAGGTCAACTCCTGCTACTGCCATGGGCAGCAGTCCCACTGCCGACAGTACGGAAAAACGGCCTCCAAAGTTTTCTGGAAAATCTAGGAAATGATAACCATGGAGCTGGGCTAAATCAAAAAGCTGACCAGAGCCTCTGCTACCAGTTACAAAGACCCGCTTATGGTATTCTGTACCATATTTTTTTTCCAAGGCTGTACGCAAAAGCCGAAAACTTATGCCCGGCTCCAGGGTATTAAAATCCTTAGCAATAACGTTGATAGCCACATTTTCTTTTTCCACCAATTCCAAGGCTTCTTGCAAATGCATCTGACTCAAGCTGTCTCCTGCATAGCTTATGGTAACTGGTGATGAAATCTGATGGCTCAAAGCTTGGATTGCTGCCATGGAGCCACGACTGGAACCGCCAATGCCCACAACAATCAGGTGGGTGGCTATGGTTTTGATTTTTTCTGCTGCAGTAAGAATGGGAGCCAGATACTCATCCAGCTGGCTGGGAAGGGTAAACCAACCGAGCCTATTGATGTCGCCGATTTTTCCTTGCTGCACCTGGAGAATGGCTTCTTTTCTTTTGTTAATTTCACTCTGAATTTCTTCTGAGGAAAGTGGTAAAGCGTCTGTTCTTAGTTCAAGCATCCCAAATCCTTCTTGTTACAAAATAGTTATAAAAAAGGGATGTCCCAAGCCACTGAAACCTTCAGGACTTAAAGAACATCCCATTTCTCACTCCGTTTAACGGAACTTATTTTACAGTCTTGATTGCAGTTGTAATCAAGCTGTCATTGAAAGCCTTTTCAAAGGGCTTTACAGGGTTGCCTTCTGGTACGTTTCCAGTCTTGGAATCGTAGAGGGCCTTCATGTACTGGTAACCACGACCAGTCTTTGCTGCAAACCATTCCTGATATTCAGCCTTTGTAGGAGCAACCAGGTTGGTGGGATCAAATGTTCCAGAGGGCTTCTGGGACAGTCTTTCACCAGCTCTCATGGCTTCGTCCAGGTTAGTGGCACGCCAAATAGCTGCTTCATACAAAGCGTTGATAAAGTTCTGGGCAACTTCAGGATTTTCAGCAATCCACTTGTCGCTGGCTACCCAAGTTGAAGGGAAGGACAGGTGGGGAGGGAAGTTTCCAACAGTTGTAGCAACCTTTTCTACGTTGTTGTTGGTGTTCAGGATGGTTACAGTTGCAGGAGAATATGCTGCAATAATGTCCATCTGTCCTGTAGCCATACCAGCAGGAAGGTTGGAATTCAATGTGTTGATTACGTCAACCTTGTTAGCAGGATTGGAGTTAGGAGCAGTGTAGCCAGCCAAATAAGAAGAGGTTTCGCTAGAAATCCACAGCTTGTCGGCATCTGCCTTTCCTTCGTTTACCAAGTCAATCAAGTTCTTGAACCAACCACCAGGAGTTGTTCCAACTTCGATGTATACAGTGCGACCCTTCAAGCCATCAAAAATCTCATTGTTGTCGTACTTACCGTTCTTGTTTGCATCAGTGAAAATGCCCTTCTTTGCCAAAAGCATTTCAGCGTTACTTAAAACATCAAGGAAAACGAAAGAGAGGGAGTTTCCTGCTCCGTCGATGGGGTTCCAAGCAACACCAGCACCAATGTAACCAACATCAAGAGTGCGGTTATCGGCACGCATAGCAGTCATTTCTGCGGGGCCACTTTCAACGATAGTGAAGATAGGATCAATGCCATACTTTGCAAAGAATCCCTGCTCCTGAGCAACGGCGGCCAGAGGGGCTCCACCTTCATTTCCGTGAATACCGATGCGAACCTTTGTCAAAGATGATCCGCTATCTTTTGAACCACCAGCAAAAACTACTGAAACAGCACAAAGCAAAGCCAGTGCTACCAAGGTAAATCTTTTCATTTACTCCTCCTTACATATATTCATTATATCAATTTTATGACAACTTTGTTACAAAAGCAAGTTTGCCATAGAATTGGTTTGTGCACCTTATTTAGGAATTTCCAGATACATCTTGTAAACGGTATCCCAAATGTAATTCTTCAGACGAATGAATTCGGGATCCATCTTTGAAGCCTGGGTGCGGGGGTAGGGTAAATCAATATCAATAATCTCTTTGATTTGTCCTGGTCGTGCACTCATGATAACAACACGTGTGGCCAAAAGAACAGCCTCGTCTACATCGTGGGTAATGAAGAAGGCTGTTTTCTTTTCATTTTGCCAGGTTTGTAGTAGATCTTCCTGGAGCTGGGCACGAGTTTGGGCATCCAAGGCTCCAAAGGGCTCGTCCATGAGCAAAACTTCTGGATTCAAGGCATAGCCACGGGCAATGGCTACACGCTGCTTCATTCCTCCTGACAGAGCCTTGGGATAGCTATCTTCAAAGCCAGTCAAATTAACCATTTTGATGTAGCGTTCTGCCAGTTCCCGCTTTTCTTCTGCAGTATAGTTTGTACCATCCTTTTTTTTCTGGAATTTTAATCCGTATTCAATGTTTTTGCGGACGGTCATCCAAGGAAAGAGGGCATACTGCTGGAAAATAACTCCTCGGTCAGGGCCTGGTCCAATAATATCCTCACCGTGAATTGTAACGGAGCCTGAATCAAAGGGCTCCAAGCCTGCGATAATGTTCAACAAGGTGGTTTTTCCACAGCCAGAAGGCCCAACAACGCAGATAAATTCGTTTTCTTTAATATCTAAATTCACTCCGTTTAAGGCCACTACATTTGGTCCAGCGTCTACCTTGTATTCCTTTCGTACACCATCTATCTTAATCAGTGTTTCTGCCATTTTTTTCCTCCTCAGTGTGGTTCAAAGATCTGGATGTGCTATTACTTCCACTTGGTAAGCTTCTTTTCAATGAGAAGCAGAATCTTGTCCAGAACAAAGCCGATGATTCCAATAGTAATGATTCCCAAAAGAACGATGGCGGTATCCATGAATTGCTGGGCACCTTGAATTCGTGCACCCAGACCAAAAATAGTACCAGTTAATTCTGCAGCAATTAGGGTGGTTAATGAGGCTGCGATTCCCTGTCGGGCTCCAACCAAAATAAATGGGAAGGAAGCGGGAATCATAATGTCCAAAAAGAGATCCTTGTCGGTGGCTCCAAAGGTATAGGCTGCCTTTACCAAGGTTTTATCTACTTCTTTAATTCCCTGATAAATGGTTACTACCATAATAAGGAAGGCTGCAATAAAAATAATTGTATACTTTGGTGCTTCACCCAATCCCATAGCCAAGATTACCAAGGGAATCAAGGCAATCGGTGGGATGGTGCGGAAAAACTGAATCCAAGGCTCCACCAAGTTACGTACCTTAGGATACCAACCCATTAAAAAGGCCACAGGAATGGAACAAACAAAGGCCAGTCCAAATCCAATGAGAACACGCTGTAGTGAAATACTAATATCCTTAAAATAACGACCGTCAGCTGCAATTTCAGAGAGCATGGCACGCCATACTTGCTTGGGGCTTGCCAAGAATGTATTGATGGTGGGAATCAAGGTAATAAGATACCAGAGGATAAATCCACCAATAATGGAAATTGTCATTAGGGTAAGTCTGGTCTTTTTGTTGCCGTCGCTAAAGTCCTTTAGTTTTCGCATTTTTTTTGGTGCGGGCGCACTTGTCTTTTCCATTTCAATAAACCTCCAAGCATCAATTTTATGGGATTATTTCTTTTCAGGTGTTAATGAAGTCTACCCCTTCATTAATTTGATTATCACCCTAGAATTTGTTTTTGTAAAGGAAAAAATGAGAAAAAACTCAAAAAATTGCAAATTTTTTCTTTACAAAGGAAATATCACAGTATAAACTGAAAATGATAGATTTTGCGTGAAAATTAGCCGAAAATTTTTGCATAAATCATGCAATTTTTTCAATAATCCTATAAGGAGCGTTTATGAAGTATATTTTCCTGAATCTGAAGCGCTTTGACATTCAGCGGAATTTCGGTGGTGTGAATTCCCTGGTTTCACCTGCTGAATGGGGAAGCCATATTGCAGGTGAGCTGGAGGAAGGACTTGGTTCCTTGGTTGCAAAAGAAGGGCAGGAGCTTGGAGAGTATCAGTTTCCTGTATTCTTTCCTGAAGCACATCTGATTCCTGCAGGACAGGCATTGGAAGCAAAGGCTGGCACTTCCGCTACGGCTCGTGTTCAGCTTGGTTGTCAAAGCATTTATAGTCAGGATGTGGAGGTAGGGGGCAATTTTGGTGCCTTTACTTCCCTTCGTACCGCTTCTGCCATGAAGCAGCTGAACTGCCAGTGGGTAATCATCGGTCACAGCGAGGAGCGGCGGGCAAAGGCTAGTGTTATGACTATGGCTGGTGCAGACCCAGATAAAGTTATTTCCGTACAGCATCAGCTTTTGAACAAGGAAATCCTGTGTGCCCAAAAGGCTGGATTAAAGGTGCTTTATTGTATTGGTGAATCTGCAGAAGATTTACCCCGCCGCCGTGAGGTGTTGCAGCGTCAGCTGGAAGAAGGATTGGCTGGGGTAGACACCGCCAATGTGGTGCTTGGTTACGAGCCTCTGTGGGCCATTGGTCCTGGAAAAACTCCTCCCACTGCAGAGCAGATTGCCCAGGTAACGGCAGAGGTTAAATCCCTGTGTCCCTGCCCAGTGGTGTATGGTGGCGGACTGAAAAAGGAAAATGCCCAGTCCATTGGCAGCATCAAGGAGCTGGACGGTGGTCTTATTGCTCTGACCCGTTTTACTGGTGACATTGGTTTTTATCCCCAGGAATATTTGGAGATTGTGTCCACCTATGTAAAGGGTGCTTGTGGTTGTTAATCCCTTTTGCGGGTTACTATAATTTTTGAAAGAAACCTTTTGGTAGATTAAGAGGAGTGTAAGTTTATGAAGCAAGAAAGAACAACAGCCGTTGCAGTAAAGGGAATGGCTTTGAGCCATCAGATGATTGCAGCAGCATTGGCCATTGTGGTAGCAGTAGCCTTGCCCCAGGTGTTCCATTTTATTGGAGCAATTTCTGGTTCCGGGACTGTACCTGGTAGCGTATTTTCTCCCATGCACTTGCCTGTAATTTTAGTGGGACTTTTGGCTGGTCCTTTAGCTGGTGGTTTGGCTGGATTGTTTTCTCCTGTAGTAAGCCATTTTATCAGCGGAATGCCCGGTGCCATGATGGTTCCTTTGATGATGGCAGAATTGGCTGGCTACGGCGTTATTGCAGGTCTTTTGTGCAATGTGAAGCTTCCTTGCATCCTGAAGGTACTCATTGCCCAGATTGGTGGACGCCTTGTGTATGCCGTAGCAATTCTGGTGGCAGTAAACGTTTTTGGCAAGACAAACTTTTCCGTTTCTTCAATTATTCCTTCTGTTATCGCTGGTCTTCCTGGCCTTATGCTGCAGTGGGCTTTTATTCCTCTCATCGTATACCGCGTTAACGGACGCAAATGAAGGAGCCGAGTATGAAACTTTCCTTTGAATACGGCCATGGCATGATGGATGCCCAGCTTCCTGATAATACCGACATCTTTATTCCCGGCGAAACAGTGGAAGATCCTCCCTGTATTCCAGAGTCTGAATTGGAGGAACGAACCCTCCAGTCCTTGCGGAATCCCATTGGCATGGAGCCCCTTTCCAAGCTGGCTAAAAAAGGCTCCAAGGTTACCATCGTATTCCCAGACCGCGTAAAGGGCGGTGAGCAGGCTACTTCCCACAGAAAAATTTCCATCAAGCTAGTGCTGCAGGAATTGTATGCCGCTGGGGTGGAAAAAAAGGACATCCTGCTGATTTGCTCCAACGGTCTTCATCGTAAAAATACTGAACAAGAAATTCTTGGAGTGTTGGGGCGGGAGCTTTTTGACGAGTTCTGGCATTGCGGTCAAATTATCAATCATGATAGCGAAGACTACGACCATCTGGTGGATTTAGGTACTACCCAGCGTGGGGATCCCGTTCTCATGAACAAGTACGTGTATGAAAGCGACGTGGCAATTCTGATTGGTCACGTTCAGGGCAACCCCTATGGTGGGTATTCTGGTGGCTATAAGCATTGTGCCACAGGAATCACTCACTGGCGTTCCATTGCCTCCCACCACGTTCCCAGCGTCATGCACCGCAAGGACTTTACTCCTGTGAGCAGCACCTCCCTCATGCGCACCAAGTTCGATGAAATTGGCCAGCACATGGAAGCTGCTATGGGAAAAAAATTCTTCTGCTGTGATGCGGTGCTAGATACCAAATCCCGCCAGATTGAAATCTTCTCTGGTTATGCTGGAGAGATGCAGCCCCTTTCCTGGAAGGTGGCCGACAAGCGAACCTATGTTCATTTTGCAGAGAAAAAATACGACGTTCTGGTGTTTGGTATGCCCCAGTTCTTCCACTACGGCGAGGGAATGGGTACCAATCCCATTATGCTGATGCAGGCCCTTTCTGCTCAGGTTATCCGTCACAAGCGCATTATGAGTGACCGATGCGTTATCATTTGTTCCTCCATCTGCAACGGCTACTTCCACGATGAGCTGTGGCCCTATACTCGCCAGATGTACGATATGTTCCAGAAGGACTACATGAATACCCTTCCAGACATGAACCGCTATGGTGAGTATTTTGCCACCAACGAGGAGTATATTCGTCAGTATCGCTACTGCAATGCCTTCCATCCCTTCCACGGTTTTTCCATGATTTCCTGCGGTCATATTGCGGAGATGAATACCTCTGCCATCTACATTGTAGGTGCCCAGGAGCCTGGAATTGCCAGAGGCATGGGGCTTAAAACTCGTGCCACCTTTGAAGAGGCACTGGAAGATGCCAAGAAAAAATATGTGGGGGACAATCCCAATATTTTGGCCCTGCCTAGAGCCTTCAAGACTGCGGCAGTGCACCTGTGTATGAAGAATGGTACTCCCGAAGCTATTACCCTTCCTAACCATCCCTGCTGCGGCTAGTATTGCAGTGAAGGGCTCCAAGGAGTATTATTATAGTATGAATACATTCAAAACAATTAAACCAG
The DNA here is from genome assembly GCA_016294105.1 of Treponema sp. Lineage (GTDB taxonomy): Bacteria > Spirochaetota > Spirochaetia > Treponematales > Treponemataceae > Treponema_F. The sequence goes on from JAEDCN010000002.1 coordinate 32,883, forward strand.
AAGAATTATCTGAAAATGCCTTTTCCACCATCGGAAAGGATTGGATGCTGATTACTGCCGAGGTTGATGGCAAGGTAAATACTATGACTGCTTCTTGGGGTGGCCTGGGAGTGATGTGGAATAAAGATGTGGCCTACATCTTCATCCGTCCCCAGCGGTACACAAAGGAATTTGTAGATGGTTCTTCCCATCTTTCCCTTAGTGTACTGAAGGAGGGCTTTCGCAAGGAATTAACCTATCTTGGTACCGTTTCTGGCCGTGATGAGGCAAAGATTGCAAAGGCAGGACTTACTATCTGTCATGAAGATGGTGTGCCCTATTTTGACCAGTCCAAGCTAGTGCTGATTTGCCGAAAGCTTTTTGCCCAGCAGCTTGATCCCAGTTGCTTCGTAGACAAAGATATTGAGCCTAAGATGTATCCCAACAAGGATTATCACTTCATGTATGTCTGCGAAGTGGAAAAGATCATGATAAAGTAGCAATAGTTTTAATCAAGGGGGGCTTGCCCCCTTTGACTTTATGCTGTTCTCAAAACTAGGATGTAAGTCACTACTAATTAAATTTGATTGATTACAGATTTGAAAATATTTTCATTTTTTTCTTGCAATTTTAAACAAGCAATGATAGACTGGTAAAAGACATTATTACTGTTTCTTCGTGAATATTTCGAGTGAATCGCAAATATAGGAGGTAAGAAGATATGAATATTCTTGTTTGTATCAAACAAGTTCCGGACACAACTGAAATTAAGATCGATCCGGTAAAAAATACCCTTATCCGTGATGGTGTGCCCAGCATTGTGAACCCTTTCGACACATATGCTCTTGAGTCTGCCGCACGTATTAAGGATAACAATCCCGACACTAAGATTGTAGTTGTTACAATGGGTCCCCCTCAGGCTGAAAAGGCTCTGAGAGAGTGTCTTGCTATCGCTGCTGACAAGGCTTACTTGGTTACAGACCGTGCCTTTGGTGGTTCTGATACCTTGGCAACAAGTTATGTTCTTCGCAAGACAGTAGAGAAGTTGGAGACCTTGGAAGGAAAGTTTGATGCAATTTTCTGCGGAAAGCAGGCTATCGATGGTGACACAGGACAGGTTGGGCCTGAGTTGGCTGAGTGGCTCGGTCTTCCCCAGGTAACAAACTGCTGGGAGATTGAGGTTGCTGGAGACAGCTTGAAGGCAAAGAAGCAGACTGATGATGGATTCCAGATCATCGGAGTCAAGATGCCCTGTCTTATCACCTATACACAGCCCGCATGGGAAGTTCGCTATCCCAACATCAAGAGAAAGTTGGCTGCAAACAAGGCTGAAATCCCACAGATTACTGTAGCCGATTTGACTGACGTTGAAGAAGTTCGCCTTGGATTGAATGGTTCTCCTACAAAGGTTAAGAAGAGCTTTGTTCCTCCCAAGCGGGAAGGTGGAATCAAGATTGAAGAAGAGACACCAGAAGAAGGTGCAAAGAAGCTGTTCAAGATGTTGAACGATGCCAGCATTATCTAAGGAAGGGGAGAATAGATTATGAAATGCAATAAAACTAACGATCTTTGGGTAATTGTTGAGACAAACGAGGACGGTTCCGCAAAGAATGTGGGCTTGGAGTTGTTGACTCCCGGTAGAATGATGGCTCAGAAGCAGGGCGGAAAGCTGGTTGCACTGGTTATCGGTTACAATGTTGATGCTGCTGTTAAGGCTGTTCAGGAGCATGGTGCTGATCAGGTTATCGTAGTTGATGACGAAGTATTCAAGCAGTACACCACTGACGCTTACACAATTGCTGTTTGTGAGCTGATGAAGAAGTATGCTCCTTTGAGTGCCATGTTGGGTGCAACAAACAATGGTCGTGACTTAGGTCCACGTATCAATGCTCGCTTGGATACAGGTCTCGTTGCAGACTGTACCGCTTTGGATGTTGATACTTTGGAAGATGGTTCTACTATTGTTGCATGGACTCGTCCTGCATTTGGTGGTAACTTGATGGCTACCATTAAGTGTCCTGACCACACTCCTCAGATGGGAACTGTTCGCCCTGGTGTATTTAAGAGAGAGTTGGTTGGTGGAAATGCAGAAATTATCCGCGAGGAAGTAAAGGTTACTCCCGATCAGATTCGTACCCAGGTTTTGGAAGTATTGGCTGACATGTCTGCTGATAAGGTTGACTTGGAAGGTGCTGAAATCATCATTTCTGGTGGACGTGGTGTTGGTGGACCTGATGGATTCAATATCATCCGTGAGTTGGCAAAGGAACTCAAGGCTGAGGTTGGTTCTTCTCGTGCAGCTGTTGATGCTGGATGGATTCCATATGCACACCAGGTTGGACAGACTGGTAAAACTGTTTCTCCCAAGCTCTACATTGCTTGTGGTATCTCCGGTGCAATTCAGCACTTGGCTGGTATCAGCGGTGCAGACTGCGTAGTTGCTATCAACAAGGATCCTGAGGCTCCTATCTTCAACCGTGCAGACTACGGTGTTGTAGGAAATCTCTTTGATGTATTGCCTGTTTTGATTGAAGAAATCAAGAAGGCTCGTGGTTAATTAGTACACAGTTCCCCTCTCGCTGAGAGGGGGATAAAATAGAAATTCCATAAGGAGGAATGAAATGAATTTTAAGTTTAGTGAAGACGAGCAGAGTATTGTTGACATGATCACTAAGTACGCTGCAGAGAAGGTTGCTCCTCGTGCTGCAGAGGTAGATGAGAAGGAAGAATTCCCTGTTGAGACATGGAAGGAATTGGCCGAAATGGGTATGTTCGGTGTTCCATTCGATGAGAAGTACAGTGGTTGTGGAATGACTTTCTTGACATACATTGTTGTATGTGAGAAGCTCGCTGAGGTTTGTGGAACAACATCTGTTATGGTTGCTGCTCATACTTCTTTGTGTGCATGGCCTATCAGCTACTTCGGAACAGAAGAGCAGAAGATGAAGTACTTGACAAAGCTTGCTTCTGGAGAAAGCTTGGGTGCTTTCGGTCTTACCGAGCCTAACGCTGGTTCCGATGCTGGTGGAACAGAGACTACTGCTGTTGATAAGGGAGACCACTGGTTGTTGAATGGTTCCAAGATCTTCATCACCAACGCTGGTTATGCTGATATCTTTGTTGTATTTGCTGCTACTGACAAGTCCAAGGGAACTCGTGGTGGAATTACTGCATTCATCGTAGAGAGAAGCGATGCTGGTTTCACTGTAGGTGCTCATGAGAAGAAGATGGGTATCCGTGGTTCTTCTACTTGCCAGTTGTTCTTCGAAGACTGCAAAATCCCCAAGGATCGCTTGCTGGGTGAAGTTGGAGAAGGATTCAAGATTGCTATGAAGACCTTGGACGGTGGACGTGTAAGTATTGGTGCTCAGGCTCTCGGTATTGCACAGGGTGCCATCAACGAGTGTATCAAGTATGTTAAGGAGCGCGTACAGTTCGGTAAGCGCATCAGCCAGTTCCAGAACACACAGTTCGAATTGGCAGATATGCAGACCAAGGTTAACGCTGCTCGCTTCTTGTTGTACAAAGCAGCTCAGGGTAAGGAAGACAACGATGCCGATTATGGATTCTATTCCGCACAGGCAAAGCTCTTTGCATCTGAAGTTGCTAGCGATGTAACTCGCCGCTGCTTGCAGTTGGTTGGTGGTATGGGTTATACTCGTGAGTTCCCCTTCGAGCGCTTTATGCGTGATGCTAAGATCACTGAGATCTACGAAGGAACTTCAGAAGTACAGAAGATCGTTATTTCTGCAAAGATGGGAATCAACTAATTTATACCATGAAGTTAAGATAACATCTTAATAATGTACCCTGCCTTTTGGGCAGGGTGTTTTTTTATTCAAAAAAATTTGTGAATAACGTAACGTGAATACAAGGTGCTGTAGTAAATTAATTTTTTGGTGGCTTGGGTAAGGTTAATTTGGAGAGCAGGTTACTAATCAAGTCAATGGCTTTTTTTTCTGTTTGAGGAAGCTGTTTAAGCATAGAAAGTACTTGTGCTCGGTGTTCTTCGGCTTTTTGTACTGTTTTTTCAAAGCCTTGGGCCTTCATAATGAGATGATTTAAGGTATATAAGTCATTATCAGATAGGATTCCTGAACGGGCCTTTTCTATTAGTTCCTTCATGGGAGCTTGGCATTGAGCATCTTCAAGAGTAAAAATAATTGGAAGTGTTAATACACCTTCTTGAAAATCCAAACGCATGGACTTTGCATCTCCCATGTCCTGGAGGCTAAAGTCTAGGAGATCGTCTCGTATTTGGAATAAATATCCCAGGTGGAGACCAATATTTCCCATAAGCTCTATGACCTGTTCAGAGCAACCACTTTCCATGCCTCCGATTTTACAAACACTCACAAACATGGAAGCTGTTTTACCAAAAATATTTTGGTAGTATTCTTCTTGGGTAACGTTAAACTTATATCTACAAGCAGCCTGGTTGATTTCTCCCTTACACATGTCTTGGATTGTTTGTGCTAAAAGAAGGCCAGAATCTCGAAGATTGTCTCGTAAAATAACGGACAAGGTTTGGCTTAGAATTAAATCTCCAGCATATACCGCCATATCCTTACCATATTTTGCCTGAATGGTGGAATTACCTCTGCGAAGAACAGAATCATCTACTATGTCGTCATGGATAAGGGATGCCATGTGAATAAATTCTGCAAGGCCTGCTAGGCGAAAGAGACGCTTTTGATTTTGCTGGTAATTGGGGCCAAGACGTGCCATCAAAAGCAGGAGACTTGGCCTTACTCCCTTTCCACGGCTATTCATTACATCGTCAATAATCTCACCTACCGTGCCTGTTTTCCAGTCCTCTGGCAACAATGTTTCCATATCTTCGGAAACGTGTGAAAGTTCGGATTTTAATTCAGGTAAGGCTGTAAAGAACATGTATTGAAAACTCCGTTATTATAGTGACAGAAATTTAATTATAAGAATATGAATAAGAACAGAAATAGGATAACATATACCAATGGCTGTTGCAACAATAACCATATTCAAAACATCCGGTATTTTAGTTGAACTCAATCGAGGACCTGTGTAAATGATTTTAAGTCGTTTTCTGAGAAGAATAATCATAATGATGATGATGGGAGCCGCAATGGGATACCAGAAAAAACTAGAAAAAATCATAGATGCAACCCATAATACAGTAAAAAGAGCTGCTACATAGTGAATTTTATCTCTTCCAAGAACAATAGGGAGGGTTCTTCGTCCTACAATGTGATCTCGTTCAATATCACAGGTATTGTTTACTAACATGAATTGGGAGACAATCATCATCATTGGAATTGATTTTATGAGAACAGTCCAATCAAGAATACCGGTAAGGCTTGTAAATACACCGAGGGGAATGAGTCCACCCATTACAAATCCTGCCACAGGCTCTCCAATAGGAAGATGTGAGACAGAAAATTTTCCACCAGAGTAGGTAAGTACTGCAATTGCACCTACAATCCCAATAATCAATGGGATATACCCTGTTTTATAGATAACATAAATTCCAAGAAGGCCACCTACGAGTAGGCAGAGTAAACCAATCCAGAATACAGGTTTAGGATTTTTTACTTGATTAAAGGCTAATGGAGAGTCTATTTCTCCAAAGATATTTTCATTTGTGTCGTTTCCACGGACATAATCAAAATAGTCATTTATTAAATTGATGCTTGCGTTAAATAATGCTGGAATTAGAAGTAAGATAATAAGTAGGGGTATAGAAATCTGTACCCCTGTCTCTAAGGCAAGAATAAAGCCAAAAACAGCAGGTGCAATAGCTGAAAGAAATATTGCACCTGGTGTAGATATATCAATCAACATGGAAAGAGTAAGCTTTCCTGTTGCAACCTGCTGCTTCTTGTTCATATTAACCCTTTCGGAACTGGACTCCTCTACCACCCTGTGGGTGCTCCCAGCTCTTTACAACCTTTCCGCCACTTGCAACACGGCAGGTACCGCATTCCAAACAGCCTTCGTGGTTGAACTTTAATGATCCATCTTCATCAAGGCGATACAGGTGTGCAGGGCAAGCCAATACAACCTTGCGAACCTCGCTCTTGTCTGCATATTCCTTGTCTACATCAATGTGACTCCAATTCAAGTCAGCATTGAACTTATTGAGACCCAGCTTATCATCGATTGACATTGCCATTACATTGCCCCCATTGCGCTCATTCCGTCTTTGAGAAGGTTCATCAAACCTACATCCTTTACTGCTGCCAGAGCCTTCTTCTTGAACTTAACAGGCTCCTGTCCGTACATAATGAACAAGTCACTCATAATCTTATCTGCCATAGCAGGATACTGAGTGAAGATGCGGTGGTTCTCGATGAACTTAGGCATCTTGCGGAAGTGCAGCATATCCTTCATAACGAAGCTATTGTCCAATGCTGTCTTGTACTGAGACAAGGTCTTGGAGCTAAAGTCACCAGCTTCCTTTGCCTTGATGATTGTTTCTGCAGCCAAGCGACCAGATTCAATACAAAGGTCCATACCACGGATAGTGAATCCCAGGTTCATTACCAAGGCTGCTGCATCACCAGCAACCAATACATTGTCACGGTACAGAGTAGGAATCATGTCGTAGCCACCTTCTGTTACCAAGTGAGCTGCATACTCAACTACTTCACCATCTTTGATGAGAGGCTGTACAACAGGATGATTCTTAAGGCGTTCAACCATATCACGTGGAGCAATATCATTGCGACCAATTTCGGAAATAGTTGTTACAATACCTACAGAAAGGCTGTCCTGGTTTGTGTAAAGGAATCCACCACCGATGCTACCACCAGTTGTGTCTCCAGCAAAGAGCCAAGCCACACCATCACCATCAGCAACACCGAAACGATCGTTAATCTTCTGCTTGCCCAGCTTAATAACTTCCTTAACACCTACGGCAACCTGAGAAGGCTCCAGTTCTTTTTTCATGCCCAGCTGCTGTGCCAACAGGGAGTTAACACCGTCTGCCAAAAGCACTACGTCGGCAGTCATTTCATCGCCACCAGCAATAACACCGCAAACCTTTCCGTCCTTTACCAGAACTTCGTCAACACGGATACCTGTTACGTATTCAGCACCAGCTTCTTCTGCCTTACCTGCCAACCAAGGGTCAAATTCGGCACGCAAAACAGCGTAAGTAGCCTTTCCCTGCTCTCCAAGCTTTTCTGCAGCGTACTCAACTGTTGTGGCGCTGTCAGCTGTCAACATGGAGATACGTTCTTTTGTAATGCGGCGACCTAATGGAGCTTCCTTTGCAAAATCTGGGAAGATCTTTTCCAGGCTGTGGCTATACATACGTCCACCAGTGACGTTCTTTCCGCCTATGGTCTCACTTCGTTCGATGACCAGAACCCCCAGGCCGGCTTTTGCCAACAGGTATGCTGCTGTATTACCTGCAAGACCGGCACCAACCACGATGACGTCAAAATCGCTCATGATTCCTTCCTTTGTGTTATCATTTGTTTAACACGTCTAAATTGTTTTATATCGCAGTATCAATAACTGTGTAAGCCACCCATCAAAAATGACACTCCGAGAAGTGTAAATAAGACACAGGCAAACCCAATGATTGACAAGTAGCAACCTTTGTGACCTCTCCAAGCTGGCTTGGAGTACAAATGCATATAGACTGCATAGATAATCCAAGTGATTAAAGCCCAAGTTTCCTTGGGATCCCAGCTCCACCATGCTCCCCAAGCATCTTCTGCCCAGATTGAGCCTGTAACAATGAGTAGTGTCAGGAAGATGAATCCTACCACCACTGAATTAAACATCAGTTTTTCCAGAAAGGCTGCTCGCTCAGCTTTTGCTGGGGAAAGTTCTTTTGCAGGAACCTTGCGAGGAATGGTAATCACGTAGAAGATTGCCAATCCAAATTCAACGGCAAAAGCTGCGTAAGAAATAATGGCTGTCAACACGTGGATAACACGCCATCGGCTTTGCAAGGCTGGCATAAGAGGTGCAGCTGCGTCGGACAAACTGAAGCTAAAACCCAGAAGAATTGTTGCAACTGCCAAAATGAAGGAAGCTACCACATCCAGCTTAATCTTAATGAGCCAGAATACAGAAAAGGCCAACAGAACAAAGGAAAAAAGCAACAGGAACTCGTATACGCTGTTTACAGGAAGTCTGCCTGTTTGACTTGTTCTGATGATGAGCTGCACCAGCATAAGTACTGTTGAAAGGCTTGTTAAAGCAACGGTAACCTTTTGCAGCCAGCTCTTTTTGAGCCATGTATTCAGAATTACGGCTGTTGTAGCCATAATCGCCAGTGAAAATGCAAAATAACCTACATTATCGACTAATGTTATCATATAATCTCTCCTTTGGAAAGTCAAATATATCTAGAAAATACAATTATTTATGTGCTGAATTAGTGTCAGGAGTCTGAATCCTCTTTTTACCCAGCAGATACAAGAAGGCCAATCCCAAGCATAACAGCAGGAATCCGCAGAAAATCACAGGAATTCCTGGGTCGTACTTCATCTGGAGACCGCTGTAATAGCGGTAGCCGTCAAAGGTGATGGTAAGTGGCTCCTGAATGGTGCTAGTTTCACCAATGGCCAGGGTGTCGATGGCGATGGGCTCATCTCCTTCCTGAAGTACCCAAAGAACACGAGGATTGTTGTCCTTGTGGCTTTTCATCTGGGCAATTCCCTGGTCTTCATCGTAGTCGGGATAAAAGGCAATACCCAAAGTTGTATTTCCCTTGGGACCTTCTCCCAAAACAATCCAATCTTCATCCTTGATGCTCAGCTGACGACTTGCCTGACCGGTGCTGAGGGTAACGATAATCTCCCAGCCGTAGGATTGCTGCAGGATGGAAACACCGTTGTATTTTCCAGGAGAATTAACTTGAATCTCCATGGGAAGTGGCTCCTGCTTTGGCTTTTGGATGGTAACTGAACTTCTATATTGCTTGGGAGAGATAGAATCCTCGTAATAGTCTACTGAAAATTCGTCTACAGTGAGGGTAAAGCCTCCGTTTTTTCCTGCAACAGTTACGGTTTCCCCCACGGGAATCTCGTAATAGATTTCGTGCTTGGAAATAAGACTCAGGGCAATTCCCACCAGAATGATACACAAACCTACGTGGAGTAGGGGAGAACCCCAAGCTCCCAGAGAAAACTTCTTGCGGGAGATTTTAATGGCAACAGAAATACGTCCCCAGGTACAAACAAAAAGATTGATGGCAAAGGCTATGCCCAAAAAACAAAACAGGGGGGATTTAAATACAGTGTGAAAGCCCAAGACCGTGACAATGGTGGCACCAACGGAACCAAAAAGATTTGTATAATGGGTTTTGTCCAAGTTCTGAGGAATTAAGGTGGCAATTACACAAAGAATGGCAATAATTACCAGTAAGACAATGGCCAAACGAGTTGATGATATAAATCGGTAAAACTTATTCTTAGTCATAGTGCGTGATGGAAAATGAGGCGGACCATGAGGATTTTCATCGTCATGGTCTACCTCTCTACCAACTAACTCCTAAAAGTTATTGTTACTTGCGAAGCATGTCTACGTTAGTAGGTACGTTCTTGTAGTTCATGTACTCGTTTTCACCGTTCAGAGTGTTCAAGAACAATACAATCTTGTTAACTGTATCGTCGCTAGGTTCTGCAGTAGGAGTATTGAAGCGGAACATGGTGCGTACAGCATCTTCAAGTGTTACGTGAGTACCGTCGTGCATGTAAGGAGCAGTTTTAGCTACGTTTCTCAGGTTAGGTACCTTGAACTTGTAGCGATCTTCTTCGATACCAGTGAATCCAAAGAGACCCTGGTCATCTCCGTTCTGCTCTGTTCCACGCTCTTCATAGTAAACAGCTGCATCCAATACAGTTCCCAGCTTTTCAAAGCTCTGTCCACCCATGCTGGCACCTACGTGACAAGTTGCACAGTAGTTCTTCTTGAACAACTCGTATCCCTGAACTTCTTCAGAAGTAAGGGCAGTCTTGTCTCCCAAGAGGTACTTGTCGAAGGGGCTGTTAGGTGTAACCAAGAGCCGCTCGAACTCAGCGATGGCATCTGTTACAGTGTTCTGGGTGATTCCCTCTGTTCCGTAGATAGCCTCAAAGCGAGCTACCAGGTCGGGCTGTGTTCTCAGGTAAGCCACAATGTCATCCCAGTTTTCATATCCCATTTCGATGGGGTTGGCGGGAGGTCCACCGGCCTGACCCTGCAAGTCGGGAGCACGTCCATTCCAGAACTGCTGTACGTTGAATACGGCATTGTAAACGGAAGGAGCACTGATTCCACCAAACTGGCTTCCAACACCACGAGCAAAGCGGGAGTTGTCCTGTCCTGCACTGTCCAATGCGTGGCAGGATGCGCAGGATACGGTGCTGTCGATGGAAAGACGGGTGTCGTGATACATATCAAGACCCAACATAGCCTTTTCGTTGTTTACGTTGATCTTAGTAGGATCAGGCAGAGGCATAACAGGCTCTGCTACGAAAGCGTCGTTCATGGTCATGTTGTACTTTGCAGCGAAAGCATTAACATGTGCGCTTCTCTTTTCGCGAACCCAGTCATACACAATCTGCTGTTCCTTTGAGTTCAGGTCAGAACCCCAGTGAACAACGGTGTACTGAATTACAGGCATGTCATTGTTCAATGTTGCCTGCTCCAACTTAGCTACATCGGCGATATTTACAGTTTCGCCACTGTTGATCTGACTGATAACCTTTTCGAGATCGATTGAACGATATCCGTTGGTCATGTCCTTTTCAAACAGTCCAGTAAATCCAGGTAGCTTCTGATACCAGAAAGGCTCGGGATCAGCGGCGTGACATTGCAGACAGCCGTTGTTTTCCACCACTTGTACAAACTGTGCGTCAAGCTCAGTGGCGGTGATTCCTCTACCACTGAGCATGATGCCAGCATACACAGCGATAAGTGCTACCAGCGCGACAGGAATGATGATAAGAATATTCTTTTTTTTCATCATTAACTCCTCCATTCCAATATGTTAAATGGGCAAGCCCATCTTATGTGCAATTTTAAGAAAAAATCAGGCAAAAATATAAAGATAGTCATTTTATTTTACATCAAAATTAAAATATGTCAATGAAATTTTATAATAATTTTAATTTTGTATTAAATGTAATTTAAGAGATTTTTTTTGCACGTTTTATAAGGAAAATGATTATAACCTTGTGCAAGTTTTTAAAATGGTCGATAGTATAAGTATGCGTAAATTTTTTCTTATTACAATATCTCTGTTCTTTGCTTTTGCCCTTTGGGCACAGACAACCCAGAGTGCAGATGTTTCTGATGAAGCCAAAATAAAGAAGCTATATCAGTTGCCAGCAAATCTTCCTAAACCAGATGAAGCTCATATTCTACAGAATATTCTTGCTGGCACAGAAAGTGGTTTGTATAAAATTATCGGTAATGATACCCCAGAACCTGTGTGGAATGAAAGCCGTGTCACCCAGATTGTGGAAACGGTGGTGGACGGTCAGCAGGTGTGGTTTTTTGTAACGGGCAAGGGGTTACTGAGAAGTGATGATTTGAAAAACTTTACCCTGATTGGTTCTGCTGCTGGACTGCCCATGTTGACGGTAAAGGAATATGTGGACGGACAGGTAAGCTTGGTGCAAAAGGCCAAGGAAATAAAGGATTTGGCGGTGCATCCTCAGAATCACGATATTTTGGTGGCTTCCACCGACAATGCGGTGTACTTGAGCAAGGATCACGGTAAGACCTGGAAAAATCTTGGGTTCAGTGCCAAAACTGCTGGTGCCAAGGCAGTGGCAGTGGCTGATATGCGGATTCCCGGCAAAAAGAATGCAGACGGAAGCCCCGCCCAGGAATTGACGGTGTTCTTGTCTCATCCTATCTATGGTTTATCCTATATCCATCCTGATCTGTCCAAGCCTACTTGGACAGACTTGGTAAAGGGCTTTACCGCCCTACCCACCCAAGGTCAGCCTGATGAGCTGTCAGATATTCTGCCAGTGGTAAAGATGGACGATGCAGGATATCCAATAACAGAAATCTATGTTTCCCAAACCTTTTTGCCCAACCTTTTTCAAGTGGACTGGGAGAAAAAGCAGGCTGTTAAGATTTATGCAGGAAGTGAGCCTGCTGACACTATCGATGGATTGGGCTGGACAGGCTCCAACGTGATTTATACTAGTCCTGGAAAGGTTTCTTTGTTTAATGCGGCCTCTGGTAAGAATGTAGGTATTCCTTCGGATTATTCTTCTTGGCAGATTGCTTTATCAAAGGTGCCAGAGCCAGTGTATACCGCTTATATTCCTAAAAATCGCAGTGGCTTTAGTACCAGTCTAGTATTGAACGAGCTGTGGCTCTTGAAGCCAGACAAGGTGTACGCACCCTATGACAGTGATGAGTTGACACAGATAAAATCCTTGTATTTGCCTGCCAACCAAGGGCGAACACAATCTGGTCAGGATGCGATTATCAAAACCCTGAAGGAAAACAATCTGAACAGCATCGTCATTGACATGAAGGACGACTACGGTTTGTTGCGGTACAATACTCAGGATCCCTTGGTAAAGGAAAAAGGCTATGTAAGCCAGTATGCTGTGGATCTGGATCAGTTTGTGGAGCGATTCAAAAGTGAGGACATTTATCTTATCGCTCGAATCGTTGTGTTTAAGGACAAGCATCTTGCTCAGTATGATGGTGGAAAGTATGCGGTTTGGAACAATTCTACGAAAAGCCGCTGGATTGGCGTAAAGGGTGAGGAAGAAGTAACTGACGAGGAAGGAAATGTTACGGGAACTGAAACCCTGTATTACGATGAGCATTGGGTTGACCCTTATTGCCATGAAGTATGGGAATACAACGTGGCGGTGGCTCAGGAGCTGATTCGTCGAGGCTTTGATGAGATTCAGTTTGACTATATCCGCTTCCCCACAGACGGAACAAACCTGTGGCAGGCATCCTTCCGCTGGCAGGACAAGGGAATGGACAAGGAAAGTGCCTTGATTTCCTTCTTGTCTTATGCACGGGAAAACATCGAAGCTCCCATCGGAATCGACATTTATGGTGCCAATGGTTGGTATCGCAGTGGTGCTCGAACCGGTCAGGACGTGGAGCTCTTGTCTGAGTATGTGGATGTTATTTGTCCTATGTTCTATCCCAGTCACTTTGAGCAGCCTTTCTTGGCTCATGCTCCCGCTGCAGAACGACCCTACCGTATCTATTTTTACGGAACCTACAGAAACTCCGTCATTGCCCGTAATAAGAGTGTGATTCGGCCCTGGGCTCAAGCCTTTTATCTTGGGGTTTCCTACGACAAGAAATACTACGATGCTGATTATGTACAGCGTCAGATTTTTGGTGTGCGGGATGCGGCAAACCACGGCTACATGTACTGGAACAATATTGGTCGTTATGATGACATTCGACCTGATGTAGGTGATTCTGAGCCTTATCCCTGGGATGCTGCTGAGGCTGATACTAAGTTTAGAAAGCCTGCCTTAACAGGAGTTGGAAATTAATGATAAATCTGGAAGCGATATATGATTGGGGGCTGGAGGTCATCCGCTGGGTACAGCAGTTTCAGTCTTCCTTCCTCACCCTTGTAATGCAGGTGATTTCGTTTTTTAGTACTCCAGCCTTTTATTTTGGAGCAGTTCTTCTATTATACTGGTGCCTCGATAGCCGTGCTGGATTCAAGCTGGGAGTGGGTATTATTTTTTCTGGTGCCTTGAATACCGCCATCAAGGAAGTACTGCAGGTACCACGCCCCTATGTTCGTGACAGTTCGGTTTTTGTGGTGGAGGAATCTGGTTTTTCCACTCCCTCTGGTCACTCTCAAGGTTCTGGTACCTTTTATCCCCTGTTTGCCCGATTTGTGCTGGGTGCTAGGAAATGTGGCCATTGTAAGCTGGGTGGAAAATGCGGTGGACGACGAAGGCTTCCCCTGTGTGTGGTGGTGCGGCTCTGTGTGGCTGTAGGATTTCCCCTGCTGATTGGAATCAGTCGCATTTATCTTGGAGTTCATTACCCTAGCGATGTGCTTTTGGGCCTTACCTTGGGATTTTTAACTTCTGTAGGAATCATCCTGTTCTGGAAGCCAGTAGCTAAAATTGTTTCAAATTGGCGAGCAAGCTTGCAGCTACTTTTGGTGGCAGTGGTGGTTTTCCTTTTGAATCATTTTTCTGGAAGTCACACCTCCTTGAATGAAGCCTTGTTCGGCTTCCTTCTGGGAAGAATCTTTTGGAATAGAAAAGCCCTGTTTTGGGATGCTGCAGGAACTCCAGTGCAACGGGTGCTTCGTCTTCCCTTGGGATTAGTGGTAACTGGTGTGGTTTTTGGGGCTTTGGAGCTGATAAAAAACCTTGCAGGACAGCTGGTTGTAAGCATTGAATTGAAGCTGCTGTTGAAATTTATCCAGTTTGCTGGAACAGGTTTTGTGGTGGTGTATCTTTGTCCTTTGCTTTTTATTCGCTTTGGGCTTGCAATGGTGCAAGCTGCAGCAGAGTATGAAAAAAATGACAGTGAATCTTGTTTCACAGGAGATTGTAAGTGAGTGCCGCACCCTACACCCCAGAAGAACCAATTGCAGCCATTGCCACTGCCTTAGCTCCTGCCGCTCTAGGCATTGTTCGCTGTACTGGAACTGGCGTTATAGAGCTTTTGTCTAAGGTGTTTTCTCGACCCCAAGCCTTGTTGTCAGCGGCAGGAAATACCATTGTATATGGCTGGATGGTGGAGCCTGGTGATGGAGCTGGGGAAAAAGAGAAGCAGTCTATTGACCAGGTGCTGGTGTCTGTGTTCCGAGGTCCTCGGAGCTTTACTGGGGAAGACATGGTGGAAATCAGCTGCCACGGTGGGCCTGGCATGGTGACAGAAATCTTTCGCCTGCTCACAGCTCATGGTTTTAGAGCCGCCTTGCCGGGAGAATTTACCTTTCGTTCCTTTATCAACGGTAAAGCCGATTTAACCCGCTCCGAGGCTGTCCACGAAATTATTGCCGCTAAAACTGATACCAGCCGCAGTCGTGCTGCAGGTCGGTTGGCAGGAGGCTTGTTCCAGGAGTTAGACGCCATCAAGCAGCTCCTTCGTGAAACCTTGGCGACGCTTGAGGCTGAAATCGAGTATCCTGAAGACGAGGAAGCCATTGCCGACGCATTTGACAGTCGCCAGCTGGAAGTAGCTCGCTATCGTTTGGAATCCCTGTGTAATTCCTGGGCCAGCGAAAAGCTTTATCAAGATGGCGTGCGGGTGGTATTGTGTGGCAGAACCAATGCGGGAAAATCAAGCTTGTTTAACACCCTGCTGAAGGAGGATCGATCCATCGTTTCTGACATTCACGGTACAACTCGTGACTGGATTGAAAGTTGGGTTTCCTTTGCTGGTATTCCTGCTCGGCTCTTTGACACCGCTGGCTTGCGAGAAAGCGATGACGAGGTGGAACGTCACGGAATCCAGCGAACTCAGGATTTGACTGCAGAAGCCCAGTTGATTCTCTATCTGGTGGATGCTTCCCTGGGACTGATGGAAGAAGACAAGGCTTTCTTGACAAAGTGGAATCAGGCTGAAAAATCGGGTAGGCCACCAGTGCTGCTGGTGCTGAATAAATGGGATAAAGTGACTGACACAAATCCTCCTGAGTTTGAACTTGAGCAACTTTCGCTGGATGGAATCATTCGTCTCAGCGCCAAAACTGGTGCAGGAACAGCCCAGTTGGTGGAGTCGGTAAAGGATTTAATTTCCCGTGATTGTAGTTCCAATTCTTCTGGACAGGTGGGCTTGGGAACAGAGCGACAAAAAGTCTGTGCCCAAGAGGCTTTGGAAGCCGTTATCCACGGACTGGAGGTGGCTCAGGATGGTTACACCTTGGACGCTGTGGTTCAGGACGTGGAGGAAGCCCTAGCTGCCCTGGGTGAAATTACTGGTGAAGTAACCACCGAGGATATTCTGGATACGGTATTCAGTAAGTTTTGTCTTGGTAAGTAGATTTTGCCGTTACCAAGAAGGGAATGGCCATTTTGCCACAAGCTGAGGAATGGGCATGGTGAGCATGTAGGAAAGATCTTGAGATGAGAGTTCAGCATGGGAAGAGGTACTCATGCTTTAAATGTAGTGGGCTTTAAGGCTCCGTGCAAATGTCATGTTGAAGGTGATTGCTAGAACACCAGCAATCCCACAACAGCTCCACCTGCAATCAAGACAATGGGATGGAGCTTTGTTTTCAGTAGCAATACAAAGGACACCGCTGCAATGGCAAGGCTAGGAATGCTCCGTGCCCATTCTGTTGAAAGCATGCCATTTTTCAAAGCCATGTTCAAAGCGGCGTAGAGGGTAATTCCCACCACAAAGGGCTTTACTCCTGTCATCATGCCACGGAAATACACTGATTTTGCCACAGCCTTGAAGAAAAAGGCCACAATCAACACAAGAATCAAGCTGGGAAGCATAACTCCCAAGGCGGCTGCCAGTACACCAGGAAGACCTGCCAGTTCATGACCAAAGGCTATGGCAAGGTTAATTCCCACGGGGCCGGGAGCAACTCCCGCAATGGCTGCTGTGTTGGCAATAACCTGAGGTGGTAGCTCAAAGCCACGGGCCAAAAGCTCTTGCTCCACTAAGGGAATCATGGTGTAGCCACCGCCAAAGGAAAAGAAGCCCAGCTTAAAGAAAATCAAGAACAAGGTTAGTGCCATCGTCGTCTCCGTGCAAAGGTAATAATCAATCCAGTTACAATTCCTAGGGCCACCACTGCTGGCAGAGGTAAAGCTGGCAGAAAGAGGCAAAGAGCAAGGCTTATGGCGGTAAGAATCAGGTAGGGTGGTGCCTCGTAGGCTGTCTTTCCAATGCGGTATGAAGCATAGGCGATGAGAGCCACCACCACAGGACGGATGCCATCCATGGCTTTTTGCACTGCTGGTAGGTCACTGATATTGGAAAATAAGGTCATGAGTGTAAAGATGATGATGAGGCAGGGGAGAACGCTGGCTATGGCTCCCACAAAGGCTCCCAGAATTCCCCCGCTAGTGTAGCCAATGAAGATTGCTACATTTAATCCTACGGCTCCCGGCAGTCCTCCAGAAATGGATACAATGTCGGTAAAGGTTTGCTGATCCATCAGCTGAAGCTTTCCTACAATCTCCCGTTCCACCAGTGGAATCATGGAGTAGCCACCACCAAAGGCAATAAAGCCTAACTTGAAGAAGCACAAAAACAATTGCAGTTGCACCTTCATAAAAGCCTCCAAACTTGAATCAGTATAAAATCTTTTTCCTTCTCATGCAAGATTGCCGTTGCAGGATGTATTTTTCTTGTGCTATTTATTGTTTTATGATAGAATTATAATGTGGCAACTCTATATATAGTGGGTACCCCCATAGGCAATCTTAGTGATATTACGTATCGTGCTTTGGAAACATTCAAAACAGTGGATGTTATCGCTTGTGAGGATACACGTCACACCTTGCAGCTGTTGAATCATTTTGAGATCAAGAAGCCCTTAATTTCTTGTAGGGCTCAAAACGAGCAGACTGCTGCTCAAAAAATAGTGCATTTATTGGATGAAGGGCAGAATGTTGCTTATGCCAGTGATGCAGGTACTCCAGGAATCAGTGATCCTGGGGCGGTGCTGGTGGATGTAGCTCGTGCTGCAGGCCATACAATCGTTCCAATTCCTGGGGCTTGTGCCTTTGTATCTCTGGCTAGTGTGGCTGGATCTGGTGGAAAAAGTCTGCTGTTTGAAGGCTTTTTATCTCCAAAACCAGGACGAAGGCGTTCTCGGCTACGGGAGTTGATGGCTACTGGCTTTGCCTTCGTTTTGTACGAATCTCCCTTCAGAATCGTTAAACTTTTGGCGGATATTGCCGATATTCAATGTGAGCGTCGCATTGTAGTTGGCCGAGAGCTTACGAAATTGCACGAAGAAATTGTGGAGGGGACCGCGGCAGAAGTTCTTGAGGACTTTGCCGGACGTAGCAAAATACTGGGAGAATTTGCTGTGTTTGTTTCGGGCACTAAGGATGCCCAATTTCTAGATGAAGATACCGAAGGAGTCGGTAGAGGCAGGTCAAAGTGATTATTGATAAGATTGGAGGAATTAATCCTCTGAGCAATGTGCAGGGTTCCCAGCGTGTCTCTGCAAGATCCTCTGTTTTTATGGGAGAGGATTCTATCTCCGTATCTCGCGAGGCTCAGGAGATGGCTGAAGCATATTACCTTTCTGAGGTTGCAGCCGAAACACCTGATGTTCGCAGTGATTTGGTAGAGCAGATTAAAATTAAAATTCAAGATCCAATGTATTTGAGTGATGCCGTTATTGATTCTACAGTAGACAAAATCATGGCATCCTTCTTTGGAGCCTAATCCCCTTCAACAGGGATTATAAAAAGGGCTGTCTCGAAAGTACATCAATGCTTTCTGGGGCAGTCTTTTTTTTATACTACGTAAGGAGTTTGTATGGCAGATTTGCAGTTTAAAGTATCACCCAATATTGTGCTGGGAACATATATTTCATCTCGTTTGGGACTGTACGCCAAGGAATGGGGCGACCGATACATGGTGATTGTAGATCCCGTGTTGAAGGAAGTACGGAATATGGACACCCTCTATGATTCCCTTGCTACCCGATATATCAATTATTTTACCTTTGATGAAGTTGATTTTTCTTCTGATTCTGAAACTGTAAGACGAGCCTTGGTTTTGGCACGGGATGCCCATGTTCAGGGAGTTATTGCTATTGGTGGCTCTGCAGTTTTGAGCATTGCCCGAACGGTTTGTGCACTGTTCAATGAGTCTCGTGTAATCTACGACTTTTTTGATGGGGAAATTATATCTGCAGAGCCTTTACCACTGATTGCCGTGCCTTCCACCATTAGAAGTCCCTTCCTCTTTACCGAATATGTTCCCCTTATTGATGCTCGGAGCCGTCAGCTACGAGTGTTGAAGGTACAGAATACCCTGTGTAAGTTGGCCCTCTTTGACCCCAATCTCCATGTTTCTCTTTCCAATAATCAGATGAAGGCCATTGCCTTGGAAACCTTGGGAATTGCTGTGGAGGCATATCTTTCACAAAAGGCCAATTTCTTTTCTGATATGTTTGCAGAAAAGGCCATAGAGCTTTTGGGAAGCTACATGAATGCCTCAGAAGGTGAGGTTTCTGCCTGTTCTCCAGAGGTGCTGCTGTCTAACGGTGGCTGTCTTGCTTCTTTGGCCATAACCTCTAGCTCTGTGGGACCTGCTACCTTGATGGGACTTGCAGTGTGTGCTCGATATAAAATCTCTCGTTCTTTGCCTGCCTCTATCCTCTTTCCCTACATGCTGGAGGATGTGGCTGCCTTCAAGCGGGATAAGATTGTTCGTGTAGCCCAGATTTTGGGGATTCAGGAAGATGGCTCTACTGACAAGGATAAGGTGGTGGCCTTGCTGGCAGAACGAATCCGTCATTGGATTGCTCTTGCCAACCTGCCTGCCCGCCTTAAGGATTTGTCCTTGACTTTGGAGCAATTTACCATTGCTGCAGAGGACGCCGGCCAGCTGGAATTGATGAGTGGTATGCCCTGTTCCATGGGAACCGATGATTTGTTCAACCTGATGAAACGGGCCTTTTAGTTCAGTCTGCCATGATTGCGCCTGATAAACTGAACCACCTGCGGGGCGGCCAAAAACGACGGAAGCTTGCCCTGTGCTTTGGTGCCTTGGAACGTGATATTGCAGGAATTGCCGAGGCTGGCTGTGGCTATAGCTTCCCTTCCTTGTCTCGCAGCGATTATGTGGCAAAGCTAGCCTCCATTGTACTGGAGGATCCCCAGCTTCCAGAGGCTACCGCCAAGGAACTACAAGCTTTGCTGGCCGCCAATCCCATAGATGAACGGAGGGTTTGTAATTGTGCCCGCAATGCATTGTTGGCCATTATCGGAACCTTTCCAGCTGAGTGGGATTTGATTATTGCACCCCATCGCAGCGAAGTTCCTGTTTCCAGAGACTTTTATCCTGGCCTCTACGTGTATGCAGAGGATATCCGCTCACCCTTCAATCTAGGGTCAATTTTTAGAACGGCAGAAGCCATGGGAGCCCAAAGTGTTTTCCTTTCCCCTGGCTGCTGCGATCCGCTGCATCCTAGAGCTATTCGTTCTGGCATGGGCTGTATAGAAGCATTGCCGTGGCAGCGATTGTCATTGGAGGAATTACCTCAGGATTTGCCTGTTTTTGTACTGGAAACCGGGGGAACTGCCATTGATGAATTTGATTTTCCCCAGCAAGGTATAGTGATTATTGGTTCTGAGGAGCTGGGAGTAAGTCCAGAGGCTTTGAATCGGGCTACCTATGGTCGAGTTACCATTCCCATGAAGGGCATGAAGGCTTCCTTGAATGTAGGTGTGGCCTTTGGAATTTTGATGCAGGCTTGGGTGGAATCCTTAGAGTAGAATTAAAAAATCCTTTCTTTCTCCTAATCAGTCTTTTGGGTATCAATTTCCTTGAAAAGCTGTTGAAAGTGTTTTTCCTCTGTAATACCAAAGCTACTGAGAACGTTTGTATCCAAGAGACGGAAATCCATCCGTTGGTTTTGATAATGGCTCAGGCAATTTGCTAAATACACAATTTCTACAATGGGTCTGTGACATTCTGGTGCAGAAGAAGGTGAATGGTGGAATTCAATGGCAGCAGTAATCACCTCTGGAAAATTCCATTTTGTGGTAATGAGGGCACCGATTTCTGCATGGTTGGCACCGCCGATGATTTTTTCGTATACCCATGGTGGAATATGCTTGGTGTGGCAAAAATCCAGAAGATTTTGGATGGTTTCTGGGTGAGCTGCCTCAAAGAGAATCTTTCCAATGTCGTGGAGTAAACCACAGACGTAGGCATCGGAGATAATTTTTTTGTTGGTACTGTAGAATTTGTATGCCAATGCCAGTGCATAATGGGCTACGTCCTGAGAATGGCGCCACAAAAGCTTTTTCCCCTTGGTAACAGGAATTAGATTCTGCAAGCTTCCGATGGCGTAAATCAAGTTGCGTATTCCTCTCAAACCCACCATCTTTACGGATTCTTCAATGTTGGAAGGTGTGTGCTTCATCCGAAAGAAAGCGCAGTTTACAAATTTTAGCAAATCGGCGGAAAGGGTTACGTCCTGCTGAATCAAGTCGATGATTTCTCCCATCTCCGAGGTAGGGTCGTCCAGCAAGTGGCTGATTTTGCTGATGTTTTCAGGAAGCTGGGGAATATTCTGGAGGTTTTCTGCAATTTCCTTTGAAATAGCGGAAATATATTTATATTCATCCATATTTTTCGGCAGCTTGATTCTAATGGCGGTAAAATCCTCCTGGGCAATAATCTGGAGGTTTTCATCGGAAATACCGAATTTCTGCAGCATGAGGGTGATGCTGATAAAACCTAGGCCAGCTCCTTCCTGCTCATTTATATGGGAAAAGATTTGTGCGGGATTCTGAGATTCCAAGGCACGGGTAATTCTGTCATGAATCCGCTTGTATTCAAAAACCGTCAGCTTGGTATTGTTTGCCACCTCCATGTACAAGGATTCTTCCTTTACCAGCAATGTCATGGTCATGCTCAGTCCATGTTCTTCCTGGCAACCTTGATAATGGCTCTGATTGGTGATGAAATCCGTCTTAAAGGTTTCCATACCGCAGTCGTAATCTTTCGGATTGAATATATCTAGATGCTGCTCATGAAAATAAATCCGCTTGGCATTGGCTCGCTGGCTATTGTCTATTAATTCTGCAAGGCAGTATACAATGTAGTCAGTCATAGCATCCTGCCGTATTTGATGAAGCACTGTCACCACTATTTTTTGCAGATAATGCTTCATTTCTGGGGTGAGATGATACACTGTTACCGATATGGGAATTTCTTTTTGAATCATGTCCTGAATGATTTGAGGATTCAATAATCGTAACTCTTGCTCGGTTAAGTATTCTTCCACAGACACCCCAATTATTTTGAAAGACTAACAATTTTACTGTTCTAGCATACCATAAAAAAAGCTATATGAAAATAAAGGTTGAGTTAGTTTTCAATTTATTTTATGATATGTTCATGACCGATTCTGTAATAATTGACTTATTGGTGTTGAGCCTCTTGCTGGCAGTGAACTTCAGGCTTTTTTTTATGACCAGAGGTCAGCGGGATGTGGTGGTGCTTCTTGCTCCAGTGGCCTTGTGCATCTGTCTGTTGGGCTTGTTTGCCTGGGATTTGTCCCTGCCTAAGGCCTTGATTCTTCTTCTTGCGTTTTTTGTTTTCGCTGAAAATTTTCATAGCTTATGGCGTTTTTGCAGCAAGCTCTATGTGGACTACTTTAGTCCTGTACTGTGGCTTGTTTCCATTGTGAACATCCTCTTAATTGTGGCCTTGGGAGTTCTGGTGTTTCTCCTTCGCCCCTTGCCAGTGGATCCTGACTTGCAAGTTACCCAGCGAACCATAGCTCTCAGTGGCTCGGTGCGTTCTGGTTTGACTCCCCGCAAAGGCTTTTTTGACACTGCTGACGTAATGATGGTGCAGTACAAGCCAGCTCAGGAAAACTCTCCCTGGTCTGAACGTGGCGCTCGGTTGGAAAATCCCACAGGCTTTCAGGAGATACTTCCCAGCTTGCCCTTGGTTTTGTGGGTTACTGATGGACGAAGCTCTGTAAGCCGAGTGGAGCCTGTAGCAGCAACCCTGGCTTCCTTGGGCTACGAGGTAGTGGTGGCAGATTTTAACCGCCAGCTGATTGAAACCGCTGTACTACGTGTTCAGGGCTTGTTCTTTCCCCATAAAATCATAGAACGGCAGGCAACGCTGCAGCAGGAATCTTCCTTTCAGTATAGTGCCCTCATAGATTATTTTGGAGGAGAACGGGGGCTTGCTGGCAGAAAGGTGGTGCTGCTGGCAGACGGATACACGGGAGAAGGGGCAAAGTCTACTAATGAGATGCACAGCTTTGTATCTGGCTTTTTCATTATCAACGGAGATGATTCTCTGGGCAATCACAACCCCATTCCTGACTGGACCAATGGCTTTGGCCCTGTGGGGGAAACTGCACCTTGGATTCCCGTTGTGATGAAGCACAAGTCTTTGCTGGAGAGCCGAGATGAGTCACGATTTTATTCCATTGCGGCTGCCCATAAAAGCCACCAGTTTTTTTCCACATTATTTGCTACCAAGGAGGAATTATAGCATGACATTGCAGCAACTTGATGAATATTTTAGAAGCTTCTTGAATATGGAGCAGTACCGCGGGGATCCTTCTTTGAATGGAATTCAAGTGGAAAATCGTGATCCTGCCACTACAGAAATTACTAAGGTGGCCTTTGCGGTGGATGCTTGTCAAGAAACCATTGAACGGGCTGCCGCTGCTGGGGCACAGCTTTTGTTTGTGCACCATGGTTTTTTCTGGGGGCAGTGCCAGACTATTACCGGCGCTCACGGCAAGCGAATCAGAACCCTCTTGGACAATGATATGGCTCTGTATGCCTGCCATATTCCCTTAGATGCCAACGCCCTGGTGGGCAACAACTACGGGCTGGCTCAACGGTTGGAGCTGCAATCCTTGGAGCCCTTTGGAGACTGGCATGGCATGACCATCGGTGTTGGCGGAACCTTGAGTCAGCCCCTGTCGGTGGCAGCAGTGGTAACAAAGCTCTTTCCTGCAGGAGAGCAGCCCTTGCACGTGCTTCCCTTTGGTCCAGAAGAAATTAAGCGGGTAGCTATTGTGTCTGGTGGGGCTGCCAGAGAATTAAGCCAGGCAATAGAGCAGGGCTATGATGCCTTTATTACCGGAGAAATTGGCCACGAGCAGTATCATCAGGCTTTGGAGGCTGGCATTACTGTGATTGCAGGGGGCCATTACCAAACAGAAACCGTGGGAGTTTCCCTTGTGATGGAAAAGCTTGCCAAGGAAAAGGGGCTTGAAACCGTATTCATTCAGGTTCCCACGGGGCTGTAAAACAGGCTCCATCTTTAAGCCTCATCTACGGCTGTATCTTTAAGCTACATCTACGACTGGATCTGTCACGTTGCAGCTTACAAAATATAGCTTCTAGACACGAGCGTGACTATTCTATAGTATAGGGGGAACTATGAGCGAGATTGATACTTCTAGTAAGGTTACTGAAAAAAAAACTGATGAAAATGAGCAGATTTTAGGTGGAACTACTGGCAACCGCCATTTTTTGAAGATTAAGCTGTTGCCCTTGGTGCTGACAGTGGTGGTTTTTGTACTGGATCAAGGTACAAAATTGTTGATTGTGAAAACGATTCCTCCCTATACCATTGGAGCTTCCTTCTTTGGCGATTTTTTGCGGATTATCCACGTGTACAATCCTGGAATTGCTTTTAGTATGGGCAACAGCCTACCTGATACCTTGCGGAGTCTGCTTTTTGCCATCACTCCCTTGATTGTATTGGTGATAGTGTTGACGGTTTATTTTAGAAACGATGATTTTACCTTCTTCCAGCGGTGGGCTGTAGCTGGCATTATCGGTGGTGGATTAGGCAATATCTACGACAGATTTTTCCGTCCAGAAGGAGTGGTGGATTTTATCGATGTAAAGTTTTACGGTCTTTTTGGACTGGAACGCTGGCCCACCTTTAATGTGGCTGACGCAGCAGTTTTAATTTGTGGCTTCCTGCTGATTATCAGCTTTATCCGAGCCATGATTCAAGAAAGCAAGGCTCAAAAACGCCAGTAGAGCAAGCTATAAAAACAAGGGACTGTCCAAACTGAACAACCTCGTGTTCAGCCTGGACAGTCCCTTATTCATTCCCACCTCAAACTGATGTACAAAATCCATCACGCTGTGGATTTTTGCCATCAATATCCGTCAGACATGGCTCGGTTCAAGTCTCGCTGGTACAATTCCTGATATACCAAGCTTCTTGTCTTAAGCTTTTCCTTAACATCCTGAGCAAAGGGTATGTGGCGCCAGAAAATTCCACGAACTTCCTTATCCAACCGCTGAACTCCCTCGCTTTCTTTTGTCATCCACAATACGTAGTCGTCAATGAAGAAGTCCTTTACATCACCCTTCAGCTTTTGTGCTACAATCCACTGGTAATACTGTCCAGTCAAGCCTTCTTCCATCCAGTAGTAGGAAGCCTTTTCCTTTGCCACCTGCCAGCGCAAATCAGCTACCGCAGTCAGCAGTGCAATCTTTAAGTCCTTGGGATACATTGGAATAGCAATGCGTCCACGGCTGGTAATACGATTGTAGCGGTCAAAGGGTTCCCAACAGAAGCCGTAATCACCATAGGTTGGAATCAAGATAACAAAGGGAACAATTCGATTGGAAACATTCTTGTGGATACGGCAGAAGGCTCCTGGGTCAATGGATTCAATCCAAGCCAATGCGTCCACAACATTTTCTCGGAAACCTGTTCCCCGTGGAGTACAATGGTAGTATTCTCTGGTAAAGATAGGGAAGTGGTTTCCCTGGCGACCAACGGTCATCTTCGCCATTTGACGAACGGTGTCCACCTCGGTATTGATTTCTGAGGTGTTGACTTCGATATTTACTGGACCACTGGAAATTTTTACGTCCAAGGAGTCTGAAATGTCCTTTGCATCCTGGAATTCAGCCAAGTAGCCACGGATTTCCTTGTCAATCTTGGAAAGCAGTCGCAGGCGCTCGGTGATTTCGGCAAACATACGTTTTTGGGTATCAGTGTAAGGAGCTCGATGGTTTCCCAATCCAATGAGTACGTCGTGGCGACAAATCTGCTCTACACGGGAGGTAAGCTCTGCCTCTACCATGGAACGCTGACTTTCCTTTGATGAAAGCAGGTTTTCTGCATTCTGTAGCTTTCCAGAGTTCTTACTCTTAAGCTGCATCAAATGGGCTGCTTCTTCGGCTGGATTTCCAGTTTTACGGGCAGGACGAGCCTCATCTGTGGTAGAAATCTTAATTCGGCCAGAAGCAATTTCTTGGAACCACTCGTCCAAATAGTAGACAGGTTCACCGGTTCTATTCTCGTAGAAAACGGAGGAGAATAGATCCTTCTGCTGGTCGGTAAACAGTGAGGGCAAAACCACACCAAAACGCATGAGCATTCGCTTGCACTTTGGCAGGCCCAAGTCACCCATTTTGGGAGCCATGGAACGGATGAATTCCCAGTACTTGTTTACCATCTGCTGACGATATACGGTGCGATCCTTGGGATCATGGCAGGTAAGATATTTGGTCAGCAAGGTGTGCAAGCCCTGAGCAGAGGAATTTTCCCCAGTGAGGGCAGTTTTATAATAGGTTGTATCATCAAAAACATCAGATGGTGTTGATGAAAAAAACTCTGTAATAGGGGTGAATTTTCGAATGCTTAAGTCTACTTCGGCTACATTACCCTTGGAGGTAGGTTCATCCATTTCCCAATGGTCTATTTCATAGGATGTCTTAGTAGGCATTGAACTTTCATTACTCAGTAAAGCAGCGATTTCTGGATCCAATTCTTCATTCATTCTCACATTATGAGTTATCTTCTTTATAAAGTCAAGTTTTGGCTTTAGAGAAGTCTTTTACTGAGTTGCTTTTTTTTATG
Source organism: Treponema sp. (assembly GCA_016294105.1). GTDB lineage: Bacteria > Spirochaetota > Spirochaetia > Treponematales > Treponemataceae > Treponema_F. Next base: position 59,337 of record JAEDCN010000002.1, read on the forward strand.
ATAATTTATAAAAACTTGGTAAAAAAAGAAATCTGTGATAGAATTGAAATATAGGGTAATTATTATGAAATTATTTTCTTCTTATAAGTCCAAATTAATTCTTGCTGTTGTAGCCCTCATTTTTGTAGTGGTTATAGTCATTGCCTTTGCTTCAATTCAGTTGATTGAAATGAATGCTATGGAAGTGTTCCATGAACGATCTCAGATTGCCATGAAACAGGCCGCACAATTTATGGATGTGGAAAAAATCAAGGAATTAGCCGTCACCCTTGATGATCAAGACCCCTATTATATTGAAACTTGTGGGTCCCTGTGGGATGTTCGGGTAACCCATGGATGTAATTATATTTATGCCATGGTTCCTGTTCCTGGTACAAAAAATGATTTTGTCTATGTTCTTGATGGAAATGCAGAAAAAATTAATGGTCGGCTTGTTCCCAACGACGAATATTCTCCCATTGGTGATGTGGAGGATATTACTAGTTATGGGGAATATCCTTTGATTTGTATGGAGGAGCAAAAGCTCATTACCTCCGACATGGGATATTATGAAATTTGGGGCTGGAATACCAGTGTGTATTATCCCTTGGTAGATAAAACAGGAAAATCCATCGGTTTCCTCGCCTGTGATTATGATGTTACTGAGCTGGCTGAAAATTTGAACAGAACGTATCTCATGCTGGGACTGTTGGCTTTAGGTGTTGGTTCTGTGGGAATTTTGTTGATTCTTCTTTATATCATGCACTTTTTCAAAAGAATGAATGGAGTAAAAACTGCCATGGAAAATCTTTCTGGTGGTGCTAGAGATCTTTCTGCTCGATTACCCGTTCATGGTTCCAGCGAGCTTGATGTATTGTCTGAAGCCTGCAATAAGATGATGGAGCAGCTGCAGGAAATGGTAAAAACTATGTTAATCTCTCTTTCTTCCTTGACCAGCAATAGTACCAATCTTTCTGCCCAAAATCGAGAGACACTGGAGCTAATTGAAACTGCAGACAGGGCTGTTCATGATATTTATTCCAAGGCGGAAAACCAGAATAGTCTGACGGAATCTGTAAATCATGAAATTGAGCGGGTGCGTCATGCGGTAATTCAGCTGGACGATAAGATTGACCAACAGATTGCTGCCGTTATTCAATCTTCTGGAGCGGTAGAAGAAATTTCTGCAAATATTGCTTCTGTGGATCATAGCATTGGCCGCATTGCTCAGGAGTACACGGAGATTGTGGCAGAAACTGCCCGTGGACGAGAAAAGCAGGACGATGTGGCCACTAAGATTGACATTATCCAGCGACAGGCAGTGGGCTTAGCTGAGGCTAACGAGGTTATTTCTCACATTGCTGAGCAGACAAACCTGCTGGCTATGAATGCAGCCATTGAAGCGGCTCATGCAGGAGATGCTGGAAAGGGATTTTCCGTTGTTGCCGATGAGATTCGTGCCTTGGCAGAAACTTCCGCCGAGCAGACCAAGGCAATTATGGCCTTGATTTCCGATATTCAGAATGCAGTTGTGGGTATTGTAGAGGCTTCCAAGGGGAGTTCCCAGTCCTTTAGCCAGCTGGGAGAAAAGATTACGGTTTTGGATAGTTCCTTGCAGGAGGTTCGAGCTGGTATGGACGAGCAGAATCGTGGTGCCCAGGATATTATGGACATGATGCGGGTTTTGAATTCAGTTGCATCTGCACTTTCTGAATCCTCCCAGCAGATGAAGCAGGAAACACAGGCTGTTGTTGGAAAAATCACCCAGCTACGGGAATCTTCCCAGGATATTTTGAACAGTGGAAGCAATACTTCTATCCAGCTTTCCCAAATGTCAAACTTTGCTCAAGCTGCTTCCAATCAATCTCAAGAAAACGTACGGTTGGTAGGTGAGGTTCACCACTTGATTTCCAGCTTTAAGGTGGATTAAAAAATACTTTTAAAAGTACAAAGCCCAATTTTTCTGGTTTGTTCAGAAAGATTGGGCTTTTTTTATTGTTCCAGCCAACACCGAAACTTATGTCCTGGAACCACCTCTTTCATTTGAGGTATAGATTTGGAGCATTTTCCATAACGTAAGGGCAACGGTGAGCATTTCAATAACCTTCTGAAAATCAATCTGGCGAACAAATGATTGTTGTAGGGTTTCGAGGTGGTCTTGGCAAGAAGCTCAGAGTCGGCACTGGCTGTTAATCGCTGAATTTCACTGAGGGAAAGCTCCAGCGGCTTTTGGCAGGAGAACAGGCTCACACAAAGCAGGGTGAGTAAGGATAAAATGATGGCTCTCATACCATATTTTTTCTCACGTTCAGTTTATTTCGTCAATGGGTGAAAAAAAAAGAACCGAAGCAAGGTAAATCCCTTGTTTCGGTTCTCTTATTTTAGTGCTGAGTGAACACTAATTGTTGATGCGTTCTACGTATTCGTTTGTTTCGGTGTTTACCAAAATCTTTTCGTCCTGCTTGATGAACAGGGGAACACGTACAGTAAGACCAGTTTCTGTAACAACAGGCTTGGTGGCACCAGAAACAGTGTCGCCGCGAACATAGTTCTCGCTTTCTGCTACAATGAAAACCATCTTCTGAGGAATCTTTACGTCAATGGGTTCTTCCTCCCAAATAACGATAGGATATTCCTCGCCTTCCTTCAAGTAGTACTTGAGGTTTTCGTTCAAGGTTTCTGGAACAGTGATGGTGTCAAAGCTCTGAGCATCCATAAAGACGAAATTTTCGCCGTCATTGTACTGGTACTGACAAGTGCGGGTTTCAACTTCAGCATCTTCTACCATATCAGGAGTTTTGATGGTCTGTGTAAGAACGGAGCCGTCTTTCAAGTTCTTCATCTTAACACGGGCAAAGGCTGTACCTTTTCCGGGGTTTACAAATTCTCGCTCTACTACTAGGTAGGGAGCATTCTTAATAAGCAGAACGGTTCCTTTTCCAATATCTCCGCCTCTAATCATGGGTCATCCTCTCTAAAACTTAGTTGATTTTCTTCATTATACTGAAAATATGCTGTCATTGCAATAATGACAGCTGGAACCTCCGGATTTCATTTTCGCCCTTGACACTGTTGCCTAAGACTTATATCTTCTATAAGAAGACTAAGAAAAGGGGTGATTATGTCTATCATGCAGAAAGATATGACCATTGAGCAGAAGGAGCGGTTGGAGACCATCCGCCACAGCACTTCCCACGTTATGGCGGAGGCTGTTTTAAAATTGTTTCCCGGTTCCAAGGTGGCCATTGGGCCTGCCGTTGAGAACGGTTTTTACTATGATTTTGAGTTGACCCGCCCCATCACACAGGAAGATTTGCCCGCCATTGAAAAAGAAATGCGAAAGATTCTTTCCAGCAACAAGGATTTTCAACGGAAGGAGCTTTCCAGAGCAGAGGCAAAGGCTATGTTCGCTGACCAGCCCTACAAGCTGGAGCTGATTGACGGACTTCCTGAGGATGCCACCATTTCTATTTATAATCAGGGGGACTTTACCGACCTTTGCCGTGGTCCTCATGTATGCAACACCAAGGAAATCAATGCCCAGTCCTTTAAGCTGATGAAGACAGCTGGTGCTTATTGGCGTGGTGATGTGAGTCGGCCTATGCTGACCCGTATTTATGGTACCGCTTGGGAAAAGCCCGCTGACCTGAAGGCTTATTTGGATATGCTGGCAGAGGCTGAGCGTCGTGACCATCGTAAGCTGGGCCGTGAAATGGACTTGTTCCACATTGATGAGGACAATCCTGGAGAGATTTTCTGGCATCCTAACGGCTGGATGATTTATTCTATTATTCGTGACTATGTGCGGGAAAAGATTCGCAAGGATGGCTATGTGGAGGTAAATACTCCCTTCGTTATGCCTCGCTCCCTGTGGGAACGCTCTGGTCACTGGGCCAAGTACAAGGAGAACATGTTCATCACCGAAAGTGAAAAGCGTCTCTTTGCTCTTAAGCCCATGAACTGTCCCGGTCACGTGGAAATTTTCAAGAGTCGCCTCCGCTCCTACAAGGATCTGCCTCTGCGTATGGCAGAGTTTGGTTCTTGTACCCGTAACGAGGCTTCTGGTGCTCTCCATGGAATTATGCGTGTTCGTGGCTTCGTTCAGGACGATGCTCACATCTTCTGTACCGAAGAACAGATTCCTTCCGAGGTAAAGAAGTTCTGTCACCTGCTGAAGGATATTTACAAGGACTTTGGTTTTACTGACGATAAGATTTCCGTTAAATTCTCCACCCGCCCTGAATTGCGTGTTGGTGATGATGCCACTTGGGACAGAGCAGAGGCTGCCTTGGCAGAGGCTTGTACCCAAGCAGGCTTGGAGTATACCCTGCAGCCTGGTGAGGGTGCCTTCTACGGGCCCAAGCTGGAGTTTACCTTGGTGGATGCCCTTGGCCGTGGGTGGCAGTGTGGTACTATCCAGGCCGACTTCCAGCTGCCTGCCCCCGACCGCTTGAACGCTGAGTACGTGGGAGACGACAACGCCAAGCACAATCCCGTTATGCTGCACCGTGCAGTTCTTGGTTCCTTGGAGCGATTTATCGGTATTTTGATTGAAAACTTTGCTGGTGCCTTCCCCGCTTGGCTCCACTACCAGCAGGTGGTGGTAATTCCTGTGGCTCCCGCCTTTAACGACTATGCCCAGCAGGTGGCTGCAACCTTGGAGGATGCTGGCTTCCGTGTTCAGGCTGACTTGAGCAACGACCGCATGAACGCCAAGATTCGTGTTGCTCAAACACAAAAGACTCCCTACATGCTGGTAGTGGGTGAAAAGGAAGCTGCTGACAATGCTGTTGCTGTTCGATTCCGTGATGGACGGCAGCAACAGGTAATGAAGCTGGCTGAGTTTACCGCTTATTTGCAGGAAAAGGTTTCCAGCCACTCTGTGGACTTGTAATTGCTGATTGCGTAATTGGTAAGAATGCACCCCGAAGGTTGAATGTGATTCAGCTTTTCGGGGTGCTTTTTTATGAGGTAGGGTTGTTACAGTTGCTTTCCGATGGCAGACAAGTCCACGGAGATAAAACCGCTACGGGCTGTTTTGTAAAAATCGGTTTCTTCCCAGCCAGCATACAAGGTGTGACCCTGGATGGTAAACTCCCCGTAGGAAAATCCTTCTGGCAGCTTGGGAAGACGGAAGGCAATGACACCGTTGGTACTTGGTGAAACTGGTACACCAGTGTTTTGCTGTTGAGAAGCCTCTCCTTCTGTAGTTTTATCCTTGGGCTCCATCAGCAGGGACTTGGTGATATACACGGTACCGTCGGGGAACAGGGCAGAGGCACCAGCGGGAGAAAGATAGCCCCAGCCTTGGGCAATGTAGCCACCAGCAGGAGATTGATTCTTTGTGTTGTCATAGAGTACTGGTGCCAATTTGCCTTCTTCTCGGCAGGAAATATAGAACTCAAAGCTATCTGGTACCTGGGCAAAGAGCTGCTTCAAAAGAAGGGGCGCGTCTTTTAAGGCAATGGGCCGTTGAGCCTGACGGAAGGTGTCTGCGTCAATATCCGTGGTGGGAATGATTCTTTTGGAGGCATCTGGAATGGATCCATCCTTGTCCAGGGCTTCAAAGGTGATGTATTTGAAGTTCACCACGTCCTTTTTCTGGATTTTTACTGCACCAATCCAAGCTTCTTCCTGGGGAATAATGCTGGTGAGCTGGGCTTCTAGGGGAAGATTCATGTTGCCGTAGGACAAGACTGGTGTACACAGCTTTTGGGTACGGTCATAGCGTACCAGCAGGGGACGGTTAAAGCTGTCTTCTACCTCTGTGGTGGAGGTGGAAAGATAGCCGTTACTTTGCTGGTTAAAATGGGTGTTCTGGTACAGATGGAATACGGGGCCTCCCTTGGTGAAAATCAAGGTATCGGCAGTGACATTGTCAAAAAGCATCACGTCACGAAACAATTCAGGTCGTCCGCTGGTAAAGTCCAGAATACCCAGTCGGTTTACCAAGGCACAGTTATCAGAAGTGTTGTTTCCAGCAGCAGAAATACGAACAGCCTCTGTCCAGGGCTTTTCCGCCACTTCTGGAGCTTCTTGTGGCAATACAACAGGATAAAATCCACGGTGGGTAAAATAATACCACTGATGGGCCTTGAGCTTGGTGATTTCCTGGGGCTTTGCTTGATTGGTTTTTCCGCAGGAAAAAAACAGCAGACTCATGATGGTTAAAATCAGTATGATTGCAAGACACCGTCTATTGGCTGAAAAACTGTGGGTAATAGGTTTCATTACTTATCAGTGTACCTTTCAATGCCTATTGTGACAAGTACTGGCTTCTGATTTTTTTTCGTGAAACAGGATACAATCTCATTCCCCTGCAAAAAGGCGTTTTCTTGGTGGAGGCTATAGCCTTCCGTTTGAGGAAAATAGATTGTTTCCTGCACTATACCTGAGGGAATGTAGCGATAATACAGCTGATTGGAAGGTGCTTCCTGCTGTGACAACTCCTGTTGATAGAGTTCTGTTCGTTCTAGCCGCAGAATGGTTTCTTGTTTGATGCTTCTGGTGGATGCGGTGCCCTGCTGAATGTGAGTCTTGAGAAGCTCCTGCTGCAAGAACCAGGGGCTAAAAACTGTGCCCTTTTTCTGTGCCTGCTGAATTTTCTTGGTGATTTGCTGGGTAAGGCGACTCCAGTTGAATCGTAGTAGGGGAGAAGAATGAATTTCTTCCAGTGATTTTGATTGGGTCAGCTGGAAAAAGGTTTCTGCGGTAAAGCCTTCTTCCCAGCTTGCTCGGTAGCTGTAGGGATAGACGCAGCCTGCAGGGTGGAAAAAACTTACCGAGCTGCCTGTCACTGTGGTAAGGGGATAGCACAGGATGGCGGAGGGAATGTTTTTTTCCATGGTGATGGATACCTGCTGTTGGCCAGGGGAAAGATACTGGGTACTTCCACCATCTTGGTTCCAATAGAGGATTTTCCAGCCAGCTAGGGGAGGGTGACTTTCTGCAGGATAGTCTGGTAGGGTAATAGTTACCGTTTCTTGTTTCCAGCCGGGAAGGAGCTCTGCTGGTTCAAAGGAATCTCCAGAAGGTAGGGAACAGCCTGTTTCCAGACAAGCTGTAGTCAAAATCAACGAGGCTGCAAGAACTAGTCTACAGGTGGTCCATAAAAGATGAAAAAAATTGAAAATAGAGTGCTTCATATAAATATTATAGGGATGAAGGAAAGAAAAAAGACGTTTTTTGGAAAAAAAATAAGGAAATGGCAGGCCAAGAAAGGGGCTTGAACTACCATTTCCCAAAAAAGACTTACTCGGTAGGTGTCATGCCAAGATAAGTCTGTCGTATACACATTTTTGTTCGGCTGTTTTGCCGACAGCCTTGAGAGTTGTTATTGCATTGTGGGAGGATTGTCCACACTCCGCTGAATATAGGTTTGCTTGGGAATAATCATGATTTCCACACGGCGGTTCATGGCTCTACCCTCAGCTGTGTCGTTGTCTCCCAGTGGCACTGTTCCACCATATCCACGATAGGTAAACTGGGAGGTATCGATACCACGTTTTTCCATGGCTTGGATGATTGCCAGAGCTCGTTCAATGGACAGGTTCAACTCACCAGTGGGTTTTCCAACGCTGGCGGTGTGGCCTTCCACAGTAACGGTATATTCTTGGGACTCAACGACGGTTCGAAGCATTTCTGCCAGCTCATTCAAACGAGGCTCCTCCTCTGCCAAAAGCTCAGAAGAATCTGCCACAAACTGTAGGTTCTGGACAGAAATCTGGATTCCCCGTGCATCATCACGAATCTCCACGTCCTGTACCTTGTCGTCATAGATGAATTTCTTCAGTTCACGTAAAACCACGTAGTAGGTATCATCCTTGGTGGGGGTTGCCACTGGGTGAATCAACCGTTCTTGGTCCAGAAGAATCACCACACGTCCTTCGTTCAAAAGCTGGATGTTTTCGGGAATGGACAAAATCTTGAGGGCATCGTTACGGGAAATGATGGGGTCGGTTCTGTTGATACCGTATACTTTTCGGGCTCGGATGCGTAGGGGATCGTTTCCGATTCGATCTTGATAACGGGATTCATCATCAGAATAATCGTAGTGAACAATGCCTTCCTTTTGAGCAATGGCTGCATTGGTCATATTTTTTTCGTAGAGCAGGTTCATGTCGTCGTCCCAGACGGTGGGGAAAAAACAGGGATCAACTTGATCCTGTACAAATTCCCCCTGTACTGGAAGGCTGCCTCGTGCGTCAATGATGATTCCAGTGTATTTTCGGCTGGCTACCTGCTGAATTGGTTCCTTGGGGCTATAGGGATAGCGATGCTTTATCATCAGAATTCCGATATTAGCCAGATTCATCTGATGGTTCATATTGAGGGCTAGACCTGTTTGGCTAAAAATAGCAGGGGACTTGGTGCCCGTTTCGATGATAGATGTAATGCTGTCAAAGGACAACAGATCGTTTACGATCATGTCGTTGAGGGTGTAGCTTGAATCTACCTTTAGTGACAGCAAGGGATCCTTTATAAGAAGGGGCAGCTGGCTGTTCATTCTGTTGGAGGCCGTGTTTTTTCCTGTAGGAAAGGAAAGGTTTGCCTGCTTCATGTCTAGGTTCAAAGTGGAGGTAAAGGTGCGATTTGTCCAGTCCACCGTGCTTTCGGAACTAACAGATTGTGCCGACAGAGGAAGAATTATACTGAAAGAAAGAAGGCAGCCAATAAAAAGCCTGCGTACAATACTTGAATAATAGCGTTTCACGAGTTTCACCTCATTCTATTATCGGTATATACAAGGTCTTCCCAATAGGTAAAATTGCGTTTTCTTCAAGGTTATTTGCGTCACAGATGTCTGCCACCGTCAATCCGTAGCGTCGGGAGATACCCCACAGTGTATCACCCTTTACCACCTTATAGGTATGCTCGTAGGTAGGAAGCACCATGTTGCTGATAGCCTTTTCTGCTTCTTCTTTTGTTCCCAGTGGAACCCGCATGGTGTATTCCATAGCAGGGGGCGTTCTTCCCAGAATCAGGGCTGGATTCAGGAATTTCAGGATGCTTACATCAATGTTCAGTTCCTTGGCAAGCATTTGCAGGGGGACGGAACGTTTCGTGGTTACTTCATCCCACTGAATAAGGTCAGCTTCGGAAACTTCGGGAAATTCCAGTCCGTAATGCTCTTGATTGGTAATAATTTCTGCCACCGCAAGGAATTTTGGTACGTATAAAATGGTCTGATTGCTGAGACGGCCTTGGTCCGCCAAGTCCCAGAAATTATCTACGCCCCCAGAAGATTTAATGACACGTCTTAGTCCGCCAGCTCCATAATTGTAGGCTGCCAAAGCCAAGGGCCAATCTCCAAACATCTTGTAGTTGTCCTGTAGCTTTTTGATGGCAGCATCGGTGGATTTCCAAGGGTCAAGGCGCTCGTCTACCCACTGGTTTTTTTCCAAAAAGGGATAAATGCTGTTTTCCATAAATTGCCAAATTCCCAAGGCTCCCGACTTAGACTTGGCAGTCACCTTGTATTCAGACTCCACCACAGGCAGGTATTCTAGGCTCGCAGGCATATTGTTTAAAGCTAGTTGCTGGCGGGCATACATACGGTAGGGGGCACCAGATTCCAGTACAGAGGTGAGCCAGCGGATACCAAAGGGCTTTTGGTAGTCATCGAGGTATTTTTGAATGTGGATATGCTCCGGGGTGTGAATGTCCAGCTCCTTTCGTGGAGGTCGCTGAACTTGTTCTTGCTCTTGAGTCTCTTCTGGCAGTGTTGCTTCTTCTTGTGGCTCAACTTCAGCTGCTGGCTGGTTTGCGTTTTCAGTCTCTTCTTGAGTGACTGCTGAGGCTTCTTGTGTGGTCTGGGAATTCTCTGGTACTGAAGTTTCCTGTGCCCACAGGGGAGTAGTACCCAAGGAAAGGGCCACCAAGAGAGCCGTCATATTCTGCTGTAGCTTTGTCATAGCATTTCACCGTAGTAAATTCCAGCCCATTCCCAGCGACCGTGGATTTCTGGGTCAATAGGGAAGTTTACCTTGCGGAAGTAGAGATACCAGACAGAAACATAGTTGTTCCAGCCCCAGGTACGGAGATACGCTTCGTTGGGATTGGAGGCTTCGTCCAACTCTGCATTATAGCGGATTCTGTTTCCACGCATAAAGCCCTGCATAGAAAAGTCTTCCTGGCTGTTGGTGTCGTACATGTCCTGTCTCCAAGACATGGCAAAAAAGTTTACCTTTGATTTGTACTTGTCCAAGGACTTGTAGTTGTAGTTGGTAATGGCCTGCTTTACTGCCTTTTCCAAGGCTTCTAGGCTTTCAAAGGTCCAGTCCTTGGGCGAATCGTTAAAGTCCACGAGGCGCTGGGCATTGGTGTAGGCATTGGGCTCTCCAGTAATCTGGATACTGGAGGCATCCTCTTGGGCCAAAAAATTCGAGTAGGATTTCAGCGCCAAGTCCCATTCACCTTCGTTTTCGTATTCCACCGCCAGCCGATAGTACAGTTCGGTGGTATTTACCAGCTGGGGAAAGCGGTTGATTATTTCGGTAAAGTAGCTGATGCGGTGGGTGGAATTCTGACTGATTTGAATCAGGTTCTGAAGGCAGAGGAAGTGAATGGATTGTCCTTGAACCTCCAAGTCCTGGCAGGTGTTGATAATTCTGTCAAAGTAGTATTCTGCCATGGGCTTTGCTTCCAGCTGCATGTACACGTAGGCTGTTATCAGTAGCCAGTAGGCATTGTAGGTATCGTCTGGATTTTCTTCCACATAGCTGGTAAGGAAGATAATTAGCTGGTTGTATTCCTTCGCTGCCAAAAGATTGTTGGCAATGCGGTTGATGATGGTGTATCTGCTTTCAGGAGGAAGCTCCTGCTGCTCCAAAATATCGTAAAGTTGTTGTTGTGTCTCAGAAAAAGAGGTGGCTGAGTCGCATCCAGCCATACAAATAACTGCAAACAAGCCGAATAAAATCTTTGCAGTGAACAGGACAATAGTTCGTGGCATTTTTTTATTCTATCATGGTCATAGGTTATTGGCAAGACTGCCATCATAGTGTATTCTATGATGAAATTGTGTATCCAAGGGGGCAGAAGGATATGGCCGAGCAACAAAATCTGAATAAACAGAATCAAAAGACTTCCTTTAATCTGCTATTGGGTACTGGCATTGCCTGTGTATTGCTGGGGTTTGTGTTGTTGGTGGCACTGGCGGTGGATATTGAGCTGAAGCCTTCTGCCTTTCGTCATCTGTTTTGGGCTGTTTTAGGTGGTGGTCTTCTCTTTGTTTCTTTGGTAAAGCTACAGCGAAAGTCCATGATTTTTACTGGCCTTTTCCTGCTGATGAATGGCATCCTCTTTTTCGTTATCGATACAAAATTCATCCCCTATTCTCTGGATGCCCTGTGGCCAATAACCGTTATTATTGGTGGATTTGCCCTCTTTGTTTCTGGATTTTACGTGAATCGGAGCATTAGAACCTCCCAGTTGATTCCTTCTGTATCCTTGGTGTTGCTGGGTGTGTTCTGTCTTCTGTTTTCGCTGGATATTATAGAGGAACCCTTTCTGCAACTTGCTGGCCGTTGGTGGCCCTTGGTGCTGATTGCCGCTGGATTTTGTCTTGTGGTGTTATTTTTTGTCTGGAATGCCAGTAAAATTCAGCTAGAAGATGTGGAGGATGACTTCACTGATTTGGATGACATAAATTGATGCTTCCATCTACCAGAATCTCTTTTCAATACAGCATATCTGGATTTTTTCTCTTGATGCTTCTCCTTCTTACATCCTGTGGAAGCACTCCCGTTGTGGAGGAGCCTGTGGTGGATACCACCGTTGCCACCCCTTTGTTTGTGCCAGAAATTCAAGATCAGGGATTTTTTGCCTTTTCTGATAAAAGTATTATGCAGGATATGGAGCTTGGGTCTCCCGTCTCCATTCGCCGTGCTGTAGCAAAAATCAGAAATCCTTCCACCCAAAGTGAAAAAATCATTTTAGCGGTGGCATCATCTCTCATGTCCATTGTGTGGCCCTCGGAGAAAAATGGCATTTCCATTCCTTCGGACATAGAAGCAAATGCCTACACTGGGGCAATTGATTCCGCCAAAATGGGAATCTACGATGTGAACACGGGAAACACCGACTTTTTTACCATGGTGCTTCCTTCCTTGGTGCTGCTCACCTCTTCAAATAGCCAAACAGACTATTACAACCAGTCTCAGGCAGCCCTTTCTGCAGCACTGGAGCTTAAAAGTGATTCTGTTTTGGTGCATTATCTTTTGGGAACCCTGTACCAAAGAATGGGCGACTTGAATTCCAGTCGTAGGATGTACGAAAAGGCTGCTGAGTTAGCGGAAGATTGTCTGGAGGTGAATTACGCCTTTGCTAACGTGCTGTATTTGCAAGGAAACTACGAAGAAGCCCAAGATATCGCCAGCAAAATGCTGGACATTTTTCCCGGAAATTTGAAGCTTTTGAAGCTCCTTTCTCAGGTTGCTACAAAATGGGGCAATTATGCCTTGGCAGAAAGCTATATCAACCAGGTGTTGCAGCAGGAGCCTGAAAATTCTCAGTTCCTGCTATTGCGAGTAGAGGTTTTGATTGACCAGAGCAACTACGTAAAGGCTGTTTCCCTGCTGGACATTTATTCTCGTGTGGATAAGGTTTCCAAAGACTACCTTTTGCTGCGGTCTCGCATACAGAATGAGTGGAACAAGAATCCCGTTGCTGCTGCTGCCACGGTGGAGCAGGCTTTGGAATTGTATCCAAAGGATTCTGCTGTGATTCTGGCTGCAGCCAACTTAGCTACCGTTACTGGTGATACAGTGCGGGGCAAGACAGCAGGTGAATTAGCGGAGGAAATTCTGCAGCGAGAGCCCAACAATCAAGATGCAATTTTTATCCGAGCTAAGGATGCACTGGCTCGCAAGGAATGGGACAAGGCCTACACCAATGCTTCCCAGCTGATGAAAAATGATACCGTCAGTCTTGCCCAAAACATCCTATATATTCAGGCCTGCCTTGGAGTGAATCGGGTGGGAGAGGCTCAGAATGCCGTGAAGGAGCTGTATCTTGACCAATCCAATTCCGATGATGTAAAGGAGCTGTATATTCGGGTACAAGCGGCGGCGGGAAATCAGGGGGAGGTGCGTTCTTTGATTGCAAGCCTCTTACCCAGTGCTTCTTCTCAGTTAAAAAGCTTTTTGTACTACCAGCGGAGCCTTCTTTCCACTAACGATACGGACAAGCTGGCGGATCTGCGACAAAGTCTTACGGCTAATCCCAGAAATACAGATGCTCTGTTCGAGCTGTATCGGTACTATTTTGACCGCAAGGATTATCGTAAGGCACAGTATTACCTGAAGCAGGTGGTGGCATTGAACACCAACGACGAGGAAATTCTTCGTCTCAACACGGAATTGGAGGCACTGCTAAAATAGCAGTTTTGCAATTATTCTTATAAAGGCATATTCTTAAAAAAGAAGCTGTCTTTGGGAGGTTTTATGGAAAAGTATGTATGCAAGATTTGTGGCTATGTGTATGACCCAGAAGAAGGTGATCCTGACGGAAGGATTGAGGCACAAACTGCCTTTGAGGATATTCCAGATGATTGGGTATGTCCCCTCTGCGGTGTAAAGAAAAGCTACTTTGAAGTGGTAACAGAGTAAAGAAAAGAGCCATGGCTTGTGGAACAACAAACCATGGCTCTTGTTTTTAGGTTAAAAGTGATGGAATCAAGTCTTGAATTGATTCAAGCGGGCAGAAATATCATCAATGGTAAGACCCATCTTCTCTGAAATGTCTGCCAAGATATTTCCACGGTCAGAAATACGGTGGGCATCAACGTCCATTTCGTCCATGGCACTTTTCATCTGAAGCACCAGGTTGTTTGTTTCTTGAATCTGGCTTGATACCGAGGCAAAGACCTGGCTTGATTCTTCGGAAACAGTTACCACATCCTCAATGGAGTTGTGGATGTGCCGTAGGGTTCTGTTTCCATCATCCATACCGTACTGCTTGTTAATGAGCTTGAAGTGACGCATGTTGATGAGGACTACAGCAATCAAGCTTTCTGGAATGAAGGTAAGCACACCCCAATCGTTGATGTCCAAGGGAGTGTAGCTGACGATAATGTTCTCATGATTGTTGGCGCTTTTAAGAGTGTGAACTCCTGCCTGTATCTGGGCTATGTCCTCCCGTAATAAGACCAAGGTAGCTTTACTTTTTGAGCATTCTGGTGTTGAATTCTTTGTTGATGTTAGCTGCATGCTGATAGGTAAGGTCGTGGGCGAATTTCTTTGTTCGCTGGGAAATAAACTTGTTTAGATAGGTTGTGTTGAACATCATGATGTAAAAAAGTGGAAGTGTAAAGTTTGGCATTGACAAAAGAGGGTAATAGCGGGAAAATTGCTGGCATGAGTAAGTACATTATTGTAACTGGCGGTGTTTGTTCCAGCCTTGGCAAGGGAGTGGCGGCTTCTTCTGTAGGAAGCCTTTTGGAGTGCTGTGGTCTCTCTGTGGCCATGATGAAATGCGATCCCTATATCAATGTAGATGCAGGAAATATGAGTCCCTATCAGCACGGTGAGGTATTTGTTACCGAAGATGGTGCGGAGACGGACTTGGACTTGGGAACCTATTCCCGCTTTACAAATGTAACTTTGACTAAGCTGAATTCCGTTACCACTGGTAAGGTGTACAACGAGGTTATCAGCAATGAGCGGGCTGGTCGCTACAATGGTCGCACTGTGCAGGTTATTCCCCACATCACCGACGAAATCAAGCGGCGGATTCTGGCAGTGGGAAACCATACTGGTGCCGATGTGGTAATTGTGGAAATTGGTGGTACCGTAGGGGATATTGAGCTGATTCCCTTCTTGGAGGCAGCTCGTCAGTTGATTCGTGAGCTGGGTAAGGGCAATGCCCTGTCTTTGTATCTGACACTGGTGCCCATGCTCTTTGGTGGGGAGCTAAAGACAAAGCCTACCCAGCATTCTGTAAAGAAGATGCAGGAAATCGGTATTCAGCCTGATATTTTGTTGTGCCGCTCAGAAAATCCTCTGGATGCAGATTTACGGAAGAAGATTGCCCTGTTCTGCAACGTGGAGCCTTCTGCCGTGTTCACTTCAATAGATGTACATAGCACCGTGTACGAGCTGCCCTTGGAATTCCATCGTCAGGGCTTGGACACAAAGATTCTTTCTCGCCTTGGCTTGTCCGACAGAAAGGCTGATTTGACTCCTTGGGAAAATTTCTTGGGTAAGTTCAAGAATCCCCAGGGGAAGGTAACCATCGGCGTTATGGGACGACAGAATTTCCCAGATGACTGCTACAAATCCGTGCGTGAAGCCCTGCTTCATGCGGCGGTGGCTGGTCACAACGTGGATCTGGAAATCAAAAAGATTGAAGCTGAAAGCTTGGAGTCCACAGACAATATTGCCCAGTTCTTTGATGGTATTGATGGACTTTTGATTCCCGACAGCTATGGTCAGCGGGGATTCTTGGGAATGTTGGCTGGCGTGCGGTATGCCCGTGAGCATAAGCTTCCCTTCTTGGGAATCAATCTGGGAATGCAGCTAATGGCCATTGAGTCTGCCCGCAACATCTTGGGTTGGAAGGATGCTGATTCCACAGAATTTGTTCAGAGTTCCAGCCACCCAGTTATCAGTTTGCCAGAGGAGCAGTCTGGTTTGTCTGCCGCTGGTTTGATGCGTTTGGGTGCTTTCACCATTGCACTGGAGCGTGATTCTCGCTTAGCTGCTGTGTACAATGGAGCCAGCCAGATTTCAGAGCGCCATCGCAGCAAATATGCCTTTGATCCCCGCTATACCCAGGATATGGCTCAGTGTGGCTTAGAGGTAAGCGCCAAGGCACAGGACGGATTGGTGGAAGCCTTTGAGTGGAAGGATCATCCTTGGGGAGTTGGTGTGCAATATCATCCAGAGTTTACCTCTCGCCCCACCAAGCCCCATCCCTTGTTTAACTCCTTTGTGGCGGCAGCCTTGAACAAATAATGGCACGGTTTTTCCTGTTGGCCCTATGGGGACTGTTCCTGTGCTCCTGCTCTCTCAACTATCAGTCGGAGGTGGCAGAGGTGGCTCACGTGCCGGAGCTGGTGTTTTTCCAGGCTCGGTATGTGAACTATCAGGAAGGACGGGTTTCCATGGTGCTTGAGGCTGCTGTTTTGGAGCAGTATCAGGAAGATGGAGCCCTTTACGGCTCCCAGGTGCATTTTTCTACCTACAATGATGAGGGCAAACTGTCTGCAGAGGGGAGCTGTCAGCTGATTTCTGCAGATAGCTCCAATGAGCAGTATGCCCTTTTAGGTCAGGTGGAAATAAAGTCCTTTGAGGAAAATCTTATTCTCCAAACACAGTCTCTCAGTTGGGACGGCAAAACCCAGCAGCTAGTAACTGGCCTTCAGGATACACTAGAGATAACAAGAGGTGCTACCCAGGAAGAAGCTACTTCCACTAGCATTGAGCTGGTGGGCTCAGGGTTTTCCGCCAGCGGTGTTACTGGGAATTTCCAGTTTGCCGGTGCTGTTTCAGGTAAAATCTATACTGCCACCACTGAAGGTGAAGCTCCATGAAAAAACTCTTTGTGCTGCTGCTTTTCGTTTGCCTCCCGTTGTGGGTTACCGTTTGTCAGGAAGCATCCCAAGAAATCATTGAATTCAGTGCTCAAAAAATGTCTGGTTCCATGAAGCGGAATCAGGATTACACCAAGCTTTCTGGTGGCGCCACCATCAAGACTTCCTCCATGGAAATACAGGCTGACAGTATTGAGCTGTATGGCAAGGATTTTCGTTTTATCAAGGCGGAGGGCTCGGTTCGTGGGATGCAACAGGAGGAAGGCTTGGAGTTTTCCTGCACCACCATGGAATATGATCGGGAGGAAAAGATTGCCCTGTTCAGCGGAAATGTGGTTTTGGAGGACAAGGAAAACGATGTGGTGGCAAAGGCCCAGCGGATTGAATACCGGGAACAGTCTGCCATTGCCATTATGCAGGTAGGGGTGGAGCTTATCAAAGACGACAGCGTTTCCACCTGTGCCTTTGCACTGTACCGCAAGGATGAAAAACTTTTGGAAATGACTGGAAATCCTCAGGTGGTACAAGGCGGCGACAGCTTTCGAGCCCAGGAGATTGTGTTCAATCTGGATACCAAGGAAATTACTTTGGATGGCGGGGTAAAGGGCAAGGTAACGGAAGAAGGGGAGAAAAAGCAATGAGTTCCCAGTATCAGCTGAAAATCAACAGCTTGTATAAATCCTTTGGAAAGAAGCAGGTGGTGCGGGGGGTGGATTTTTCCATGACCACAGGAGAGGTGGTGGGCTTGCTGGGCCCCAACGGCGCAGGAAAAACCACCACCTTCTACATGATTGTGGGTTTTTATCGGCCTACCATGGGAGAGGTTTTTTTGAATGACACCTGCATTACCCGTTTTCCTATGTACAAACGGGCTCGTATGGGTATTTCCTATCTTCCTCAGGAGGCTTCCGTGTTCAAGAAGCTGACGGTGGAGCAAAATATTTGGGCTGTGCTGGAAACCCGCGGGGATTTGTCCAAGGAAGAAAAAAACTTTCGGCTGGAGCAGCTGATTGATGAATTTGACATCGGAAGAATCAGAAAGCAGCCTGCCTACACCCTGTCTGGCGGTGAGCGGCGCCGTACAGAAATTGCTCGTTCCTTGGCTATTGAGCCAAAGTTCCTGCTTTTGGACGAGCCCTTTGCAGGAATTGATCCCATTGCCGTTAATGACATCAAAAACATGGTGGGTAAATTGACCCAGCGGGGAATCGGGGTGCTGATTACAGACCACAATGTGCGGGATACACTGGAAATTACTGACAGAGCCATTATCATTAGTTCTGGACAGGTTATGGTTCACGGTTCCCAGCAGGAAATTTTGCAGTCAGAAGTGGCACGAAAAATCTACTTGGGCGAAGAATTTAAAATGTAAATTTTTACAAATATAAGTTGTCGGGAACTTCTTTTTAGAGTATTATTATGAGTAGTCTACCTAATAAAATGGGTGGGTGAAATACGTTTTTGAGGTCAACGATGAGTGATGAATCTCCCGCTCTTGAGTGGGTTCCTTGGGATAAAAAATATGAAATGGGTATTTCCATGCTGGATAGCCAGAACAAGGAACTTGTTGATTTGTGTAATACCTTCCGTGCAGAGATAATGAAACGCAATCGTGGTGATGGTCCAGATTGGCGTGTTGCCTTGGGGGTTGTCTTAAAGGGTGCGGTTAAATATACAAAGGGTCATTTTGTGGCTCAAGAACGGATGATGCAGCAAATTGATTATCCCAAGTTTCAGCAGCATAAGCGATACCATCAGGAATTTGTGGACATGGTGGCTACTACCTTGGAGAATTTTCCTAAGGCCACTATGCAAACTGCCTTTGAGTTTTCAAGCCACTTGCGGGAATGGGTGATTTCTCACATTGCCCACGACGATCAGGAATTTGCAAAGTATTTTTTTGATCCAAACAGAAAAAAAAGTGTATAACCTGCTTTTCTGACCTTGCCTTGGCTATACCAAGAATTTTTGGTATACTTGAGCTTATGGGTGAGAAGAAAAAAAGCGTCTATGATGAATCCAAAATCCAGACATTGAGTCCTCTGGAGCATATTCGGCTCCGTTCAGGTATGTACATCGGGCGATTGGGAGATGGTTCCAATCGCAACGATGGAATTTATATCCTGTTAAAAGAAGTAATTGACAATTCCGTTGACGAATTCATTATGGGCAATGGAAATAAGATTGCCATAGATATTGCAGACAATCGGGTGAAAGTGCGGGATTATGGCCGAGGAATTCCCTTGGGAAAGGTGGTGGAATGTGTTTCTGTCATCAACACAGGGGCAAAGTACAATGACGATGTGTTCCAATTTTCCGTGGGCTTGAACGGCGTTGGTACCAAGGCTGTAAATGCCCTGTCTTCTTATTTTAAGGTGCTATCGGTGCGGGGCGGAAAATGTGCCGAGGCGGTGTTCCAGCGGGGGCAGCTTGTTTCCCAGCGAAACGGCAAAACAAAACCAGAGGTAGCGGACGGTACCTACATCGAATTTGAGCCTGATACAGAAATTTTTGGCGAATACCAGTTCAAGATGGAGTTTGTAGAAAAGCGTCTGTGGAACTACGCTTACTTGAATGCGGGCTTAAAGCTGGTATGCAATGGTCAAGAATATGTTAGCAATAACGGATTATTGGATTTGCTTAATAGCGAGGTGGACGAAACTTCTCTCTATCCTTTAGGGTATTACAAGGGAGAACGGATGGAATTTGCTGTAACCCATTCTAATGCCTACGGAGAAACGTATTTTTCCTTTGTAAACGGTCAGGAAACTTCCGACGGTGGAACCCATCTTTCCGCCTTTAAAGAAGGCTTTCTGAAAGGGGTAAACGAATTTTTCAAAAAGCAGTATAAAAGCGAAGACGTGCGGGAAGGCATTGCAGCGGCTATTTTAGTAAAGGTAAAGGATCCTGTCTTTGAAAGCCAAACCAAAAACAAGTTGGGAAATACTGATGTGCGTTCTTGGATTGTGGCAGAAACAAAGGCCGCCGTGGACGACTGGCTTCACCGTAATCCCGATTCAGCAAAGGCTTTGGAGCAAAAGATTACTGCCAACGAGCGGCTTCGCACGGAATTGAATGCGGTAAAAAAAGAAGCCAAGGAGGCGGCAAAAAAAATCGCCTTGAACATTCCCAAACTGAAGGATTGCAAATATCACTTAGGAGATGCCAAGGGTGATGACACCATGATTTTTATTACCGAGGGAGATTCTGCTTCTGGCTCCATGGTGGGCTGTCGCAATCCCATGACCCAGGCCATATTCAGCCTGCGGGGAAAGCCCCTGAATATGTTTGGCAAGCGACGGGCAGAGATTTATCGCAACGAGGAATTGTTCAACCTGATGACAGCTTTAGGTATTGAAAATGATATTTCTGGGTTGCGGTACAGCAAGATTATTATTGCCACCGATGCGGACAACGACGGCTTTCACATCCGTAATTTGATGCTCACCTTTTTCTTGGGCTTTTTTGAGGAGCTGGTGATGAATGGGCGTATCTTCATTTTGGAAACGCCCTTGTTTCGGGTGCGGAATAAAAAGGACACTCGCTATTGCTACACCGAGGCTGAGCGGGATGCTGCCATGAAGGAGCTGGGAAAGGGAGTGGAGGTAACTCGATTTAAGGGATTGGGTGAAATTGGCTCCAAGGAATTTGGCCAGTTTATTGGGCCAGACATGCATCTGGTGCCAGTGGAGGTAAAGGCTTTGAAAGAAGTGCAGCCTTTGCTGGAATTTTACATGGGCAAGAACACCCCCAGCCGACGGGAGTTCATCGTGAACAATCTGCTGGAAGAAATTGACGCATAGGGAAGAACATGGCTTATATACAAAACATTTTCGACAAAAACTTCATTGAATACGCCAGCTACGTTATCCGTGACCGTGCCATTCCCGACATTGAAGACGGCCTGAAGCCGGTACAACGGCGCATTTTGCACACCATGTTTGCCATGGATGACGGTCGCTACAACAAGGTGGCCAACGTGGTGGGTGAGTGCATGAAGTACCATCCTCACGGTGATGCTTCCATCGGTTCGGCCCTGGTGGTGCTGGCTAACAAGGAATTGTTCATAGACAAGCAGGGAAATTTTGGCAACCTGTACACGGGAGATGGGGCCTCCGCTCCCCGATACATTGAGTGCCGACTGAAGTCCCTGGCTAAGCGGGTGCTCCATAATCCCGCCATTACCCAGTTTGTGCCATCCTACGACGGACGCAACAAGGAGCCTGTGGTATTTCCTGCCAAGCTGCCTGTGGTGCTGGTAATTGGAGCGGAGGGAATTGCGGTAGGAATGTCCACCAATATCCTGAGTCACAACCTGAAGGAAGTAATTCAGGCAGAAATCGCTTGTCTCAAGGGAGAGGAATTCCACCTGTATCCTGACTGTCCCACGGGGGGACTCATCGATGTGTCTGATTATCAGGACGGCTTGGGAAAGATTATTACCAGAGCCAAGCTAGATACCAAGGATCCCAAGCGGATTGTCATAACGGAGCTGCCCTTTGGCTCCAATTCCGAGCGGCTGACAGAATCCATTGTTCGGGCTGCAAAAAATGGCAAAATCAAGGCAACTTCTGTAACAGATTTTACTGCAGAAAAGGTGGAAATTGAAATAAAGCTGCAACGTGGAGTCTATGCCGAGGATATGGTGCAAAGTCTCTACGCCTTTACCGATTGCGAACAGTCTATTTCCTGCAACCTGCTGGTTATTAAGGATAACATGCCCCAGGTAATGACCATTACCGAGGTAATTCGTCATCATTCCAATCAGTTGGTGGGTATTTTGCAGCAGGAGCTGGAGCTGGAGCGTTCTCAGCTAAATGACAAGCTCCATCTTCGCACTCTAGAGCGGATTTTTATCGAGGAGCGCATCTACAAGCGGATTGAAGAAGAAAAAACTGAGGCTGCAGTCCATAAGGCTGTTATCTCTGGTTTTGAGCCCTTTAAAGCTGAGCTCATTCGACCAGTCACTGAGGAGGACGTGGAGCACCTTTTGAAAATTCCCATTCGTCGTATTTCTTTGTACGACATCAACAAGAATCGGCAGGAAGTGGTGGCCATTAACAAGCGGCTGAAGGAGGTGGCTAAGCTGCTGAAAAATTTGGTGGCCTACGCCATTTCCTGGTTGGAGGAAACTCTGCAAGAGGTGGAGCCAGAGCTGGCAAAGCGGCGGACGGAAATCAAGAAATTTTCTGCGGTGGATGTGCGGGAAGTGGTAAAGCGGGACATGAGTCTTCGCTATGACGGTAAGACTGGCTATCTTGGCACTGGTATTACTACTGGATATGAGCAGCTGCAGGTGACACCCTACGACCGAGTGCTTTTTGTGAGGAAAAGCGGAATCTACACCGTGTGTCAGGCACCAGAAAAAATCTTTGTGGATACCGGCATGTGGTGGTGTGGTTTGGCAGATAAGGAAACCTTGTCCAAAACCTTATTCACCATTGTGTACCGAGATCCAGCCACCCTGTTTTGCTCCATTAAGCGGTGCCGCATAGAACAATTTATCTCCAACCGTGATTATCCGTTGGTGCCCGACGGTATGGAAATTTTATATATCAGCACGGACAAGAACTTCCGATTCAAGCTCCATTACGTGGAAAAGCCTCGGATAAAGATTCGTGAGGAAGAATTTTCTGCCAGCGACTACGAAGAAAAGGGGGCTCGAACCTTGGGTGTACGGCTTTCCAATCGGGAAACGGAACGGCTAGAGGTGCTGAAGGCTCGAAGCCGCAGTACGGCATCAAAGGCAAAGGCTGAATCAAAGGACGAGAAGGCAGAATAGGAGGAGTGGGATGGAAAATACAAGAATCTTACTGGGAAAAATCAATGTAAGCTTACGAAAGAATCTGGGAAAAATCATTATTGCCCTGCTGCTGGTGTTTATTGCTAGTGGCTTGCTGGCTCCCTTGGCCATGGGAATGCTGGTGGTGGGTGGAGCTCTTTCCATTTTGCTGGCGCTTGTGGTTTTGCTGCTGATGGCTACGGTGCTGTTTATGTTGCAAATCAGCTTTGCCCAGATGTGTAGCAAATTGTATCGGGAGGAGCCCTGTGTTTTAGGAAATCTGCTGGATTCCTTTCGAGATTGGAGACGTTGTGGCATTTATGCCTTGGGCTATGCCATTTCTGCCATTATAATCTGTGTTGTGGTGGTGGAAGGCGGGGTACTTTTAAGCTACCTGACTACAAGTTCTGGACAGTCCAGCTTTTATACTGAGGATGCACTTGCCATGATGCTGAGCCGTATGCCGCTTTTGGTTATGGTTTGCATGGGGATTTTCTTTTTTGTGGTGCTGCTGCCTACTGCCTTTACCCACCTGGTGCTGATGGATAATCAGGAAATGCCCCTGTTGGCTGCAATTAAGGAGAACTTTCGCCTGCTGAAGGGAAGACGGCTCCAGCTGGTAGGCTTTTTGTTCCGTGCAGGAGGACTGTGGCTAGTGATTGCCCTGATTTTCTTGGGGCTGAGCTTTGCCATTGTTTCTGTAATGTATACACAGCCAGAGACAGCGGAAGGAACCTTAACCCTCTTGAGCCTTGTCTCCCAACTCTGTGACATGGTGTACTTTATCTGTGCCTATTCCACCTTAATTCGACTGGTAACTGCAGTGGCAGCTTTTTATCAGGCAGTAAAGGATGAAGCTGAAGGAAAGGAACCTCCCCTGCAGATTCCATCAAATCAAGAAAATCTGGAAAGCTAAGCTACTATGGAAACCCTTGTTGAATATGCTAGCACCGAGCTGGAAATAAAGAAATCTCGCTTTTTGGCAGAGGTTTTTCCTGTGGTAAGCCAAGCGGAGGCACGCAGCCTGTTGAAGCAGCAAAAGGAAAAGTACGAGGATGCTACCCACGTGGTTCACGGCTTTGTGTTGGGACCTGCTGCAGAGGTTTTAGGTATGTCTGATGACGGAGAGCCTGCGGGAACTGCGGGGCGACCAGTGCTAGATGTGTTGAAGGGCAGGAATTGTACCAATATCCTGCTGACAGTAACCCGCTGGTTTGGTGGCACGCTACTGGGAACTGGAGGCTTGGTAAAGGCCTACGGTGACAGTGCTAAGGCGGTGCTGGAGGTAGCAAGCTTTCATGAGCTAGTGGTTCGCCGCCCCTTTTCCTTTACCGTGGACTACGACCAGTACCAGCTGGTAAAGCGGTATGTTCAAGCTCCTGAGTTTACTGGCCTTACTGAAGATTTTGGTGCCCAGGTTTCCCTGCAGGGCTTTGTGGAATCAGCTGCGGCTTCTGGCTTAGCCTTATTTGTAAAGGATTTGACCAAGGGTGCCGTGGTGGTGGAGCTGGGCGAAGAAGCCTACATGTAGGAGCTACAAGGAGAAGCTTATGGGACAGCCAAAATTGTTCAGAATCATAGACAAGGCAATTTTTGAATACAAGATGATAGAAGAAGGGGATAAAATTCTCATTGGAGCCAGTGGCGGAAAGGATTCCACTGCCTTGGTGGAGTATTTTGCTCACCGCAAAAAGCAAGGGCGAGAAAATTTTTACTTTACCGCTCTCCACGTGTCCACAGAAATTGCCCCTCCCTTTGACCCTGGCTTGAAGCAACTTTTTGCCAGTTGGGGCGTGGAGCCAGTAACGATTCCTGTAGGAGTACTGGAACGACTTAAGCCCGGTCGTTCTATGAATTGCTGGTGGTGCTCCACCCAGCGGCGCACGGAGCTCAACGAATATGCCATGGCTCACGGATACAACAAGATTGCTCTAGGGCACCATCTTGATGACATTCTCGAAACCCTGTTAATGAATGCCTTGGGAAAGGGTGAGCTTTCCACCATGCCACCTCGGCTCAAGTACGAAAAATATCCTGTTACTATTATCCGTCCATTATGCTTTGCCGACGTGGAAACCATCATTACTCACGCCCAGGAAAGTGGCTATATTTCTGCCACCTGTACCTGTGATTACCAGGAAAATTCTGGCAGAAAGGATGCCCGTCGCCGTTTGGAAGCATTGACGGAAGGCAATCCTGCAGAAAAACGCCGTCTTTTCCAGGCATTGCGAAATATTAAAGCTGAGTATTTACCGTAAAACCACCACAAGGAGTCCATCATGAAATACATCCTAGCCCTAGACCAAGGTACCACCAGTTCTCGTGCCATTCTTTTTGACCAGACCCAGCAGATTGTGGCTCTTGCCCAAAAGGAATTTCCCCAGATCTATCCCCAGGAGGGCTGGGTGGAGCAGGATGCCATGGAGATTTGGGCCAGTCAGTATGGAGTGATGATGGAGGTGGTGGCTCAGTCGGGAGTGCAGCCTGAGGATATTGCTACCATCGGTATTACGAACCAGCGGGAAACTACAATTTTGTGGGATAAAACCACAGGAAAGCCCATTTACAACGCCATTGTGTGGCAGTGTCGTCGGACTGCTTCCCTGGTGGATGACTTGAAGCAGCAGGGACTGGAAGCTCACATTCGTCAAACTACGGGCTTGGTTCCCGACGCATATTTTTCTGCCACAAAAATAAAATGGATTTTGGACAAGGTGGAAGGAGCGCGGGAAAAGGCCCAGCGAGGAGAGATTCTTTTTGGCACCGTGGATAGCTGGCTTTTGTGGCGGTTGACGGAGGGCTCTGTTCACGCCACCGATGTAACCAATGCCAGCCGCACCATGCTCTTTGACATCAACCGGCTGGACTGGGACGAAACCCTCCTTTCCGCCCTGGACATTCCTCGTGCCATGCTGCCTCGGGTGCTTTCTTCCAGTGAGATTTACGGCTCCACAAAAATACTCGGTGCCGCCGTTCCCATCGCCGGCATGGCGGGAGACCAGCAGGCGGCTCTCTTTGGTCAGACCTGCTTTGGGCCGGGGGAGGCCAAGAACACCTACGGCACCGGCTGCTTCCTGCTGATGAACACCGGAGACAAGCCCTATCACAGTGAAAATGGCCTCATCACTACCATCGCCGCAGGACTGGAGGATAGGGTGGAGTATGCGTTGGAGGGCTCTGTCTTTGTAGGTGGGGCGGTGATTCAGTGGCTGCGGGATGAGATGCGGTTTATCGGTAGCAGTCAGGATGCTGAATATTATGCTTCCAAGGTGGAGGACAACGGCGGGGTGTATCTGGTGCCAGCCTTTACTGGATTGGGAGCTCCTTACTGGGACATGTATGCCCGAGGAACCATTGTGGGGCTTACTCGTGGTACCCGTCGTGAACACATTATTCGGGCGGCACAGGAATCCATTGCCTATCAGGTGGTGGATTTGGTGGGAGCCATGGAGGCAGATACGGGCATTACCCTGAGCCAGCTAAAGGCTGATGGTGGAGCCAGTCGAGACCAGTTTTTGATGCAATTTCAGTCTGATGTGTTGAATCGCTCCGTTTGCCGCCCTGTGATTCGGGAAACAACAGCTTTAGGTGCAGCCTATCTTGCAGGCTTAGGCGTGGGACTGTGGCAGAACCGTGATGAAATTAAAACTTTATGGCAGCGGGACACGGTGTTTACGCCTGCCATGGAGGATACAAAACGGCAGGAGCTACTGGACAAGTGGCACAAGGCGGTGTCTCGCAGCCGGGATTGGAGCTAGGGGATGGGGCTTGACGGGAAGGGAAGATGACTTTAGAATTCCATTGTGACGAGGAGTTGATATGACGTTGAACCTTGAGATACAGAATGCCAACAAGGCTTTGCTGACGGCCATTGAAAGTATTTGCAAATTATCTCCCGTTGCCAAGCTGGTGGTGAGAAAAGAGCTTTCTTGGGAAGAGGAGCTGCTTGCAGAGCAGGAAGAGATTCAAGAGCAACTGGCTATGGGAACGGCGCAGGTTTACAAGGACATGAAAGAATATCGGCAAATTCATGGCTTATAAGATTGTAACTACAAAAAGATTTGACAAGGCATATAAAAAACTTTCAGCCGCTGACCGAGATTTGGTGGATTTTGTTGTTGACCAAATCTCCCAAGGTCAAAAGCTTGATGCAAAATATAAAGACCACCCATTGAAAGGCAATCTCAAGAGCTTTCGGGATTGCCACGTGAAGCCTGATTTGGTTTTGGTTTATAGCATCAACAAAGAATATCTTGTTCTGACAGCCTTCAATCTTGGCAGCCATTCGGAGGTGTTTAAGTAGGCCGTCTCCCGCAGCCGGGACTGGAGCGACTAGGAGGATTAGTCGGGAGGCAGGGACAGATGCTGCCGGAGCGTGAGGGAGTATGTCTGGTCGGAGGATGACTTCGCCACCACACTGACATCCATGTTGTATATCCTGCCCTTTTCAAGGAATGTGGTCAAGGGAACCTTGAAATGCACCTTGTCATCGTAGTCGAGTCCCCCGTCCATGTCTGTAACAGGACTGGAGTATTGGGCGGCAATGAGCCCATAGATGGGACCGTATTCGTCCTTGAATTCCTGCAGCACCGCTTGCTGTCGCTTCTCGTACTCGATGTATCGTTTGTTATATTCCATCCGTTGTTCCTCTGTGGAGCTATGGTACGGATATTGTCTTCCGTCCTCCTCGTAAAGGCGGATGATAGGCGGCTCCAATGCGGCGGTAGCATGGGCTAGCAGTTCTTGGGAGACCTGGTCATTGAGCCTGTTTTGCCAAGCTGAGGATGCTGAATGAAGCCGTGCCAAGCTGACAAAACCTTCCGCCACATCGGGAAGCGAGATGGAGCAGACTATATCCTCAAAATGTACCGTTTCATAGTGTTCATGGAAGTTGCAAAGCATTTTCATGTGGAAGGTGATTTCCAGCAGCGGAATTTTATGGTCGTCGGTATACTTGATGGTGGGCATGGTGATGTAAGTTGACTTACTGCAAGCAGGGCACATCCATTCTTCAGTATTCCCTCCAGCGAACACTACGGCTATAGAAAAGATTGTTGTTAAAATCCAGAGGAGTGCAAGCTTTTTCACCTCAGTCCTCCTCTCGGTTGAATTTCAGAGTGGATGATGGTACGTCCGACAAGTAGTCCCGCTCGCCCCGCTCCACGTTGGTACAGTCACGCATGAAGGATGGCACGTAGGTCTCCTCCTTGCTCTTGGGTGTGGTGGGCTTGGAAGGCGGCGTAACTGTTATTTTTCCCGCACCACAAGCACACATGATAAGCAGGACTACAAGGGACACCAGAGGACTGGCGAAAATGCCGATTAACAGGAACAACCACCAGCGACGACCTGCTGCTCCAGCTATGACAGCCACCACGATGACTCCGATAATCCATCCCAAGATATAGTACGGTATACTATCAAGATATGATTGCAGACGATATGCCCTATAACTATTTTGTAGTGCGTAGAGAAAATATTCCATAAAATGTGACCTCCAAAAAATTATTTTCGTGCTACCTTTCCGTCGTACATCACGTTGCCGGTTGCCATTTCAATCAGCTGGATGTGTTCCTCGTAAGAAAGCCCCTTAGCAAAGAAGTCTGTGACAAACAATGTGCTTCCCTCACAACCCATCAATGATTCCTGAACGGTAGTCCTCTGGCCGTTGATTGTATAATAGGGGGAAAGTTTGTGTGTTATCTTGTACTTGTCCTTTTCATGTTGAATGTCATAGTACATACCGTTGGGATTGTTTGCGGCGTAGAACTGTATGAGCAGCATCATTGTGGAATATGCCTGGGAGGTGTCTGCAAAGGTAAGCCGTGTCTCCACCTGGTAACTTCCCTGTTCGTAGCTGGCGCTCATGCTCGTGTCCAGCTGGCCGATGTTTGCATAGCTTGTTGAGTTTCCGTAGGCGGAGAGGCTGCAGGTGAGGGACAACAACACGGCGAGGAAGTCACGGGATATTTTACACCTTGACATACCTCCCCCTATCTGCATATTCGCAGAGACCAAGCAACTCAAAGATTCCACCGATGGTGGTGAAATTGCAACCTCCTTCCTTATTACACTCTGGAAGATTGTCTCTAAACCATTGTCTTGTGAACTCTCCTGTTTCTTGTAGCACGGTGTATGCCCTGAAGAATTCTGTAAAGGTCACACCCTTCTGATATAGCTTGGGCTCTTTTTCTGAGTGGGAGGGAATTGTGTAAACCAATGCTTCCTCACCGCGCCCTTGCCCATTCCTTACAAGCCTTCCTGCGGCCAAGCAAAGGGGGCTGGATTGGATGGAACAACGTTCACTTCCACTACTTCCTGACTACCTGTAGTAAGGCAACCACTCATCACCATGACCATCAAAGCCATAACCAAAAACAATACATTTCTCTTGTTCATAATACTAAACCTCCTATGCTTATATCTATACGTTACCTAGAACATACATCTGGTAGAATTCAGGTGAACAGTCATCCTTGCCTGTAGATTCTCGCTGACTACTTGCCAAATCTCCTTTGCCGTCAACGCAGCTTTTCCCTCGCTAGTAGACCTATTTCACACCAGCAGCATCCGCAACAAATGCGTTGAATTCCGCATACAACAACTCATGGGTAAGTCCGTATGATGTGATAACTTTAAGCCACTGCCTACACGCAGCGAGTTCGCTTGGCGTTGTATACGTCCCTTGGTACACGTCACACTCACGCAACTGATATCCGACTTTATAAGTATTTGTACCTATTGTATCTATGAGATATATGGTGTCCATTACGTAACCGTTAAACGTTTGAGGATTATATGGCAATCCAACAACATAACACACAGCACCCTGTCGTCCTCCAGTAGCCTCAGCCACAGGGTCAGCAAACAGATAGGCTGGGCTGCCGTCTATGTAGGTTACATCCTTTATGAACATTGTTGATGCAAGTACATGTGTATTCTCATGCGTATTTTCAATCCACTCAGCTAGGGCATGGCCGTCCGCAAACCCCGCCGCCTTAATCTTGTCTTTAAGTTCTTGAGGCACGCTGGTGGGGGCTTCGCGTAGTCTGCGGTCCTTAAGACTGTCATACTTCAAGGTCACATATACACTGTGCGACCCATTGTACGTCTTATCAACTGTATAATCCATATACTCATAACCATTCGGTATATATACCATGTTGTCGTATACTCTTTTATAATTTGGCTGTATAGGCATGTCGCCAAGGCTATAGACACGCACGTATGCGTTCGGGTATCTTGACGATTCTATCTTTATGTAGTCTCGTCCTTCATAGGTTCCTTCCGTGATGCTGACTACATCTTTACTTGGTGGTGTTGATGCACAACCAAACAAGACCAAAACCGTAACCCAAATCAATGGAATTGTTTTCTTCATCCATACCCTCCTCATCTAAATAAGTCCTGTTCCGACAAATGTCTCAACACATCAATCACATATCTCGTGTTCCGGCAGTTGTCCCGCAACTCATGCCGAGTCATGTCACCCGCAAGGTAGGCATCCCAGTTGGTGTACACGTATTCAAAGTCCTGCTGGGGAACACGGACGCTGGTAACTTCTCCCGTCTTAGAGTCAGGAGCCGCTACCTCCACAAAATTCTCGCCAACAGCCTGGATGATGATGTCGTCTCCAAAATAACCTCTGTTCACAGTCCAGTTCCTGACAGTCATCCCTGCCTGTAGATTCTCGCTGACTACTTGCCAAATCTCCTTTCCCATACTAAACCCTCCTTTTCCCCTACACTCACCAACACAGAAAATATGATTCATTCAAACTTTTCTGTGTTTCCGTTTATAAAATATCGTCATATTATAAACTAAAACACATATTTTGTAAAATATTATATTTTAAATGGTTTTTAGTTGATAAAAAACTTGTATATTTCCCTGCATGATTTGAGCCATGGGAGTTAGAAAAACCTTTATCCAGAATTTGAAATTCTATCGCAAGCGGGCGGGGCTCACCCAGGAAAAGCTGGCGGAGGCCATCGGCATGAGCACTACCTACATCGGGGACATGGAGGCCAGGGAGCGGTTTCCCTCGGCAGAGACCATAGACAAGATTGCCGTCGCCCTAGGGATTCATCCCAGTACACTTTTTGACGACCACGGAAACCCCGCCTCCATCCAGTCCAGCTTCCGGGAGGAGTATGGGCGGACTTTGCAGGAGGAGTTGACCTGCCGTCTTGTTCGTGAGGTGGAGGAGGTGTGCAGTAGAATCCGGCTTGATCCAAAATCCCTCGGGTTCTAAGGATTTGTGTCTTGTGGAGGCTCTTGTGGATTCTATGGTCGTAGCCGGGATTGGAGCTAGGAGGCGGCTCGTTTTGCCCACCTCCTAGCTACAGAGTTTATCGTATTTTTTTGATGCTTTCGTTAAAGTCCATTCCAGACATTGGTTGGTCAGGGTAAAAGTTCATGCCGTCGGGCAGGTCTAGGAGTTCCTTTTCGATGGAACCCAAGATGGCGTCAAAGTCGGGGGAGTCAAGGGGCACGTCAAGAATGGGGCTCCCAGAGGAAATGAACTGGTGGGAATACTTTGGTGCATTTCCCAGGGTGCCCCGCCTATCGTGGTAAAGGTTCCACAGAAAACGAGCTGCCAGGGAGCGGGTTAAAATGGTGTCCTTGGTAAGCTGCTCCACGTCGGTCCAACTATTGATAGAATAAAAAAGTCCCTGGCTTTTCAGCTGACGAAGCACTTGGTTGGCATCCTGTTTTTTTGCACCAGTGTATTTATACAAAAGGTCTCCCTGGCCTTGAATGACGCTGATCATCTGGGTTAAGGTGATTTTATCCTGCTTGAGCAATGATCGATACTCTTGGTCTCCACCACTAGTGCTGATGTTTCTCAGTCTCCAAGCATGTTCCCGTAGCTGACCATAGGCTTCTCGGTAGAATTCATCCAAGGAAATAAAGGCTTCATCAAATTGGGCCACCGCCTCAAGATAGTTTTCCTTCTTGTAGTTGGCTAAGGCCTTTTCCAAAAGCACGTAGGGCTGCTGGTTTCTGCCAATAACGAGGCTTCCAATGTCGGAAACAAGACCCAGTCGCACCCCAAGGATTTCTGCCTGAAGCTCACTTTGGTTCAGAGAAAGGGCTTGTTCATAGTCGGCCTTGGCTGCCTTTTTGTCACCTAGAATCAGATTCACTCGTCCACGATACGCCAAAAGCTGGGAGCGGGCAGCAGCAGGCAGGCTTGGATCCTCCAGACTATCCTGCAAAAGTTCCAGTAATCTGGCGGCGGCAGCTACATCGG
The DNA here is from genome assembly GCA_016294105.1 of Treponema sp. Lineage (GTDB taxonomy): Bacteria > Spirochaetota > Spirochaetia > Treponematales > Treponemataceae > Treponema_F. Next base: position 90,888 of record JAEDCN010000002.1, read on the forward strand.
TGTTGCCTAAAAGATTATTTCCATCCAAATATGCTAACTGCTGAGCTGCATCTTGTACTGCCTGCACTTCCTCTGTAGCTACTGTGGAAACTATCATGTCTTCTGGGGTACTGGCACAGGAGACTAGTGCAAAAAGCAGAATACTTCCTATCAATACAATGGGCAATGCGTTTTTTTTCATCTGTTTCTCCTAGCGTAAATTCCAGCCGTTAAGTTTGTTGTCTATGGTGAGGGCAAGGCAATCTTCATTTCCGTCGCTATTGACATCTACAAAAATCGGCATTCCGCTTCCTGCTAAGGGAAAACCCTGCAATAACTCAAGATTTTCGTTAAAGCCGTAAAGAATATTGCCGTCTACCCCAAGATAAATGTTTTTGGCTCCCGTTTTTCCGTTGGGAACTACGGTAATGAGCCCATTTCGTGCGGTAACGTTGGGAATTTTTACGGAAATAACGGTACCATCGGTGGTAATGCGGAATAGCTGTCCTTCAGCAGAAAGGGCAAAGAAGTAGTTTCCGTTGCTTACCAGATTAGTAAAGAATACACCCTTAAGGGATGAATCCACAATTTGCTGAAGACTTGTTCCCTTTTCTGTGGCATTTTCATCAAAACGCCACAGAGAAAGACGGCCAGCCTGAGTAATAAAGCCCAAATACTTTGTTTTATGGTTTTCTAAAAGAGCTGGAGATCCGTAAGCAATACCGAACACCTGTTGTCGCAGGGTCAGGCTCTGTTTTTCTGTGTCCACCAGCAGTAATCCACCAGAAAAGCCCTTGTCGTAGAAGACTGCTTCATTTTTAAGTAGGCTAGGGGCCGCCATAATGGAGCCAGTCAATTCCAGTTGGAGCTTTTTTACCACTCCCTCTGGGCTTACAAAGCACAGGCTGTCATCATCCATGGGCTGAATCAGTCCCTGCTCCGTAGCTATGGGCTGGGTGCTGGGAGTTCCACCAATGAGCTGGGGAAAGTTAGGCATGTCGGCTAGGTTGGTGGCCAAAAGGTAGGTGGCCCCTTCTGCTGTAACTGCCCAAATGGCTGCACCAACAGAATTTTCTGCTGCGGGAGCCACCAAAATGGGAGAACGGAATTCTTTTTTCTGAATGCTCATGCTTCCCACGTCAAGGATTTTCAAGATGGTGTTGTTTTCCACCCAAAACAGATGCTTTCCGTTCTTTTCTGCTACCTTGAAGATTTGTGCAGCCCTTCCTTCCAGCTCCATAGGGAAGCCTGGCAAGGAGCGAAGCTGTCCAGAAGGACGTGAAGAAGCAGAAAGGTGACACAACAGGGTGTTGTCCTGCAGCTGTAAGTCCAGCAAGCCCATGGCATAGAGCTCCAGAATCTGTGTTACTACATTGTCTCCCCGCAGGAAGAAGGGTGTGTCATGCTCCAAATCATAGAATAGGCTGACGGAGGTTTCCTTATTGTGGTTTTCTGCCACATTTTTCCAGCCCTGATTGTTGGAAAGCCGCTGTCCTGATTGCATGGAGGTAAAGAGGGCAGAAAGGGATTCTGGGGATTCAGAAAAATAGATGAAGCCCTTGTGAACCATGTAGTAGGGATTAGGGAAGTTTAAGTTCAGGAGCTTAAGGATTCCTTGTACAAAGACTGGCAGCTGTAATTGAGGCAACCGCACTCCGTTCAGGATGAGGCTGGTGTCGTCTTTTAGGATGATAGAGGAAAGCAGCTGCTCAAAGACAAACTGACGCATATTTTCATCCTTTACTTCCAAAGCAATGACAGGATCCTTCAGTCCTTCAATTCCCAAAAGAGCACATTCCTGCCCCGTCCAAGAAAAAACAAGGTCTTCCAGAGTCACCCCGAAAAAATTGGTGCTTAAGGATTCAGCGGTAGACCACAATTTTGGGGCATTCATTGAAGCGGGCAACAGGGGAAAGGCTGCTTCTTTTAATGCCTGCAGGGAGCCAATATTCATGATGGTATAATACTGGATGTTGTTTCCCAGCTGGGACAAAAGCAGGGGCAGGGAGGAGTCTTCCTGTAACAGAGCCTTTGTTCCAGAAAGCTCTTGAAGCTGAGATTTTTCCACATCTAGGGGAATCTGAAGCTCCAGGTTAATTTCCTTGTCGGTAATGCCAAAGGAAACGTGGGCCTTGGAGTCTTGGTGAATCAGCTGAACAATTTTTTTTAGGGTTGGGGCATTTTCTGTGGCGGCTTGGGCAAGGGTATTGGCATCTGCAATGATTTGCAGGGGATTATCTGTTTTTAGAGTCAGTAACTCCAGCTCTTGGGGAGTGTATAACACATCGTTGTTTCCTTGTACCGCCTTTTGGAACAATTCCCGGCTGGTGCTGATAATAACAGTATTGTAATGGTTCACAAAATAGATGGTGCCAAAATCCGTGTTCAGCTCATAGTAGTAGCCGCTACTGCCTTGTACCAAGGTAATGCCTTCTGGAAAGGTTTTTTCCAAGGGTAGTTTTCCAATCCAAAGCTTAGACAGTCGGGTGGCGGCAGAAAGAAAGCCCATGTCCACCACGGCCACAAGATTGGTTTTGTTGTCTTTGTCAAAGTAGATGCCCACATCCACTGGTCGGGCGGCGGCCAGAGCTAAAAGCTTGTTTTCTCGCAGTGGGGATTGGCGTAAATCCATAAAAAGGGAACGGAAGCTGGAAAATTCTTCTGTGGTCAGCAGAATATCCGCCGCCTGTAAATCCAGTAAGGGGTTTACTGCTTCCCACAGGGAATCAGTGTGAAGATACACGCCGTACTGGGGAGGCAACAGGGAAAGGGATTTTTTCTTGTTTAAGCCTGAATACAAAATCCATGCGGCCAAGGCTATAATCACCAGCAACAGGATACAACCAACTACCTTTAGCAGATTTCCAAAGCCAGAGGATTTTTTCTTTTTTGCTCCGTCTTTTTTTACCTTTCCCTTAGCTTGTGGTTTTTGGGAAGATTTTTCTTCAGTGTTTGGGGCTTGTTCCATTTTTTCAACCTCCTGCTGTTGAATGGTTGCGTTAGGCAGTGTATTTTCTTTGTTTTCCGTTTTGATTGTATCCATGGGAATAGCTCCTTAGCTTTTTGTACAGGGTGGCAGGAGAAGGCTCCAGGTGCCACAATGGTATCCATTATAAAATATTGCACTATCTTTTCCTAGGGTTGAATGCCGTGACCTTCCTCCACTGATGGTGACTGAGGTGGATTATTCAAAAGCCCTGCCTTTCGTGCCTGCTTTTTCTTGTACATGGCATCATCTGCCTGATGAATACACTGCACGTAATTAATGGGATGGGATTCTGCAGTGGAGGTACCGATGGAAATGCTGGTGGGATAGTTCTTTTGTACCTGCTGCATCTTTTCTTCGATGGTGGCTACAATGGCAGTTGCCACTTGGTTGTTGGTGTTGGGGAGTATGATGAGGAATTCATCACCACCCAATCTAAAAATCCAGTCGTCGTGACGGATGGCAGACTTCATTGTATCGTGGCATAAAAGAATGTATTCATTTCCCACCTCATGACCAAAGCTGTCGTTCACCTTTTTAAGTCCGTCAATATCGCACATGATAAAAGACAGGGGAAGGATATCTGCTGGAGCTTCCGTGTTTTGGAAGAATTTTGCATGCTTAAGTTCAAGATAGTGGCGATTGAAGCAACCGCACAGAGGATCACGAAAGGCCTTGTCTTCCAGAACGGAAAAAAAGTTCTTCATGGCAGAGACGGGAATCAACAGGAACATTTCTCCCTGCTCATATTCCCGCTTCTGTTCCTTGGGAGCAATGCTTTGCTGATGGGAGTAGTACAGAGTGCCATCCTCATTGCTTTGAAACAGAAAATCAGTTTTGTGGGTAGGAAGCCTGTCTTGAAGCATTTGGGAGCTCATTTGGTAGGGGGAAAAATTCTCAAGGATATCAGCCTTGGAGCCGGTAATCCTGCCTTTTTTGTATATATTGGGACAGGTTTTTATTGCTAGCTGATTGGCATAAATAATCTTCTTGTCCTTGTTCAAAAAGAAAATGGGGAACATAAGGGTTTGCATCAGCTTTTCTTGTCCCTTGTTGATAATTAGCTGGGTTTCATCAGCATAAACAACCCAAAAGAACATGGTAAGAATGGTAATGTCCAAAATGGGAATGAACCACAGAGCATCGTTGATGGAAAAGAAAATGCGGTACATGTTGGACAGAATAAAAAGTACCGTGGCGATGATGGTATAGATACAAAACTTTCTTCTGGCAGCAGGAGCCAGCAGTTTTATCAGGAGGCAGACTAAGCCCACAAAGGCAAGGCTGTAGCTAAAGATGGTGTACACGTAAAAGTAGGGCTTGTACACAGGCACCAGCTCCCGGTAAGGCACGTAGATGATTTCACCAGTATATTCAATGAAATATTGATTGTATTCCGGCACCAGAATGATGAAAATGGTAATGGCGGGAATCAGAGCCAGCCACCAAAAATAGGGTAGTAGCTTTGTTTTTTTAGGAAAGGCATAGGAAAAGCAAAAAACAAAGTAGGTGAGACTGGTAAGGGGCACAGAAATATGACCCAAAAGCATAATTCGTGGCAAAAGCTCTGTTTCTGGATACAAGTAAAAAACAGCTCGTGCTAGCTGCCACATGCCTAAAAAGAAAATGAAGTACCTACTGAATTTTTGATACAGGAAGGTATCGGTTTTCTTTTGTTTGATTCCCACCAAGAAAAATGCGTAAATGGCTATCAGCAGGCGGATAATTCCAAAAAGGAGGGTGCTGTAGGTTAATGATGATAATTCAGTATCCATCAAAGGTGCTCCTTTCGTTTTGCCTTTACCTTATACATTTCCATGTCTGCCTCTGTCAAAGAAGCTTCAAAGTTGGCATCTGGGGAAAGCAGGGTAACAGTGCCAATGGAAATACCGATTCTATGGGGAGAAAAGTTTTTTTGCTGCTGCATTTTTATATCAATGCTTTGAACGATGTTGGTGGCAACCCTTGCTGGGGTTTTGGGCAGAAGTACCAGGAATTCATCGCCTCCCAGCCTGAAAATTAAATCATCCTTTCTGATACAAGAACGAATGGCATCGAGGCAGGCAAGAATGTATTCATCTCCACGCTTGTGCCCCAGGGTATCGTTGATGCCCTTCAGATTGTCTATGTCGCACATCAGCAGGGACAGGGGATATAGATGGGGAGAAACTAATTCCTTTTGCTTCAAGGTGAGGAAATGGCCATTGTAGCAGTTGCATAAACTATCTCGGAAGGCCTTGTCCTCCAAATCAGAAAAAAAGTATTGCATGGAGGTGAGGGGCGTTATCATGAGGATTTTACCCTGGTTTTTGTTTCGGCTCTCATCATGAATTTCCTGTTCTTGCAAAAAATACAGGGTTTTATCTTTTTTCAGCTGGATGAATTTTTGGTTCGTTGTGTTTGCAGCTGTTGGAAAGGGAATGTCCATGTCAAACACCGTAAACAATTGCATCAACTCATCTTCCATTGGGTACTGATTGTCTAGGTCTAGTAGGGAAGAAAAAAATTCCTTTCCACTGCCATTCAGATAGATGACATAATTCTTGTCCAACATGGCAACGGGAAAGGGCAGGAACTCCAAAAAGTCAAAATGACCCTTGGAAATGATTTGCTCAGACTCATCATGGTAGAGGGTCAGGAATAGCAAAATCATGCAGGCAAGAAGGGTAACAGAAGGTACCCAAAAGAAAATATCGTTTTTAACAATGAAGGAGGCAACCACGTTCTGAGCAATGAAAATGACGGCTCCTCCCATGGCAAACTTTGCACCAGTGGAAATGCCGTCAGGATTTCTGATGGACTTGTAGACAATCACTGCAATTCCCACCAGAATCGTTACATACAAGTAAAAGATAAATCCGTAAAATAGAAAATGATACTGTTCCAGTATGTCTCGATAGGGAATGTAAATGATTTCGTTGGTAAAGGTGATGGAAAATTTTTGGAGGGGCGGCAGTAGGGTAAAAATGGCAAAAATACAGGGAACTACATAGTTCCAGCGCAATGCCTTGAGTATGGACTGTTTGTGGGGCTGGGCATAGGCAAAGCAAAAGGTCATAAAGGCTGGTCCTGCAAAGCCGATGGAAACATAAATCCAAGGACTGATGAAGGGCAGTAGCTTTTGATAGGGACAGAAAAAATAGATGGTACAACAAAAGCCCCAAATACCGATGATGCTGATAAATCGCCGCAGGTATTTGAAGGCGGGGATGTAGGTGGGTCGGTTTTTACTGAGAACGAACAGCATCAGGGCACATAAGGCCACAATGGCTCGCAATGCACCTTGTAAAGCGGTGAGATACTGTATTAATGTGACTCGCTCCATTGAATATATATTATACTGTATCTACATTCAAAAAACCACGTTTTTATGGATATTTTTTTATTTTCCCCAAAAAATTCAGATTTTTCTTCACCTTTTTTTTCCAGCATGGTACACTGGTGTCATGAACTATACGTTGCTTAACAGTGATGACGAAATAAAAGCCCTCCTTTCCCACTGGGAACAGAATAACATACAGCAGATTGCCTTGGACTTTGAGGGCGAATTCAACCTTCACTGTTATGGGGAGCATCTTTGCCTGATTCAGATTTTTGACGGTAGTGATTTTTACTTGGTGGATCCCCTTTGTGCCGATGAGGAAGCTTCCCGAAAAAATGCGGAGGCTACAGGAAAACCCTTTGTTCCTTTTACAAAGCCTTCAGAAAAATCTCAGGTGAAACCTCCGGTAACGGAGGCTGGCGTGCGGCTCTTACTAGAAGCTCCTCAAATAGAAAAGCTCTGGTTTGATTGTGCTTCCGACGGAGAATTAGTATGGAAGAAATTCGGCATTCGGTTGAACAAGGTGTACGATGTGTTCCGTGTGGCAAAGGTGTTGGGCTTAGTGGGACCTGGCTTGGCGGGAAATCTTGCAGCCTTAACGGAGCGCTTCGTTACTGGCACTGCGGAAAAGCCACAGCAGCTTCAGCAGGATACTCAGTCTAAAAAACGACTGCAGCAAACAAACTGGATGAACCGCCCCCTTTCTGATGCCCAACTGGAATACGCCTTGAAGGATGTAGCCAACCTTTTTGCCCTACGACAAGCCTTGGATGAACAGGCCCGTTCAAGAAGGCTTTTGTCTCAGGTGCGAGCCACCATGAAGGGCATTCCCCATTTGAGCAAGGAGAAGATTCCCAGCTACATGAAAATGCCTGGCTACAAGCGGATGAAAGTTCACCAGCAGATTTTTCTTCGTCATTTTTTTGAGGCAAGAGATTTGGTGGCTCGCCAGTTGAACAAACCACCCTTTCAGGTGCTGGACAAGCACTTGTTGGTACAGCTGGCACAAAAGGCTCCCTTGGTTCATGGCCAACTTACCGCTGAACTGGGAACGAAAACTCAGGCGGCTCGAATGCTCCTTCCCTTGCTAGAAGAAGCTAACAAGGCCGCCCAAGATGAGATTACTGGTTCAGGCAAATCAAGCCTTATTTGATAGCCTCAATATTCTTTTTGCCAGGGCTAGCAATTATCTTTATCTGATAGACTCAATATTCTTTTTGCCAGCCGGTACAAAGGGCAGCACATTTTCAGCTTGGGCTACCGGCACTCTGATAAAGCGGGGGCCTGAACCAGCTGGTGGAAAGGCGATTTGTGCCCAGTTGGGATTTTCTGCCACGTCGGCAGTGGTAATGCCAAAGCCCGCTGCAATAGCCAGCAGGTTGGGACTGCGACCAAAAATGCTGGCAGAATAATTCTTGTTGAACAAGAATTCCTGCTGCTGGCGAACCATTCCCAGGGCTCCATTGTCCAGCACAAATACAGTAACATCAAGGTTTTCCTCTGCCAAGGTAGCCAGCTCTTGAATATTCATCATGATGGAGCCGTCTCCAGTAAAGCACAGGACACGGCTACCGGGATTTGCCATGGCGGCTCCCAAGGCGGTGGGCAGACCAAAGCCCATGGTTCCCAGTGAGCCACTGGTTAAAAGCTGCCGTGGCCGCTGGATGGGATAAAACTGGGCTGTCCACATTTGGTGTTGGCCTACGTCGGTGGCAACAATGAGGCTGGCGGGATCCAGGCCCTCCTTGGTGGCTTGTGCTGGTAGTGCTGCAATAAACTGCCGTGGATTGATTTTTTCTGAACTAGTATTTCCTGCTTCCAAAGCAGCAGCTCTTTCTTGCCGATACATGGTGGACACATCCTGAATCCAGCTTCCTGTGGAGGAATGCATTCCCGTGCGGGCTTTCAATTCTTGAACCCGTAACGTCAAGGCGGGGAAGGCTGACTGGCAATCTGCCACAATGGAGTGGAAAGAAGGCAGAATTTTATTTACTTCAGCTGCATCTATATCTATATGAAGAATCTTTGCATTTGGACAGAATTGGGACACAATTCCTGTGGCTCTGTCGTCAAATCGAACTCCCGCTGCCAGCACCACATCTGCCTGATACATGGCGGTGTTGGCAGTGTGGGAGCCGTGCATACCCACCATACCGCACCATTTTTCGTCGGCCTCATCAATACAGCCAATTCCCATCAAGCTAGAAACAACAGGCATGGGAACTTCTTTCAAAAGGGCTGCCATGGCTGTAGCTACTTCTGGGGAATTGCAGCCACCGCCTGCATAAAAAACAGGTCGTTTTGCAGAAAGAAGCTCATGACCAAAAATGTCGATGGCATGGACCAAATCTGCTCCCAAGGTGGGGTAGCGGAGGGCAAAGTGCTGGGCCGTACCAGGCTGTGGCCACTGGTCAAAGGTGGCGGTGGCAGTTTGCACGTCACGAGGAATATCGATGAGTACGGGGCCAGGACGACCAGATGTGGCAATAGCAAAGGCCTGGGGAATGACGGTGAGCAATTCCTCTGGAGACTTAACCATAACACTGTGCTTGGTAATGGGGAAGGAAAGCCCAAAGGTATCTGCTTCTTGGAATGCATCTGTTCCGATGAGATAGGAGTTTACCTGACCAGTAATGGCTACCATGGGAATGGAATCGCTTCTGGCATCGGCAATGGCGGTTAACAGGTTCATAGCACCAGGCCCACTGGTGGCAATACAGACGGCGGGCAAACCAGTGGTTCTGGCAATTCCCTGGGCAATAAAGCCTGCTGCCTGCTCATGGCGAACCAGCACATGATGAATGGAGCTCCTGTTTAACTGATTGTACAGGGGCAGCACGGAGCCACCAGGAATTCCTGCCACCATAGTAATGCCCTGCCGTTCCAGCAGTTCCACGATAATCTGTGCACCAGTTGCTTGAATCATTTCTTCCTCCTAAAAAAAATGACCCTCCACGGGGAGGGCCTTTTCATCTGTATGTTATGCCACACTGACGACGCATTATCTCCCACAACAGGTAAAGCCTGAAACTAGGACAGAGACGACGACATTGTTCAATGTAACAAGTGATTTCATATTTTGAGTATAAAGAATGAAGGATTCTCTGTCAATATTTTACTCATATTTAAGAGAATGAAGCTGTACTTTATATAGAGAAAAGTTTGACTGTGTTGTTCTATCTACCAGCCCCACGAGCAGTAGACCGCAAGATTAAGTCTGTTCCCCAGTTTCCCCCAGATAAATTTTGTTCCCCTGCTCTCTGGGATGTGGCTGGGGTTCAGTCTCCCGGGATGATTTCGTGAAGAAACTTGCTACTTTCCGCTCCTTGGGGTATACTCATTCTTATAAAGACAAATATAACTTTCCATAGATAAGGAGTAAGACATGAAGGTTTTAGTTGTTGGTGGAGCAGGCTATATCGGTAGCCACGTGGTAAAGGAATTGATGAAGGCTGGTCACAAGGTAACAGTTTTTGATAATCTTTCTTCAGGACTTTTGCAGAACCTTTTCCCAGAAAATGACTTTATCGCAGGAGATATTCTTCATCCAGAAAATCTTGATGCAGCTTTTACTCGGGGTTTTGACGCTTTTATCCACCTGGCAGCCTTTAAGGCAGCTGGTGAATCTATGACAGCCCCAGAAAAATATTCCGTCAACAACATTACTGGAACTCTTAACCTTATGAATGCAGCAGTAAAGCATGGATGCCTCCACATGGTATTTTCCTCCTCTGCAGCAGTTTTCGGTGAGCCTCAGTATCTTCCAATTAACGAGGATCATCCCAAGAACCCCGAAAACTATTACGGCTTTACCAAGCTAGAAATCGAGCGATTCATGGATTGGTACGACCAGCTGAAGGGGCTGAAATTCGCCGCCCTCCGCTATTTCAATGCCGCTGGCTACGATCCAGATGGTTTCCCCTGTGGATTGGAGCAGAATCCTGCTAACTTACTGCCTGTAATCATGGAGGTTGCCAGTGGAATGCGCCAGAAGCTACAGGTATTCGGTACCGACTATGATACCCGTGATGGTACTTGTATTCGAGACTACGTTCACGTTACAGACTTGGCCATTGCCCACGTAAAGGCTCTGGAATACATTTCTACTAAAAAAACAAGCCTCAAGGTTAACCTTGGTAGCGAGACAGGTGTTACTGTTAAGGAGATGTTGGAAGCAGCACGTCGCATTACTGGCAAGGAAATCCCCGCCGACTTTGTTGGTCGCCGTGCTGGAGACCCTGCTTGCCTCTATGCCACCTCTGCTTTCGCTCGTGAAACTTTAAACTGGTCAGCAAACCATTCCGATGTGGATACCTTGGTTTCATCCACTTGGGGAGCTTACTGTAAACATCAGGAGAAAAAATAAGATGGATTTTTCTGTTCTAAAGGAATGGATTGCAGGAAATACTGCTGGCATGATTGCCTTAGAAACCTTGCTTACTTCTCATCCCGCCTTGGCCCCTGAAAGTGGGGGTGAAGGTGAGTTGAAGAAGGTACTGGCTCTGGAGACCTGGCTCAAGGAGCAGGGAATTACCCAGCTGGAGCGATTCGATGCTCCCGACAGCCGAGTGGAAAGTGGCATTCGTCCCAATCTGGTTGCAACTATTACTGGTGCTGATGACGCTGATCCCTCCGCACCCCGCATTTGGATTATGGCTCATACCGACGTAGTACCTGTGGGAGAAATCAGCCTCTGGAACACTGACCCCTGGCAGGTGGTGGAAAAGGATGGTCGTCTCTATGGTCGTGGTGTAGAAGACAACCAGCAGGGCTTGGTGGCAGGAACCTTTGCTGCCCTGTCTCTCATCAAGAACAAGGTGACACCTCCCCACACCGTAAAGTTGCTGTTTGTTGCTGATGAAGAAGTTGGTTCTGAATATGGCATTAAGTATCTGCTGGCTCAACACCAGCTGTTCCGTCCCAACGACATCATCGTTATTCCTGACGGTGGAGATAATCTTGGTGCAACTATCGAGGTGGCAGAAAAGAATCTGTTGTGGCTGCGGTTTGTGGTAAGCGGAAAGCAAACCCATGGGAGCCGCCCCGACGAGGGAATCAACGCAACCTTGGCTGGCTGCGACTTGGCTCTGCGACTGAACAATTTGGAAACAGTCTTTGGCCAGCGGGATGAGCTTTTTGATCCTCCCTATTCCACCTTCCAGCCCACCAAAAAGGAAGCTAACGTGCCCAACATCAACACCATTCCCGGTGAGGATGTATTCTGCATGGACTGTCGCATTCTGCCCTGCTACACCCTTGCTCAGGTACGGAAGGAAGTGAACCGCTGTGTGGCTAAGGTTGAAGAAAAGTACGGCGTAAAGGTGCAGTACACTGAACCCCAGGCTGTGGAATCTCCCGCTACTCCCGCAGATGCCCCTGTAGCTCGCCGTTTGGCAGAGGCTGTAAAGGCTGTCAGCGGTGTGGAAGCCCGCCCCATCGGTATTGGTGGTGGTACTGTGGGAGCCTATCTCCGTCAAGCTGGCTATCAGGCAGTGGTATGGAGCCGCATGGATGAAACAGCCCATCAGCCCAACGAGTACACCATTATCGAAAATCTTATCCACGATTCTCAGGTAATGGCCTACATCATGACACAAGCTTAGAATCAGTTTCTTGATTCAATGGAATTATGGTATACTGGTTTTGGAGGAAAATATGAAGAAAAATCATTCTTTGACTGGCCTTGTAGTACTGCTTGCTCTCGTGGTGCTGGCAGGGTGTAATTCTGTCAAGGTGGAACGGGTAAGTCCAGACACGGTAACGGATTTAAGTGGCTATTGGAATGACACTGATGTTCGGATTGTGGCTGAATCCCTTATTGCAGACTGTGTAAATGCCCCTGCCATCACTAACTACATCCGCAACAACAATGCATTGCCAGTGGTGATTGTGGGCAACTTCCGCAACGACAGCGACGAGCACATCGACACCTCAATTCTCTCCAAGAAATTCGAGGTAGCCCTTATCAACAGCGGCAAGGTGGACTTTGTAGCCAGTTCTTCTGAACGTGGTGAGATTCGCCAGGAGCGGGAAGAACAGCAGGCTTGGGCCAGTGAGGAAACTGCCAAGCGTCTTGCCAATGAAACTGGAGCTGATTTCATGCTCATTGGTTCCGTCAAAACCATGGTGGAGCATGTAAACAATGTCTCCACTCGAACCTACTGGGTCTATGCCGAGCTGATTGACATTGAATCCAACAGAAAACTGTGGCTGGGTGAAAATTCTGAAATCAAGAAGGTTATCACCAAGTCAAAAACAAGGATGTAATGATTAGGAAATTCCTTTGGTTGCCTGTGGTGGTGGGAATGATATTCGTTTCCTGCTCCACCATGGGTAACTACGATTTTACCGCAATAGATGTAGCTCTTAATGATGGCGAGTACGAGGCTGTCCATCGGGTGGTAACTGCTGATAGTAAAAAGATTTACAGTTCTCACGACCAGGTACTGCAAAGCTTGGACTTAGGAGTTCTCTCCCATTATGCTGGTGAGTACCAGCGTTCTAATCAAGAATTAACCCAAGCAGAAAGAAAAATAGAAGAATATTATGCAAAAAGTATCAGTCAGTCTATTTCATCCTATTTAGTGAATGACACGGTGGTAGACTATGACGGTGAGATTTTCGAGGATATCTACCTCAATATCCTCATGGCCTTAAATTATATTCACCTTGGAAACATAGAGGATGCCTTTGTTGAGATTCGTCGTTTTGACAACAAGCTCAAGGTTGCCTCTGCAAAATATAGCGACAAGATTGCTGCTGCCAATCAGGAAAATACCTCCAATGGAGAGGAGCCTGTGGCAGTACCAAAAATGAATTTTCACAACTCGGCTCTGGCACGTTATCTTAGTATGATTTTGTACCGTAGCCGAGGTCAGCTGGATTCGGCCAATGTTGACATGAAGTATCTTGACTCAGCTTTTGCTAGTCAGCCTACACTGTACAATTTTGCCAAGCCCACGTCTATTCAACAGGAGCTGGAAGTTCCCCAGGGCATGGGACGGGTGAACATCATTGCTTTTACCGGAAAATCTCCCCGCAAGGAAGAGGTTGTGTTACGGTTATATTCTGATGTTGGTGGTTTTTATTACAAGATTGCCTTTCCGGAAATGATGAGATACGGCAGTGTAATCAGCTCTATTCAGGTAAGTGCCATTCCTGCAGGAGAAATCATGGCAGGACAGGCGGTACAAACTCCCCAATCTGAGACCACCGTCTCCATGGAGCCTTTGGAAAGCATTAGCAATATTGCTGTGGACACCTTTGAGCAGCACAAAACCTTGATTTATTTGCGAGCAATCCTCCGTTCCATTGGAAAGTCTGCGAGCTCTACTACCTGGGGGATCATGGCAGAAAAGTCCTCTGATTCAAATATGGGGATTTTGTTTTCGATACTGGAACTAGCTTCCGTTGTGTCAACAGAAGCTACTGAGCGTGCGGATATTCGTGTTGCTCGCTATTTGCCCTCTTTAGCTTGGGTTTCTGGAATGAACTTGGAGCCAGGGGATTACATCTTGAACATTGAATACAAGAATGGTGCTGGAGCCCAGGTGGCTCTGGAGCAAAAGCATATTACCGTTACTGCAACGGGCTTGAATCTGGTGGAGGTTGTATGTCTAAAATGAAATGGTTTTGTGGGTTTACTTGCGGTTTGTTGATGATGATTGTGCTGGGTTGTGCCTCTACTTCTGGAGCAGCTCCTGACTGGGTAACGGATCCTGAATCAGCCTATAGCTCAAAGGAATATTTGCTGGCGGTGGGAAGTGGTGATGACAAGAAGGATGCAGAAAGTGATGCCCTTTCTCTTTTGGCCAGAAGTATTCAGCAAAATGTAGTGGCCACCACGGAAAGCAGCAAGACCTTTGACGGAAATGACAGTGCTGGCTTTAATTCCAACTACGATTATGCTGGCACGGTGATTACCAATTCCACTATTAAGGACATTCCTGGCATTACCTTTCCTCAAACATGGATTGCAAAGAACGGTACCGTTTATACCTTGGCCCTGTTGAATCGTCAGGAGGCAGGAAAATACTACCGCCAAAAGATTGCTGACTTAGCCGCCGTTGTGGAAAGTGAGATTGTATTTGCTGATCGTAACAGGGGAAGCTTTGCCGCCCTTGCCGCTTTGCAAAATGCGGTGCAGACTGCCTGGGAAAATCAAATGTATCTGGACACCTTGGCTGGAATCAATTCCAGTATGTATCATTCAATTTCCTTGGATTATGGTTCTGCCCAGGCGGTGGAGGTTTTGGCTGCTCGCCAGAAGGAGCACATCGTAATGGCTGTGGAGGTGGAGGGCGATTCCGACGGAAGAATTACCTCGGTGCTTGAGGATATCCTGTCTGATTTGGGCTTAAAGGCTGCCGCTTCTTCCGATGCCAGTGCCGCCTATCTGTTTCGAGGCAAGGTGACCATGTCTCAGCTCCAGCTTGACAATAAATATGAATATGCCCGTTTTGTCATTGACGTGGATTTGTTGGAAAAAGCCTCTAGCAAGGTTCTTTTTACTTACTCCAAGAATGGCAGAGAAGCTCACGTCTCCTATTCCGAGGCGGTACAACGAGCCTATCGTACCTTAGAAGATACCTTGGAGAAGGAGTTTACTCCCAAATTCCTAGCATTTTTGACCTCGGACCCTGAATAAGGGAAAATTCTGCCGCTGAGTGGGGTGGTACACACCACCTGTGACATTGCTTGCATTCTTTACCATTTATTGACATTTGTGCTATACTTCTTGCATTATGGCAGAATTATTAGCACCGGCAGGCAATGTTGAAGCATTGGATGCCGCCATCGGTGAAGGTGCCGATGCAGTATATTTAGGATTAAAATCATTTAACGCCCGATCTCGTTCCACCAATTTTGCGTGGAACCAGTTCGAGGCAGCAGTACAGTCAGTTCATCGTCAGGGAAAGAAGATTTTCGTTACCGTCAATACCGTCAGCGAAGAGCGAGAAATGGAGCGGCTCTATCGGTTCTTGGCATATCTGGAAAAAATTGGCCCAGATGCAATTATTGTTCAGGATTTTGGCGTTATCCGCATGGTCCAAGAATTCTTCCCCAAGCTTACCATTCACTCCTCCACCCAGATGAATGTGGCCAGCGCTAAGGCTGTAAACCTGTTGAGTAAGCAGGGTGTCAGCCGTGTGGTTTTGGCCCGTGAGTTGGGCTTGGATGAAATCAAGCATATTCGTCAAAACACCTCCGCAGAATTGGAGGTCTTTGTTCACGGTGCTCTCTGTGTCAGCGAGTCTGGCTTGTGTCTTTTTTCTAGCTACCTTGGAGGAAAGTCCGCCAACCGTGGTATGTGTACTCAGGCATGCCGCCGTTTTTATACAGCGGAAGGCAGTGACAATCTGGATCAGGGCTACTTCTTCTCTCCCGGCGACTTGCAACTGGTGGAGAAAATCCCCGATTTAGTAATGGCTGGTGTGGATTCCTTTAAGATTGAAGGCCGCATGAAAAGTGCCGAGTATGTAGGCAGTGTAACAGCCGCCTACCGCTATGTTCTTGATCACTGGCAGGAGGACAAGAAGGGGGCCATTGCCACTGGACAGCGCATTCTTTCCACCGACTTTGCTCGAGCAAAAACCTCCTTCTGGTATGACTTTAAGGCAACAGAAGAGGAGAAGGTGGCAGAAAATGTGCTGAATCCTCATCAGGCTGGTGGAACAGGAATTTATCTTGGTACCCTCGACAAGATTCGTACTATAAAGAGCCAGCAGGAAGAAGGTGAGGAACCAGTTCCTGCTGTTGTAATGGCTACCCTGCGTGGTGGAAGCTATGAACCTGACCCAGGGGATTCCATCCGTCTCCATCGTAAGGATGATACAGGGCGTTCTAGCCACAAGATAAAGACTGTGGAGCAGGAGGACAATCATCGTTGGATTGATATTCCAGAAGGTTTTTCGTCTGGAGACCCTGTGTATTTGTTGCAGACAAAATCCATGTCCAAGAGATACAAGCATGTATTGCCCGACAACCTTTCTCCCTTCCGTCGTCAGCCTGGAAACCAGGAGTTGCCCATCTTGGATTTGACCCCGGTAGCCAAGGGCGAGCTTTCCTACTTCCCCGAAGGCCTGTACGTTCAGGTTTCCACGGTATCGGACTTGTTCGCCGTACAGGGGGAATCTCCCGTTCGTGTGATTCTGGAACTGAACTCCGAAACAAAGCGTGACTTGCTGGAAAAGAAGGTAGTACTTCCTTTTTCAAAGAAGCAGGTGTATATTTCTCTGGATCCCTTCTGTGCCGCTGCTCAGGAGGATGAATTGGCCAGCACTTTGGATACCTTGGTGGAAATGGGCTTTAAGGGCTGGGTTGTAAACAACCTTGCTCATATCAACATGCTGAAGGGGAAGGGAACCAACTTGATTGCTGGTCCCTATCTGTATACCTTCAACCGATGGGCAACCTCTTGGCTTGAAAATCAGGATATTGGAGCCTTTATCAGTCCTTTGGAGAATTCCCGCAAGAATCTGGAGGCCACCTTTGACAGCCATATAAGAAGCCGTGTGCTGGTACCGGTTTTTGCCTATCCAGCCTTGTTCCGGATGCGGTTCAAGTTGCCCGATTCCTACGACTTTACCTTCTTTAGCGACAAGGAGGGCATGACCTTTAAGGCTCTGTCCACTCCCGACGGTTCCTTTGTTATGCCTGAAAATCCCTTCTCCATTGTGGACAAGGTACAGGTGCTGAAGTCAGCTGGTTTTAACCGCTACCTTATCGACATGTCCAAAACCCACGTTCAGAAGAAGCATTTCAAGCAGATTGTTTCTGCCATGCTGAAAAAGCAGGTGCTACCAGAAACTAGCAACTTTAACTGGAAGGATGGCTTTTATTCCCAGGAAAAGCTGGATGAATACAAGGCTGCCACCCTCCGTGCTCAAGAAGCTGCTGCCGCTGAAAAGGCTCGGTCACGGGGAGGTCGGTTCGCACCGCTGAAGTCTGGTGCAGGTAAGGGAGGACGACCCCATCCTGGCAGAAACGGCGATGGAAAGCCCCGCAACCGATAATCCATTAAAGCAGAAATGAAGGGTGTACCCAAGCTGGGTACACCCTCTTTTTTAGAAGACCGCTTCACAGAGTTCAGGCTGCTTCATTTCCACAGAAAGGCTGTTTGCTATGGCCGCCTCTGCCAAATCGGTGATTTCCTGATGGAGGGGTGGGATGCCAGTGGGAGTAACGTGATTTTCCTTCTGGCTTGAAAAACGGGGCTTAAAGTCCACATGCTCTGCCACAATCTTGATCTTGGAATGATTCTTTCCTTCTGTGTCCTGCCAACGATTTTGTTTCAGGCGGCCCACTACCCGAATCCCCCGTCCCTTGG
Organism: Treponema sp.; assembly: GCA_016294105.1. GTDB lineage: Bacteria > Spirochaetota > Spirochaetia > Treponematales > Treponemataceae > Treponema_F. The sequence continues at coordinate 108,504 of JAEDCN010000002.1, forward strand.
TGCAGTAACTGGCACAGGAGCTAGCCAAGGCTCCCCAGGTTTCAATGTCAAAGAAGGAGACCTCCTGCCGCCGTTCCCCTTGGTTTGTGCGATAATTTTTGTTCACTGCAATGGAGAACATACAGATGGGAACACCCTTGGTGGTTTCCCGTGATTCAGGATCACGAACAATATTTCCTTCCAACACGATTGAGTTAAAATCGTCCATACAAAAAACTCCTTGAAAAAATGTCTGTTGGTGCCACCGTAGCTACATGGTGTGGTAGGCCCAGCCGCTGCCTAGTACCGAGCAATGGATTTCTTGGTCTCCCTTTTAGGTTGATTCAGCGTTACGTCCTACACATATATTATTCGCTTTAAAAATTGAAAATTTGTCAATTTTTTTCCAGAGGAAACAAAAAAATATAAAAAAAAGCACCATCTTTTTTACTAGATGGTGCTTTTTGATAAAATTAAGTTTTTAGAGTTTTATTACAACCCCTTGATGAGCTTTACCATGTACAGTTGTACGTACATATGCAGTTCAGCTTGGTCTTGAATCTTCTGCATACCAGGAGTTTTAACCAAAGTGGTAGCCAAATTATTGATTCTTTCTGGGGTAAAATTATTGGCCCGAAGGGTTCGTAGAATTTTACGCATATAGTCTCGAATCAAGGAATTCACGTCCTCGGTTAGATTGTCTCGGGCCTGCTTGCTGAGCATTCTGTTCCAAGTATGCTCGTAGGAGGAAAGCTCTCGCTCGATGGTGGAACCTTGGGGAACATAATGCTTTTCTGCCTCCAAAGCTGCCTGCTTCAATTCCTCCTTGCGGGATACAGCGGCAATATCTTGAGCTGTCAGAGGTGATGGCACGTCAAAGGCTTCTGCTTCGTCAGAGGCAATCATCTTTTTTTGTGTGGCCTGCTTGGAGGGCTTTGGCTTTTTCTGCTTAGGCTGTCCTTTAAACAGGGATACAAGCCAAGACACACCAGGGATGGTGTACCATACTGGCAATAGAATTCGTGCATCAGTGAGAATCTCTTCCTTGGACAGCATTAAAAGCTCGCTGTAGGGAGAAAGCTCTCCATCGGTAAACAAATGAATATGTCCAGTCACTAGCTCTGTCATTCCCCGACTTTCATACTGCAATGCCTTCAAGAAAGGAGCATTCAGCAGGGCATAGAGAATGGGAGACTTAATTTTGACTGCATTTTCCAAGGTTTTTTCAAAAAGCTCCTGATTTTTCATTTCTGGTACGGAGGAAAAATTCTTCAGAGCGTTGAAGCAATCCTTGGTGATTTGATCTCGGATGGTTTCACGGGCATCGGTACACAGACGGACAATCAGGGGAAGCACCTTGGCTTTCAACACGTAGGTTTGGGTATTGTTGATTCCCTTGAAGGTGAGCAGGGGAGGAAGCTTATTGTCTTCGGATTCTGTGGTGGCGTTCTGGATGTAATCGTTCAAATCCTTGTCGCTATATTGTCCCAGCAGGGGAACACCACGGGAATCGGAGAACATATTGATATTTTCCCGAGTAAAATAATAGGGAGGCTTGTTCAAGTTCAAGTCAAGATTTTTGAGGGCAGTTTCCTTCTGCAGGTTTTGCTGGGCCTTGTTGCGGTAGGTGGTAACGCAGAATTCTAGAATATAGATGGATTGCAACAGGGAGATGTCTTCTGCAGTCAAATCGGTTGATTTTTCGTAATCCTGCCGAACGAAGAAACACAGCTGGTTCCACTGATAGAAGGTGTCGGAAGCATTTTTAATGGAACGAAGGGCTTCCTCGCTTTTTTGTGCCACTGTTTTGAAAAAATTCTTTATGGTCAAATCCTTGCCAGGGTTGGCTGCCTGAAGCTTTTTCAAGAAATAGTCGTGAAATTCGTCCTTCTGCAGCTTCAACTGGAATTTTGACAAGGCAATGGCCATTAAATCCTCAGTGGGCAAGGTGGTGGGGCAAAGTATTGAAGGCAAGGCCCGTGGCAGCTGAAGGCAGTACAGGGCAGTTTCCTTGATAGTATCCTTTCCTAGAGTTTCTCCCAAATAAACGTCTGCAGATTCATTCTTCAAAACCTCAGGGGGAGTGTTTTTAGGCAAATCTGTGTCGAAGGGATAGGGAATGGCAGGATTTTTTTTGATGTTTTGATAGACAGCAATACACTTGTCCAGATAATAGGGAATGACGATAACTTCCTTTTTTTCTGGATCTGCAGCTATGTAGAGAACCTGTCGCTCCTGAGCCAATTTTTCCAATTCCTTTTTCACCAGCTCAGTGGCATTGTTGATATAAGGGAGCAAGTCGCTCTGATCACTTGCATGATGCTGAGCGTATTTCTTTATATATTCACAAAATTCTGCCACATTTACTTTGGCACTTTTCTGATGTGTTGCATAGGAACGCAACAGAATTTGAATGTTCGATGTTGTTGTCATGACCTTCATAATAACAAAAAGACCCTATAATAACAAGTAGAATAGCCTTGCTTGCCTTAGAAAGCCCCTCTTGGTATACTCATGGGGGAGGATATCATGAGCGTGGAAGCTTTACAGAAAATTATTGATAATAGCAAGCGGATTGCATTTTTTGGTGGGGCGGGGGTGTCTACAGAAAGCGGAATTCCTGATTTCCGTTCCCAGGACGGATTGTATTCCCAAAAATGGAAGTATCCTCCAGAGCAGATTTTAAGCCACAGCTTTTTTATGAAAAATACTGGGGAATTCTATCGATTTTACCGAGAAAAAATGATTTGTCTTTCTGCCAAACCAAATGAGGCTCACTTGAAGCTGGCTGAATTGGAAGCGGCAGGAAAAATGACTGGCGTGGTAACTCAAAATATCGACGGCTTACATCAGGCTGCCGGAAGCAAGAAGGTTTTTGAGCTCCACGGAAGTGTGCTTCGTAACAACTGTATGAAGTGTAAGTCTTTCTATGACGTGAATTTTATCTTGGATAGCGGCAAGGAAGGGGAGTCGGCTGTTCCTGTGTGCCCCAAGTGTGGCGGCATGGTAAAGCCCGACGTGGTGCTTTACGAGGAAGGCTTGGACAACGATGTTATTGAAGGGGCGGTGAACGCCATTGCCACTGCCGACACCCTGATTATTGGTGGCACCTCCTTGAACGTGTATCCAGCCGCCTCCCTCATCCACTATTTCCGAGGCAATACCATTGTCCTCATCAATAAGTCACCCACCTCCGCCGACTCCCTGGCCCAGCTGGTGATTTCTGAGGGAATTGGTCAGGTCCTGGGTCAGATAGAAGTACGATAAGCGGGTAGGCTGACGGTCAGATAGAAGTACGATAAGCGGGTAGGCTGACGGTCAGATAGAAGTACGATAAGCGGGTAGGTAGAGGGCTAGATGGAGCTTGGAAGCAGGAGCTGTTCTACGCTGCCGTAGTCCTTGCTGGTAAAGGCATGGATGATTTTGTTTTCAATCTCGTCTGCTTGGGAAAGCCCGAAGCCTGCCGCCTTGAGCAGTTGGTTGAGTTCTTCTACCGAAAGCTGCAGCTGGGCTGCCAGAATCACCAGCTTGTCCTTCTTTGTTTTGTATCCCTCCTTCTTGGTAATGTCGGAAAAAAGCTGCTTGGAAATGCTGTCGGTGCCCTTCCAAATATCTGAACGCTTTTTTCCTGGATGCTGTGCCAGATGGCGTTCTATGAACAGGTTCAACATGCCTTGGTAATCCTGCCCATAGGCTGGCTGAGGTGTGATATTCTTCTTCTTGTATTGAGCCGTCAGCATTTTCTGGATTTCCACTCTGCCGTCCCGCTCTGCGTGGTCGAGAGGACGTAATCCCATTCTGTCTCGAAGCTCGAGGTCTGCTCCCTGTTCTAGTAAGAATTGCACAATATCCTTGTAATTACCCATTACTGCCAAGGTCAACAAGGAAAATCCTTCTGGTGCCTGGTAATTCACATCCATTTTTTCATAAATCAGATGCTTTACCAAGGAAAGATGGCCTCCGATGGTGGCATACATCAAGGCTATCTCCATGTCTAGTTGGCTAAGGAGTTTCGCATCCATGAGCTTTCTGAGCACTAGAGAAAGCCCCTTGCGAGCCAGAAGGCGAACTGGGGTATAGCCCCGCTTGTCCTGTACGTAAATATTTGCTCCCCGTTCTATCAGTAGGCAGGCTGCTTCTTGGGCAGAATGGTCGATGGCTTGCAGCAGGGGAGTGGAGCCATGGGGTGAAGTGATGTTGATGTCTGCCCCTCGGTCTAGCAGAAGCTCAATCATCTGGCAAAAATTAAGGCTGGCTGCCAGTAACAAAGGAGAGGTTTCCGTGCTGAAACGATTGACCTTGGCACCATTGTCCAGCAGGAGCTTTGCAAAATCCAAGGCATTTATGCTGACTGCAGCGGTAAGGGGTGTAAGGCCATAACTATCACGGATATCAACAGAGGCTCCGTGGGCGATAAGGAGCTTGCCTGCTTTGAGGGCATTTACTTGGGCTGCGGCAATCAGGGCGGTGCGACCGTGGCGATCTTCTTGCTCAAGGGAAACATGGGCATTCAGCAGGAATTCCACCTGTCGTACAGCATCCATCATGGCCACCGTTACGAGTAAGGGAGGACAAGAGGTTTTAATGTGACAGGCAAAGGGAGTCAGATTGAAGATTTCAGGTACCATGCCAGAAACATAATGGTTCATAATATGGGCATCGTAGCTGAAGGTAACAGAATAGGTGGCCTCAGCTACTTCCATGGCTTTTTGTACTGCAGGAGAAAGGTGGGGATTGGGGATGAAATCTGATTCCACAAATTTTTCGTTAAAGCCGAACTGCAGCAACTCCTGTGCCAAGGCAAGGTAATCATCCGTCATGAGATAGGTATATGCCTTGCCGTCCAGCTCAGGGATTGCCACCTCCACAATCTTAATCTTTTGTGCTTCATCATAATACTTGTACTGTGCTTCCATACAACTGCTCCTTGGTAAATGATGAAGATAGTATACCGCAAATAAATTACCTGTTGGTCGCTTTTTAGGCGACTTTTTTTGGGGAGGAGGTTATGAAAAAAAAGTCGCCTGTGTGAAGGCGACTTTGTAGGTGGGTCAGAACAGGGACAAGCCCAGATGCAGGGAGGGCAGAAACTCCCCACTGAGAAAATTCCCAGTGTCCAGAAGATTCCCTGTGAGCAGGTAGGTTGTCTGAACCCTAATGTAGAGCATATCCAACAGGTTCACCCTCGTTCCAACCTGCACTTGCCAGCAAAAGTCCTTTGCGATAGGTTCGCCTCCACCTTCTTTGTTTTCGGAAATATAGTAGAGGCCAATGCCAGTCCCTGCATAGCAGACGACGTGGGGAATCAGTTGACACCCCAAGGATCCCTCCAGTATCAGAGAGTGCTGGGTGAGAGTCCGTGTCTCATGTGCCAGCTCCTGGTATGAGTTGTAGCCGATGGAGACAGTCTGGCTGGAGCTGCCTTCCTGCTGCATCTGTCGTCTGCGGTAGGACAGGGCTATGATGCCAGGGAAGGGGACGGTGGTATAATCTGAATCTTCCCAGCTGAGGGAAAAACCAAAATTTTCCTTATCTCCCAGCTTGATTTTTTGCCGAAAAAGATCAGCGGGAAAGAGGTAACCAAAACTAATAACATATTTTCCATAGAATTGAGGTAAAGAGAAGGATGAGAAATCGAAATTATGGGGACGAAGCAAGACTCTGGCTCCCAAATATTCTTTCTTACCAGTGATTGACTGCCAGTCGGAAAGCCACTGAAATCTATAAAATAAGCCGAAGGCTAGGGGACTTTGCTTTGTGAAGGAAAAGTCAATGCCAGGGGTACATTCCAAGACTGGATTTTTGTTTCTGATGCCAATACCACCTTCGATGTAAGGCTGGAATCGCCACAGTGTCATGGTGGCACCTGTCAGGAAGGTGAAATCAAAGGTTTTTTGCTCCAGAATATTCCCTTGGATTTCGATTTTACCTCCCCAATAAAAGATATTATTCCAATCTCCCAGCCAGAAAGTGGGCAGGAGAATACCAAAGGAAAGGTTATGCTGCTCCAGGATTTTCTGAGCTTGCAGCAAGTTCCCGCCACCCACGAAAATTCCTCCCATGGGAGCGTTCTCTTGGGCATTCAAAAAGCCTGAGAGGGACAGTTTCCGTATGGCTGGTTGGCTGGGGCTTTTATTCTTAATTTTAATGTTATCCATCCATAGCGTTTTAGTGGATTCAATATGAATCAATTCTACATAGAGCCTACAGTTTTTAGCGGAGTTATTATTTTCCGGCTTGATTGAACCAATGAGCATGAGGTCTGCCCCTGTTTCATTCGCTAGGCGTTTTGCTGTTTCCTCGCTGGCCCAGATTTGCTGTTCCTCTCGTTCCTGACGAACTCTGTTGCGCTCCAAAGAGCCTGCTACTAAATCTATTTGCTTGTATTTTTTGAATGCCGTTTCAAATTCCTTAGTGAGACTGGCGGTGTCGATAGATATGGTGTAATCCTTTGTGAAGGGCTCAACAATAACTACAGGTTTCTCGTTCTCCTGAAGATAATTGTTGACATCAACAGATTCCATGCACTTTTCAACCAATTCCTTGGCAGCTTGTGCATAATCATTAGCAAACCCTGCATGTAACCCCAGAAAAAATCCCACAAAAACTATTACAATAAATCTCTTCATGAATAATCTCCTGTTTTTCACCATACCACACGAAGTCGTGAAACTGGTCGCTTTTTAGGCGACTTTTTTGGGGTGAGTGGGAGGGGTTACATCAATCCAGCAAATTCAAAGACAATGAATAGGTTTTTACTGAGATTGAGGGATTGGCCTTGCAGGCTTCCTCCAGCTTCTTTTTCTTGTCTTTCCCGGCGATTATCATTCCCTGAAAAGAGATTTTTTCTTTGTCACACAGCGTCTGCAACTGCGAAACATGGGTGGACATCTCAAAAAACAACTGTCCAGCGTCCTTTCCTTTTCTGTCAAGCATGATGCCCAGGACGTGCCGTTCTGACTTGTTCTCAAGGAAGATGAATCCATCCCTCTGGGCTATCTTGCTCTGGGTGTATCCGGGAAAGAGCTTGGCAAATTGCTGGAGGAACAGGGCTTGCAAAGTATTGTCGTCTAGCATCCTGGTGATGTCCACGTTGGCCGGATTTTTATGGAGGATGACCTGCGGCTTTTTGAAGTGATAGCTACGCAGATACTCGATATATTTTTTCAGGCCGTTTCTGGCGGTTCCGTTGTCCCAAAAGACATGCTCATATTTCCCGCCAACCAGATAGTCCTCCAGAATTGCCTCCAGCTTTGGAATGTCGTCTACAGAGCAGGTGAAGAAGTCGAGCATATCATTAGTGTCAGAAAAATACTTTGCCTGAATTCTGTTGACCCCAGAGGTATAGGAATTTGCTGTGCCGACTGCCTTGCCGTCCTTGTTTACGAGCCATGTCTTGAAACTGTTTTTGCGCTGGGTAGCGTTCATGATGTTCCTCCTTTGTTATTTGAAGAGAGAGCTGATTGTCCCTGTGAATTTAGGAACTGTATATATTTTCTTACACCTGATATATAGGTTTTGATGGTATCGTCTGAAATATTTTGTTTCTGAGCCATTCGATGTATTCCGTAAGATTTGGGTGTTTTGCAGGATGGTTTACATTTTTCGTGTCATCCTCATATTCTTGATGCCCACATTGGAGATTTGTACACTTACAAAAAAAGGCCATTTTTTTAAACCAGTTCCAAATCATATTCACAATGGGGCAAATACCAAAAGATTCTACTGTCCATCCCTCATCTTCAATTCCTTCTGCAACGAAGCGATTCACATCGAAATTATCCATCTGTTTTTCTTCCTCTAAAAGCTACACTGGTTTGATTTCAATGCCAGCCTTGGTGGCATACTGTATGAAACTATTGAAATTGTCTGGAGTCCATTGGGTTGAGACGACGACTTGTTCTCCACTTGCAAGATGAAGCGGATGCTTGTTGAAGCGATTCCCATTCCATTGTGCTTCTGTGACATCCTGCGGTAACCTGATGCATTTTCCAAAGCCAGGTTTTCCGGCCTCATCAGGGAAGATATTGTACAGTTCGGAATAGGAAATTGTTGGGTACATAGAAATGTATTTGGAAACAACCGCATAGGCTGTGGGACATTTACCTCCTGTAATATTGCCATCCACAGAGTATTGGGTGTTGTCCTTTGCACCTGCTGGCTTTATATCGGGAGCAGCCTTGCCACCAGCTGGCGGTATCACAGGCACTGCTACCTTCTTACCCACCGTTATAACAATTTCCTTCAGAGCCTGCTCAATTTCCGTTTGTGAGTAGGTTACTGCAAGCTGTTCCTGCAAAATCTGACGTACAAATTCAGCCGTCACTTTTTGCTGTATGGCATGGATGTTGTCCTTCTCTTTTTTCCTTTTTTGAATGAAATCCTTGACATTCTGCCGATTGAAGGAACCTTTGCTGAACAATTCTACAAATTTGATTCCGTCTGGATTATCCTTGGTAAACTCGATTTCCAAGAAGGACTGATTATCATCATCTTTGTCTGTGTCATAGTCGTAAATGTATAGTTTATTGCAAATGAGAATACCAATATCTACTTTCAACAACTTTAAGTAACTGAAAAGTTGTTCATACCCTGTCAATATTGTGTGCTGTTTCAATTCCACCACAAAGAGGTCTCGATTTTCTTGGGTGGAACGAATGATGATGTCAGGAATAACTCGAGAGGTTGCACCAATTTGCATGGTTCTGTGAGCGTCAACTTCTTTTAGTAGTTTACTGTAACCGAATATCTCTGCAAACAAATTTTCCCAATCTTGTTGAATAATCTTTTCAGGGGCAGTTTGATTCTTGTTGTAATATTCAATCAGAAAATTCCATTTCTCTAGTATATCCATCTTCAATCCCCCTGGTTTTTTTTTGCCTTTATCCATATTTTGGTATTGAAACTCCACGTAATTACATTTGGCATTGCTACATTCATAGAGAAGTTTTTTGTTTTTGGAAAACATTAGGTCTTCCCCACACATTGGACACTTTCCACAATCATCATCCATCTTCGTTCCTCCTTCACTTAAGCCTTTCCAGCTCCGTGATTTATACATTATACTACAGGAATTTTACACTGAAAAGAAAAAAAATACACGATACAATCGATCTTGTCCTTTTCTCCCTGTGCTCTTGGCTATAGAATACCACAATGAGTCGTGGGTGTGGTCGCTTTTTAGGCGACTTTTCTATTTGGGGAAGGGGAATGTCCATCCTGCCGTCCAAAGATGACACTTGATCTGTTAGAAGAAAAAATGATCCCACAACGATCCTAAGAAGAGATTATTGTGGGATTGTGTTGTTCTTTTATTACTAATTGAATATTGGAATTGTTTGTTGAACAATGTTACCAGTAGCATCGATAAATGCCATTGTCTGTGTCTGATACATCCATTTCAATGTCAATACATCTCCAGCTTTTAAATCAGATAACTTTGTTAATCTAAGTTCTGTAGATTTATATTGAATTTTTGAACCCACAACCACTGGACATAAAATTGTGAAAACAATTGGTTTATCTGTCAATTTTACATATAATGGATTTACATACTTACTATCGGGAATCCCTGTAAGGAAGGAGGCAGCACTATATTTTATATAAGCACCTGTTGCCTCTCCATTGACATGAGTAACAAACAATGAACCTACATTTGGATCTTTCGTAAGATTTAATGCGATTGTATCATCAGCCTCTAATCCATATTGTGCAACTTCTGCACTCGCACACCCCGTCAGGGAAACCAGTCCCAGCACTGCCATCACCAGTAGGGCGGCAACAAGTCCGCCTCCCAGTCCATTCTTCTTCAAAGCTTTCATAAAAGCTCCTCCTTCGTTCCAGCAAAAGCAAAAAGCGTTCACCAGAAAACTATTCTATAAAATCATGTCTTTTATGCTGAATTGCAACAGAAACATGATTCTATCGATATTTTTGCACATTATAATATCGATGTCAATGTGAAACTAAATAGATTAAACATTATATTATAATGTGAATGAATGAGGCTTTAGATTCATAATACAAGAATGTCTCTGCAACAAACCTTCATTGCCAACCTTCGCTATTTCCGCAAAAAACGAGGGCTGACTCAAAAGGATTTATCCGTCTACCTGAACAAGGGCTACAACTACATCAACTGCATAGAAGGCGGCAACTCCTTTCCGCCGCCTGATGTGATAGACCAAATTGCCAAGATTCTGGAAATTGACCCAGCCCAGCTTTTCCTCAGGGACGGTTCTCCTGAAAGCCTCCGTCATAATGGCAGCCAGCAGTTCTCCCAAGAAATTACCGACCAAATTATCAGCCGTCTGAAGGATGTTATTGCTCAAGAGGTTCGCCAAAGCCTCAATCCATAGCTTCATCTTCCCAATCCCCTCGTCTTGTACACTATAGCACAGCCACATAACAAAAAAGTCGCCTGGGAGGCGACTTTGGAATTTTTTTGAAGAAAAATAATTTAGGGTGCAGCCATTATGCCACACCCTTGGGTTGCATCTTTTTTAAGCGTTTTCCAACTTTTCAATTTGTTCAGAAAGCAGGGGAATCAGCTGCTTTTTGCGGGATACAATATCCTTCAAAATGAAGATGTTTTCGTGGTCCGTGCGGGGAATCTCCATCACCTGCAGGAAGGCAGGCTCTGCTGCCACCAACATAATACTGGTGAGATGGATGATGTCTGTTACCATTAGGGCAGAGAAGAGGCAGCTGCGGCTGGAACGTACAGACTCCAGCATCTTGAAGAATTCTTCTTTTCGCTCCAGAATCTCGGAGGGAGAGCTTACTTCAATCTGACTTACAGTGAACTTGTGGCCCTTCTCGTTGAATTCCTTCATATCCTGCTTGGTAACAGCCTCGGCACTGCGACCCTTTAAGCTGCTAGAAGCGGTAATGATATCCTGTCCCAAGGTCTGGATGTCCAGATTGGTGATGTTGGAAAGATATTCCGCTGTCTCCCGATCTTCATCGGTGGTGGTGGCAGACTGCAGCACCAGTGTGTCGGTGAGGATTCCGCACAGGAGGATGCAGGCAATCTCCCGAGGAATGGACACGTGGTACTGGCGGTACAGGTTAGTAACGATGGTACAGGTGGCACCCACTGGTCGGTTGATAAAGGTAATAGGGTAGCGGGTAGAAAAGCTTCCCAAGCGGTGATGGTCAATTACCTCCCGAATCTTGTAGTTTTCCAAGCCTTCCACAGCCTGAGACAGCTCATTGTGGTCCACAAGGCATACCTCGATGGAAGCCTCGTTCAAAAGGTCGCTTTCAGAAATAACTCCCACAATGGTGTTGTTGTCATCAACTACTGGCAGGGTACCTCCTGGTGCGCGCTGCAGGATGGGGCGTACCTTCTTGATGGTATCGTTGATATTCAAGGGAGCCAGCTCCTGATTTGCCATGGAGGACACAGGAGAAGAATAGATAATGAGCATGGAGGTGGCAGAGGTGTCGTAGGGGCTAATCAACAGGGACACACCATTCTTTTCTGCCAGCTCCCGAATTCCCTTGTCGGGAGTGTAGCCAGAGGTGATGATAATTGCCCGCACCTTTTCCATGGTGCAGTATTCCTGAATTTCCTTGCGGTCTCCAGTAATAACGATAGTATTTTCTGGGGCATGCATTGCCAGTCGCTTCTTAAAGGTTTCGAACTGGGAGCCTGCCACCAAGGTAAAGCTTTTGAAAAGCTCATCTTCGTTAAAGGTGATTACTGGCTGGGCAGAAAGCGTTTCGCTAATCAAACCGATAGAGGTGGTGATGGCTGCTGACTTTTCTGGATTTACAATCTTCAGCACATTTTTTGCAAAGGCACTGTAGTGCAGCAATGAAACATATTGATTATCTTCCTTTACAACAGGCAGCACCTTTCTGTCTCGTTCCTCCATGGCATTTACTGCCTTCCACAGGGAGGTGTCATAGCTTACGGTCTCACAGTTGTGGGTCATGTAATAGCTTACCTTGGGGATAAGGTCTGGAACATACTGTGGCGCGGGAACGGAAAATCTTCCCAGAATATATTCAGTCTGGGGAGAAAGATTTCCTGCTCGAGCTGCCACATATTCAGGATGGCCCATAAGTTGCTTCAGCCGAGCGTAGGCAGTGGCCGATATGATGGAATCTGAGTCGGGATTGCGATGCCCGATAACATATACTGTTTTCATGGGGTGAAAATCTCCTCATTGTGATAGTTAAGATCGATATTATTGTAATAGTGTATCATTATTATAATTGTGTAACAAGTACAAATTTTTTATCGTATTGTAAAAAAAAGTCTAAACGATTAAAATAGTTGTCAGAGATTAGATGCAGGAATCATGTTGAAGTCAACCTCATCTATTTGGAGGAAAGTATGAATTTTATTTTTTTAGGCCCTCCCGGAGCAGGAAAGGGAACCTTGGCCGCTAAGGTTGCTGTGGAATACGGTATTCCCCACATTTCTACCGGAGATATTTTCCGTACCGCAATCAAAAACCAGACTCCACTGGGAGTAAGGGTAAAGGCAATCATTGATTCTGGAGCCTTGGTAAGCGATGATTTGACTGTTGAGCTGGTAAAAGATCGATTGTCCCAAGCAGATGTAGCCAATGGCTTTATTCTGGATGGCTTCCCCAGAACAATTCCCCAGGCCGAGGCTCTGGAAGGAATTGCCAAGGTAGATGCAGTGGTAAACTTTGACATTGCTGATGAAGGTGTAGTGGAGCGACTTTCAGGCCGTCGTGTGTGCAAGGGCTGTGGTCAGAACTTCCATGTTACCTTTTTGCCTCCTGCCAAGGAAAACACCTGCGACGCCTGCGGGGCTGAACTGTATACCCGTGACGACGACCAGGTGGAAGCAATCTCCCACCGCTTGGTAGTATACCGTCAGCAGACTGCTCCCCTCATCGATTTCTATCGGGAACGGGACAAGATTGTAGACATTGACGCTCGCCCCGCCACAGAAGCTATCCTGAACCAGTTCCGGGACAAGTTCAAGAAATAAGTTTTTCTTATTGAATAAGTTATATGCTCCCAGTTGAAGCAATTTGTTTCAGCTGGGATTTTTTTTGCAGGGTAAGACAATCTCTTACAGCAAACCTTGTACCACATCCAGCGGGAGATTGGTGCCTTGAGCTACTTGCTCTGGGGAAAAATTCATGGAAAGAAGATTTTTTGCTGTCTCCAACTTGTTTTCGTAGGCTCCTTGTTCTAGTCCTTGTTGAAGTCCAGCTTGGAGTCCAGCTTGGAGTCCAGCTTCATGGCCTCTATCGAAACCATTTTCATATGCATCGTATTCTATATCAGCCATTTTTAGTGCCAGTGTCATAAACGACCTCCTTTCAATGGAATTGTTTTTCAGTGTGGTGATTTTGTTGAAAATTTCTTGTGTTAAAGTGGATTCAGCAACACCATCCTGTAAATAATGATAAAATGCTTGTAATTTCTGGTCAAGGGCTGAAAGCTTTGTGGCTTTGGTGTTCAAAAAGATGCGGAGAGAACCGTCTTTTAGTTTGAGCCGTTTATCCTCATTGCAGATGTACTGGAAGGTGTAACGAGGATAATTTCTGTCAAAAGGGTCAAAAGTACAAATGAAGATAAGGATGTTTTCTGGTAGATCCCGATATTTAGTTCCAGTTGAGGTGGTGCTTACGTCTGCCACGCTTTGATAGTAACGGCTTCGTTTGGGGAGCTCCTTCTTGTGGCCAGTTTGAACTTCTACGTTGATGATGCGATTTTCATCCCGCAAAAACACATCCATGATGATTCATTCTTTAGGGGAAGGACAACCCTCTACTCGGAAGCGGTGTTTTCCTTCCCCTAAAACCCCATCCTTTCCCAGCACCGCTTAGGGGCTCCCCCCCTAAGAACCCTGGAGAAAATTTTTCTCCAATCCGTACTCCAAGAATCAGCTCCACTACTTGACGACATATATGCTCGTCGTGCATCACACGAGAAAAGATAAAATCGTCAGTAAAGGTTAAGCTTTCCCACTTTTTCTGTAATTCTGCTGCTGTTAGCATAATTCTCCCTCTGAAATTTTTATTCCTTTACTTTACTTATAGGGTTGAACTAGCAAAAATTTGTCACTTTCCCAGAAAAAACTTCATCTTTTTGATTTTTTATCCAGCCCCATCTACCCAATTCACGAAAAGTAGACCGTGAGCTTGAAACCCAACCTGCAATAGTCTGGGGAGCAGGGGAACCCTCTACAAAATTATACCGGGGAGCAGGGAAGCTGCCTGCACAGCCGCCCTCTGAGCGAAGCGAAGTGTAAGGCTGGGTAGGGCTTCCCTGTCCCCGCGATATTGTTTGGGTTCCCCTGCTCCCCGGGATGGAGCTGGGGATTCAGTCTCCCGGGATGCTGTTCGTGAAAGAAACTTGACCACTTGCCCTAATACAAGTAGAATACCTTCAAATATACTTCAAAGATTTAAGTGAGGTTACTGACATGAAAAGTGATAACGCAAAGAAAGGTATTGCTAGAGCCCCCCATCGCTCCTTGTTTAGAGCCATGGGATATACAGACGAGGAACTGTCACGCCCCTTGGTTGGTGTGTGCTGTGCCCAAAACGAAATTATTCCCGGCCACATTTATTTGGATAAAATTGGCGAGGCCGTAAAGGCTGGAATCCGCATGGCTGGAGGAACTCCCATCGAATTCCCCGCCATCGGTGTGTGTGACGGAATCGCCATGGGACACGAGGGAATGCGCTATTCTTTGGTAACACGCGAGCTTATTGCCGACTCCATCGAGTGTGTCGCTCGTGGCCATCAGTTCGACGCCTTGGTGCTGATTCCCAACTGCGACAAGGTTGTTCCTGGTATGTTGATGGCCGCTGGTCGCCTGGACTTGCCCACTGTACTCGTTTCCGGTGGCCCCATGATGCCTGGAAAATTGCCTGGTGCCGACTGCTGCCACGAGGGAAATCCCTACGGTGGTCGCCACTTGAGTCTTTCTGATATGTTCGAGGCTGTAGGTGCCGTTACTGCAGGAAAGATTACCGAAGAGCAACTGTGCGAGCTGGAGCATAATGCCTGTCCTGGCTGCGGTTCTTGCTCTGGTATGTTCACCGCCAACAGCATGAACTGTGTCACCGAGGTTTTGGGAAT
Organism: Treponema sp.; assembly: GCA_016294105.1. Taxonomy (GTDB): domain Bacteria; phylum Spirochaetota; class Spirochaetia; order Treponematales; family Treponemataceae; genus Treponema_F. The sequence continues at coordinate 123,567 of JAEDCN010000002.1, forward strand.
GGGATTACCTGGTAACGGAACCATCCCCGCTGTTTCTGGCGCCAGAATCGCCTTGGCCAAGCACGCTGGTATGGCTGTTATGAAAATGCTGGAAAAAGGCATTACCGCCCGCCAAATCATGAATCAAAAGGCCTTTGAAAATGCTCTTGCCGCCGACATGGCTCTTGGCTGTAGCTCCAACACGGTGCTGCACCTGCCCGCCATTGCCCATGAGGCTGGAGTCAAGATGGATCTCCACCTCATCAACGAGATTTCCGAAAAGACCCCTAACCTTTGTCACCTTGCTCCCGCTGGTCACAGCTTTATGAGCGACTTAGATGGAGCTGGTGGTGTTTCCGCCGTTTTGGCAGAGCTTGCTAAAAAGAATCTGATTCACACCGACTTGATGACCGTTACGGGAAAGACTGTGGGAGAAAATATTGCTGGTGTCCGCAACAGGGATACCAGTGTGCTGCGCCCCATCGAGGATCCCTATTCAACCTCTGGTGGAATCGCCATCCTCTTTGGAAACATTGCTCCCCGTGGAACTGTAGTCAAGCGCTCCGCCTGTGCCCCTGAGCTGATGAACCACACTGGTCCTGCCCGTGTCTTTAACTCCGAGGAAGAATGCTTCCAGGCAGTACAGGAGCGGAAGATCAATAAGGGAGACGTGGTTGTTATCCGCTACGAAGGACCAAAGGGTGGGCCTGGTATGCGAGAAATGCTTTCTGTTACCGCCGCCTTGGCAGGACAGGGGCTAGACAAGGATGTGGCCCTCATTACCGACGGTCGCTTCTCTGGTGCAACTCGTGGTGCCTCCTTGGGACACTGTTCTCCAGAGGCTGCCGACGGAGGCCCCATTGCCTTGGTACAGGAAGGTGACATGATTACCTTGGACATCAACAACTACAAGATTACCTTGGAGGTTTCTGATGAGGAGCTGGCAGCCCGCCGTGCCGCTTGGGTTTGTCCTCCACCAAAGGTAACAGATGGTTATCTTGCCCGCTATGCAAAGCTGGTTTCCTCCGCTGACCAAGGAGCTATATTACAATGAAATACACTGGTGCCAGAATCGTTATAGAATGTTTGGTGGAGCAGGGTGTAGACATGGTCTTCGGTTACCCAGGTGGTGCCATCCTGAATGTCTACGACGAATTGTACAAGCATAGCGACCGAATTCGTCATATCCTCACCGCCCACGAGCAGGGAGCCGCCCACGCTGCCGACGGTTACAGCCGTTCCACTGGCAAGGTGGGTGTGGTGTTGGCTACCAGCGGTCCTGGTGCCACAAACCTAGTGACAGGTATCGCTACAGCCTATATGGACTCCATTCCCTTGGTAGCCATTACCTGTAACGTAACCACCCCATTGTTGGGCAAGGATAGCTTTCAAGAAATCGACATTACTGGTATCACCATGCCGGTAACAAAGCATAACTACATTGTCCGTAGCGTAAACGATTTGGCAGACACCATCCGAGAAGCCTTCTTAGTGGCTCAAAATGGGCGTCCCGGTCCTGTTCTGGTGGATATTCCCAAGGACATTACCGCTGCCACTGCTGAGTACAATCCTCCTTCAGTAGATTTGCTCTGTGAGGATCACACCTCCTTGGCACGAGCCAGTATCCGCCGTGTTACAAAGATTATGTCTCCCTCAGATCAAGCGGTACAGGATATTGCTGCAGTCATCAATGAATCTCAGCGTCCCTTCCTCTATGTTGGTGGCGGTGTGGTCATCGACAATGCCTGCCAGGAGCTTATGACCTTGGCTGAACGGCGAAATATTCCTGTGGCCACTAGTCTTATGGGAAAATCAGCCTTTCCTTCTCGTCATCCCTTGTGCTGCGGCATGATTGGAATGCATGGAACAAAGGCTGCCAACATGGGGGCCAACAAGTCCGACCTGGTGATTGCCATTGGAGCCCGCTTCTCTGACCGAGTAATTTCCGACTCCACCAAATTTGCCCGCAACAGCAAGATTCTCCACATCGACATCGACCCCGCTGAAATCAACAAGAATATTGCCACCCATTACTCCTTGGTGGGCTCCATCAAGGAACTGCTGAACCGGCTCCTTCCCTTAATTGAGGACAGGGCAGAATCTGGCTGGAACCAGGAGATTGCTCAGTGGAAGCAGCATCTTCCTGCCATGTATTCCAAAAAGACAAGCCTGCATCCCAAGTTTGCCTTTGAGTACATCCACGAAAAGCTAGGGGATGACACCATCATTACAACAGAGGTTGGTCAGCATCAAATGTGGGCTGCCCAGTTCTATCCCTTCTCTAAGCCTCGCACCTTCCTTACCAGCGGTGGCTTGGGAACCATGGGCTACGGAACAGGTGCTGCCATCGGTGCTCAGTTAGCCAATCCTCATCGCCGAGTAGTTCACATTGCTGGTGACGGTTCCTTCCGTATGAACTGTAACGAGCTTGCCACCATCAGCCACTACCAAGTTCCTGTCATCATCGTTTTGGTGAACAATGGAACCTTGGGTATGGTGCGTCAGTGGCAGAATCTATTCTATGACAAGCGGTATTCAGAAACTACTTTGAATTTCGGCCCTGATTTTGTGCTACTGGCTCAAGCCTACGGTATTACAGGTGAGCGTGCTACCAACGAAGAAGAATTCAAGGCTGCCTTTGACCGAGCGGTAGAATCCGGCAAGGCTGCTATTATTGACTGTTCCATGAGCATTGACGAAATGGTTCTGCCCATGGTTCCCGCCGGCAAGCCCATTGACGAGCTTTTGCTGGACGTCTAATTTTACGGAGAAACAACATGATTGAAAGAAATCCTGCCTTTGACAACTTGGCCGCTGGCTACCTTTTCCCAGAGATTGGAAAGCGTCGCCGTGCCTATGCTGCAGCCCACCCCGAAGCCAAAATTATTAGCCTTGGCATTGGCAACACCACAGAGCCTCTTACTCCCCACATTGCTACAGCCATGGCAGACTATGCCAAGGGCTTAGGAACTGTCGCAGGCTACAGTGGCTATGGTGACGACAGTGCTGGTGAGCCTGCTTTGCGAGAAAAAATTGCTTCTGTGCTGTACGACGGAATTATCAAAGCAGATGAGGTTTTTGTTTCAGATGGAGCCAAGTGTGATGTAGGTCGCATCCAGCAGCTTTTCGGTGCTAATGTATCTGTAGCAGTACAGGATCCCGCCTATCCTGTATACGTTGATGGTTCTGTTATGGTGGGTGCAGCAGGAAAAACTCCTGCTACCGAGGCTGGCTATCAGGACATTGTATACATGCCCTGTCTGCCAGAAAACAACTTCTTTCCCGATTTGTCTGTGGTAAAGCCAAATAGCCTTATCTATTTCTGCTCTCCCAACAACCCCACTGGAGCGGTGGCCACTAAAGAACAGCTTCAGCAGCTGGTGGACTTTGCCAAGAAAAATGGCTGCATCATCATCTTTGATTCAGCCTACTCAGCCTTTATCCGGGACGAAAATCTTCCCAAGACCATTTTCCAGATAGAAGGAGCCAAGGAATGTGCCCTTGAAATCAACTCCTTCTCCAAGCCTGCTGGATTCACTGGTGTTCGTCTTGGCTGGAGCATTGTTCCTAAGGCTCTAAAATTTGCCGATGGCACTCCTGTTCAGGCTCTGTGGTCACGACTCATCAACACCTTCTTTAACGGAGCTTCCAATATTGCTCAAGCTGGTGGTCTTGCTGCTTTGGATCCAGAAGGTGTTCAGGAAATGCGTCAGCTTACCGACTTCTATCTTGAAAATGCAGCCCTTATCAAGAAAGCCTTGGAAGGAGAAAACTTCCGTGTTGCTGGTGTAGAGGTTTACGGTCAGGGCAATGCTCCCTACCTGTGGGTTCGCTTCCCTGGCAAGAAAAGCTGGGATATGTTCGATAAGATTCTTGACGAGTGCCACGTGGTAACTACTCCTGGTGCCGGCTTTGGGCCTGCTGGAGAAAGCTTTATTCGCTTTAGCTCCTTTGGTCACCGTGAAGCGGTAGAAGAAGCCTGTCGCCGCTTAGCCAACCTCAAGCTCTAGTTAAAAGTCTGTTTAAAACGAAAGACCCCAGATAATTCTGGGGTCTTTCATTTATCTTTTGAAGTGCATTCTTTTCATGCAGCGTTTTCTACAGGCTGAATCGTGCTCCTACTACAATCTCGTAGGGAATAGAACTTGCCCCTCTGAGAGAAAAAAGTCCCATTTTTGTTGTGGTAAAATAAGTGCCGTACCTTCCGCAATACACATTCAGGCCTCCTAGTACGGCAGCTGTAAGTCCAAATCCTTCTGCATCAATGAAGAAATCAGAATTTGCTCCTACTGTCAATCCCACAGGAATACCTTGTTCAAAGGTTTCCACCTGAAAGGCTAGTGTGTTGATAAAATCCTTAGTGGCAATTCCCTTCTTTATTTTATAGCTAAAATCCGCATTCACATTCTCTGTGTCGTAAAAGAAATCAAGTTTTGCCCGAATATCATGAAGCTTTCCTAAGTCTTCTGGGGTAAAGGCTAGTATTGCCGCGGTTTCCATTGCAAAGCTTTCTGTTATCTGCCAGCCTAAAATTAATCCCATGCCAGGAGAAATAGGTAGTTGTGGGTTGTTTGTCACTTCCAATGCAAAACCCGTTCCTAGAACAACTGGAGCAAGCTTTAGAATGCCAAGAATCTGGATATCATATTCCTGGGCTGTCAGATAATCTGCCTGAGCACGTATAGTCAACTTGGGGATGATATTCTCTTCTGCAAGGAAAGAAAAGCCTACCACAGGTTTTCCTGCATAGGTGTCCACATGGATACTACCTGACAAATCAAAGGCACAAAGAGTGAACATGCAAATGTAGGAAACTAGTAAACTGGTTATAATTTTTTTCATAAACTTGTTTTATAGCCTAAAGTAAACTGTATGGTTTTATGCATCTGTTCGAATTCCATAAAATCAATGCTAAACCGACTCATCAGTGTTCCTTCAAACAAGGGTGTTTCTACAAAGGGAGAAACTCTAAAGGAAATATCCTTGTTTGAAATATTATTGAAGTTATCAAGAGAAATGCTTTGGGTAGAAATGGTCAGATGTGTTCCCACAGTAAAATTGAATACTCCAGCGTACAGATTATTTGCAAAAATTGCCAAATTACATCCCAGTGAACCAGAGACGAAGAACATATTTTGAACAGCATTTGTTGGCAGGTTGAACATAGTAAAATGGAAGTTCATGAAATTGGCCTTGAATCGAGGTTCAATCCAAAAATACAAGTCAGATAATTTCATTACAGATTGATCATCTTCTGAATTCAACACAATCTTGGAAAGACCAAACTGAAGGAACAAGGAAGCTGTGTGAGTATTTCCAATAATGGTGGAAAGGCCTGTGTGCAATTCAATCTTGCGATTAAGGCTTATACTAGCTCCTGTACTTTCGTCAAAAGTAATGGGAAAGCCTATGCCCGCACTAAAATCAACAGTGGCCAATGAGAAAACTCCTGCAAACCGTAGGTCTACATTACCTCGAAACTGCTCCTCTTTATTACCAGTGTAGAAATACAATCCAAATGCTTGGGAACTTTGTAGTTTCAACACGTAAGAAGCACCAAAATCAGAAAAAGGATAGATGGTAGTATCGGTGCGGCCTTCCCAAGTTTCTGATAATCGTGAGTTGGCGGGAAGTATACCAAAGTGGCGTCGCAAGAATAGATCTGAGCCAATGGATTCATGGTTCCCTGCAAAAACAGAAATGTACCGAGTTACATGGCAGCAGGGGAAACGGGCTGTTATAGATAGTTCATCAAGGCGAAAAGTTGCTGGAACCCCTTTGAATAAATCCATGGAAATCAGATTATTTGTCCGAAGGCTCACTCCAGTTCTGAGCATTACAACTCCGAACAAGTCTACCTGTCCTGCAAAAAAGCCATCAGCAGTAAATTGTGTCTCTTCCCCTGCCTCTGTGGCTCCTACGTTTGCTGCCACGCCAGTAAACCCGCTGAAATGGGCCTGTGCAAAAATTGTCGAAAGGGAAAGGAGTAGGGTAAGGGTCCCTGCTAACACACCTTTATATGAGAAAAACTTGTCGGTGCTCATGGCTATATGCCCCCAAGAATAAAATATCTTTTCTATTGTCGTCATAAATACTAAAATCTTTAGTTTGTTTTTATTTTTGAGATACTGAGCTGATAGACAGGGAGAAATCTCTAAAAAATTAATTTCTTATAAACATTCCTCTTGACTTATATTATTTTGCGTATAAAATAATGAGTATGAGTGACTATCTTGATATTAATAACGAGGAACTGCTTAAAGATTTTTTCAGCGAAGCTGAGCAACAGGTTGAGAATCTGGAAAGCAATATCCTTGTCATTGAAAATGACCCTTCCAATCGCGAGGCAATCGACGAGATTTTCCGTGCTGCTCACACTCTGAAAGGTGGTTCTGCCACAGTGGAAATGACGGAGTTGTCTGGTTTCACCCACGTGGTGGAGGATTTGCTGGATGAAATCCGTTCAGATCGGGTTGATGTAACTGGTCCTGTTGTAGATGTTCTTCTCTCATCCATCGACGTGATTAAAGCCATGCTTGAGGCTCGTCAGGATGGTGGTATCTACGATGCAGATGTAGAGCCAATCAAGAATACCCTAAAGTCATTCATTCCCTCCAAGGATGGCAAGACCGCTAAAAAGCCTGCTGCTCCTGCCCCTATTGCACCACCTAAGCCTGTGGCAAGCACTCCTGCTCCTGCACCAGCTGCTACTTCTTCCATTCCATCTCCTGCCCAAGCACTTTCTGAGTATGAGCTTCTTGAGCTTAAGGAAGCTTGTGAAGGTAAGCAAAAGCTTTGGGGTGTTACCGTCATGTTTGATGAAAGCAACCTGATGAACTCTGTTGGTGGAATCCAAGTTTTTGCTGCACTCAAGGGGCGTGGACTCATCCTAAAGACTGTTCCAGATTTTGATTCCCTGTATTCCGATGAATTTCATCCACAGGTTGTTTATTTCGTAGCCACCACTGCTTCTGCCGATGAGCTGGAGGATGTGGCCTTTATCCCTGATGTAACCCTCTGTACCGACGCCCAGTGCTTGGACGACAGTTCTGCTAGTGCCGCATCTGTAGCAGTAGCTCCTCAGCCAGTGCCAGTGGCTGCTCCTGCAAAGCCTGTGGTAGTAGAAAAGCCTCCTGTAGTGGAGGGAGTAGTAGAGGTTTCTGCCCCTGCTGTAGTAGAAAAATCCATCGATATTGCGGTGGAAAAGAAGTCTATTGCTCCTAAGGGAGATTCCAGCAAGAAGTCAGCTCAGAACCATAGCAATACAGGTAGCGTCCTCCGTGTTGACGCAAAGCGCATTGACTATCTTTTGAACTTGGTTAGTGAGACAGTTATTACAAAGGCTGCCTTCAACCAGATTTCTACCCAAGTGGGAGATTTGCTGGCTCAGTTCCAGACTGTTGGTGCTGGCTATAAGGACAAGGTTCATGCCTTGTTTGAGCAGATGCCCCGCTTCTTGGAAGAAATCCAGAATGGTGCCTCCGTTAAAGATATTAGAACAGCCATCAACAATGAATTTGGAGACTTGTTCTCCGTATTTGATCCCTTTGAGGCAAACTTCAAGTCTGTTACTACAAAGTTCCGTTCTTCAACCCAAAACTTGGGACGTATTGCTGGAGAATTGCAGGAAGGCGTCATGAAAATCCGAATGGTTCCCATCAGTCAGATTTTCTCCCGCTTCCCTCGTGTTGTTCGTGACTTGAGCCGTGACCTGAACAAGAAGATTAATCTTGTAATCGAAGGTGAAGACACTGAATTGGACAAGTCCGTTACAGAAGACTTGTTGGATCCCATCATGCACTGTGTCCGTAACTCTCTGGACCACGGTATCGAGCAGCCTGCCGATCGTGCCGAAGCTGGCAAGCCAGAAGAAGGAACCTTGATTCTCAAGGCCAGCAATGAGGGTAACTTAATTGTTATCGATATTGCCGATGACGGAGCTGGTATTGATGTGAACAAGGTTCGCCAAAAGGCCATTGACCGTGGACTCATTCATCCCAACAAGATTATTAGCGACCAGGAAGCTTATCAGCTGATTTTTGAGCCTGGTTTTTCCACCGCCGACAAGATTTCTGCCGTATCTGGTAGAGGTGTTGGACTGGACGTGGTTCGTACCCAGATAGAAAAATTGAAGGGCTCTGTTGTTGTAACTTCCGAGCGGGGATTTGGAACAAAGTTCAGTATCCGTCTGCCCCTTACCCTGGCCATTATCCAAGGTCTTTTGGTGCGGGTTGGCGAGGAAGTATACTCCATTCCTATTACCTCCGTTATCGAAAGCCATCGTGTACGACAGGATGAAATCAACACCATCGATAACTACGAGGTTTTGAACGTTCGTAACGAAGTTATTAGTATTTTGCGGCTTGATAGGCTTTTCAACATCAAGCAGACAGAAGAAAAGGAGCACTACTTTATCGTTATTGTTGGTAGTGCCGACAAGAAGATTGGTGTCATGGTAGACTCTCTCATTGGAGAAGAGGACGTTGTTATCAAGCCTCTGCGAGATCAGTTTACCAAGTCTCCTGGTGTGGCTGGAGCATCCATCCTTGGTGATGGTTCTGTTTCCTTGATTATCGATGTAAGCCAGTTGCTTGAGTTGGGTGTGCGTCAGGAGATTGATGCCCGGGAAAAACGGGAAGAGATTGGATTCTCGTTATAAGGGGAGTGTATGGAAACTATTGCAGATATCAAAGAAGCATTGTTGCAGAATTCTGAATCCACTGGAGAGGAACAAAAAGATAGAATCTCCGCAGTGGACTTTAAGATGGTTACCTTTTCCCTTGCTGGTAAGGACTATGCCATCGATATCATGAAGGTAAAGGAAATTGCAAAGGCTGGTCATTTTACCTACGTGCCAAATACCATGCCCTTTGTATTGGGTGTTCATAACCTTCGTGGTGACATTATCTCTATCATTGACCTTCGTCGTTTTTTCAATATTGAAGTGCCAACTCGTTCCAAGGACTCCTTGGAGAGTATGTTGGTAGTAAATGTAGAAGACCAGCTGTTCGGTGTGGTTGTAGATGTTATTGACAAGGTCGTAGGAATCCAGAAAAGTTCCATTCAGCCACCTCACCCATTGTTTGGTGATATTAACATCAAGTATATCTACGGTGTTGTAGAAAGTCATGACCGTCTGTACGTTTTGCTGGATGTGGATAGAATCTTTGGTGTAAGAACTCCTTCCACAACCCTTGCAGAAAAGGCTCAAATTGCTGATGCTAATTTTGTAGATGAAGTTTCTCCTCAGCCAATGGCATCTAATAGTGCACCTGTAGCTGTTGCCCAGCCAAAGGCTACACCTGCTCCCGCTCCAAAGGAGCCAGAGGTATTTACAGCAAAGGATTCTGATTATAGCTTCATTGTGGACAGCTTGCAGAAGCAAAAGTCCTTTTATGTAACTCCTATAAATGAAGCTTGGACAAAACGGCGTTACGAGGAATGGGTTGGTCAGCGTGGCCACGACAATTCCCAGTTGGTGAACATTCAGGATGCTGAAGCATTCTTGGCTCCCTTCTATTCTTCCAATACTGGTTCCTTCTGGCCTAAAGAATATGCAGAGAATATTTATAAGGCTCTGCCAGAAAATAATGCAAAGCAGATTTGTGTTTGGAATCCCGGTTGTGGCAAGGGGTATGAAGCTTATTCACTGGCATGTATCCTCCGCAAGAAGTATCCAGATGCCCGCATAAAGGTATACGCTCAGGATGTGGATTTGCTGAGTATATCAAATGCTCCCTTGTTGGTAGTTCCACCAGAGGTTGCCAATAGTTGGTATGCACCCTTTGTGGTTCAGTCCGTATCTGGAACATATTCCTTCAAGCCTGAAATCAAGGAAATGGTACTGTTTGAATATCATGATTGTATGCATACAAACAATATGCCTGTAATCGATATGATTTTCTCTCGTGACCTTATTTCCTTCTTAAAGCCTGATGTTCAGGCTACATTGCTGGAGGATTTTGACGAAAAGCTTAAGGGTAACGGAAAGATTATCCTCGGTGAAAACGAAAACTTGGCTTATCTTTCCAATTGGTCAGAAACAATGGTAGGTTCTGTCGTTGTATACGGCAAACAATAAATCTTATGAGGTAAGGGGATTTTTATGAGAGTTGAGTATATCAATCCGTTTGTAGAAACGGCTTATAGTATACTAAAAGAAGTTCTGCAGGGAGAAGTCCGTCGTGGGGACTTGTATTTGAAGTCTACCTCAATGCCTGTGATGGGTGTTGCCGCCTTGGTTGGTTTGGCAGGTGATGTGGAAGGCCGTGTACTCTTTGATATGTCCATGGAAACTGCATTGAAGATTGCTTCTCGCATGAACATGGAAGAATTGCCTGTTTTTGATGAGTTGGCCAAGGCAACAATTACCGAATTGGCAAATCTTATTACTGCACAGGCTGTTACAAAATTGCATGAGCTGGGATTTAAGTTTGACTTAACGCCTCCTGCACTTTTCACTGGAGAAAAGATGGAGATTTCAGATCATGAAGTAGAGGCTTTGATTGTTCCTATGATTACGGAGCAGGGAAAAGTCGAAGTAAACGTTGCTATTCGAGAAAGGATGTAAAGGAGAAAATATGAAAACAAAGCAGGATTTTCCTTCAATCAATGAAAGACCACCTGAAGGTGTGCGTGTAGATGGAACAAAGGTAAAGGTGCTTGTTGTTGATGACTCTATGTTCGTTGCAAAGCAGCTTGGTCAGATTCTGTCTAGTGAAGGATATGAAGTTGTGGCTACTGCTGGTGACGGAAAAGAGGGCGTTGATAAATACAAGGAATTGTATCCAAATGTGGACGTTGTAACTATGGATATTACAATGCCTCGCATGGATGGAATTACCGCCCTTGAGCAGATTATGTCCTTTGACAAGGATGCTAAGGTAGTAATGGTAAGTGCTTTGGGTAAGGAAGAGCTGGTAAAGAAGTCTCTTATGCTTGGTGCAAAGAACTATATCGTTAAGCCCTTGGACAGAAAGAAGGTTCTGGAGCGCATTGGAGCTTCTATAAAATAGTTTTACCAATGATAAAAGCCGTGTCGTAGCTTACGATACGGCTTTTTCTTTGAACTCATGGAAAAACTATAGGCATAAAAAAAGACAGCGGGAAAACCAACTGTCTCTTTGGGCGATACTGGAATCGAACCAGTGACCCCAAGCGTGTCATGCTTGTACTCTAACCAACTGAGCTAATCGCCCTAAAAGGTTCCAATATTAGAACATAAAAACTTTTTTAGGTCAAGGGCTTGGAGATATAAATGAATGTGTTGTTTTTGGCTGAAAATCCTTTGTTTTATGTTGAATATGCATCTCGCATGGAAAATGCAAATCTTCCCTTTTGGACAGCACATAATGTAAATGACCTTCATGTATTGTTTTCTCGCATGACCATTGACCTAGTTCTTGCTGATTATAATTTTACAGATTTTAATAAATTCGATGTATTCAAGCATATTAACGAAAAGCAGGGAAATTTTATCTTCCTCTTTTTGAATGAACCACGCTCAATCAGCAACCTGTTCATCCACTGGGAAGATAAGATAAACGAATGTTGGCCTGATTTATGGACTACGGAGCTGGAATCCTTGCTCCGGGTTGTGGCAAATCAGCCTTTTTTAGGTGATTCTGTATTGGAGCCCCATAGGGTGCAGGACTTGCTGACTAGAATGAAAGTAGGGGAGGCCCAACAGCAAGTTCAACTTGAATTATCAAGGCAAAATCTTGTTGTGGAGGATAACAAGATCCCAGAAAAGCCTGTAGAACAACAAGAGCTAATCAAATTGAAAAGAGAACCTGTATGGGAACCTTATTCCGATGAGGAACGGAAGCTAGTGGCAGAGTTCATAAAGGTAAAGAAGGTATGTAAGATGTCTTTTTCAGAATTCCTTCTTTTGGATTTATTTCGCAGACGAAAAGATGCCTTGGTACCTCTCTCCGACATGCTGGAGCTGCTGGATATGAAGGAAGATGAAAATAATGTGCGAAAAATTTACCGCTATATTCATGGAATTAGAAATTATCTTGAAAAGCAGGAAGAAAGCAAACAGTCCTTAGTTCGAATAAAAAAGGGTGTGTACAGCTTAGTTTGCGAGGATTTTGGGCAATCGAAAGAATAAACCTCAGCTAATATTTGTGAAATAATTCTTGTTTTTCTAATATGTCTATGTTATACTGAATTTATGTTTGGTAAGAATAAGGCTAAGGCCACTGAAAATGCTGATGTTTCTGTAGGTTCAACAACCCAACGTGCCGTTGGTGCTAGTTGTCAGGATTTGGATAGTATTTATTCCGCGTCAGAAAAGTTGTCTTTTTTGTTACGGACAAGTATTAAGTCTGTGTCTAATGTTCTATTTTGTTTGACTGAGCAAAAGAAAAATTTAGGCTCTTTTGCCAGCAGTATTGAATCCGTCTTTAGCTCTGCCAGCGATGTTGGAACAAGAATGACTGAAATGGAGAACTCCCTGAAGCGATTGAACAGCGAGATTCAAACTTCAGGTGCTGTTTTTGAGCAGTTTGGTTCTTCCGTTCAGAATATTGCAAGTGTTGTTTCAAACAGAATTCAAATTACGGATGAACTTGCCACTGCAACAGGTGAAGGTGCCAGCAAGGTTGCACGAGTTCTGGATGTTATTAATGTTTTGAGCCAGAACGTGGATGCTATCAAGGATGTTATTTCTGCTATCAACGATATTAGTGAGCGAACAAACCTGCTTGCTATGAATGCTGCCATTGAGGCTGCTCATGCTGGTAAGGCTGGTCTTGGTTTTGCTGTAGTTGCAGGAGAAATCAGAAAGCTTTCTGAAGGAACAAAGGCAAACTCCGCCAACATTGAAAAGACACTTAAGAGCATGATTGATACCTTGGCAGATGCTCACCATACTGCCGATGAAGCTGGTACAGCCATGAAGTGGATTGATGGCAAGGTGGATGAGACTCGTTCAACCTTCCAGGAGATTACCTCCGAAATGGATGGCCTTGCCTCTGGAGGTCGCCAGATTTCCCAGTCGGTACGTCAAGTTTCTGACCTTTCACGTCAAACTGACAGCTATTTCTCCTCTATCTCTACCAATGTGAGCAAGATGGTTGCAGAGCTGGATAGTGAGCGTGTTGGTTTGGCTGCCATTAAAAGACAGGCTGATGAAATTTCCAACATGATGAGTGGAGACCTTTTTGACATGAACAATATGTTGAACTGTGCTCTTGATATTGATGGAAATGTTCGTAAGCGGGCACAGTGTGACTGTACTGGTACTTCAAAATACGTAACAGAAAAATTCCCCTTTACAACCATCTTGTTGAAGCACCTTGCTTGGGTAACAAAGGTTCGGGCCTTGCTGGATGGAAAGATGACTGGCGAAGGTGTTACCTTAGGTGACCACCATGGCTGCGATTTAGGTAAATGGATTGACAATGAGGCTGCTGCCACTGGTATTACCTCTACTGCAACCTTCCAGAACCTGCTGAGAGAGCATGAAGCCCTACATAACATTGTAAAGGATGTGTTTAGAAACAAGAATTTACTGTCTGTGGATGAACGGGAAAAGAAGTACCGTGATTTGTTGGATAAATCAAATGCTGTTATTGACTGTCTGGTAAAATTGCGGACAACCATTTATTGATTCTTATAACCAGATACAAAAAAAAAGACTGGGTGTAAGGCTGAAGTGTTAAAACTTCAAGCTTGCCCAGTCTTTTTTTATGGAATTAAAAGCTTACAGGATAAGGTTCCAGTTGTTGGTGTCCTGGATAGCACCGTACTGAATGCCCTTCAGCTGCTTTTGGAGGCTTTCGCCCAGTTCACCAGGCTTTCTGTTGTTGAATACTCGCTCCACACCATTATGGGTAAGGCTTTCGATGGGAGTGATTCCTGCTGCAGTTCCCGTTACAAAGCACTCCATTCCAGAATCCATAACTTCTTCTATAGAAATAGGTCTCTCTTCTACCTTGTGTCCCTGCTGGCGGGCCAAATCGATGATGCTGGCACGAGTAATGCCGGGAAGGATTGTGTCTCCCAGCTCTGGTGTTACCAAGGTACCGTCTTGCATCAAGAAGAAAATATTGCAGGATGAGCCTTCCTGGATGTATTTCCGTTCAACGGCATCAAGATATACAACCTCCATAAAACCTGCTTCTTCTGCCTCTTTCTTTGCCAAGGTGGAGATAACATAGTTGGATGCACACTTTATCCATCCAGTACCCTGGGGAGTTGCACGAATGCGGTTTGTAATGATGGCCTTTGTATTACCACCCTTAAAATAGGTGGAAACGCTGGTGGCACAAATCACCACGTAGGGGGCCTTGGAAATGCCGATGCCGATGGCTGCTTCGCTGTTCATGAAGGGGCGCATGTAAACGGCACTGGCTGAAGCGTAGTTGTTTTCTTCCCACTGGCTATTGTATGCAGGGACATAGCCCAATTCTGCATTGCGGCGGATAAACTCGCAGGAAGCCTTAATATACATTTCCTCTGGGAAACCAGGGCAGTACAAGCCTTCCATGGATTTTTTAAAGCGATTGGCATTTCGGTCTGGGCGGAAAATGCTGATTTTGCCGTCCTTGCGGGGATATGCCTTCATTCCCTCAAAACAGCCGTAACCGTATTGGCTGGTGTAGGATACAGCGGGAATACCCAACTGATTGCGGTTGGCAAAAACCTTTTGTCGATCTTCTTCATTCATGGTGAGAAGCTGGCTATAAGGAATGGTATCTGACTCAATCCATTCTTCTTCCCAGGATTTTGTTTGTGGGTTATATCGGGCAATGTAGGAGATAGGATACATCTCCAAGGTAAAGGCCATGATTTCCTCCTAAAAAACATATTACTACTATTTATAATGACATAAAATATACCACGTTCATTGCCATGTGTAAAGGTTTGAAAATAGTCTTACTTGACGCATGTTTAGTGCTATGATATTCTGATTGAAGTTAATCTTATATGTAAGGTGGATTTTTATGTCTTATATTTCTCTTCTTCAGGCAGCAGCTGGTTCTGGTTCCATGCTCATGTCTGTGCTTCCCTTTGGTTTGATTATTCTTATCTTCTATTTCTTTATCATCAGACCACAGAACAAAAAACAGAAAGAAACTGAAAAAATGCTTTCCGCTTTGAAGAAAGGCGACAAGGTTGTAACAGTTGGTGGTATTCATGGTGTAATTTCTTCCACTAAAGAAAAGACTGTTATTGTAAAGGTTGATGACAACGCTAAGATTGAATTTTCTCGCAATGCCATTACCTCTGTTATTGTAGACAAGGCTGAGAAGGATTCTAAGGCAGCTAAGGATGACAAAAAAGCTGATAAGGTAGAAGAAGCTGCTGCAACAGAAACAGAAACTTCTACTGAAGAAAATAAGTAAATCGGAGCAAATTCCATGAACAAAAGAAGTCGTTTTCTTCTCATTCTGGTTGTTCTCGGAGTTTGCTTTGCCTTTTTGTGGCCCTCTTTGAGTTGGTATCTTTGGACACCAAAAGAGGTTCAGAATTTGGCATTGGGTTCTCTTGAGAAAATCAAAGATTATTCAAATGTACAGGCTAGTGCAGATGTTAACGAACTGAAGGCTCTGGCACGTTCAAATCCTTCTGCTTCTTTGCCACAGGATTTGATTTGGTTGGAAAAGCTAGCTGCCAAGAATTACAAGAAGAATGGTTTGCCAGTGCCTTCTCCCATGAGTGTACGAGGTGCTTTGGAAAGCTATACCACCGAAGCTGCCTTGTTGGCTGCTATTGAAGGTCATTATCGAGATGAGATCTTGCAGGCAAAGCGTTTGTACAACAATTCTGTAAAGCTGGGCTTGGATTTGTCTGGTGGTATGAGCATTATTGTAAAGGCCGACTTAGATGCAGCCTTGGCTCAGGCTGGTGAAAGCGTCTCTGATCCTGCTGTGTTCCGGGAAGAGGCTATGGCTCAGGCTATTGAAACACTGACCAGCCGCATTGACCGTTTTGGTTTGACTGAGCCAGTGATTCGTCGTCAGGGTGAGGATAGAATCTACATCGAAATGCCTGGTGCTGCAGAAACTGACCGCATCAATTCCATCATTATGGGTAAGGGAATCTTGAATTTCCGCTTGGTAGATACTGTTGCTACCAATAGCTTTATGACCTACTACACTGCTAATCCTGCAAACACCTTTAACGCTGCAGGAGAGCTTATTAATCCTGGCATCATTCCCGCTGACTGTGAGGTTTTGGGATTGTATGAAAAGGATGAGTACGGTCTTGATGAGCGGGTAGGTTATCTTGTTGTAAAAAAAGAAATTGCCTTGGATGGAAAGCATATTAAGTCTGCTGAGGTTGGATCTGACTATACTGGTCGTCCTCAGGTAAACTTTACGCTGGATGGAGAAGGAACCATTATCTTTGGTGACTTTACCACTGCCCATGCTCAGGAAAGTTTGGCCATCGTTTCTGATGATAAAATCAAATCTTATGCCCGTATCAACGAGCCTATTACTGGTGGACAGGTTGCTCTGTCTGGATTCGGTGTAGATGAAGTTGAGAATATCCGCAAGATATTGCAGACTGCTTGGTTGAGTGTTCCTCTTGAAGTGGAAAGTCAGCAGGTTGTTGGTGCTTCCTTGGGAGATCAGGCTATCAATCAGGGTGTAAATGCCCTGCTGTACGGCTTGCTTTCCGTTATGGTGTTTATGTTGTTGTGGTACAAGGGAGCTGGTATCAATGCCATTGTTGCTCAGGTTTTGAACCTGTATATCATGTTCAGTGTGCTGTCTGCCTTTAACCTGACCCTGACACTGCCCAGTATCGCTGGTATGATCTTGACCATTGGTATGGCTGTTGACGCCAACGTAATTATCTTTGAGCGAATCAAGGAAGAGTTGCTATTGGGTAAGAGTCGGGCTGCTTCTATTGCCGCTGGATTCAACAATGCATTCTGGGCAATTATGGACGGTAACATCACCACCTTTATTGCAGCTATGTTCTTGTCTCAGCTTGGAACAGGCCCCATCCAGGGATTTGCAGTAAGCCTTTCCATCGGTGTTGTTTCTTCCGTATTTACTGCTCTGGTGGTTTCCCGTCTGATGTTCGATATGGGAACTGATGTGCTGAAAAGACAGCGGGTAAGCATTAGCTGGAGGATCAAGTAATGAAAAAGGTATTTCCGTTTAGTAAATATATTGTTCCAGCAGTGATTTTCAGTGCTGTGGTGATTCTCAGTGGCTTGTTCCCTCTATTTACCAAGGGAATCAACTTTGGAATTGATTTTAAGCCTGGTCTTATGGCCGAGGTTCGCTTGGTGGAGCCTGTAATGGAGCTTTCCTATAGCGGTGCTGCTTCTGTGGCAGTAGAAATCAATCCTTGGGATGTTACCTTAGTGGTAAGCGGTGTTGGTGCCGAAAACGAAACACGTGTGTATCCCTTTGCTGACTATGCCACCGTTGGTGAAATGGCTGCTGCCATGGCTCAGGTACCTGGGGTTTCTGCCAAGGCTTTGAGTACCGCTACTCCTGCTGAGGGCTTGTTTGCCAATTCAGCTGTAGCTGCAGTGCTTTCTTCCACTCCTTACGACTTGTATTACAGTGGAGAAGGCCAGCTGGCTGATGCAGAAGCTGTTCGTGCTGCATTGGCTGGTTTGGAAGATGTATCTGTAAAGGTTGCAGGTTCTGGTGCTGCTGAGGTGTTCCAGATTCGTATTGGAGACAGTGGTGACGGCAAGACTAGCATGGATTTGCAGTATGCTGTAACTGATGCACTGGCTTCTGCCTTTGGTGCTGACAATGTGGCTATCATCAAGACTGACTTTATTGGTGCCCAGTTCTCTGGTTCCTTGGTACTGCAGTCTGTATTGTTGGTACTTGCAGCCCTCTTCTTGATTTGGATTTATGCTACCATCCGCTTTAAGTGGGACTTTGCCTTGGCTTCTGTTTTGGCTATTACCCACGACGCCTTGGTGATTATTTCCTTTATCGCTTGGACACAGATGGAGTTTAACACCGTAACCTTGGCAGCAATCTTGACTATCATTGGTTATGGTATTAACGATACCGTTGTTGTGCTTGACCGTGTTCGTGAGAATACTCGTTTCATGAAGACCAAGAACTTTATGGATATTATCAATCAGTCCCAGACAGACTGCTTTGGTCGTACTGTAATTACTACGGTTACAACCTTGCTGGCAGTAATCGCTCTGTGTGTCTTTACTACTGGTAGTATCCATGACTTTGCCTTGGCTTTGATTACTGGTATTGTATCCAGTGCCTATTCAACCATCATGATTACCAGTGCCTTCTTGGCTAAGACTAGAAAGAACTGGAAGCCTGAGGATGAGGTAAAGGATTTGCCCCAGCAGAAAAACGAAGGGCTTGTTTTTCCTGGTGGAAGCCGAATCTAGAATATAGTTCAATAAATGAAAACCGTTTCTGCATGACAGAAACGGTTTTTTTTTGTACACTCTGGATATGAGTAATGAAATGAATAAGAAAACTGTACCTACCGTTGTGCGAGCAAACGTGCTTGGATATTGCATGGGAGTTCGCAGGGCTATGGAAGGCGCCCATAAGGCTGCCACAAATAATTCCAGCGGCCGAGTGTGGACCTTGGGCCCCCTCATTCATAATAAGACTGCCTTGGATATGCTGGCTTCTGAGGGCGTGCAAATTCTGAAAGATGACGATTTTACTAATATTGGTGGAGACGATGTGGTGGTGATTCGTGCCCACGGAGTGACACCTGCAGTAAAGGCTGACGTAACCGCCCGAAGCAAGGCTGTGGTGGATGCCACCTGTCCCAGAGTAATGCTGAGCCAAAAGCGGGTGGCAGACTTTGCCGCCAAGGGCTATACCGTGATAATTGCAGGTGATAAGAACCATGGTGAGGTAACTGGCATTGCTGGCTGTGCCCAGGCTGCTGCCACAGGAACAAGTCACTGTGTACTGGTGGGAAATAAGCAGGATGCCATGGATTATGTGGCACAAATCCAAGAAGGCAGGGAACCCCTTCCAGAAAAAGCTATGCTTCTTTGTCAAACTACTATCAGTCGTTCGGAGTACGATGCAATCCAGGCGGTACTGACTCCAGTGCTTCCTGGCTTGGAGGTTTTTGACACCATTTGCCCTGCCACCACAGAGCGACAGGATGCATTGGCCGATTTACAGGGGCAGGTGGACGGAGTGCTGATTATCGGTGGCAAGCATTCTGCCAATACACAACGTCTTTTAACCTCTGCCCAGCGGTACTTTGACAAGGCTGAGCTGATAGAAACTGCAGATGAGATTCCTTCAGAATTCTTTGCATTGCAGCGGGTGGGGCTGAGTGCAGGAGCTTCCACCCCAGATGAGGTGATTGATGAAGTGGAGCGACGGTTGCTCCAGGGGGCAATGGATTCAAACGAGGAGAGAAAATCATGAATCCAGTAAAAAAAATATATTGTCGGTGTGTTCAGTTTGGCTTTCGGCTAGCAATTCCTTTTATGCCCTATCGTAAGCCTCAGATTTTTTCCACTTTTCAGCAATGTATTGAAGAATTAAAGGCTTTGAAAATAAACTCTCTACTTTTGGTAACTGATTCCTTTTTGCGAGGCTCTGGCGCTACTGCCGGGTTGGAGGCCTTGTTGCAGGAAGCTGGAATTACTTGCCACGTGTATGACGGTACAAAACCCAATCCTATGGGTGCCTGTGCTGTGTATAAAAATGAACTGGAATACTTTTATCGAGCGGTAATGGCTTAGTCGTAATCAGAAAAACCTATTCAAGTTGAAGTGTACTTCAAAAATGCTTTTGCAGGTACACTTTCAATATGCTTGGATAGGATTTTTGGGTGGAATTATTATTTTCCATTTTCAGCCAAAATTGCTTTGGCTCTGTCGTTCATATTGGGGAAAAGTGTACCTGGAACAAAGTTGGGCCCTAAGGTGGTGGCAACAATATATCTTGCACAGATAGTTTTACCTCCTTCGCAATATTTCTTTTTGAACATGCTGCCGATTCCAGAATCCATAGTCATCTTTCCTTGATAAAAAGGACATTTTTCAAGTTTTTCGCACATTGCCATAAGATTGCCTCCAAGTCTGCAAATAATTCTCCTTTTATTATACTTCGGGTTTTATTCTAAAACAAGAAATTTGATAAATTTAATATTTCTGTTTTAATATAGGGGGAGGGGTTTGAAAAGTACTTCTAGCTTCTTTCCTTCCCCTCTCCATAAATTGAAATCTCCTATAAACTGTGGTATCATTAGGGCAGATTCCCCTTTGTTTACTTGAAGGTGGGGAAGACTTGGCTCGAGGAAGGAGTGTACATGAATCCAAGTGAAATTGCTGGTGTGTTGGCTGCCCAGCGAAATTATTTTAACAGTGGGGTAACCCTGCCAGTGTCCTTTAGAATTGCTATGCTGAAAAAGCTATATAAAGCTGTTCAAGGACGAAAGGATGCAATTTTGGCAGCCCTTACTGCTGACTTGGGAAAAAGTGACTACGAGGGATTCATGTGTGAGGTGGGATTGAGCCTGACTGAAATTTCCTACATGATAGGCCATGTGAAAAAGTTTGCCAAGGAACAGGTGGTGAAAACTCCTTTGGCTCAGTTTGCTTCTCGGAGCTACAAAAAGAGCGTGCCCTATGGCAATGTGCTGATTATGAGCCCCTGGAACTATCCTTTCTTGTTGACTATAGAGCCTTTGGCTAATGCAATTGCAGCAGGAAACACAGTGATTGTAAAGCCCAGCGCCTATTCTCCTGCCACCAGTGCCCTGATGGTAAAACTAATAGAAGAAACCTTTTCTCCTGAATACATTGCTGTGGTAACTGGAGGACGACAGGAAAATGCAGCTTTACTCCAGCAAAAATTCGATATGATTTTCTTTACTGGAAGTCAAGCTGTGGGAAAAGAGGTTTTACGTGCTGCTGCAGAGCATTTGACTCCTGCTGTATTGGAGCTTGGGAGAAAAAGTCCCTGTATTGTGGATGAGACAGCGAAAATCAAGCTGGCAGCAAAGCGAATTGTTTTTGGGAAATACCTGAACTGCGGTCAAACCTGCGTAGCTCCAGATTTTATCCTGTGTCATTCCAGTGTGAAGGACAAGTTTGTGGCTGCGGTGAAAGATGAACTTAAGAGTCAGTACGGAGCAGCTTCTTTAAATAATCCTGATTATGGAAAGATTATCAATGAAAAACATTTCCAGCGGCTACGTGGGCTCATTCAACAGGAAAAGGTTGTGGTGGGAGGAGCTTCCAACGAAGCTACCTGCCAGATTGAACCTACGGTACTAGACAATGTGACTTGGGAGGATCCTGTAATGCAGGAGGAAATCTTTGGTCCCATTATGCCAATTTTGACCTACGACAGTCTTGATCAGGTGATAACCAAGCTGCAGAACTGGCCTAAGCCCCTGGCACTCTATATTTTCTCTGAGAAGAAGTCCACTATTGATGCAGTAACCAGCAGAATTTCCTACGGTGGTGGCTGCGTCAACGATACCATTATTCATCTGGCTACCAGTGAACTTGCTTTTGGTGGCGTGGGAGAAAGTGGCATGGGTGGCTATCACGGTAAGGCTGGCTTTGATGCCTTTAGCCACACTAAAAGCATTGTGGACAAAAAGACCTGGATAGATTTACCTGTTCGTTATCAGCCCTACAACCGAGGCCTGTACGGAAAGCTCCTTAACTTGTTGTTACGGTAACTGGAGGGGCACCTCCCGACACCGCCCAAGAACCAGTTTTCCATCTACCCAACAGTATAGCCCGATGATGTTTCTTTAGGGGAAGGACAACCCTCTACTCGGAAGCGGGGTTTTCCTTCCCCTAAACCCCCATCCTTTCCCAGCACCGCTTAGGGGCTCCTGCCCCTAAGAACCCCAGAAGAAAATGTCCTAGCACCAGAGCCCATCTACCCAACAGTATAGCCCGATAAACGAAAGAGTTGGGGCAACAGGGAGGTCCCCTGAGCAGCCGAACTGTGAGCGTAGCGAAGTGCGAGGCTGATTAGGGTTTCCCTGTTGCCTCTTTCACTTTCAATTTACCCATGCTATACTGTCCCCATGAATAGTTCTTCATCCCTACAGTCTTCCAACAAGACTTTGTATATTATCGATTCTTACGGGCTTATTTATCGCTCTTATTATGCTTTTATCAGTCGTCCCCTTACCAACAAGGATGGGGAAAATGTTTCCGCTGTCTTTGGATTTTTCCGAAACCTGAAGGCGGTGCTGGACAAGTACAAGCCTCATGGTTTGGTAGCAGCCTTTGATCCTAAGGGGCCAACCTTTCGTCACCAGATGTATGACCAGTACAAGGCAACCCGACAAAAAACTCCAGAGGATCTCCATGCCCAGGTGCCAGTGATAGAAGAAATTCTTGTGGCCTTGGGAATTCCCGTGTTGCGTCAGGATGGCTTTGAGGCCGATGACGTGATTGCAACCTTGGCAAAGCAATGCTGTCAGCAGGGGCGACCCTGTAGAATCCTTTCTGCAGACAAGGACTTGATGCAGCTGGTTGATTGCACCACAGAAATCCTAAAGCCAGATAAGGCTGGTGGCTGGGAAGTGGTGGGAGCTGCTGGTGTGGAGGCAGAATGGGGCGTTCCACCGGAAGGAATGCTTGATTTGCTTTCATTGATTGGAGATACCGCCGATAACGTGCCAGGTGTGCCTGGGGTTGGAATTAAAACTGCCCTCAAGCTTTTGGGAGAATACGGAAGCTTGGATGGTATTTACCACCATGCAGATGAAATCAAGGGGGCCATTGGCAATAAGATTCGGGATGGCAAGGATTCAGCCTATTTTTCCAAGGATTTGATTGCTCTCCGTTACGATGTGCCACTAGAAGCTTCTATTGATTCTTTTTCCACCGAAAACTTGAATTACCAAGCTGCAGCAGATTTGTTGATGAAGCATGGTGTTCCTGCCGTGGCCAAGCAATATGCCACTGTTTCAGCTGATGCTTCTGGAGAAACGGCTGATGTTCCTTCTCCCACTGGAGCTGTTTCTTCAGTCTCCCAGAAAAATGCTGCAGAAGTTTCTTCCCAAAATACCAAAGCAGAGGATTTTACCCAAGACTTTTCCAGCTTCCGCAAAAATACAGGCAATTACAGTGCGGTAACAGATGTGATCCAGCTACAGGCTTTTATCGACCAGGTGCTGGCTAGCCCAGAAAAAATTGTAGCCTTTGACTGTGAGACCGACGGCTTGAATTGCCGAGAAGCAGCCTTGGTGGGCTTTTCTCTTTCTTGCTGCACTGGTGAGGGCTTTTACATTCCCTTGGTGTGTGGCGACGGACTTTTGGCTGGCAATTTAATCAGCACGGATGAGGCTCTTGCCCAGCTACAACGGCTTTTTGGCAACAAGGATTGTACTGTCATCATGCACAACGGTAAATTTGACTATCAGGTGCTGTGCTGCAACGGACTTCCTCAACCTCAGTGTTTGATTTGGGATACCATGGTGGCTGCCTGGCTGTTGGAGCCTGAGCGTTCCTCCTATTCTTTGGAGTCCCTAGCTGCAGGAAAGCTGGGATTGGAAACCATTTCCTTTGACTCCATTGTTCCCAAGGGCTCCACCTTTGCAGATTTAACCTTGGATCAGGCTGTGCCCTATGCTGCAGAAGATGCAGATTTAACTTGGCAGCTGTATCAGCTTTTTAAGCCTCGTTTGGAACAGACAAATCTTCTCAAGCTCTTTTTGGAGCTAGAAATGCCAGTGCTTCCTGTGTTAGCCCAGATGGAATTGCAGGGCATCCATATTGAAGGACGAGAACTGGAGGACTATGGCAGGGAATTGGCTCAGGAAATTGCAGGAATCCAAGCCGAAATCTACGAAATTGTAGGTCATGAGTTTAATATCGCCTCCACCAAGCAGCTTCAGCAGGTGCTTTTTGAGGAGCGGGGCTTGCCCACAGGAAAAAAGACAAAGAGTGGCTACTCCACCGACACCAGCGTTTTGGAAACCCTCGCTGCCTTGGATGTGGTGCCACGAAAAATCCTTGAGTTCCGAGCAAAATCCAAGCTCCTTTCCACCTACGTGGAAACCTTACCAAAAATGGCTGACAGTCAGGGACGTATTCACACCAGCTTTGTACAGACAGGAACTGCCACTGGTCGTTTTTCCAGTCGAGACCCCAATCTCCAGAATATTCCCGTGCGGGACGAGGAGGGCCGTCGTATTCGATCTGCCTTTACGGCAACTCCTGGTAAGGTGCTGATTTCTGCAGACTATTCCCAGATTGAGCTGGTGCTTTTGGCCCACCTTTCTCAGGATGAAGGCTTGTGCTCTGCCTTTAACCAAGGAGTTGACGTCCATAAGGCTACCGCTGCCTTGATTTTTGGAGTGCCAGCCCAGGAGGTGACGGCAGAAATGCGACGTACCGCCAAAACCATTAACTTTGGCGTCATGTATGGCATGAGTGCCTTCCGCCTTTCCAATGAGCTGGGGATTCCTCGTGGTCAGGCTCAGGGCTTTATCGAAAAATACTTTGCCACCTACGCTGGAATCAGCCAGTTCAAGGAGGACATGATTTCCCAGGCAGAAGAAAAGGGCTTTGTGGAAACCCTCATGGGTCGTCGTCGCTACATTCCTGCCATCAATAGCCGCAACAAGCTGGAAAAATCAGGGGCGGAACGAATTGCGGTAAACACCCCCATTCAAGGTTCCGCTGCCGACATTGTAAAAAAGGCCATGTTGGCGGTAACTGATTTGCTGAAAAAGGAGTCTTGTTCCTCCCAGCTTTTGCTACAGGTTCACGATGAGTTGATTTTTGAGTGTGACCAGGGAGAAGCTGACACTGCCGCTGCTTTGATTCGGCAAGGGATGGAATCTGTGGTGGATCTTCGAGTTCCTCTGAAAGTCTCTGTGGAAATTGGACCACGATGGGGCGACTTCCACTAAAAGCTAGGAGAAAAATATGAGCAAGGAGTGCAATCAAGACAACAATCGGTGGGAAGGGCGAAAGTTCCCTGTCATCTGTGTCACAGGACCCATGGCGGCGGGAAAAAACCTTGCCTCGGACATACTTGCTTCCAAGGGCTGGGCTTGCGTGGATGCAGACAAGGTGGCTCACCAAGCCCTAGACCTGCTGAAGGATGAAATTGTAGCCTTGCACAGTGAAAAGGGGCAGCGGCTGGGCATTCAGCTGGTGAATCAGGATGGCAGCTTGAATCGGCGGGGTATTGGGATACTGGTGTTTGATGATGAGCTTGCTCTGCAGCGTCACGAGGCATTGGTGCATCCCATGGTGGAGCGGTTGCTGGAGGATTTTGTGGCGGAACATCCAGAGGAGCCTGTGGTAATTAACGCCACGGTTTTGTACAAAACTCACATCCTGAATAAATGCGATGCCATCCTTTTTATCGATGCTCCCAAGGTGCTACGATTTTTCCGAGCCCGCCATCGAGACCACATGCCGGCAAAGCAAATTCTTTCAAGATTTCGTTCTCAATTCGGTATCTTTGCTAAATATAAAAATACAAATGCCGATATTTACAGGGTATGGAACCTACGAACTCCATACATTCTGGAACGTAAACTAGAAAGGATTGTGACAAGATGGAACAAAAGAAAATATTGTGGATTATTGCAAGTGTAGGCGTTTTCCTTTTGGTTGTTATGGGGGCTGCCCTCATTATCAATCGTCCTGCCCAGGGAGTGGAGCCCAGCTTGTCTTCTCTTCAAGCAAACAATGACACTTGGGTTATGCCTCCCATAAATGTACCTGCTGCTGATTCTTTTCAGACAGAAGCTGAACTTATGGGTGATGTGGCAACTGAAGCTACAGTTGCTGAGCCAGTGCAGGACACCACTGTAGATTCCATGACTGTTTATTCTGGTACCACCACTGTATACGGTTCATCAGCTACAACCACCATCGATTTGAACGGTATCAAGGAGGCTGTTGCTCAGGCTACTGTTACTGCCACCAACCAGGCGGGAGCAGCAGCTGTTGCTTCCAAATCAACTGTTCCTGCCAAGGCTCCTGCCAGTGAGGCAACCAAGCCTGTGGCTGCTGAACAGAGTACTGCAAAATCAAATACCACAAGCAAGGCTGCTACAACCACTTCCAATAAGCTGGTGGATCAGTATTGGGTTCAGGTAGCTTCTGTAACCAACAAACACAATGCAGAAAATGCTCGTGCTGCATTGGCAGCCAACAAGATTGAAAGCGAGATTTTTACCCACAAGGCTGACGACGGAAAGCTGTACTATCGCTTGAGGGTTGGTCCCTACACCACAAAGACTGAGGCAGAGTACTGGAAGGGACGCATTGCCCTAATTGATGAGTTTGCTGACACAGAAAGCTTTATCACCAATACTGCTGCAAAGAAATAAGCATTATCATTACAATTCTAGTGCAGATTAACCTGTGCTCATAATTTTCTCCTTTTGGGGGCTACCTTTCACTGGGTAGCCCCACTCTTTTTTTATTTTTTTTTCCAAAAAACGTCAAAAAATCGAAGTTCATCATAATAATAATTATGTATGGACAAAAAAATTTTTTCTTTTATGGTGATTTTGAGTTGGTGCCTTTGCTTTGTTCCCACAAACCAAGGGCTTTATGCACAGGCTGTTTCTGCTGAAAACTCAAGGATGGAACAGGAAATTACAAGTGAAGGCGGTGGTGGTTTGGAATTGAATCTACCCTACGGCTATGGGGACTTTATTCCTGGGGTAACGGCAAAGGTTTCCCTGCCGCTGGAACTGCATCCCTGGGAAAATCCTTCTGTCCAAGATGTGGCTACGGCCATAAAGCTGTATTGGAGCAACAGGATGCAGGTGTACGGTGGCAATGTAAGCTTTGGTGGCCCCACCTCCCTGTTTACCACTGCAGCTCCCACCATGACGGTAAATCCTTTGGCCGCCTTTTCCTTTCCTGCAGCCTCAGTTACGGTGGGATTACCGGGATTCAATGGAAGCTCTGCGGTCTACGGTGGGGCAGTGGTGGCTAGCCTAGGCAAGGGCTTTGCCAAGGACAGAATAGGTCTTTGGGCTACAGGTTCCCAGCAAAAGAGGTTCTTTGGAGGTCTCGCTGTTCCCTTGACTCTTGGTGAGGTGCAACTGCAATTCTCCTCCGCTGTGGGTGTGTGGTTTTTGGAGGATCAGCTTTTTGATTGGGAGGATGAGTGGTACGGAAAGGAATTGCCCTACCATGGAATGTGGCTGAAGGGGCTTGCTTTGGAAGGGAGACTTACCTGGAATTGGATTAAGCTTTACGGTGGAGCTGTGATGGTAGAACAGCCCTGGGGAGGATTTGGCTACTGGGGGCGGCTACGGTTTTATCTGGATGTACCTGTAAGGAATTTTCCATTGCAGGTACTGGGTGGAATTTCTGGTGGTCTTCCTGATTCCATCACTGCCAGTGGTTCTCGGCTCCGGGAAAGCTTTCAGTCATATATCAATCCACAGTTTACTTGGGATTTACGAGAAAAATTTGCTGGCTTGAGACTGAAGGTTGGACTAGCCTTTGGAGCCAATGTAAAGAACACCGATGAAGATCGTCCCCAGCTTTTTTCCGACGGTAAGCTTCGTGGTGGGCTGGAGCTTCAATTTCCCCTTTGGCGCTTACAGCTGGTGGGGGATTGGCTTGGCATTAGGCTCCACAATCCATCTGTAAAGGAAAGCCTTCGAAGTCAGGAAAAATATGGTGGCACTGTAAAATTCACCTTGAGTGGCGGGATTCCCCGTTTTTCTTTGGGACTTCAAGGATCAGGTCATTATGAAAGGGGAGTCAGTGTCAGCAAGGACAGGATTGTGGCAGCTGGTAGCGTGAGTATAATGCCCAAGGAAATTGGGAGAACATTGTTGTTTTCACTTGTTCCACAGATGACGGCCTCTACGGAAATGATTTTTTCTCCGGTACAGGGATTTCATTCTGCTACCACAGAGGCCAAAGCCAGCTGGAACATGGATTTTCCCTTGGTGAAGGTGGGAATCTGGGTGGCGCTGGAATTAAAGCATACCACCCAGTAATTTTTTAGAGCTGGGGCTCCACCAAGCACTCGTCAAGCTGAGCGATGATTTTTTCTTGGTCCATATCCTTTCCGATAAACACCATCTTAATCATGCGGTCTCCCACCTTTTCGTCCCAGTTAGCCTTAAAGTCTGGGTCTGCTTCCATGGTGGCCTTGATTTGGGCCTTGGTACCGGTGGCCATCCAGTCTCCAGTAAAGCCCACAGAGATTTGGCGTCCTGCCTGCTCTAGGATAAAGGCACTCATGTTGTCGTCGCTGAGCCAGATAAGGCCCTTGGAGCGGATGATGGTCTGGGGCCAATCCTCGGCAAACTTGTCCAGCTTGATTCGGTCAAAGGGCTTTCGGCGGAAATACACGAAGGTGCTGATGCCGTATTCATCGGTATGGCTATGTCCTGGAGCGTGATGATGTCCGCAGCCACAGCTTTCATCATGATGATGTCCGCAATCACAGCTTTCATCATGATGATGTCCGCAATCACAACTTTCATCATGATGATGCTCATGGTGATGACGCTGGTTTTCTTCAAACTTGTTCAGGGCCTTGAGCCATCCAGCGGATGAGAACACTTCTTCAAAGTCAAAGGCATTGGTTCCAAGAATCAAGGACAGGTCAATTTCAGAGCGGGTTGTTTCAATAATCTTTGCCTGGGGCTGCAAAACCTGTACCACGTGGCGTACCTGTGCCAGTTGCTCTGGGGTAACCAAGTCCACCTTGTTGATGAGGACAATATTACAAAACTCGATTTGCTGTATCAGCAAGGCTTCCAGATCGTGTTCTTCCAAGCCCTTGTTCAGCAGGGAATTTCCACCAGCAAATTCCTGCACCATGCGGGCGGCATCCACCACAGCCACAATGGTGTCCAAACGAGCAACTGCAGGTATTTCAGGAAGCTGTTCGTCTTCACCTTCTTCAAGATATTCGTCTTGAACTCCCGATAGCAGGTGAATGGTTTCTGCAATGGGCTGTGGCTCACAGACTCCGCTGGCTTCAATCAGAATGTAGTCAAATTTATTCTGCTTGGTAAGGCTGATGATTTGTTCCAAAAGGTCGGTTTTCAAGGAGCAGCAAATACAGCCGTTTTGCAGGGGCACAATACTGTCCTTGTCTTCCTCCACAATGCTGGCACCCTTGGCTATCAGTGAGGCATCGATATTCACCTCGCCAATGTCGTTAACGATAACAGCTACCTTATAGCCAGTCTGGTTGTTCAGAATGTAATTCATAAGGGTTGTCTTCCCCGCTCCAAGATAACCGGTAAGCAGGGTGACAGGAATAAGTTTGTCTTTCATGCTATCATAATAGTAGAAAACAGGTGGGAGGGCAACAAAGAAAGTGGATATATTTGTTAAGAAAGGATTTTTCAGTATACTTAGAATATGAGTGAAATTGATACTTCTGTTGAAATGAAGGGAATGGACGCTGTGCGGTACAATAAGCTTCGTGGCAAGGCAATCAAAGAGGTGGGAATTTTTTGGCCTTATGTCTTGATTCCCATCCATCTGATTACCCTCAAACCATTGCTCTTTTATCTTAAAACTGTAATTTTTGAATTCTTTCTCCTTCAGTTCAAAGTAAAATGGGGCTGGAGAAAGGCTACCATTGCCCGTGTTACCGATGTCATTGATGGAGACATTCCCTTTTTGCCAGAAAAAAGCGACATTTACCTTGATTTCATCAATTTCTGGATCCGCTCCTTGAATTTCACTATTTTGCGACTGGGGCGAAAAAAGGCGCTTCCTCATTTGGCTAGATTTATGGCTGCCATCGGCACAACCTACCATGAAGCTGCAAGAATATATAAAATCAGAATGTCTACCACATCTCGCCCTTCTGCTGGAAATAATAAAAATATGAAGGCCATCCACCGGGTGGATCCCCATTTGCTGTGCGTGCCAAGCCTTCACGTGGGAGTGGTGGTGTTGACCTACACCTTTTTTACCACCGTTTTTCGACAGGAAGGTTTGACCCAAGCAGAACAAGAACAATACAGCAAGGAACTATGGGATGGAGCTGTGGAAATTACGGAGACAGTGCTGTATGTAAAGCAACATAGTGTAAACTGTATTCCCGCCGCCCTGTACATGATGACCCATCTGCTGAAAGACCAGTTTACCATTCAGGATGCCATCAATTTTATCGATTGCCTCTTTGTGGACACAAGCCATATTTCAGCTGAGCAGGGGAAGGCTATTCGCAATCACATCCACTACATGTTTGACCGGCTTCTTTTGGAGGGCTGCAACGAGGAGGACTGGATTGTACCTGTGTTACGGTGGCTCATGAGTCAGCCCGTAACGGAGGTGTGAAGGATGCTATGTAACTGATGGAAGCTGGTATCTTGTGTAAGTTTTTCAGTATTAAACTTAAAAATTTGTTGAATTGTATACGTTTTTTAGTTACAATGTGAAATATGTATGAAGAAGAAGAACTTTTTCGGCCACTATTTATAGAAAATTTCAGAAGGTTTAAGGACCAACAAATTATCAAGATTTTATGTGGTGTTCGCCGTTCTGGAAAATCCACCATTTTAAAGACATACAAAAAGGAATTGATTGCCCTTGGTGTTCCTACACAAAATATTGTGGAACGACTTTATTCTAGCATGGAATTTGAAGAAGATTTTGACGCTGTCTGTATGTACAAGGACTTGTGTACTGCCATTGCAGATTCTGATTCCTCTCAGAAAACCTATTTGCTTTTGGATGAGGTGCAGGAAATCTCTGGCTGGGAAAAATCCCTTAATTCCCTTTTTGAAAGCCGGAGGGTGGATATTTATGTAACTGGCTCAAATTCAAAATTGCTTTCTAGCGAGATTTCCACCTATCTTACGGGGCGTTTTGTGCAAATACCTGTTTTTACTCTTTCTTTTTCTGAGTTTGTGGATTTTAAGAAGCAGTTTTTTCCCGAAACTGTCTACCTTTCCATGGATTTCTTTTTTGAGCACTATCTCAAGACAGGGGGATTTCCCTTTTTGGCAAAAACAAATCACAGTCAAGAAGAAAATTATCAGATTGTAGATGGAATCTTTGCAACAGTTGTAACGAGAGACATTACAAAACGCCACAGTATTTCTAATCTTGACATGTTCAATCGTGTTGTGCGATTCATTTTGGAAAATCTTGGAAAGAATTTCAGTGCAAAGACAATCTTTGATTTTTTTAAAAGCCAGCATCGCTCCATTTCCATTGAAACGATTTACAATTATCTTGCCTGGCTGGAAGAAGCCTTCATAATTTACCGTTGCAATCGGTTTGATATTCAGGGCAAGAATGTACTTAAAACCCAAGAAAAATATTATTTGTCGGATGTGGGCTTCAAATATAGCCAGCTTGGTTTTTCCCCAAAGTCAATTTCATCTGTTTTGGAAAATCTTGTGTACCTTGAATTACGTCGCAAGGGCTATTCCGTTTACATCGGTAAAATTGGTGACAAGGAAATCGATTTTGTAGCTACTCGGCAAAATTCCAAGGTATATCTACAGGTTTGCAGAACCTTGCCAGAGGATTTTGACAGGGAAATTGGCAACTTAAAGGCCATTAAGGATAATTATCCAAAATATGTGGTGACCATGGATGCCAGT
This sequence comes from Treponema sp., assembly GCA_016294105.1. GTDB lineage: Bacteria > Spirochaetota > Spirochaetia > Treponematales > Treponemataceae > Treponema_F. The sequence continues at coordinate 155,040 of JAEDCN010000002.1, forward strand.
GTCTGCGGAAATGATGAGGGAATAGGGATTGTTCATATAAAAGATTTTTTATTTCACTCTGAACAATTCATCTAATTCCCTTTGGCTTCTTTTGGAGGGCTGCAACGAGGAGGACTGGATTGTACCTGTGTTACGGTGGCTCATGAGTCAGCCACTTACAAGCCTCTAAAATATTCTGGTTTGTAGCTGGTGTTGCTGCGAGCTTGGCGAATCTGGTTCAAAAGCCGCTCCTTGTCTTGATTCAGTGTGCCTCTCAGATTCACGTAGTTGGAGGCGTGATTTGCTCGGAAAACTGTGCCGGGGGAATCCACCGCTTGCAGAAATAGCTCCATCTCTTCCATCACCTCATCTGGCTCCAGTAGCTGAAACTTGCCCTGTTGCACCAATTTGGACAAGGGAGTTTGCTCTTCCACCATCAAGGTAAGAAAGCCCAGGAATTCTGGCTGCATCTGGGAAATGAGGCGGGCAGATTCCAGTGCGTGTTCTTTGAGCCGTTGGCGACTTCCCAGCCCTGAAATCAGCGTGACGGAGGTGCGGAATCCTGCCTGGTGAGCTTTGATGCCAGCCTGTGCCAGCTGCTCTGCCGTTACGCCCTTTGCCATGGAATGAAGCACCTGATTGTCTCCCGATTCTGCTCCGATGTAAAGCAAATCCAAGCCTGAATCCTTGATAAGCTGTAGTTCATCAAGGGATTTTTCTAACAAGTCTTGGGCCGTGGCGTAGGATGAGATTTGGGTTACTTGAGGAAGTTGCTGCTTTACAAAGGCAATGATTTTCACCATGTCTTGGGTAGTCATGGCCAAGGCATCTCCATCTGCCAGAAACACCTTGGAAACATACCTACCGTAGAGCCTGGCTCCTTCTACAATATCGGCTTTGATGTCCTCCATCTTCCGCACTCGAAATTTCTTTCCTCGGTACATGGAACAAAAAACACAGGTATTGTGGGCACAGCCAATAGTTGCCTGAATAATGAGACTTTGGGCCTCGCTGGGTGGTCTGTAAACAATTCCTTCGTACTGCACTTCTTCCTCCATGGAATTATTAAAACAAAATCAACTGTCCTGTGCAAGTCTCCTTCAACCTCCTATTTCTAATTTTTATCTGTGTACAAGGGGATTTTTCTTGCATTTATATTCATTTAATGGTATTTCTTCCTTTGTATTGATATTATTTTGAAAATGCTGTAGCATATCGCATTCATTATGGAAGAAAATATATCTTTTGAAGATTTGGGCCTTGATGAGGCCACCTTGGCCGCTGTAGCCAAGAAGGGATTTGTAACTCCATCCCCCATTCAAGTTTTAGCGATTCCCCGTTTATTGGAAGGTGATGCAAACGTTATTGCAAAGGCACGCACTGGTACTGGAAAAACTGCTGCCTTTGGACTTCCCCTTGTTCAGACTATTCGTGAGCCTGCCGACTCTGTGCAGGCCCTTGTTTTAACTCCCACCAGAGAGCTGGCCTTGCAGGTGTGTAAGGAAATCGGCTCTTTTTCCACAGGCTTGTATCCTCGCATGGTTTCCGTGTATGGCGGTCAGTCCATGGGAGCCCAGTTAAAGGCTCTGAAAAAGGGCGTAGAGATTGTGGTGGGAACTCCTGGCCGTGTGCAGGACCATTTGGAGCGTGGAAGCCTTGATTTATCTAAAATCAAGTATTTTATTCTTGATGAGGCCGACGAAATGCTGGACATGGGCTTTATCGATGATATTGAAAACATCTTTGCCCAGGCCAATCCTGAAAGTCGCATTTTGCTCTTTTCTGCCACCATGCCTCAGCCTATTTTGAAGATTGCAGCAAAGTTCATGGGTGACTATGAAACGGTAGCTGAGGAAGCAAGTCCCGAAGCACCTATTTTGACGGAGCAAAAGTACATCATGGTGCGGGAGCGGGATAAGCTGGAGCTGTTGGTGCGGCTTATCGACATTTCTCCCGATTTTTACGGCTTGATTTTTACCCAGACAAAGGTGGATGCAGACAACCTGACTCGCCAGCTGGACGAACGAGGCTACGAGGTGGCAGCTCTCCACGGAGATATTTCCCAGCAGCAGCGAGAAAAGATTCTCCTGCGGTTCAGAAACAAGAAGACCCGCATTTTGGTGGCCACCGACGTTGCTGCTCGTGGAATCGATATTGGTGGTTTGACCCACGTTATCAATTATTCCATCCCCTTTGACAGCTCCACCTACATCCATCGTATTGGACGTACTGGACGGGCTGGCTCCTACGGCGAGGCCATTACCTTGGTGCGACCAGAAGAAAAGCGAAAGCTGGAGCACTTGAAGTCTGCCATTCGCAAGGCCGTGAAGGGAAGTCTTCAGGAAGACACCGTTCCTTCTGTAAAGAAGATTCTTGAGCTGAAGCAAAATCGCCTCTTTGACTCCATGAAGGAAGCCATCTGGAAGCAGGTGGATGGCGTTGCTGCTGATGTTGCTGTGGAGGGGGAGCTTGATTCTGTAGCTCCATCCGAAGCTGATTCCACTTCCCAAGAAAATTCTATTTTTGCCCGTATGGCAGCTGACCTCTGCGGTCATCGTGATCCCCAGGAAATCCTTGCTTCCGTCTTGGAAAACTTCTACGGTCATCATCTTGATGCTGGTCGTTATGGCCATATCGAGTCCCTGGAAAGCCTGAAAAAAGGTAAGGGCGGCCGTGACTCTCTGCGAGAAGTTGGACGACGAGGGCGGAATCTTGATGATGGTGCTCCTCGCCGTGACCGTGATGTGGTTGCAGAGGATCAAAGACGGATTTACGTGCAGCTGGGCCGCCGGGATAAATTTTTTGTGCGGGAAATCGCTGAGTTCTTTAGCGACCTGCTGGACATTCCCCAGCGTTTGGTGGACGGCATTGTGGTAAAGGACAGCTTCTCCTTGGTGAGTCTGCCCATTGAAGCTGCCGAGCGAGCCCTGCAGATGAGTCAGCGGGACAGCAGTATTCCCCACATGCACCTTGATGAAAAGCCTGCTGGAAATGGCGGTGGCAAAAGAAGAAGCCGTGGTGAGTCAGAAGAGAGGGATTTGCCCCGCAGCAAGCCCAACCGCAAGAAGGGCAAGGATAATAGCGAGGGAAGCTGGAGCTTTAAGGTCAGCGAAAAGTCCTACGAAAAACCTCGTTCCAAGGGTGGAAAAGGCTCTGGAAAATCCTTCGGTGGCGGTTCCCTCGGAAGATTTTCTGAAGGCAAGAGCAAGAAAGGTACCGTGCGGGGCGGCAGTTCTGCTAGCCTTTACAAACGAAAGCTTCCCCAGTAGTTTTACAATTAGTTGATGATAAAAAAAATCCCACAGTGGCTTCACTGTGGGATTGCTTTTGATGAATGAGAAAGCTTATTCTCCAAAGTAGTAGAAGGTGCTTCCTTTACTAATTGGCAGAATCTTTTAATCGCTGGGCTAGGAGCTCAACACCTTCCACCATGGCAACATGCTCTTGAGGGGCGATGCGGGCGTAGAGACTTTCTGGGGTGTCGCCAGGAAGCACGGGCACCTTCTTTTGTAGGAGGATTTCTCCGGTGTCACAGCCAGAATCCACCAAATGGATGGTACAGCCAGATTCTGTTTCACCTGCAGCAAGGACAGCCTCATGAACGTGGTGCCCCCACATTCCCTCACCACCAAATTTCGGCAAGAGGGCTGGATGCAGGTTGATAATGCGTCCCTTGTATTCTTGAATAATGTCTCCCCCCAGCACGGTGAGAAAGCCTGCTAGCACAATGGCTTCGATCTGGTGTTCCTGACAAAGCTTGAGAACTCCATTGGATACGGCAAAGCGTTTTTCATCCCGGCTGGCGGTTTTTGCCAGCTCTGGCCCCAGGGTAGTGTAGGGGCTCACTACGGTACTGGGCACTCTTGCCGCTGCAGCCCGCTCTAGGGCATAGGCATTTTTGCTACTGGAAATAACCAGTGCCACAGTGTAGGGGAGGTCTTTTCCTTCTGTGCGCCACTGTTTTTCTGCATCCATGAGGGCCTGCAGGTTGGTGCCTCCACCAGACACCAACACGGCAATTTTCAGGGGATTATCTTTTCTTTCCATGAATGTATCCTTCTTTTGGAAGAAGAGCTCTTACTCTTGAAAGAGAACTTGCTCTTCCTGAGTGAGCTTTTCTCCAGAGGCAGGAGTCTTTTGTGAGGCTACCACCTGACCAATTTTCCATGCCTTCATCTGGGCACAGCGTCCAGCATCTGGGCTGGCGGCAAAGTCAGTAAGGGCCTTGCAAATAGCGTCGGCCTTGTCCTGGGCTACAGCCAAAATAAAGCCGATTCCCATGTTAAAGGTGTGGTACATACGTTCTGGATCTGCTCCACGGCGAACAAGCTCTTCAAAAATGGGGAGTACTTCCCAGCTGCCCTTTGTGATAGATGAAACTAAGGGAGCCAAGCCTGCTTCTTGACGCTTTTCGTTGGCAGCAGGATACATGCGGGGAATGTTCTCGTAGAAGCCGCCGCCAGTGATGTGCACCATTCCGTGAACTGCTGAACTAAACTGTTCCAAAACAGAAAGAACAGGTCGAACGTAGATTCTTGTGGGCTCAAGGATTACTTCACCGATAGTCTTGCCCTCAGCAAAATCTGCCTTCTGGGTAAAATCGGTAATCAGGCGGCGTACCAAGGAAAAGCCGTTGGAATGGATACCGCTGGAGGAAAGTCCAATCAATACATCACCTTCTGTAATGGACTTCCCAGTTACAATGGCAGCCTTTTCTGCAATGCCCACTCCAAAGCCTGCCACATCGTACTTACCCTCGTCGTAAAAGCCAGGCATTTCTGCTGTCTCGCCACCTAGCAGGGCACAGTTACTTTCTACACAACCGTCGGCCACTCCCTTTACCAAGTCTGCAGCCACTGAAGCATCAAGCTTTCCGCAGGCAATGTAGTCCAAGAAATAGAGGGGACGGGCACCAGTACAGAGGATGTCGTTTACACTCATGGCAACACAGTCAATTCCCACAGTGTCGTATTTTTTCATGGCAAAGGCCACGTCTAGCTTGGTACCAACACCGTCGGTACCGCTTACCATCACTGGCTCCTTCATGCCGGCTGGTACCTGAAACATTCCTGCAAAGCTGCCTAAACCGCTTAAAACACCGGGAATGGCTGTTCGCTTAGCATGGGACTTGTACTTGTCCACTGCACGGTACCCTTCTTCCACATCTACACCAGACTGACGGTAATCTATCATCTTTTCCTCCAAAGGCTTCGTAAATATATGCCTAGTATAGCCCACTGGGGAAAAAGTAGCAAGGTGAAGGGTAGGGAGGGAGTAACGGGAGTGTGTTGGTAGAATTTGATATATATTTATTTTATACATATAACATAAAGAATGAGTATCCTTATGCAGTTCCCTGTGTAATTGATGATGCAGGGAATTGGTTTTTGAAAACTGCATATCCTTGCAGAAAACTAAAAGGAAGGGTGTGAGAATGAATGAAGAAACAACGAGAAAATTACAGGAAGAGGAATTTTGGCTTTCTCCTTTGGATAAGGAGGAACAATGGAATGAAGACAATGAAGAATGTTTTGTTCCTTGTGACAACCAAAATGAATTACGAGCACTATTAATGAAAACTGCACAGAATATTCAAGAAGCAAGAAAAAAAAGACCTGTTACAATCAATCTTGATGGTGATGTTGTGACTTATTTTAAGCAGTTGGCATTAGAGACTGGTATTGCATACCAAAGCTTGATAAACTTGTTTTTGGTACAATGTGCAAAGGAAAAGAAGCGCCCAGTGTTTGTATAAAGATTTGAAAGCAATCAGTAAATCTACCTCACGACGGGACACGGAAACGGTGGTTTCATCGGATCGGTTAATGGAACCAAATGTTGCGTTAATTTGTTTTGCTGTTATGCTGTTGCCATTGTCCACGCCCTTAACGAATCCTTGGACAATTTAACACTTTCATACAAAGAGAAGCCATAAAATAGTAGTTAGTACTTAGTGTGTAGCAGCCAGTTCTTAATTTTCAATTCTCAATTCTCAATTTCCCTTAAAATCTAGCTTAAATCCCTGTGGAATAGTGGCATTTCCGGTGGCTGGCACCTACAGTTTAGTGTAGATGTTGGCTACAGGTACCGTGGTACTAGATACTAGATACTAGATACTCGGTATCTCGGTATCTCGGTACCTACTAACAAGACAACACAGGAGGATTTTCGCAATGAAAAGAACAATTGTGATGGCAGTGCTTGCCACACTGATTTTAGGAACTGCTGTATCAGCTCAGACAGTGAAATTTTCTGACCGCGTGGGAGCCGTTCTTGTAACCCAGGATGCCGCCGCCGACTCAGATGCTTCATTCGGTTATTTGTATAATCGCTTTGTAGGTGGTTATGATCACGAAAAATTTTCTCTTTGGGGACGAGCCCAGGTGGCCCTACAGAGTAGTGACCAGTGGAAGGATAATATTTCGCTCACTGGAAATCAGACCTGGTTTGAATTCAACGGAGCCATGCGTCCCGTAAAATTCATGGAATTTGCCTTGGGAAATAGCTTTGGAAAGGAGCTACCTTGGAGTGGTTATGAGTTGCCTGGTGCCTACGGTTATGGTAGCGATGCTAGCTACGGTGTGAGAAAGTATGCCTCTGGAAACGGTATGGCCATGCTGTTCCGAGGATCTGGAACTGGAATTGGTTTTTTGGAAGGACTTACCATTGGTTGGAATTTCCTGCCCTTGAATGTTGTAAAATCCATGGGAAAATCTGCTTGGACTACTGGTGTGGGGGTAAACTACACATTGATGGATGCCCTAACCTTGAGCTTTGGTGGTCAGTTTGATACTGCCAGTGATGCAAACCAAACCATCGGTTTTTACGGAGAGCTTTTGGCCGTTAAAAATATGAAGGCTAACCTTGGTATTACTATCTACACAAATACCAACGTGGTAGACCCCAGTGATATTGCTGGTTCTACCACAGGTGCTCTGACTAAAACTGAAAAGGGTGCAGTTTCTATGTTGAACGCTGGTGTTCACTATACTATGCCTTGGTTCCCCTTGTACCTTGGTGCCGATATGGGTATTGTAATGGGAAAGCAGGTGGTCGGTCAGAATACTGCTGGCGATGATGTTACCATGATGCCTATTCTCGTTGGTGGTTTAATTGGAATGGACATTAGCGAGCGATTTTACACCCACCTTCGTGTATCTTACGGTGATAACCTTGCTAGTGAAAGCTCTGAAAGAACCGCTGAGGTGGTCATTACTCCTCGTCTCCACTACAAGACAAAGTCTTGGGGTGAATTGCGTCTTGATCCTGGTTTTACTATTATCAGCACCGATGCTGACACAAATTTTGGCTTTAGCATTGGCATGTTCTGGGAATACAAGTTCTAAGTCGATATTCGTCATTGATTTAGATAAAAGAAGGCCTCCTTCAATTTCAAGACTGAGGGAGGCTTTATTATTTGAAGGGCATTGGGCTTCGCTGAAGTCAGCCTAAATCAGCCACCTTTTTGTGAAGCTCCATTACTTTTGCATGAAGGTAGTGATCCAAAGTGTATTTTTCTGCCACCCCAAGACAGGCTCCCTGTGAGTCTACAATGGGCACTGTTTCCGTATCATAGTTGCTGAAAAGCTTGTATAACTCTGGCACTGGAGTAGTGGCTGTACAGGTAACCTCTGGTACCTCCATAACATCGCAGGCCATGAGACTTTCGGAAAGCTCTGTTACCAAGAGGGCTTCTTTCAAATGCTCCAAGGTAATGATGCCAGAAAGCTTGCCGTCTTTATTTTGTACCGCATAGCTGAGATTTTCGTGATGACTGAATGAACAGATGATTTCATTCAAGGTAGTGGTTTCTTGAACTATGGCGGGAGAATCGGTTCGGCAAATAGGTGCGTTTCCCCAGGAAATATCTTGAACAAGGCTATGTTTCATTAAATCTTCTTCTGTGATATCCAGTCCACATTCACCAGCCTTGGTAATACCATACTTTACACAGATGGGGCCTACCAGCTGTACCACAAAGGTGGTGGCGGTAATAATCAGCATGATGGTGGGGCCAATGGTGGAGGCAAAATCCTGTCCTGCTGCAATGGACAAACCGATGGCAACTCCAGCCTGGCTTAAAAGACAGAAGGGCAGGTATTTTCTCACCGTTTCTGGAGCCTTGGTAAGTCTGGCTCCCAGTCGTGCTCCTAAAGATTTTCCCAAAGTTCGGCACAGTACGTAGAGAATGGCCAATACTGCAACAAAGGCATTTACGTTCCAGATGTTTAGCTTGGCACCAACCAATACAAAGAACATGACGTAAATAGGGGGAGTGAATTTTTCCACCAGAGAAAAGGTTTCTCGTGTTTTGGCTGGGGCAAAGTTCACCATAACAAAGCCCAAACTCATGGCTGCTAGAATATTGTCCAGTGCTATCAAGGTACAAATCCCGGTACACAGGAACAATGCTCCCAAGGAAAAGGAGAGGATTCGCCCTTCATCGCTCATGAGGTTACGGATAATCTGTCCTAAGGCAAGACCGATGAGACCGCCCACCACAAGAGATCCGCCCACTTCGTACAGGAGAGAAATCAGCTGAGCTCCCAAGCTTAATCCAGCACCTCCACCCAAAAGGATGGCAGCCAAGGATGAGGCCACTGCATACAGAATCAGAGCAACGGCATCGTCCATGGCCACAATGCCCAGCACCGTCATGGTAAGGGGGCCACGGGTTCTATTTTCCTTCAATACATCGGTGGTGGCTGCAGGAGCTGTGGCGGAGGAAATGGCTCCCAGTACCAGACCAATGGACAGGGAGGTAGAAAAATCTCTGGTTAAGGCAAAGGATACCCCTGTAACCACCAGTGCTACCACAAAGAAAGGCACAATGGCTTCAAACAACAGGATTCCCACGAATTGCTTGCCGTATTTTTTTATCACACCGATTTTCAGTTCGGCTCCAATCAAAAAGCCAATGAGGGACAGTGCCACACTGCTCAAGGGTTCCAGGGCAGTGATGACGGGGACACTCAAAAGCTGGAGTCCAGACTGACCGATAAGTACACCGATAACGATGTATCCCACCACTTGGGGAATCCGCAGCTTTTGGAAAAGCCGTCCACCAAGGGCGCCTAAAAACATAATCAAACCCAGCAAAAGAATCAGGTTTGCAGCTTCTACAGTGGAAAACTGCATAAAATCAGGAAGGAATTGGGCAAAGATATTCATGGCAGGATTATAATGCTAATGAAGCTTTTATGCCAGATGGTACATGTTTCAATGTAACGTTCAATCCTCTGGCAAAAATCCTTGAATTAGATTATACTGGAAGCAGTTGTGGAGGATTGATGGAAAATTTTACGCCGAAAAGAACCTCTTTGTTTCGTCGCCCCTTTGTTCGGCTGCTTCTTGTGGTTTTAGCTTCCCTGCTGATGGCGGTGAATCTCAACACCTTTGTCCACGCTGGTGGTCTGTATCCCGGCGGTTTTACAGGCTTGAGCCTGCTGATTCTTGAAATCTGCAATCGGTTTTTCGGCTTCCAACTTCCCTATGTGCTGGTGAATACCCTCCTGAACAGCATCCCCGCCATTATCAGCTTTAAGTTCATCGGCCGCCGCTTTACCATTTATTCTGGCTTCATGATTTTATTGTCCGGCTTTCTCACGGACTTGATTCCCGTGGGTCCCATGACCCAGGATGTACTTCTTGCCGCTGTTTTTGGTGGCCTTTTGAATGCCTGTGCCGTTACGCTCTGCCTTGTGGCGGGAGCTACCAGCGGCGGCACTGATTTTGTAGCCATCTACTTTTCTCAAAAATACGGGCGTGATGTCTGGAACTACATCCTGGCCTTTAACGTGGTGGTGCTCTGTGTGGCAGGTGTCCTGTTTGGTTGGGACAAAGCGCTGTATTCCATTATCTTCCAATATACATCTACCCAGGCACTGCGGGGCATGTATCTGCGGTACCAGCAGGTTACCTTGTTCATCGTTACCGACAATCCCCAGGTGGCCTACCAGCTGATCCGTGATGAAACAAACCACGATGCCACAGAAATTATGGGAACAGGCTGCTATCATCGCAGCCAGAAAACCATCTTGTATTCTGTCATATCTGCCGACGAAGCCCACCACGTGCGCTCTCGATTAAAGGAACTGGATCCCACCGCCTTTGTAAACATCATCAAATCCCACAAGATACAAGGTCGCTTCTACAACCCACCCAAGGATTAGTTTTCCCTTTCCTTAAAGGCAGCTTTTGTGTAAAATGCTGACATGAAGAAATTTCTCCCGATTATAATTATTGTATCTTGTATTGCCCTGTGCTGTAGCTCCTTTTTTTTGTATGTAAATGGATTGAAAAATCCCTCCACCCAGGAGCTTTCCCAAGAGGAGGCCCGCTCCTTTCAGCAGGTAAAAGATAGCCTGTATCCCCAATCCATCGTGGGCTCCTTGCCTTATCCTGTAACACCTGCAGAATTTTCAGTGCATTCAGGTTCTGCCATTTTGATAGATGCCGCCACAGGAAGCATTTTGTACGAAAAGAATGCCGACGCCATCATTCCTCCTGCCTCCATGACAAAGCTGGTGGTGATGTATGTAGTGTTCCAGGAAATCGCCACTGGTCGCATTTCTCTTGATGATATTGTTCCTCTGCCACCAGAATCCTGGGCGGTAAATGCACCTCCCCAGTCCTCCCTTATGTTCTTGGCAGAAGGCCAAACTGTTACCCTGCGAGAATTGCTTTTGGGCCTGGCGGTGGCTTCTGGCAACGATGCTGCGGTGGCAGTGGCGCACTATGTCAGCGGCTCCGTGGATAAATTCATAGAACGGATGAATCGTGAGATGGAGCTTTTGGGCTTGGAAAAAACTCGCTTTGTAGAACCTTCTGGCTACAGTGAGCTGAATCTTACCACGCCACGGGAATTCGCTGCCTTTGCTCGAACCTATCTTTCCCGCTATCCTGAATCTTTGGAAGCATTCCATTCTCAGGCCTCCATTTCTTATCCCCAGGAGCACAATTTTGCTGAATGGCACAAGGGCAAAGAGCAGCCTATCTTCCAGCGGAATACCAACAAATTGCTAGACTCTTTGCCCGGTTGTGACGGCTTAAAGACAGGCTTTATCTATGAATCTGGCTACAATCTTTCTCTCACTGCCCAGCGGGGAGAAACACGATTTATCTCCGTTACCATGATGGGCCCTGGAACAGGTTCTGTGGAGGGCAATCGCTACCGTGTGGCAGATGGAACTGCCTTAATGGAATGGGCATTTTCTTGCTTTGCAACCCATTACAAGTCGGAAATCAAACCTCTGGCAATTCCTGTTCTTGGAGGCAGCAAAAATAGCGTAACCGTAGCCCCCCTTCACACCAAGCCTTTAACAGTGCCCGCCCTGCTGAAGGATGAAAGTCCCGCTGCTGCCGCCAACTCCATTACAGCCCAAATCAATATTCCTTCTTATATTCAGGCTCCCCTCCGAGCAGGTGACGTGGTGGGGAAAATCACCTATTCCTTGGGAGACATTGTACTGGAAGAAGTTCCCCTTCTTGCAGTTACTTCTATTGAACAGGGCAATATCTTCAAGCAGCTAGTGGACAAGCTGGCAGTGGATTTTTTGTAAGGGGGAACAATTGATGCAGGGAAATGTATAAGGGCTTCAACTACCCTTTACTTTCCTCTTGTTAATTGATATATTTTTATAGAACGGGTGTGCCGTTTTAACTGAAACTAATTGTTAGGAGTCGATTATGATTAAGACTGTAAAGGACATTGACTTAAAGGGTAAGCGTGTCATCATGAGGGTGGATTTCAATGTGCCCATGAAAGAGGGCGTTGTTCAGGACGACACCCGTATTCAGGCCGCGCTTCCTACTATTAAATACATTCTGGAGCAATCTCCCCGCAGCTTGGTTCTCATGAGCCACTTGGGAGATCCCAAGAAGGACGTAAAGAAGGCTAAGGAAAAGGCAGAGAAGGCTGGCAAAACTTTTACTGCTGCTGACGAAGAAGCCTTTATCAATGGCAAGAACAGAATGAAGCCCGTTTCTGAGTATTTGGCCAAGGTTCTGGGAAAGGATGTTGCCTTTGCAGAAGCCTGCTTTGGCCAGAAGGCTGTTGTAGACGCTCTGCCCGAAGGTGGTGTTTTGATGCTGGAAAATACTCGCTTCAATCCAGAAGAAACTTCTAAGGATGTGGAAGAGCAGAAGAAACTGGCTCAGGAATTGGCTACCTACGGTGATGTATATGTAAACGATGCCTTCGGTACCGCCCACCGTGCCCACGCTTCCACAGCCACCATTGCCCAGTTCATGGACGTAAAGGTTGGCGGCTTCTTGATGGAAAAGGAAGTAAAATACTTGGAGCCCATGGTTACCAATCCTCCTAAGCCCATGGTGGCTATCATTGGTGGAGCCAAGGTTTCCTCCAAAATCGCTGTATTGGAAAGCCTCTTAAAGAATGCTTCTGCCCTGATTATCGGTGGTGGTATGGCTTACACCTTCTTGAAGGCCCAGGGACACACCATCGGAAAGTCCTTGGTAGAAGATGACTTTATCGACACAGCAAAATCCTTGCTGAAGGCTGCTGACGAGAAGGGTGCAAAGATTATCCTTCCTGTTGACCACCTTGGTGCCGCTGAGTTCAGCCCCAACGCTGCTGCTGTTGCCATCGACGGTGCAGACATTCCTGACAACCTGATGGGAATGGACGTTGGTCCCAAGACCTTGGCTATTTACAAGGATGCTATCTTGAATGCAAAGTCCATCGTCTGGAACGGACCTGTTGGTGTATTCGAGTTTGAAGCCTTTGCAAAGGGAACTGGTGAGGTAGCTCAGCTAGTTGCAGAAGCTACATCCAAGGGCGCAGTAAGCGTTGTTGGTGGTGGTGACTCTGTTGCTGCTGTAAACAAGTTCAATTTGGCATCCAAGATGAGCCACGTTTCCACTGGTGGTGGAGCTTCCTTGGAGTTCCTGGAAGGAAAGACACTTCCCGGTATTGCCGTTTTGGAGACAAAGTAAGCTGAATCAGGAATTGATGTGCCAGTTGCGTCACTTGGCGGATACCTATGAATGTACTTCATTTATGGAGCAGGATCCCAGTCGAGTGCTGCAACGATACACAATGCCACAAGACATAGAGGTGGCCGCCTTTATTTCTGCTATGCTGGCCTTTGGTCGCAGGGACTTGTTCCTGCCCAAGATTGATTATATCTTGGAGCTAGCAGATTGTCAGGGCGGCCCCTTTCATTGGTTGGTCAGTGGCCACCACAAAAAGGATTTTCCCCCAGAAGGAGTGTCTGCTACAGATTCCTTCTATCGTTTTTATTCCTATCACGACCTGTATCTTCTGTTTTGTCGCTTGGAAGCCTTGCTCAAAGAAGCAGGTTCCCTGGGAAGTTACTTTCACCATAAATACATTGAATCCCAAAAATCACAGCCACAGGTTCACCTTTCCCAGCTGGTAAGTCAATCATTTCCAGACTGCAAGATTGTGCCCAAGGGAAAAAACTCTGCCAACAAGCGGGTGCAAATGTTTTTGCGGTGGATGGTACGTCAAAACTCTCCAGTGGATGTGGGCTTGTGGAGCTGGTTCAGTCCCGTCGATTTGCTGATTCCCCTAGACACCCACGTTATTCGTCAATCGGTGGAGTTGGGATTGCTCTGTCCAGCCGCTGGCACTGGAAAATCAGTCTCCGTTGCAAGTTCTGCCGCCAATGCCCGAAAGCTTACGGAAATCCTGTGTAGCATCTGGCCCGATGATCCTTGTCGTGGAGACTTTGCTCTCTTTGGCTTGGGCATAGACAAGGGAAGCCAGAAGGAACAGGAATAAATAAGAATTATTTTAAAAAGTTTTTATACACCTTTTTTTCTCGTGGTATAATGTTACTAATCCAAGTCATTCTACAGCAAAGGTAGTTTTCCATGAAAAAGATTCGTATGTCCTTAGGAGTTCAAATCAGCATTTTGGCTCTCAGCAGTTCTATTGTTATGGGATTGATTCTTTTCATCTTTATTAAAGAAGAGTTTTGTGCCAGGGAGATTGCAAGACTATGATGGTTTTGCAATCTCTACCGTTTTATACCCCCTCTTGATACTATTTCCTGTTTCCTGTAAACTAGGGTAATTAAGTTTTTTCTAATATTATAAATCAATTTTTATTGAGAGGTAGATACAAGATGAGCTTTGATATTTCCAAGATGAGGAATATCGGTATCAGTGCCCACATTGACTCAGGAAAGACCACTTTGTCTGAGCGAATCCTTTTTTATTGCGACAAGATTCACGCTATTCACGAAGTTCGCGGTAAGGATGGTGTTGGTGCTGTTATGGACAACATGGAACTGGAGCGGGAACGAGGTATTACCATCCAGTCAGCATCAACCCAGGTTCAGTGGAAGGATTACACTGTAAACGTTATCGATACTCCCGGTCACGTTGACTTTACCGTTGAGGTAGAGCGTTCTCTGCGTGTATTGGACGGAGCAATCTTGGTATTGTGCTCTGTAGGTGGCGTTCAGTCTCAGTCAATTACTGTAGACCGCCAGCTGAAGCGTTACCATGTTCCTCGTATTGCATTCGTAAACAAGTGTGACCGTACTGGTGCAAACCCCTTTAAGGTACGTATGCAGTTGCGGGAAAAGTTGGGCTTGAACGCCTACATGATGCAGATTCCTATCGGTTTGGAAGACAAGCTGGAAGGTGTTGTTGACTTGGTTACCATGAAGGCCCTGTACTTTGAAGGTGACAACGGAACTGAAATCCGTGTAGCAGAAATTCCTGCTCACTTGGTAGACGATGCCAACAAGTACCGCGAGGAGCTTCTTGATGCAGCTTCTATGTTCAGCGATGAGTTGATGGAAGCTATGCTGGAAGATGCAGTAACTGAAGACATGATTCGTGACGCTGTTCGCAAGGGAACCTTGGCCGAGCAGTTCGTTCCCGTATTCTGTGGTTCTGCCTATAAGAACAAGGGTATTCAGCCCCTGTTGGACGGTGTAGTAAGCTACCTGCCTAATCCTTCTGAAGTAAAGAACTTTGCTCTGGACTTGGACAAGAACGAAGAGCAGGTAGAGCTTTCCTGTGACGAAAACAAGCCCTGTGTTTCCTTGGGATTCAAGTTGGAAGACGGTCAGTATGGTCAGTTGACCTACGTTCGTGTGTACCAGGGATGCTTGAAGAAGGGTGAGGAATTGTACAATACTCGCTCTCGCAAGAAGTTCAAGGTGGGACGCTTGGTTCGTATGAACTCCGCCAGCATGGAAGATATTAACGAAGGTGTACCTGGAGACATCGTTGCACTCTTTGGTGTTGACTGTGCTTCTGGTGACACATTCTGTAGCGGTGGCTTGAACTACGCCATGACCAGTATGTATGTTCCTGAGCCTGTTATCTCTTTGGCCATCACTCCAAAGGACAAGAAGTCTGCTGACCAGATGGCAAAGGCTTTGAACCGCTTTACAAAAGAAGACCCCACCTTCCAGACCTACGTTGATCCTGAATCAAACCAGACCATCATCAAGGGAATGGGTGAGTTGCACTTGGACGTGTACATCGAGCGCATGAAGCGCGAGTACAAGTGCGAAGTAGAGACTGGTATGCCACAGGTAGCTTACCGTGAGTCTATCACTCAGCGTGCTGAGTTCAACTATACTCACAAGAAGCAGACTGGTGGTTCTGGTCAGTATGGTCGTGTAGCTGGATTCATGGAGCCCATTGAGGACAAGGACTACGAGTTTGTAGACTCCATCAAGGGTGGTGTTATTCCTAACGAATACATTCCTTCCTGTGACAAGGGATTCCGTGCTTCTATGACAAAGGGTTCCTTGATTGGATTCCCCATTGTTGGTGTTCGCTGTACCATCAACGATGGTCAGTCTCACCCTGTAGACTCCTCTGACATCGCTTTCCAGGTTGCTGCTCAGGGTGCATTCCGTGAAGCATATAGCAAGGCAAAGCCTGTTATCCTTGAGCCTATCATGAAGGTTTCTTTGGAAGGACCTACAGAGTTCCAGGGAAATATCTTTGCTGTAATTAACCAGCGCCGTGGTATCATCGTTTCTTCTACAGAAGATGGAGCCTTCTCTCGCGTAGAGGCTGAAGTTCCACTGAGCGAAATGTTCGGATTTTCCACTGTACTTCGTTCTCTTACCCAGGGTAAGGCAGAGTTCTCCATGGAATTCTTGAAGTATGGTAAGGTACCTAACAGTATCTCTGATACTTTGGTAAAAGAATACGAAGAAAAGCGCAAGAAAGAGCAGAAATAAACAAGAATGGATGCAAGATTCGTCCCCAAAATATTGCAAATGTGTGGTATAATGGGAGACGGGTCTTGATCTTCAACCTTATTTAGGAGGAACTATGATTAAGGATGAGCTGTTTGAACGGAGCCCCATTCGTTGCTTTGAAAAGGCAACTGGTGGACTCAAGGCTGGTGAGCTGGGACTGTTGACATCCAAGAAGGGTCTGGGAAAGACATCTGTTCTTGTGCAGTTTGGAGTGGATACACTTCTGCAGGACAAGCAGGTAATTCATGTTTCCTTTGACCAGCAGTCTGCTAACGTAATCACTTGGTATCAGGACATCTTTACTGAGATTGCCAAGAAAAAGAATATTGCTAACATTAACGAGTTGGTAACAGAGCTTGTTCGCAAGCGCATTATCTTGAACTTCCATCAGGATGCTATGGCACTGAGTCATATCGTTACTACCTTGGAAGCTCTTGCTCAGGGTGGAATCCAGGCTGCTTGCTTGGTAGTTGATGGTGTTGACCTGTCTAAGCTGAAGGCTGATGAGGTTCAGACTATCGCTGACTATGCCAAGAAGGCTGGCATTGCTGTTTGGTTCAGTGCTTCTAGTGAAGCTACCGACCTGAACGGTACTTTGGCAGCTGATCTGCAGGGCTTGTTCCAGGCTGTTATCCGCTTGGATGCAAAGACCGATATGATCGAGTTGATGATTTTGAAGCTGCGGGATGAAGCTGCTCGTGCTTCTGGTCTCAAGCTTGATTCCAAAACACTGTTGATTGCAGAAAAATAGTTCTTGGTAAAAGACTATAGAAAGAAACTATCTTGGTGCATACTTCCTGCTTTAAGTCATTTGGGGTATGTTGCTGAGATAGTTTTTTTTATTTTGGGTCTATTTCTAAAATTTAAAAAGTATAGTATGCTATCAGAACCTAGATGGGAGAGGGGTTATGGTTCGATATGTGATGTTGGTAAC
This sequence comes from Treponema sp., assembly GCA_016294105.1. Classification (GTDB taxonomy): domain Bacteria; phylum Spirochaetota; class Spirochaetia; order Treponematales; family Treponemataceae; genus Treponema_F. The sequence continues at coordinate 172,176 of JAEDCN010000002.1, forward strand.
TGCAGAAAAGCTTGGTGAACAAGCTGACTGATGGTAGCTATGGCATATTTGAAGAAAAGGATGTGCGTCGCCTTGCTATGGCTGCTGCCTATTGTGGCCGTACCTTGGAGGCATATTTGCTGTATCAGGAAACTCTGCTAGATGCCCTCACAGGATTGAAAAACCGCCGTGGATTCTGGGAGTTTTATGCAGAGGATATGGAAGGATGTCTTCAGAATAGTTGTGCTAGTATCCTCATATGCGATGTGGATTTTTTCAAGACCATTAACGATACCTATGGTCATGCCTTAGGTCGTAATCAGGTAAGAGCCTAGTTTTACGTTGGTTCATGTTGCACCATTTTCTCTTGCTTCAATACCATAAATTGCTGCTATGGGGAAGTAAATAATCGTGATATAATAGAAGAATGAGTGTAAATCAGGAACAGCAGGATTGTAAACAAGGAAAAATGGAGTCTAACAGTCGGGAGGACAAGGCTCGCCAGCTACGGTTGCTCCACATTGTTGATATGGTAAAGCAGGGAAATTATCCCAATACCACGGACTTTCGCAAAAAGTTTGAAGTGTCTCGCAGTACGGTAATGCGGGATATTGATTTTTTGAAGGATCGATACATGGTTCCCTTAGATTATTCCAAGGAGCATAACGGCTATTTTTTGAGCGATCCCAACTACACCATTCCCAGCTTTTTGCTAACGGAGGGAGAGCTTTTTACCCTGCACATTATCCTGCCCTTGATGGAGCAGTACAAGGGAACCCCCTTGGAACCAGTGTTTGAGTCCATTATGAAGCAGATGCTGGACATGCTGCCAAAGGATGTGGCTGTTTCCACCAGCTTTAATGCAGATCAGGTTCATTTTATTTCTAATCCCCAGCCCCAGATAGACCAAGAAATCTTCTTTAAGGTGTTGGAAGGGATTCAGGAGCGAAAAACCCTAGATTTTGCCTATCGTTCCATTAAACGTCAAGAATATATTCAGCGAAAATTCAATCCCTATAAGATTTTGTGCCAGCGGGGAGATTGGTATATTCTGGGATATTGCCACCGGCACCAGGAGTTTCGGGTGTACAACATGGCGCGCATCCAAAATATCAGTGTGGCAGAGCGCTTTGAATGGGACGAGAGCTTTGACATCAACAGTCACATTGACCCAGACTTTGGGGTGTGGGCCCAGGGAAAGAGTTTTACTGTGGAGCTACTGTTTTCCCAGGAGGTACATACCTTTATTCTGGAACGGCAGTGGCACGTGGGGCAAAGATGCTGCTTGCAGGAGGATGGTCGTGTACTTTTGACCTTTGAGACAAATCAGTTTGACGAAATTCTCCACTGGGTCATGTCCTTTGGTCACAAGGTACTGGTGCTGAATCCGCCTGAGCTAAAGGAAGCGATACGACGGGAAATTGCTACCATGGCAAAAATGTATTAAAAAATTAAATTTTTTTCTTAGTGTATCACTTATTAGGACACTGCTATTTGTATACTGGAAATATGAACGGTAACAAGGAAGTGTTCTATGGGTTATAAAAAAGCATTGTTGGTTATTTTGGTAGCCTTTGTGGTGTTTCTGATTCCTGGAATCGTCTTGGCAAGTCTGACTCACAGCTTGAGTGCAGGAAAAATCATGGCCTTCTGTATTGTTTTCAGTATATTCTTTCACCCCTTGCAGCTGCTGGCAGTAGACTGGGCCTGTAGCTTTGAGGGATTAGAGCTGCTGAAAAAATGAAGTGAGGAAAGAAGATGGGATTTGTTGTGTTGCTGATTGTATGTGCTCTTATAGGTCTGTTCGTTGGTGTAGCCAGGGCAGCAGATTCTGCTGGCTCTGGCCACAGACAGGGAGGCGGTGTCATTCCAGAACGAGGCTGGAGTGACGCTGACTTTGATGAAGATTTGGAGGAGAATTTGGACATGGATTTTATGATTGATGAGCCTCGTCCAAGGAAGGGGAGAACAAGTATCTTTGGTTCTAAAAGCTATGAAAGCGACTTTGACCGATTGATGCGGCCTAGCTCCAATGAAGCAGCCTGGTTCAATGCGGCAGATGATGCTGGCTATGACCCGGAGAATTGGTGAAGCTAGAAAAAACAAGATTTTGGTGATATATTTTACTCTGTGAGTATAAAGATGATGGATACGGCTTTTTTAAGTAATGAAGGTTGTTATACCGTTTTTACATTTGGTGAAAATAGAATCAAATTTATTGCACCCTATTCTCTGCAATATTATGAAGAAATATTAAAATGGGACAATGGGTATATCGAGGTTTTAGCAAAGTATTCTCATAACGAGGAACTAGAAGAAGAGTATATTGACCTCATCCCCATTCTCAAAAATTTGTATATAGAACCAAGTGAGTTCCTGAAACCTATAAAGAATGTGGAGGTAAAATATGCCTAATGTAGACCAAATTGCACAAGAAGCGGATATTATTGTAAATGGTTTTGCTTTCAAAAAAAATGAAAATGAAATAAAAGTTTTTGATTTGAATAATGAGGTTGGTGCTGCAGTTTTTAATAGTCAGTGTGAATTGATAGAAACAAACATGAATGACATAGAACTTGCTATAGCACATAAATATTTAATCAATAATATCGCGTTATTGGAGGTATAATGCCAAAGTATTACCCATTTAAAGTTGCCGGTTATTATTTGTATTTTACTTCTAAATGTATTGTAGAGGCAATGCACGTCCATGCAAGTGATTCAAAACTAACTGAAGAAGGTTCTGCTAAATTTTTTGTAAAAGGGAATGGTGATTCAATATTACAATCAAAAGGTATCTTGAATGATAGAGAAATATCAAAAATTCAAGCATTTATAAAAATAAATTATCAAGATATGTATAATAAATGGGCTGAATATAGCAAGCAAGGGTTTTATAATAAATAATCTACAAAAAAAATATTAGAGTTGAGAATCGTCTGTCATTTAGCCGTTTTTGTAAGTTGGGCATAATTTCTAATGTCAATCCTCCTCCATTCTGTAAAGTACAGTACAGAGGAGGATAAAATTCAAATGAACTTGAAAGATTTCTGATGGAGTTAATTTTCACCTTCTGTTTTATTTACGATTTCGATTTTTTCTGCACGTCCATTTTGATCCTTTGTTGTTCCAGCTTCCTTATTGGTTTTTTTTGCGACAATGAAAAATACTTTCGTTCCTTTTTTTAGTTTTTCTTTATGAAACTCTGGAAGTATGTCTTTGTTGTAAAAAAAAATAGTCTGTAGCATCATCTGTACTGATAATACCATAGTTCTTGATGAGCCTTTTTATAGTGCCTTCAAGCTTTTCTTCATGTAACTCTTTTTCTTTTCTACTGATAAAAAAAGTTGGAGGAGTTTTCCCATCATTAGATATTTCATAATCATTTGAGAAGGATTCTATTATTTGTTTTAGTGATGAAAATTTATAGTCCATGTAATCAAAATCAGGTTTAATCTTTTTGATTGACTCTCCCAATTGAGACATCAAGACTTCGTTATCTCTCATTTTGGGTGTTATATCATAGGCTTGATTGATAAATTGTAATAGTGAAAAGTTTTGAATTTCCCTTGACTCTGAGTCATTTGAATCTAAAAGAATATTTTCATCAAAGTGTTTAATACGTTCTACATATAAAAATTCATTACAAGCATTGACAAGCAAAGAGTCTTGCTTTGCCTTTGTTTCTTCTCCTATACCAACGACACGTTTCCCAAGTTCTCTCAAACGCAATGCCAAATTAGCATAACCTTTGTCGGAAGCAACGATAAAAAAACATTTATTTCTGGTCGTTCAATAGCTATTTGGATTGCATCCATAATTATAGTCTTGTCAATTACCTGAGTTTCACCATTATGAAATTGTTGGATGACATTAATTGGTTGACGTGCAACAATTTCTTTCCATTGTTTTGTATTTGGAATTGACCAGTCTGCATAGGCTCTTTGGATCACTATATTTCCATAGCTTGACGTTTTTGCTAAAATGGTAGAAACATATCGTGCTGATACATTTTCTGCATCAAAGAAAATTGCAATGTTATTATTTTCCATCTTTTTTCCCCTAAAGTAAATATAATGTTTTTTGAGATAATCGACTGCATCTCTGTTAAGTTTTCTTTATGATAAGAAAACAGAAATTTTATCCTGCTCCTATATACAATGATGAGATTGATATTGACGAATTGGCTGCGGAAATATCCTATGCTACGTCAATGACTCCCACAGACGTAAAGGCTGTGTTGGAGGGATTATTGAATGTGATGCCTAAGCATTTGAGGCGTGGTGTTAAAATCAAGTTGAACCGTTTTGGTACATTCAAGGTAATTTTTGGTGGTAATGGCCAAGAAAATGCCGAGGATGTGACAGCGTCAGACATTGATGGCATCCGAATCAGCTTTATTGGTGCATCTGAAATGAAGAAGGCTGTTCTTACGGACATGCCCTTTCAGAAAGTGGTCTAGCCTGGTGCTGCATACTTTTTGCATGACACCTCCTGTGGCAATATGTCTGTAGACCGGCCAGTTTTTGATTTTCGGGTCATGCTCCTTGTAGCTACGGCGTAATATTTTGTAATACATAATAATAGGAATGAACTGGTGCCTGATGAATTAAGGGCACCACGACATATTCCAAAATTGGGGAACCGCAACTTCTGAGCAGACCGGTTGTGTGTTCCCTTTTTTTGTTTTAAACGGTGGTGGGCGGGGAGCGGGATTATCTTTGGGATTGAATTCTTTCTATGTATTCATCAAGTCTAGATAATCTATTTATTATTCTTGCAAAATGAATGTCCTCATCTCTAAATGAAAGTTCTTCTGAGGAGGTGGGTAAGGGAACTATAGCTCGTTCACCATCAATTCCAACAAGATATTTTTTCTCCATGAAAGTTTTGTTGTAATACACATCATATTCCAACAAATCAGAGCCTTTGTCCGAAAATTTTCTTGCCCATGGCTCATTAAATGGCCTTGATTGTGTCCGTCTAATTTGTAGCTCTTTGTCACTCTTGAAAGTAAAGCTCTCTTGTTTCTCATCGTATAGCCAATCGTCACCTTGAGATGATTGAATCATCTCTTGAATCTTATTGTATGTCATATTGTCTCCTTTCTTGTTTTAATGAGTAATATAGACTTGTTTTCCCGTATATTTTAATCCAAGTCTGTGGTGTTCCCCGAATACCTTTCCTAGATAGTCAGAGTCTCAGCTTGTTCTCCTATATTCTGATGATTCATATTATCAGGAGGAAATAAAAGTAAAAGCAAGTACCACTACAAAAATAATTCCGTATACTGGAGCTACGGACCAAGATAGGAATGCCTTGAGAAAACCACAGAAACCTTTTGCATAGGATTTCATTGGCATTTCATACGTTTTCGGTTTGCTTTCATTGTCTTTTATATAGTCATTGTACATTCCGACAAATTTCCGTTCTTGCTGGAGATATAATGCATCAAGAATAGAAAACAAGATGATTGGCAATAGGCAAATAAATAGGTTGCTCTTTGTTTCGGCAAAGATGGCAAGCAGTGCGGCAACGATTGCAATGCACCAACCCTTTGCTTGGGCTGAATTTGTATTCATTCTTGCGATGTTGTTTTGCAAGAATTGCAAGTATAATCGTTCGTCCTCTTTTTCAATATCCATAATGTTTCACCTTATCCTACCTGTTTGACGATATTATACTTGTCCCAATTTGTTCTGATTTCGAGAGCCTTGTTGATGTAAAGATTGGGATTGTTCATGAAATCATCCCATTTTACAGATTGTATGTAGGATGCATCCCCCACGTAAACAACAGCTTTTTCAAGGAGACAATCTTTATAAGAGGGGGAACGTATATTGAACATATTTTTTGCCAAAATAGCAAATAATCTCTCTGTATGCAGGGTTTTGCACCTGCAATCAGAATAACAATTGTTGTCCTCAATGAAGTATGAGTAGGAATTCCTTGTATCGGGCAGAACGACAGCAAGCAAGGCATTGGGAGTTTTTCGTCTGTCCCGTCTGTTGATTTCTTTTAAGGAATACGAAATTTCCCAAGGAATCCATTGGTCTTCCTCTCCACCAGATTCCTTCATGTTTGGTGAAATCAATACGATGGTAATTGAACTGTCATAAATTTTATCACGTAATCGGGAAGCTATTGTTTCATCCTTGAAATCACTTAAATCCTCACCATCTTTTTCACCCTTGTTGATGTGGTTCTTTTTTTCGAGCTCTTCCTGCAGGATGTCAACGTAGTCCCTAACTATTGTAGGGGTATATTTTTGCCCATGCGTTTTATTGAGCGACCATACAGATGAATCCTTATACTTGTATGAGATGAAAATTTTGTTACCCATAAAGAACACTCCACTCTGCAATTTCTTTACAAATTCTATATTCCGATATTCTTTCTTTGTGCTTGATAGCACATTCAATATAACGCATTGGGTGACTAATAAAGTCTTTCCATGTCACGCTGGGTATATAGGAGCCATCATTTGTTGAAATGGAGAAGATTCCATGACTGGAAAAGAGTGATTCGTTATTTCCTAGTTTGTTATTCATGTTTTTCCTGATGATAGAGAATACAGTGTCTGTTCCACTGGACCATTGCCCACCAGATTGTTGGTAAGAAAAGGGCTGGGTGAAGTATTCGTACTGATAACTTCTATCTGGAAGAATCACCGCCAAGATTGCATTGGAGTGGCTTGTCCTGTCGGCCCGTGTCGTCTCCCGCAAGGAGTAGGCAATTTCCCATGGAATCCATTGAGATCGTTCAGAACGGTATTGCTCTCTCATGTTCGGTGAGACCATCACGATGGTGACTGAGCTATCGTAAATTCTATCCTTTAGTTTTTCCCAAATGCAGGCTTCAGATAAATGGGACAAGTCTTCATTGTCAGACTCTCCCTTGTAGATATTGCTTGTTCGGTCAAAGTAAGATTCCAACTTATCGACATAATTTCGGACAGTTGAAAAACCCAAGGAATTTCCGCAGGGCAGTGGATAAACAGAGGCATCACGGTATTTATATGACACAAATATTTTATAACTCATTTTATTTAAGATAAGAACTTTTTGAGAAAAAGGCAAATTTTTATGGATAAAACTTCCCCCTCACTCCCCATCCGCCACAGCAGAATATCCACCATCACCAAAGCCGTAGGTGGGGAGGGGGAGTATGGTGCTGGGTTTCCAGCCAGCCTGGAAGCCGTTGAAGATGGCGGAGTGGTACATTTGTTCTAGTTTTGCGTGGCTGTAGGACTTGAAATCTTCTTTGACTAAGGGAAGGTCTAGGTGCAGTAGGGAGCGGTTCCGTTGCTTTATGTCTGCAAGATAGGTTTCTGCCGGCAGGGTGTTGCTTTTGGCTCCGTTACAGGTGGGGCAGGAGAGGACAAAGTTCCAGAGTTTGTCGTCCTTGACGAAGGACCAAGGGATGCAGTGGTCTACTGGAATGGCGGTGGCTTCCTGCTTTAGGCTCTTGTGACAGTAAAAGCAATGTTGCTGACCAAACTGAAGGAGGGTTTCACGATACAGGCTCAGATTGCTTCGTTCCGTGGAGGCATCTAGCTTGCTTGCCAGAGCGTAGGCATCTTCTTCCCGATTCACCTTTTCTAGGTATTTTATCCACTCGTAATAATTTATCTTTTCAAAATCCGTCTTGAACTTGATGCAGGCGGTGTAGGCATCTGGGTTAAAGTGGATGCCCCCTTCTTCTTTGCTGAAGGAATAGAGCTGGCCTTCCGTATCTGTGTAAAAGGCTCCCACCACGTATTTGAGCATTTGGCTTCGGATCTTGCGGGAAAGTTCTAGCTGTAAATCTTGTCTCAGGCTCTCGAAGGGAAAGATTGATCCCTTGCTCTCATGGTTAAAGCCATATTTCTTGCAAAAATCAAAAAGCACCCGTTCCACCGCCGTCATGGTAGCACGCTGGGAAGTGGGCATCTGTTTTAAGTGGTAGTTCAGCACCAAGTTCCAGTAGATTTCCGTGAACCGCAGGGCAATGGTATCGTAGCTCAAAAAAACCCGTTGACCATCCACATTAAAAAGATTGTCCAGCATCGCCTTGAAGAACGCATATTTGTAGGTGGAAGTGTGCTTTTTTGCTGGAGACAAGGCCTGGTTTACAATGCGGATAACATCGCTTTCACTGAGAGGACGGAAGGGAAGTGTGCCTTGTTGCAGGTTCCAGCCGGAGGTGTTCATGGGAATAGTATAGCATGGATGGGGATGGTTAGGGAAATGGAATGGTGTTTTTGTTTTTTTTTGTAATTTTTTTTTAGGGTGTATCGTTATTTGCTACAGAACTCATGTTATAATTATAACCAATTATAGAGCAAATAATTCAAAGTTATATGCTGGAGGAAGGGATGAAGATTAGAAATACTGTGTACTCAGTAAAATCAAAAAAAGATGTTGAAAAGTTGGCAAATAGACCATATCGGATAGCTTTAGACTTAGGTGTAGGATCTATAGGATATGCAGTAGGTGCTCTTGGTACAAAAGCTGATGATAAGGTTTTTGTAGAAGATTTGATTATGTCTGGTGTACGGATTTTTTCATCTTCAAAAGGGGCTGCTGAAAGGAGGCAAAAAAGAGGGCAAAGAAATGCTATTAGGCATAAAAGAAATAGACTGATTTTTTTATGGAAAGTTCTTGCTGAAAAAGAACTTATGTTGCCATTTGTAAAAGAGACTTCAGAACTTGATACCAATGTCATTAGATTTTCAGAACATGTTAGAACTTTAAAAAATGGAAATGTATATTCTTTAAGATATAAAGGATTATTTGAAAAATTAGCTTTAGACGAAATTGGTTTTTGTATATATCATATTGCAAATCATCGTGGAACTTCTTCTGTACGTACATTTTTAGATATGGATATAGAAGAGTTAAAAGAATTGGAAAAAAATAAGAATCAACTAGAATTAGTAGAAACTATACAAGCTAATAACAAAATGATTTCATTCATAGAGATACTTCATGACTTGAATAAAAATGAAGTTGTTGGATATCGTAATACAAAGGAAAGAGCTAATGTTCCCTTTCCTAAAAGAGACGTGATTTTAGTTGAATTAAATAAATTATTAACAACTCAAAGGCAATTTTATCCAGAAATCTTTACAGAAGAATATTGTGATCGTATTGTAAATGCTGTCAATTACGAAAATGAAAAAATGGTTCCTGAAGCTGGTCATTGTCCGTATTTTCCTGATGAACCTAAACTTCCAAAATGCCATTTTTTGAATGAAGAACGAAGGTTGTGGGAAGCATTAAATAATGCACGGATTAAGATACCTCAAGAGAAAAAGGGAACTATAGTTTTTGTGCCTACAGCATTTTCTCAAGAAGACAAAGAAAAGTTGTATAAAGAGTTGCGTAATGGTGTAACTTTAACTGGTAGCAAGGTTAAAAAACTTTTGCCAGAATATGCTTCGTATGATATTGTTTTACAAGGGAAAGAGCAGAAAACATCTGAAATCAAAGGATTCCGATTCAAAGGATTGGAAAATAAAGGTTTTTGGAGTCGGTTATCAACCTTGGAACAGGATAATTTTTTTGCAACATGGGTAAATTGCCCAGATGATATGCTTTTAGAAAAGAAACTAATGGAGGAATTTCACCTTACAGAAGATGAAGTAAAAGATGCATTGAAAACTGTCCAGTTGATTTCAGATTATGCACCTGTTGGAAAATCTGCCATGGAAATTGCAATGAAATATATTAGGGAAAAGGGACTAACATGGACAGAGAGTTTGCTCTTAGCTGAAAAAAATGGAGAATTACATTCTCATTCTGAGACAAAAAATTATGATATGTTACCCTATTATGGAGAGGTTCTTACTGGGACGAGATATTGTCAAATGTTGTGGATTGAAGTTTGGATCGGCAAAGGTTTAAGCGA
>JAEDCN010000054.1 GCA_016294105.1 Treponema sp.
TAATTATTTTATGATAACATCGTATATTCCACAAAACGGAGAAGATATGAAAATGAAAACCAAGAAAGACTCCAAATACATCTTAATTGCCTTTTTACCATTACTCACTCCCTTGGCTGTAATGATGCTGCTGGAAAATCATAGCAGCCTGATAGATCTCATAGGACTGTGGGCTTTGTTCACAATTCCAATATACCTCATGCTGCTGGCCTTTACTTGGAGCGCAAGAGTTGAAATCAAGTCCAATAGAATCATATTAAACGCTTTGTTCGTCTTTAAGGAATTTCCATTTGAGACCATTCTTTCATACGAAATCACCAAGGGAGGAACAAGCCTTTTTTCCCTTGCAGACAAAGCTATAAAGCTGAACTTGAAGAGTGGACGAAATGTCATCTTGTCACCACAAGACATGAATACCTTCATACGAGTTCTAGAGAATAATCACATTTTTCCACAAAATCCTTGCGACGAATGCACTCCTTCCCAGAAGAAGAAAGTCATTGTACCAATCATGGCAATTTGTATGCTTGCGGCAAATATTATGTACATTATTTTGAGCATGAGAATGAACGTTTTTTCCGCTGTTATTGCAACCACATTCAATGTGTTTTTTATACTCATACTTATCTTAGTCAACCGACTGCAACATCACACTTAGAACATATATATTGGATTTTTAGGAGGAATAGAATGGGTAGCTTTCCGTTTCCTTCATTGATTGCTGTGGCTTTGAGCGTCATGACATACTCCCTGCTTCAAAGAGAATGGGGACTTGCAATATTGATGGGAGTTATCAGCCTTTTACTGTTTATCCTGCTGGTTTTAGTCTCAAGACAAAGACAAGACCGAGGAGAGGGCTCTATCACGCCTTTCATCCTGAGCATAGGAAAGGCTGTCCCCGCATACCTATTCCTGTTCGTCTTTGTGGGTCTTGGATTTGCCTATATCACAAGACTGGATTTTCTCGCTGGAGCTAGTGGAAAATCAGCCCCATACAATACACCAGGTACATTGGAATATGCTGCTCAGCAAGTACAAGATAGAGTAAATAAAGCTCTAAGTTCTGGAGGTAACTAATGAGAAAAAAGAAAGGTATTTTTCTGACTTTTATGTATTTAATGGTATTCATTCCCACAATCGCTGCAAATTCTGTTGTAAGAGAAAGAATATGGATTAAGAATGATTTGGAAAATTCGATAACTGTTTACTGTGAATTTCAACATAAAGATGGTAATACCACCCAGAATTTTCCCTCATATTGGAATCAACCGTTACTAGGACGAGGTGTTACTTGTGACAGCTTCTTGGAATCTGGTGAAAAAAGAGTATACAAAGCAAATACAACAATCAAATTGGTAGAGTATTTTCCAAGTACACCAATTCATGAAGTTTTCATGGAAACCTTACAAATTCTCACTGAAACTCCCCTAGAGCAAAAGCTCAAGGAGCTGTTCAAGACACTGGTTATCACCGATGCCGAGGGAAAGGTGCTTTTGACACTGGATGATTTTTCCAAGGCACGGGTTGAACGTAACAATCGCAGATATACCATCATCATCGGAGACTATCTGTACCAGTAAAAAGCCTGCTAGAGCCACGGCATGATGGTGTTCATGGTGCTGTGGCTTGTTCTTGAAAGGAAAAAACTTTACAGCTAGCGGGTGCGGGGGTAGAATGGGAGGTGTTGAAATTGAATGACCCAAGGAGAATCCATGAGCAAGCTCGTCCGTCTCATCCTGAGCATAGGCAAGGCTTGGAAAACAAAATTATTTTAAGGAGGTTTTTATGAAAAAACTGATTGCAATCCTGTTCTGCATACTTTGTGCAGGACTCATCTTTGCTCGTGGGAGTAGCGATTCGCCATCCAAAAAGAAGGCCGCTGCGGAGACCCACAAAGTGCAGGAGCAGACGGCTTCTGAGGGAGCGTCCATTTTGGACAAGTATTCCGATGCTGAAATCGAAGTGCTGTTGGCCAACATCAGCAGTCTCACCTTCCCCGATGGCACCATCCATAATCTGGTTTCCGACAATCAGCTCATCACCGTCCATGAGCTTGAGCATCAAAGCCAGTATCAAAATGGAGACAAAAATGCACTATTTGGGCAGCTGATACGTTCTGTTTTTGAATCGGAGTATGATCCGGATAATCCCTATGGACATTTGAGCAGCTATGAGTATCAGGCAATGCAGGTGGAAGACAGAGCCGGCAAAACCCTTAATGAAAGGAGTAAAATGAAATGAGAAGAAAGCTTTTTGTAATCATGATCTTGCAATGCCTTGTTGTTGCCCACCTCTTTTCCTTGACTCCCCAACGAGTGGACATATACCTGAAAAATGAATTCTCCACAACCTTCATGCTGCAGTGTGAATTTCTCCACAAAACAGACAATGGAATTCCCAATTTTCCAGAACGATGGACGCAAAACCTCATGGATAGAAGCGTTATCTGTGGAAGCTATGTGGATGAAGGACAAACGCTATACAAAGGCAACAGCACAGTTCATTTGGTATGGTACACCCCCAATGCGTCAATCATTAGCCAGGAATTTACGGACATCTTGAGTGTTCTCGCAGAAATCCCCCTTCAGCAAAAGCTCAAGGAGCTGTTCAAGACGCTGGTTATCACCGATGCCGAAGGACAGGTGCTTTTGACACTGGAGGATTTTTCCAAAGTACAGGTTGAAGTGGGACAAAATGGTCGTACCTACGACATCATCATCGGGGAGTATCTGTACCAGTAAATCCTTTTCTTTACAATTCCCACCTTTTGGAGTATCATAAAAAAGAATAGATTTTTTGGAGGAAACCATGGGAAAGAAAAAGGGTTCACGAGGAAAGGACTACTTTGGGATGGGGAGACTCATCAGCATCATCTTCGCCATCATTCCCGTCACCTCCTAGCTGTTCGGTTTTGTGACCCGCTTCCAGGAAGGAAAGATTTTGCGATTGCTAAAGTGCTAGCAGCTCCTTTAATGTACACTAGCCCTGCTTTTGGAAAGGAAGCTTTCTGAATGCAGGGCTTTTTTTGTCTCCCCCACCTTTCCTTCCCGCCCCTTGAGCCAAGCCCCTGATTTCCGTATACTGTGAGTATGTTAGAGAAAATTTCCAATACCTTTACCGATGTGGTCCGCAAGCTCAGCGGAAAGTCCTCCATTACGGAGAAGAATATAGAAGAAACAGTAGAGCAGATTAAACTGGCTCTGCTAGAAGCTGACGTTAACCTGCGAGTGGTGCGACGATTTGTAAACAGTACCATCGAAGAGGCCAAGGGTGAAAAGGTTCTGCGAGCCGTTGACCCAGGCCAGCAGTTTGTAAAGATTATCCACGACAAGATTGTTTCCCTTTTGGGAGACGAAAAACAGGATCTCAAGCTAAAAGGACCCGACACCCTTTCTATTATCCTGTTGTTAGGTTTGCAGGGTGCTGGTAAAACTACTGCCGCCTCCAAGCTGGCAGCTCGCTTGGCAAAGGAAGGACGCAAGCCCATGTTGGCCGCCTGTGACTTGGTGCGTCCCGCCGCTATCCAGCAGCTCTGTGTGCTGGGAGAAAAAATCGGGGTTCCCGTTCACCACGAAGACACCAAGGATGCCGTAAAGGTTGCCAAGGATGCCATCAAGGAAGCAAAGAAGGGTGGCTATGACACCCTGATTATCGATACCGCTGGTCGCCTCCAAATCGACCAGGACATGATGGCAGAAATCGCTGAGGTAAAAAAAGCCACCAGCCCCGATGAGGTGCTGCTGGTAGCAGACGCCATGACGGGACAGAACGCCGTGGACATTGCCAAGACCTTTGACGAGGCCCTGCAGCTCACCGGTGTTATCCTCACCAAGTTTGACTCCGATGCCCGTGGTGGTGCCGCCCTTTCCTTAAAGTCCATTACCGGTAAACCCATTCTGTTTATCGGTACCGGCGAAAAGACCGAGGACTTTGAGCCCTTCCACCCGGAGCGCATCGCTAGCCGAATCCTGGGTATGGGTGACATTGTTTCCTTAGTAGAAAAGGCTCAGGCCACCATCGACGAGGAAGAGGCAGAAAAGCTCCAGAAAAAAATGATGAGCGAAACCTTTACCCTGCAAGATATGCTAGATCAGCTCCAGCGGGTAAAGAAGATGGGGTCATTGCAGTCAATTATGGAGATGATGCCTGGTATGGCAGCCCAGATGGGAAATCAGGAAATTGACACCAGCGCCATGAAACGACAGGAAGCCATCATCCTTTCTATGACAAAGAAGGAGCGGGCAAACCACTTGATTATTGGCCCCAGCCGCCGCAAGCGGATTGCCAAGGGCTCCGGCACCTCCGTGGCTGAAGTAAACCGCCTCATCAAGCAGTTTGAAAAAACTCGCCTAGCTATGAAAAAGCTCACTAAAAACAAGGGCTTACAGGCAAAATTCATGCAGCAGTTTGGTGGAATGTAAAACAAAGGTTATTTGAAAGCAATATAAAAAAACGACCTATAATTTTTATGAGGCCACTGAAAAAGTCCGTTAAAGACTGAATTTACAAACACCACCTAAATAG
>JAEDCN010000055.1 GCA_016294105.1 Treponema sp.
CATGAAATGCGCCGTTCATCTTGACCGTTGACTGGCTCGGCTGGCTTTGCTATTCGGTAGCCAGACGAATGCTTTTGGTCGCCATGTTATTTCTAAAAGCAAGATCATGTTCTACGAAGATCATGGTAGGAGAAAATTCTCTAATCAGATTTTCAATTTGCATTCGGGAATAGATGTCAATATAGTTAAGAGGTTCATCCCACACATACAGATGCGCTTGTTCACAAAGGCTTTTTGCTATCAACACTTTTTTCTTTTGTCCCGCCGAAAAATCTTCCATTTTCTTTTCAAACTGTATTCGTGAAAAATCCATTTTCCGTAAGATTGCCTTAAACAAACTTTCATCAACACGATTGGCTTCCGCAAACTCTGATAACGAACCGTTCAGCATAGAAGTATCTTGAGGTACATAGGACAATATCATGCCAGAACCTATTGCAACTGTCCCACGATGTTCTATTTGTTGCCCAACCAGTAGCTTTAGAAGGCTCGTTTTCCCAGAACCATTTTTTCCATAAAGGGCAATGCGTTCTCCCTGTTTTACTGTAAACGAGATTGGCTGGCAGACATTTTTGCCGTCAAAAATCGGTACAACATCAGAGAAAGTCACTAAGGTATCTGAAAAATAGAGAAGCGGAGCGATTTTCAAATCTTCTACGGTTTCCAAATTTTTGAGAAGGCCGGACTTTTCCTCGATTGCACGTTGCTGCCGCACTTCGATAGCCTTTGAGCGTTTCATCATTTTGGCAGATTTGTGACCAATATACCCTCGATCAACCGGGCCGTTCCCATATTTTGACGCTTCAATTCGGTCTGACCAGACAGAAGTTCTTTTAGCTGCCTTTTGCATATTATCAATGCTTTTTTTCAGCTTCACATTTTGAGCGAGTTCAAATTCTTGTTGACGCTGGAAGTTGGTAAACCAAGTAGAAAAATTTCCGCTTTGCACTTCGATGTTTGACCGATTGATCGACAGGATATGGTCAACACAGCCATCTAAAAAACAGCGATCATGAGAGACTAAAATGAATCCCTTTTTCCGTTTCAGGTATGCTGAAACGGTTTCTCTGGCTTCCATATCCAAATGGTTTGTCGGTTCATCAATCAGTAAAAAGTGTCCATCATTCAGAAAGAGGGTGGCAAGCAGCACCTTGGTCTGCTCCCCATTGGAAAGCGTAAAAAATGGTCTCCAAAGCACATCATCACGGACTTCCAGATAGGATAGTTCTCTCAACAGCTCCCATTCTTCCGCCAGCGGGCAGACTTCCGAGAGAATGTCCGCAGTTAATCTGTTTTTATTGCTAACAGGGTATGGAAAGTAATCAAATTGCACAGAGGCTTGTATTTTCCCATGGTATTCGTACTTTCCAAGCAGAAGATTTAGAAAAGTTGTTTTACCTCTGCCATTTCTACCAATGAACCCAAGTTTCCAATCTGTATCAATTTGAAAATTGACATTTTCAAAAATGTTATCATAGCTGGATGGATAGGCAAAGGTAAGGTTCTCGACTCGGATCATCGACATATCGCATTCCTCCTTTATTCCGGGGATAAAGAACATAAAATAAGAGCTGCAAGAAAGTCAATTCTTGCAGCTCGTCACAGCATAATAGTACCACCCCTATCAAGAGTGATACGCCTACGATATATCGAGTGAATAGACTTTTAACTTTCTTGCAATGGGTACAATGGTACTGTAAAACACAGTATCACTGTATATTCCAATTTATTTGCAAGAAAAGTTAATCATCTTTCCACCTCACCTCTAATTTTATGTATGTTAGTGTATCACAAAGACACAAGCAAGTCAAGGAAAAGGGCAATGATGATAATGAGTATAAGGCAGGGTACTTTCTGTTTTTGCTTCTCTGCGGGATATGAGATTTCGTAAAATCCGATTTAGATGTTAAGGCTCATGTATAAAAGCGGATAAGGATTGCCCTGTTCGTCAAGGTCTGTCCTTTTATAAACCTGAAAGCCCATGTGTTCATAAAAGCCCTTGGCCTGTGGGTTTTGCTCATTCACAGCCACCCGCTCTACGGCATAGGTTTTAATCCCATATTGGAGCAGGCGCTTTCCGAGCCCCTTTCCTCTTTCTTCCGGGGAAATGAACAGCATTTCCAAGGTGCCGTCCTTGATCCCCATAAAAGCCCCGGGGCAGCCCCTATCATCTTCTGCGATCATCAAATGCGCAATTCCAGCGAGCGCCTGCGGTACATATTCTTTTATCTTTTTGATTTCACTGTCCGACAGAAACAGGTGTGTTGCTCTTACAGAACTTTCCCATACCGTCAGCAGCCGATTTATGAAATCCGCCGTCCTGTTTTTGGTTTCTACTTCAATGAATCTCATTTTTCCTTTTTGCATATCTAATTTCTCATTTTCTTCCCCGCTGCGGGTTTGGATTTTTCAGCAAGTCCGACTTCTGTGCAATCCTTTTCAGCCATTTCTTTTCCTCCTCCGACAGCTTCCCATAGTTCAGTTTGAGCCGCTTGCAGATAAAGGCCATCGCAGCCTGTTCCGGGTCGCTGTTTGGGCTGGCGGCTTCTTCGGCGGTCTGCAAGAAATCTTCCAGAGGATTGTCCTCCGGGACACTGAAAAAATCGTCCTTGTGGGCTTTCCGCAGGTCAAGGGCTATCTTGTTTATATCCTGCTGTATCACATGGCGGCAAAAGCTGTCATCGTCAATGTGGGCGGCGATCAGCTGCCTTAACTGCGGGTCGGTCAGACCGGGATTGTGCTGCTTCATAATAGTTGCGCTCACAGCGTCCACAATGGCGTTTGCCCCCTGTACCTGCTTTGCCGCTATGCCGTTTACATAGATTTCAAGGTCAGCCATGAGCCGGGGAAAATCCGGGTGCGTCGCCAGTTCACACAGGAGGGCATTATCCACCAGCCTGCTTTTCAAAAATTCAATCATATCATCACTCAAACGCAGGTCTGCAAGATCGGCGTTTGGGTGATTTTTTGTTTCAGAACGGCACAGCAGATAATCAACGGACACTTCGTAAAACTTTGCCAGCTGGATAAGGGCATAGTGGCTGATGTCCTTGAACTTGTCCCCCTCATAGCTGCCTAACGCAGACTTGGAGAGATGGGTTTCTTCCGCAAGCTGCTCCAGCGTCAGGCCACGCTCCACACGCAGGTCTTTCAGGCGTTCTTGTATGGATAGTTCCATGTTCTCCCTCCTTGTCTGCTCGACAAACTGGAATTGCCTAAAGCAGTAAAGCAGTACCCCTTACAATTTTTTCTTTTACTGCTGATACAGTATCTTTGACTGAGTGCGTAGTTGTATCAATAACATTTGATTCATAGATTCCTAAATTGGAAAATTGTTCCCACATCGTTTCAACTAATTCAATATTTGTTTCTCTGTCTAACTTTGAGCGTTTGATAGCTCTCTTCATAGTTTCTTCTTTACTTGCTCTTAAAACGATATAGTGTACTTCATAATGCTCTTGAACAATGTTGAGCCACGGCTCTAAAAACCACGGTCCTACAATGCCATCTACAATTACATCATATCCACCACGAGCATATCGCTTCGCAGCTTCTAAAAACGCTTCAATGACAATCAAATTTTGCTCATTTGATTCTGGCAAATGCGGTGGTATTGCCCCTTTACTCAAATAATGATAAAAGTCATCTGTGTGCATATGCACAGATTTTTCCAAATCCGATTCTTTTGCAACAGTAGATGCCGTTGTAGTTTTCCCCGTCCCCGGCGAACCTGTGATTACAATAATTCTACCTTGATCCATCTATGTGTTACCTCCACAACTTCAAATTTACTGTTCAGTTTCTTCCATTCTACCACAATTCCGAGAGCGTGGAAATGGGGGGATTTTCAGGCAGATTTCCCACCTTTCGGATATACGGGACGGGCGGTCATTTCGGTGTAGACTTAGGTTAGTTCATCGATGGACAGCACCTTGAAAACCGAATGACCGTCCGAAAAGGAATACCCCCGGCTGGGGAAGCACCGCAAGGAGCCGACTTCTGGACACTTTGTCCAGAGGTCACTTTGGGACAAGTTGTCCCGAAGTTATGGTGAGCGTGCCAACGCCGGAACACGCCGCAGGAATGGGGCAGGAAGCCTTTTCGGGGAGAACGGCAGCGGAAAGCAAAACGGAGGGAACGCATGAAAAATAATCCCTACAAAGACTTGCCGCCGCTGGAATGCAGGCCGGACGGTTCCCTTTACCGCATGACCCCGGCGCAGCGGAAACGGGCAAGCGCCCTGATACGCCGGGAGTGCTGTTGCTGTGAGGACGGCAACTGCATTGCCCTTGACGATGGGGACACCTGCACCTGCCCGCAGACGATTTCTTTCTCGGTCTGCTGTAAGT
>JAEDCN010000038.1 GCA_016294105.1 Treponema sp.
AGCGAAGTGCGAGGCGGGGTAGGGTTCCCCAGATTCCCTAGATAAATTTGTGTTCACCACCACTCGAGATGATGTTCCTGTTTCCCTGCTTCCTGGGATGTGGCTGGGATTACTGATGTGGGCGCTTCTCGTGCAGATAGGTATGCCTAGCAAAAAAATAGTGTCCCACGAGGCGGCTCATAAAGGCGTTGAACTTCCACTTAAAGGCCCACAGGGCGATTTTCTTTCCTTTTTGCTGGCAAATAAGGGCATGACGAACAACCTTGTCTACTGGCTTTCCGCCAAGCACTTCTTTTCTGGCACCATTGGAGGCCACATTGGCAAATTCTGTGGAAACAGAACCGGGGCAAAGGGCTAGAACGTGAATGCCCTTGTCTTTTAGCTCGGCGGCAAGGGCTAGGGAAAAATTCCGCACGTAGGATTTTGAGGCGGCGTAGACGGCAAAGTTTCCCAAGGGAATGTAGGCTGCAAGGCTTGCCACATTGATAATGCTGCTGCCACTGTCAAGGTAGGGCAAGGCCGCCCCACAGATTCCGGTAAGGGAGGTAATGTTCAGCTCCACCATTTCCAGTTCTCGCTCCACTGGAGTTTCTTCAAAGGGGCCGTAGGTGCCAAAGCCTGCGTTGTTCACCAGGGTATCTATAACAAAGCTTCCCACTTTGGCTTCTTCTGCAAACAGCTGGGAAAAAAGCTGGTAGCCGTGTCTTCCAGAAATATCTTCTGGAATCACCTTAATGACAAGGGGATGTATCCCTTTGTTGGAAGCTTTTTGCTCCAGTGTGGATTCCAGTTCAGTTTTCAGCTCCAGCAGTCGCTCTTTTCTTCGGGCCACCAGCCACAGTTCATCTCCATGACGAAACTGCAGAATCTGCCGGGCAAATTCCTGACCGATTCCAGAGCTGGCTCCAGTAATAATGATGATTCGTTTCACGGATGTAGTATACCACGGCAGGGCGGGAAGGAAAAGTCGATTTACTACCGCTTGTTCACCACGTACAAATATTCTGTTACATGGATATTTCTGTTTTGCAGGTTACGGGAGCCTCGGAAGGTGTTGTAATTGCATTCCAACCGCTGGACTTTTCCGTACTTGCTCAGGAGTCTTTCCATGTTGGTTGGGGTGATAAATCCCTCAGAATTGAAGGAAATCAGCAGGAAGGCTGCGGGAATGGTGGCAATGAGTTTTTCTAGAGCTGGTTCTACACAACGGGCCTTGTTGTACTGAGATCGATTCCAATGTTTAGGAATACCAGAAACTTGGCTTACCTCAGCTAGATTAGGCTCCTGTCCTGTGGCCAAGAGATTCAGCATAAAATAATTGGAGCCGTAGGGATGCTGGTTGTAGGGTGGATCGAGATAGGCAACATCCACGGGAGGTAATTGCTGGGCGGCAGCTTGTGCTTCCTTTTGCAACACCTCCACTGAACAGGAAAAGTTGCTGAAAACTGGATAGGGCAGGGTGATGGGAGCGGCAATTCGTTGTAATGCCTCACGAGCAGTGCCACCAAATTGTCCCACACCCTCCTTGTTCTTGTAAAAGCCCTTGAACACGCCAGAGGTGTTGGCATGGATTGAAGCTTGGGAAAGCAATGGGGCAAGGAAAAAGTCCTGTAGCTGGGGTGGCACCTGCTGGTCAATGAGTTTGCGGGCGGTGTCAAGGAAGCGAGCATTGCGGGTGGTGTAAAAGCATCGTTCTCCCGGCTGGATAGTGGTGTCGTCTGCAGGAGCATAGTGGCGGGAAATGAAGCCTGGTTCCAAGGGCTGGTTTTCCAGCTGCTGGCAAAGGTGAAGGTGTAGCTGCCGTAATTCTTGAGTATCTGCTTCAGCCTTATTTGTTTGGTAGCATCGATTAATTATGGCAGAATACAACTCCAAGTCATTGACCCACAGCTGGCTTGCAAACTGTCGGAAATAGCGAGCCACTACTCCTGATCCAGAGAAGCAGTCAAAAATAGAAAGCTTCTCCTTATTTAATTCCTTTTGTGCAATGGAAATACCCTGTCCAATAAAATCCAGTAGGGCTCGCTTATTCCCAATGTAGGTAATAAGCTGCTCCTGCAGGTAGGCGGGATTTTCCTGAACAGTGAGGGAATCTGGCAGTTCGTGGCTCATGGAAAAATCAGGTGAGAGGAAGGATAGCACACCATATTACAGTGGCAATTCCTGCACAGCCAATGGCAAGGCCGCTCATGGCTCCTTCCACCTCTCCCATTTCTAGTGCCTTGGTGGTACCTGTTACGTGGCTACTGGTTCCCATGGCAACTCCGATGGCCACAGGGTTTGTTATCTTGAACAGCTTAGCCAAGGAAGGACAAACCAAGGCACCAAAGTTACCAGTAATGATGATTCCGGCTACGGTGATGGCAGGAATTCCTCCAAAGGCTTCCGTAAGACTCCATCCAATGGCTGTAGTAACAGACTTTGGAGCCATGGAAAGGATGATATTCCAGTCCAGGTTGAACCATTTTCCCATGATGGTGATACTGCCAACGGCGGTGAGGGCACCCACAGTTGTACCCACCAGAATAGGCAGGATATTTTTCTTCAAGGTTTCCAGTTGCTCGTACATGGACACTGCCAGTATAGCGGTGGCTGGAGACAGGAAGATGGCTATCATATAACCACCAATATAGTAGCTTTCGTAGGGAATTTTTGTATAACCCAAAAAGAGGCAGCAAACTACAATGGCTATCAGTAAGGGATGGGTAATGGGATGCTTCCATTTTTTGTAGATAACCAGTCCCAGCTGGTAGGAAAAGATGGAAAGACACAGACCAAAAAATGGTGAGTTGATAAAGGTGGTCCAGAGGGTTACAAGTGTCTCATTCATTGTCATCTCCTTGGAACTGAGCTTGTGGAATGGATTTTTTCTTTTGGGTCAGTTTCATAGTGAGATTTACTGCAAAGGCGGTGACCAAAAAGGTAAGAATGGTAGAAACCATGCTGATAACCAGTAGGGGAATCAATATTTCTTTCAGCAGCTCTGTGTGCTGGATGATGCTAACACTGGAAGGAACTAAGAAAAATGCCATGTTCTGCTTTAAAAACTGGGCTTTTTGACGGATGTGGTCGATCTTCATTACCCGCACCAATAGCAGGATGAAAATCAGTATCATTCCGATGATGTTTCCTGGAAGGATAAAGGGCAGTATGGAGGAAAGAGCTTCTCCCACCAGACAAATGCCAAGGACAATGCCAATCTGTAACAAGATATTCATGCCCCACATAATGCCACTTTTTGAAGATTCTTGCAATCGAGGTGGGGGAAATCCTTTCTTTTTATTCAACAGTAAAAAATGAGATGGCTTTTTCTTTGTGCTCCGAAAGAATTCCCATTAACCGGAAAGCGGAGCCTGTGGGGTGGCTTCTTCCCGCTTCCCATGCCTCCACAGTTTTTTTTGACACTCCCATATAGCAGGCAAAAATAGTTTGTGTCATTCCAGCTGCGGTACGAATTGTTCTGATTTCTGAAGGGTTGAATTCTTTAACGGGAGCAATCATGTATGTCGTTTTCTTTGCGGAAATTCTTCCTTTTTCAAATTCGATTGCTTCTTGCAAACCTTCTTTTAAGTCTTCAAATAAAGAGTTCATATTTTTCTCCTATACCTTGCGTGAGTTGGCAGCCTCATTTTTTAGTGCTTTTACAAGTTTTTTCAAGACAGTCTTTTCTTCGGCAGAAAGATTCTCTTGCTCTTTTTTTGTAAAAGCAGTAATAAGGTATGTCACTTCATATTCCTCAAAGTCTGTATAACAAACACGAACACTTCCACTTTTTCCTTTGTTTTCGAGGGGAAAGCGTACTTTTCTGATGCCTCCTGTTCCTTCCATTACGGGACCTGACTGAGGATTCTTTAGAAGCATTGTCTGCAAATTTAGCAAGTCTCCATCATTCAATCCAATTTCCTTCCATCTCTTCGTGAATAATGGTACTTCTATGAAAGTCCTCGTGAATATATCTATAAGTTAATACTGCACCCTATTTTATAGGGTGTCAATATCAAAAAATAAATTGACGTATTTAGGGTTGTTGGGTGCTGCCACACCTTCCCCGCCACCCAATCTCCAATTTATTTTCCTACTTGTATTGTAGAAAATGGCTCCTTTGTGGTAATATGGCTTGACTTTCACTAAAGTCTATGTAGACAGATTTTATATCCTTGGGGGTAATGACGATGAAGAATGCGTACGTGAAGCGGGTTTGGGAGCAGGTGCAGGCCAAGAATGGCCATGAGAGTGAGTACTTGCAGGCTGTTCAGGAGGTGCTGGAGTCCCTGGAGCCAGTGGTGGAGCAGATGCCTGAGTTGGAGGCCAATTCCATCTTGGAGCGGATTGTGGAGCCGGAGCGTGTCATTATGTTCCGGGTTCCTTGGATGGACGATTCTGGAAAGGTGCAGGTAAACCGTGGCTTCCGTGTTCAGTATAACAGTGCCATCGGTCCTTACAAGGGTGGTATCCGTTTCCATCCCTCCGTTAATTTGAGTATCTTGAAGTTCTTGGGCTTTGAACAGGTGTTCAAGAACAGCCTTACTACCTTGCCCATGGGTGGCGGTAAGGGTGGATCTGACTTTGATCCCCACGGAAAATCTGACGCTGAAGTAATGCGTTTCTGCCAGTCTTTTATGACAGAGCTGTATCGTCACATTGGTGCAGACACTGACGTTCCTGCTGGTGACATTGGTGTTGGTGGCCGTGAGGTGGGCTATATGTTCGGCCAGTACAAGCGGATCTGCAACGAGTTCACTGGCGTGCTCACCGGAAAGGGCCTCCAGTTCGGTGGCTCCCTCATCCGGCCTGAGGCCACCGGCTACGGCTGCGTCTACTTTGCCCAGAACATGCTGGCGGTGAAGGGAGAGGACTTCAAGGGAAAGGTTTGTGCTGTATCTGGCTCTGGAAACGTAGCTCAGTTCTGTGCAGAAAAGCTGATTCAGCTGGGAGCAAAGCCTGTTACCCTGTCTGACTCTGCTGGATTCATCTATGACCCAGATGGAATCGATGCTGAAAAGCTTGCCTTTGTAAAGGAATTGAAGAACGTAAAGCGTGGTCGCATTAAGGAATATGCAGAAAAGTATCCTAGTGCTACCTACACAGAAGGTCAGCGTCCTTGGTCTGTAAAGTGCGACTGTGCCTTCCCCTGTGCCACTCAGAACGAGTTGAACGGCGATGAGGCCAAGACTCTGATTGCTAACGGCGTGAAGTTGGTAGCAGAAGGTGCCAACATGCCTTCTACTCCAGAAGCTGTGGCTGCCTTCCAGGGTGCTGGCGTTATGTTTGCTCCCGGAAAGGCCTCTAATGCAGGTGGTGTAGCAACCTCTGGATTGGAAATGAGCCAGAACTCTATCCGCATGTCTTGGAGCCGTGAGGAAGTTGACGAAAAACTGAAGGGTATCATGAAGAATATCCACGACAATGCCTACGCTGCAGCTAAGCAGTTCGGTATGGAAGGCAACTATGTAGCTGGTGCCAATATTGCTGGCTTCCTGAAGGTTGCTCAGGCCATGATTGCCCAAGGTGTTGTATAAACCAAGATAGGTTATAAGCCAAAGAGCCTGCCTTGTGGAGATTTCGGTACAGTGGTTTCCACTGAGCCTTGTGCTTCGCAATGCAGGCTTTATTTTTTCAAAGGAGAAAATTATGAAGATTGAAACAGAATGTCTCCACGCAGGCTATACTCCAAAAAACGGGGAGCCTCGTGTTGTGCCCATCGTTCAGAGCACCACCTATTGCTTTGACTCCACCGAGCATATTGCTGAATTGTTCGACATGCCCACGGAATTCATGTATTCCCGTTTTGCAAACCCCACCTGTGATGCAGTAGAAAAGAAGATTGCGACACTGGAAGGTGGTGTTGGTGCCATGCTCACCTCCAGCGGTCAGTCTGCGGTTTTGTGTACCATCTTGAACCTGTGTAAGGCTGGAGACAGTGTTGTTGCTGTTTCCACTATTTATGGTGGTGTTATTAATCTCTTGTCCGTTACTCTCAAGCGAATGGGCATTGATTGTATTTGGGTTTCTCCCGATGCCACTCCCGGCCAGATTCGCAAGGCTATCCGCAAGAATACCAAGTTGGTGTTCGGTGAAACCATTGCAAATCCTGCCCTGCGGGTACTGGACATTGAACGCTTTGCCAAGGCTGCCCACGAAAAGGGTGTTCCTCTGGTAATCGATAATACCTTTGCTACACCAGTTTTGTGCCAGCCTTTGAAGTGGGGTGCAGATATTGTGGTTCACTCCACCACCAAGTACATGGATGGCCATGCATTGCAGGTGGGCGGTGTAATCGTAGACGGCGGTACCTTTGACTGGACTGTTGGAGACAAGTTCAGTGACTTTAACACCCCTGATGAAAGTTACCACGGTGTAGTGTACACAAGAGATTTTGGCAAGATGGCCTTTATTATCAAGGCTCGAATGCAGATTATGCGTGATTTGGGTATCTATCAGTCTGCCCACGCTGCCTTCCTGCTGAACCTGGGACTGGAAACCTTGCCGGTGCGTATGCGTCAGTACAGCTTGAATGCTTCTATCGTGGCTGAATACTTGAATTGCAGCGACAAGATTGAGTCTGTTATCTATCCCGGTCTGCCAAAAAGCCAGGACAAGAAGCTGGTGAAAAAATATTTGCAGAATGGCTGTAGCGGTGTTATTACCTTTGTTATCAAGGGTGGACGTGAGGCTGCCGTTCGATTTATGGATTCCTTAGAGCTTGCTTCTCGTGTTGTGCACGTGGCAGACATCCGTACCTGTGTATTGCATCCTGCCAGCTCCACTCACCGTCAAGCAACTGATGAGCAGCTGGAAGCTGCCGGAATTAACGCTGGTATGATTCGCCTTTCTTGCGGTTTGGAAAATGTAGAAGACATTATTGCAGATATTGAACAGGCATTGGAGAAGGTGTAATTGGCTGGAATATCTAATTTCCACACCCATACCTATCTCTGTGGTCATGCAGAAGGCTGGGTTCCTGACTATGTACAGGTAGCCCAGTCTGCAGGCTGTACTGCCTTGGGCTTTTCTGACCATTGCCCCTATCCTGAGTCAGATTCAAAGTTCTGGCAGGGAAGGGGAGATCAGACTGCTCGCTATCTGAATACCTGGCCAGAAATCCGAATGACAGAAGGTGAAACTGAATCCTATGTGAATGCGGTGCGGCATGCAGCCTCTACGGTGGATTTTCCCATTTACTTGGGCTTTGAGTGTGAGTATGACAAGCGGCTTTACAGCTGGTACAAGGACGAGCTTTTAGGCCGCTGGGGAGCTGATTACTTGGTTTTTGGTCCCCACTGGGTGGCTGGAGGTCAGGATTTGCCTTACATTCCAGTGGTAACCTCTAGGAAGGAGCTTGGCCGTTATTTTGCTGGGGTGGTGGATGGCATTGCCAGCGGGCTTTTTGCCTTTGTGGCTCATCCAGATCTTGTTATGGCCAGTGGCCGCCAGTGGGATGCTGACATTGAAGCTGGATTAAAGGATGTGCTACAGGCCGCCATTGACTATAATTTGCCAGTGGAGGTGAATGGTCTGGGGTTAGCTAGAGCAACGCAGATAGGAAAGGCTGGTTTGTTATATCCCCATAATCGTTTTTGGGAGCTGGTGGCAACATCTGGAGCCAGGGTGATTTGCAACTCAGATGCCCACCAAAGCGAAAATACCATCATCCACGCCCAGCTTGCCAGGGACTACGCCGCAGAATTCGGGCTGGTTCCGGTGGAGGGGATTTTTTAGGGAGAGGAGATAGGAGTGAGGACTAAGGACTAAGGCTTGAAAATTCGCTCCTCATCCCCATTCCGATGGAACCGTTATTTTTTCAAGCTATCGATGTACTTGTCCAATTCTTCTAGGGAGAAGTTGCTGTATGCGGCGACGGCTGCCACCACTCCTGCGGCGCTTGCCAGGTCATCGGTGTAGCCCACTGCAGGCATCACGTCGGGAATCAGGTCCAGGGGTAGCAGGATGTAGCCGATGGCTCCGATGATGAGGGCCTTCATCTTGGTGGGGGTGGCGGGATTGTCCAGGGCGGAGATGAGGCTTCCCAGGGAGTTGACGATGGCACCTGCCGCTCCCGCCACCACCTTTGGCTTGTTGCGGGTTGCCTTCCTGAGCTTTACCAGCAGCTTCAAGGCCATGTTCTTGTCGAAATGCTGCTGGTACTTTTCCACCAGCTCCTCCTCGCTCACACTCTCCACGCTGGTCTCAAAATCCTTTGCCATAGGCTCCTCCTTTCAATGTAGGCAGACTGCAAGTCTTGATGGGCATTGCAGTCTGCGGCTTATCTATAGTTAATTATGTATCAGTCAGTTTCAGTAGTTGCTTTCAAAAAGCTTTGTAGGTCGTCATATAGGTTTGCGGGACAAAGATTTTCCTTTTCCAGCAGGGTGAATAATTTTTTGCACAGTTTCTGCCAAGTCTCTTCTTCGGCCTTGTTTTGGGAATACAATACGGCATGAATCATTATTGGATTATTATTTGTGTTCGGTTCGCTGTCCACCACTAGATACAGGGCGGGGGTTTCTATCTTTTCATCATTCAATAGGCTCTGGATGACACCAGTTTGATCGTTGACATGCTTTGAAATGGCCAGAGCCAAGGTCTTCACCACCTTCTGTTGATGGTAAAGAAGGCAGCCTTCCGTTCCCTCAACCACATCAACAAAAACAGGGGCATCCCCATACTCCAGCCTCACGCACGGATGTTCCGCAAGACCATATACAGAGCACAAGTGTTCCTGCAACGGAGGCTTCTGGATGTTGTACCCTGTCTCCTCCCGCAATCCCTTGTCCCGGAAATGAGTCTGCCATGTTTCCAGCAAGCCGCCAAGGTCAGCAACCGTTCCATTTGAGCCGCTGGGAACCCACAGGATGGCATCGTATCCAATGCCACCACCGACAATTCGATGGATATTCTTTTCTTTTGTATCCATAAAACTGTCCTCCTTCAAAATAAAAATTTATATTGTCATTGCAGGGAAGCGGCCGAACAAAATGTCCGTCCGCCTCCCCGCAAGGTACAATGCCTAGATTGAGTCCAGGGAATTCAAGAGGGATTTCTGCCTTTCCATCTCCGCCCGCTCTTCTTCGGACATGTGCTTCATCTTTTCCTGCCGGGCCAAGCCCAAAGCCCCCAAAGCGTCTTTATTTTCTTGGAGCATTGCAAAGAAGCTGTCCGATGCTTCATCTAGTTTTTTGAAAAGAGATACGTCCATACTATGAAAGTCACTATAACCGGCATCCTCGCCCTTGGAATCCTTCAAGCCGAGTGCGTACTCTGCCCAACTTGGCCTCGATCGGTAAGGCCTGGATATTTGGCGGACCCCAGCCAAAATATTATTCTTATCACGATCGACTATCTTTGGTGTGGATTTCCCCCCTGTTCCCTCAACAGTTAGGTAGTTGCCATCACCCTTGTCAAAATCCAGGTAGAAATTCATATTAAGCTGGCGCCACCAATACTCTTCATCCTTGAGCTCATCAAGTTTTTTGGGGCTGTACTCGTCTGTAACAATGTAGGTAAGCATGGTTTTTTCTTTTCCGCTGGGTTTGTACAGGACAAAACGATCCCACATCGTACCACCCTTATTGGAACGGACACAAATCCAGACCGTTGCCCCCGTCTCAGACTTGCCTCTGACGCAGACACGCTTTCCGTAGTCATCTCCGGCAAAACCAACACTTCGTCCTCTTTCCCATGGACGAAAATACTTGTCGAATGGGGCGGGCATGTCTGCCTCGTCAATTATTTCAAGGTAGAATTTATCCCAGATCTTTTCTTTTTCCTCTTCTTTTGGATCCCATTGCCTGAAAATATCCGTCCATTTCTCCACCAGCTTGATGAAAGCCTGTCCATCACAATTGGTGCATTTTATCTTAGTGAACTTCCTTGACTCATTATCGCGGAAATCAACATCTCCCAAATAATCTTCTTCAAATCCCATCTCGCTTCCTCCTTAAAGCTTTGTCGCCGAGACATACTTGTAGCGGCCCATGGAGCGCTGCATGAAGAGGGCCTTTGCCTCTCCAACCGAGTCCGCCTGAATCACCATGTGACATACCACGCCATTGGGCTGTTTGTAGTAGACCTTGTACCGTGCCTTCGCCATACTTCCTCCATTTTACCAAACTGTCAGTTATGTTTATCTAACACTACCATATTAACAGTCAATAGTCAATAATCTATATTTATGCAAGACTTTATTTACCCATACTACACTTATAGAAGAGGGACATGAACCAGTTACAAGTCTGCCTTGCCAACAACATGAAGCGCTACCGCAAGCTCCGTGGACTCTCCCAGGAAAAGCTGGCGGAGAAGTCGGGGGCCTCCGCAAACTACATCGCCCTCATCGAGTGCGGGAAGAATTTTCCCTCCCTGCCCATGATTGAGCATATTGCGGCGGCGCTGGAGGTGGACGAGATGGACTTGTTCGACAAGGCCGGTCTGGAATTCCAGAGCAACGAGGCCATACGGAAGCGGCTTTTGGAGCAGCTGGTGGGCGCAGTGAACGATGCCTTCGACACCATGCTGCGGCGGCAGGGCTAGACCCCGTCCGCCCTCCTCATCATGTTTTAACAAAATCCTCACTTTTATTTAACTGACCCCTTACCTGCATTTCATCTTTCCTCCCTATACTCATGGTCGACGGCGGGCCCGGCGTAAGGCGGGCATGGGCCGACAAACTGTTGAAAGGAGATTTTGACAATGAATGTAGGTACTAGACTTACTTGTATGATGCTGACCTTGGCTGGCATCGTCCTTCTGGGCGCAGGCTGTGCCGGAAAGAATACCGCCATCACGGTGATTTCCCGCGAGGACGGCTCAGGCACCCGCAGCGCCTTTGTGGAGCTTTTGGGAATTGCTGCCGACGGCGTGGACAGGACTACTGAGCTGGCCATAAAAAAACTGGTGCAAGGCATTGCACCAGTTACTGAACATACAGAAGATTAATTGGTAGTCCAGCTTATGAATACAAGCTGAACGGAACTACAATTTCTCCCACAATTCATTGTCTGACAAGCTTCCATAGATTGTGTGACTCTTTATCTTCTTGCCAGAAGATGCTACACATCCAGAAGCCCCTATTTTTCTAGCAATCAAACCATGGTACTGTGACACAGAACAATTTTCCGGACATCCTTTTAAATACACAATGTGATATTTGTCCACCGTGATAAGTTCATTAATCACTGCATGGGAATCAAACAAGTCACCCTTCGAGAAATTTATATTGATGATTTCCTTAATGGCCTCATCCAAACTCATATCCAATCCTCCTAATAACAAAATAACTTTATTTAATAGGATACCATAGTTTGTATAAACTGAAAATAATTGAACAAAATTTTTTTTTTACAGTTATTTTTTATTATTCTAAACGTAGCAGATATTGGATGACAAATCGCCATCAATCCATAGGTTGATGGCGATGAAGTCAGTTTAACCTATATCCGGCAGATACTTCTTCTTGAAGGCCTCGTAATGCTCTTTCAGTGCAGTATCATCTGATTTCATCAGATCCTCAACCCAGTCGTCAATGCAGATGCAGTGGATTCTTTGCTGAATCCCCGCAGGACACTTTTCCTTTGCCGCCTCCACCGCTTCTTTCAAGTCCTCACGGAATTTTGGGAACACGAAGAACACAGTATGCTGATGGATCCCAGCATAAAGGATGTTCCGCCACAGCTGGTAATCTGTGGCAAAGGTCTCTTTATTAATGTTTATACCGTGCTTCGCCAGCCTGTCCTTGTAGATTGTCTCGAATTTCTCCTGATGCCGCTCGTCGTCCTTCATGACAGAAAAGTCTGGCTCGGAATACTTGAACTCAAAGGACAGGGTTTCCTCAGGATTGGTGGTGCAGTAGAAGTCGAACTGGGTTCTCTCGTTTTCATCCACAATCTTTTCAAAGGTCGGCTCTTCAAGCTTTGCTCCACGCACTGCATCAGGACAGGATTTCTTGATGTACTCCAGCAGTATGCCCCTTTCCTGCAGGGGAACCATAAAATTGAGGCACATGGCCTGGGAGGAATTCAGATGGCCGAAGGCCGGGTGCAGGGGAATTGAGAGTCTGTGCATGAAGCTGCTGCTGCGCCAGCAGCCGGTGGCAAAGGACCTGCGGGTGGTTTCGGTGGCCCTGAAGATGATTCGTGACATGGAGCGCATCGGGGACCAGGCTGCCGACATAGCAGAGATTTCCCGCCACATTGAGAATGACAATGTGTTCGGCCGCGTCCACGTGAAGGAGATGGCTGAGGCCGCCATCAAGATGGTGACGGACAGCATCAACTCATTCGTGGCCCGTGACGTTGCGGCTGCCCACAAGGTGGTGGCGGATGACGACACGGTGGACGGCCTCTTTCTGGAGGTGCGACGGGAACTGGTGGCGGCTTTGGCGGAAAATTCTGTGGTGGGGGAGTCCTGCATCGACATACTGATGATTGCCAAGTACCTGGAGCGCATCGGTGACCACGCCACCAATATAGCCGAGTGGGTGGAATATTCCGTCACCGGGGTTCATGTGGGTGAGTCTGTGGAATAGGCGGAGACGGCAGGCTCACTCCTGCTGGAAAAGCTCCGGGTGCTGGTGGCGGTCCTTGTCGATTTCCAGAATTTCCTTGTTCAGGAAGAAGGAGAGGACTGTCCGCAGCACCACAATGCCTGCCAGGATGGCCAGCTCGTGAAGTCCCGGCTCCACAATGGTTTTCAGGATGTCGGCGGCAATCAGCAGCTCCAGCGCCAGCAGCAGGTAGGTGCCGAAGTCGGCCCGCAGAACCCGCAGGAGCTGGATGTTGTATTTCCCCCTGAGCCGTAGCAGCTCTGTCTTGACGAAGGCCACGGCCGCCACCAGGGTGCCGTAGACCACCACAAAGATGCTGATGAGGCTGATGATGATGGCCAGTTCCTCCAGAAATTTCATCCTCGTTCCTTTTCCGCAATCAAACCCGGCACCATGAATTCCTTGGGAATAGGTGCGGGGCGGCCTTCCTTGGTGACACAGGCCCAGGTTACGTCTGCTTCTGCACAAATAGTACCATCTTCTTTACGAACCAGCTGATGAAAGGTGCCAGAAACAGCCTTTGTTTTGGTTGGTTCCACATCAATAAAAAGCTTGTCTCCCAAAACGGCAGAAGCCTTGTAAAAAATATCGATGTGGGTAACGTATAGATAGTAACCTGCTGCCACAATTCCCTCGTAGTCAAAGTTAATGGCACGAAGGAATTCCATGCGGGCATATTCAAGATAGTTCAAATAAACGGCATTATTTACATGGTTATAGGAATCGCACTCGTAGGAGCGTACCGTAAGAATTGCTGTATGTTTCATGATGACAGTATAACAGGTTTAGAGTAAATGTAAAAGTACAAAGAAAAGTCATGACTCTGGCACTTTTACATCTACTTAGGCTCTACCTCTGTCTTTCCTTCCTATAAAACTTGTAGGAATACAGCACTGGTAGTCCGATAAACACCACCAGCAGGGCAATCATTGCCCAAGGAAGGATTGAATAGGGCAGCAATGATGAAGCCATAAGCAACAGGCCTCCAATCACCCAGACTTTACCTGCAAAGCGGTGGGTGGCGTTCCAGTTGGCTTCGTTTTTTAAGGTCCAGATAATGCGAATTCCCACCGTGCGGTTTTGCTGGCACTTTGGTAGGTAGTTTCCAATGAGTACAAACAAGGCTCCCATGGTTAAAGACACCACAAAAAGCACATTGATTTCCTTTCCCAAAGAAATGGCGTAGGTTAAGCTATTTGCCATTACAGACAACAGGGGACAAATCCACAGCACAAGCCCCATCACCTTGGGACTTTGCTTTTTGTCTCGAAAGTCTTTTCGTGAGGCAAAGATACAAATTCCGTGAATCGCCAGAATAAGTAGGGGCAAAACAAAGACTGCAAAGGGTTTGCTGCTCCAACGGTCCGCCTCTCCATTCACTCCCCAGTGAATGGGCATGGATTCTGGAAGCTTGTTCCAGACAATCATGCCAAAAATCATAGGGGAAAGCAGTACGATACATGATAAAATAATGTTCAGTTTAGTGTGTTTCATTTGCGTCTCCTGATAAAGTTTCTTCTTGGGAAAAATTTCCCTGCAAGTGGCTAATCCACAGCATAATTTCTTCCAGTACCGAGGCGTTCAATTCATAAAAGATAAATTGTCCCTCTCGTGTATCCCGCACCAAGTCAGCCTCCTTCAACACAGAAAGATGTCGAGAAATCGAAGCCCCAGTTACGGGGAATTGTTCTGTAATCTCTCCTGCGGACATCCTACCTTTTTTCAGCAGGGTTAAAATCTCCCGACGGGTTGGGTCTGCAAGAGCCTTCATTGTTTGCTGTAATCCCACTTTTACTCCTTTTAACATTTAACCTAATTGTTAAATATAGTGTAAGCAATCCTCGTTATTTTGTCAAGCTTGAAGAAATCTGCTATTTTGTGAGATTGCAGCACGGAAAAGAAATTTTACTGACAAAAAAAGAGGGAAGTAGTATACTAGATTCCAAAGGAGGAACTATGTCTCAAAAACCAATCTTGCCTCGGTGTGTAGGCTGGGATTCTTTGACGCTTCACGGAAAATTCCGTCAGTATCAGGTGGATGTGGCCAAGGGAGACAGTCTGAATCACTACAGCCTTGGGGATGTGGACAGGGACGGAGAAACTGGTTCTACTCAGTTGCCCTTGCCAGAAGGTGCTGTCCGAGATGGCATTGAATATCCCACCTTTTGGAGCCGATTGCCTCTTTCTATCCAGCCAAACAACCGTGACCAAAGGCGAGGCTTGTATTCCATTCATGCTATGGGAACCTCCCTTATCTTTCCTCTGAGCCAGAAAAATCTTGAGGTGCGACAGGAGAATAATATGCGCTCCTGTACTGCGGGAGTGTATATTGCAATAGAAACCAACAGCCCCACCATCACCTTTCATTTCCGCTATTTGAATCGCAGCAATCCTGCCCAAGATGGACGAGCCGCCTTGAAGGGCTTAGACAACAGAAGCTTTTCTGGTATCGACATTTACCAGCTAGAAAATGGAGTTCCTGTATTCAAAAAAAATCTTCGCTCAGAAAAGGGCGTGATGGAAGGCAGCTGGTGCTACGAAACTGGCTTGCAGGAAGGCTCTGTATCTGGTGAGTTTATAGTGATGTTGCCCACCTACAACGGATTCCAACCACTAACTGATGGTTCTGACAAAAAAAATCCTTCTGGATTTACCTTGGAGTTCACTGCAAATTCCACCAGCAGGGAATTTGAGCCCTTTGCTGAGTCTGCCCGAAAACCAATCTTGATTTACGGTACCAGCATCACCCAAGGAGACGGAGACAATGGCCTGCGTCCTGGTGCCACCTACGCTGCCCAAATCATGTGGGCTTGCCAGCGGGAAGTGATAAATCTTGGGGTGGCAGGCAGTGCCCAGATTGAATACAAGATGGCAGACTTTTTGGTTCAAATCGAAAGTGAAGTGTTTATTCTGGATCCAGGCTGGAATCTCACTGCCACAAGTCCCGATGCTCTCAACTGCACTGCCAACGGTGCCCCAGCCAACATCACCAACGAAGAGATGGTGGCTCGTATCAAGTATCTGGTACAGGCCTATCGTCAGCAGCATCCAGAGACGCCCATCATCATTTGTCCCAAGTTCTTAAAGGAGGGTGATGGGGATGTTAATGGCGGAAAGTCAGCCCTCCCTCCCCAGGGGATTTCCCTGCCAGATGATTGGAAAAATCCCGAAGGCTATTTGTATTCACGAGAGGGTTTTCTCTTGCTGAAGGCTTACTTGGAGCTAGTGGCAGCGGGTGTAAAAAAGCTTTATTGGGCAGAACAGGGCGTTACGGCAGAAAATGGTAACTGGTTGGGACAGGGCTTGACTGCGGCTAATCTTCATCCACCAGTGGGAGGCATGACTTCCATTGCAAACTTTGTGCTTCAGGCGGTAGCCCAAGCTGCACCTCAGGTGTATAACGGAAAAAAACTTTCAATTCCAGTAGTCTGATTGCTACAGGACAATGAATTACCATAGGAGATAAATGAATGAACACGAAAGAAAAGATTCGTATTGGATATGCGGGCTCCAATACCTACAACCAGCTTACTGATGGTTCTCGATTCTGCAATAGGGTAACTGATTCTGCAGGAAACCACAGCCAGCGAGGATTTTTAGGTGGTGCCCTGTACAATGAAAATTGGGAGCCTTCTGACGGCTTTTGCTTCAAGGATTTTTCTGTAGCAGATTTGACCACAGCCCCCGACGGAAAGCTTGAGTCCACCATGGCTGCTCTTGCTCCCGCTTTGGACTGGAAGCCCCGCATCCTCTTGTTGCAGCTGAATCCTCACTTGGATTCCCAGCCAGAAACCTACGCCCAGTTGATGCTGCAGGTGGTTTCTGCAATTCAACAGCAGCTTCCTGAATGCAGTGTCTATGTGGTAAGTCCTCTGCCAGCTGGTACTCCTAAATGCGGCCCAGTGGTGGAGAGAAGCTGTGAAATGGCTGCTAGTTTTAACAAGGCTTTGAAGGAGGCAGTGGAAAAAGCTGTTGACAAAAAATTGAGCTACATCGATTTGCTTGTTGCCTTGGATGAAGCTTCTTGGAGGGTACTTTTGTCTGGCTCCGATGCAAACCTGGGAAGCTATCAGTGGAAGCTGGCTCAAGGGCTGCTCTTTGGCTTCTTTGAGGATGCCGAACAGTTGATTTATCCCGACAAGGCTCCCTCCAACCCAGGAACGCTTGTGGCAGTAAGTCCCAAGTCTAGCACAGAAGGCTTGCCTCCTTCCTGCGACCCCGACCAAGGACTTATCCGAGACTTACCAGAAGGCTGGTGGAAGACGCAGCTGGATACTGGTGCACGAATTGGTAAGGACTGTCAGCTTATTTTTGTGGGAGACAGCATTACCCACTGGTGGACAAATCAATCTCACATTGACGATACCTATACTGCTGCTGGAAAGAATGCTTTCCACAAGTTCTTTGGTGCCTACGAAAATACCTCTTTGAATCTGGGACAGGCCAGCGACACTACTGCTGACGTTTTGTTCCGTATCCGAGAAGGAGCCTTGGGACCAGAGCCTGGAACCTTTAATCCAAAAATGATTTCCATCCTTATCGGTACAAACAACATCGGTAATCCTAATATTCAAAAGCAGTTCGGTGGACCAGATAATTCCCGCCAGCTGGCTCAGGGGATTGTTCAGGTAATCTTGGAGGTAAAACGCTATTGCCCAGAGGCCAAGATTGTGGTAACAGGAATCCTGCCTACCCGCATTCCCTATGACCTTACCCGCAGCAAGCTGGAATACACCAATTATCTGGTATCACAGCAGGCTGAAAAGTTGGGCTTTAACTACTTGGATATGGGCGTACATATGACTAATCCCGATGGCTCCACCATTCCTGAGTTCTACAACAAGGCAGAATGGGATGCTGCCAGACTTCATCTTTGTGAAGCAAGCTATGAACTTTGGGCTTCCCAGCTGGCGAAGTTCTTGGATTAATCCTAATACAAGGAAACTGGAGGAAGTGTGGCAATAGCTTTCTCCATTTTCAAGTTTTGTAAAGACTCAAGCCTACCAAAAGGCAGCCTTCAATGTAAGGTATTTTATTTTCCTGTAAATATGCCACTAATTCATCATCAAAGGCACCAGGCTGCAACACTACGGATTTGAAATCCTTTTTACATTCCTTCAGTAGCTCCAAGCCCTTTTTGGGATTAATGCACAGGTCTAGCACATCAATTTCACCTTCTGTCTGATTAAGGGATGCGAGCTCCTTTCCTACACACTGCACTTTATAGCCTGCATGTATCATGGCTTCCTTAATCTTATAGGCATATTTTTCTGGATTCAGGGTATCTCCTGCCACCACAAAGGATTTTTGTTCCATAACTTGTTGCAAATTCATTGCATCCTCCTTACATTTTCCTGTCAAATATTATCATAGTGGATTGATTTTGTTGTAGCAAATATAAAAAGAAGCCCCAGCACAATTGCTAGGGCTTCTTTATTTGATTTAGCGACGCATTACTGAATCTACCAGCCGCTTGAAATCCAAGTCCAAAGCAGCAGTTGAAGGGTCAAAGCTATCGGCAATACAATAGATGCCGTTTCGTTCTACGATGACTCGGGCTGATTCTGCCATGGCAACTACTGGAGCTGGTGTGTTAAAAAAGGTAAAGCTAAAGGGACATTCCATTTTTTGGCTTGGAAGGGTATCAGAAGAAATCCCACGAATAGGATTAAAGGAGGGCATAAAAGTTGTCTGAGCCAAAGCGTGCATGTAATCGTCCTGAAATGAAAGTGTTCTGAGGTATATCTTTTATGATAAGGTGAAACAGCCTTTGAATCAAGGGGTTTTTAAAGATTTTTCATGGCTAGATTGTGTTCATGGAGTGTTTCAATTTTCTTTACAAAAAAATCCATGTTGCTACCCACAAAGATTGCACAATAGGCGGAGATGGCACAGGCAAAAAAACAGTAGAAGGTAACATTTAAGGCTATGCTATCTATATACATAGAGTGGAATATAAAGAAGAGCATTCCCAAAATCATTGCGATTCCGCACACAATCCATCGTCGCATAGAAATGGGGGCAAGGTTTGTTTCTGACAAGTAATTTGGATCAACTTTTTGCATCAAGTTGATAATGGCCTGGGTACTGTCGTCTGCTGGTACCGACAAAGGCTCCTTGCAATGCTTTTCTGCCATGGTCATGAGGCGAACTTGAGTACGACATTCCTTGCAGCACAAAAGATGCAGGGTGGTTTTTAAGGGAAGAGGTTGGTTTTTGTCCAGCTCCAAAAATTGGTTCATTATGGTAATGCAGTTTTTGCTCATTTTTGCTCCTTGTTTGACTATAAGCGCTGTTCTAGCTTTTCCTTCAGCAGCTTCTTTGCCCTAAAAATGTGAGACTTAACCGTATTCAGCGGCAATCCCGTAACCTCGCAGATTTCTCCGTATGCCATGTCATAAAAAAAATACATATCAAGACAGAGGGCAAATCGTTGGGGCAATTCCTTGATGGAGTCCCGCACTGTTTCTATGGTGATTCGACGAATCTGCAATTCTTCTGGGGTATAGTCCCGATCCCTCAAAAGGTTTTCGTCTGCCAGAGGCAAATATTCCTTTCGCCGCTTGATGGAGTTGACTGCTGTGGTGTAGGCAATACGAAGCAACCAGGTGGAAAATCGTGATTCACCACGAAAATCCTTGAGTTTTGTGTAAGCCTTGATGAACACATCCTGGACAAAGTCCTCCGTGTCAGCTGTATTCCTGAAAAAACTCATTCCTAGGGCAGTTACCCGCCGATGGTATCGCTTTACCAGTTCCTCAAAGGCAGCTGAATTTCCTCCTGCTGCGGATCGAACAAGGATTGCTTCTGCCTTTTCTTCCGATGAACGCAGGATGAATTTCTGTGCTTTTTCAGCAATCGTTCCTGACAGGATAAAACCGCTACGCCTCTCCATCAATTTTGCTGTTGGTGGGGCAGAACTTGAAGAATACCAGGAAGCTTATTCCGATGATGAGGGGCAACAAGCCACCTAAAAGGGGGTAGGAAAAGCCTTGTATAATTCCTAGAAGAAGGGTAAGTACTAAGCCAATTCCTGTCAGTAGGAGTCCCGTCAAAAGGGAAAAGAGTTTCAGGTTGAATTGCGTTGGCCGATAGGAACCTAATTTTATCTGAAGGGAAATTTCTCTATGTCTCCATAAAAGATAAAAGAAGATGAGAACACCGCCAATAACTATTCCTACAATAGGAATGATAGCGGCGATAATCAGCTGTGCTGCAGGTGAAACTACGGCAGATTCCATTATACCTCCATATGTTCTGCGATATATTTGACACGTAAAATGCTAAAAGGTTGCAGATTTATTCAAAGAAAAGATAAACTTCAAAAAAAACTGCAGAAATTTTTCCCAACACAAGCTCTTGATTGGCTAATTCCACCAGCTGGTTTTTTACCAAGCCTTCTCCCATAGCTTTTAGCTGACTGGCAGTACGATTTGAAAAAAAATCTAGCACCAGAGTCTTGAATCGAGCTTTCTTTGTGGAAACCTCCTCTTGAAAGGCTGGATCGGTGTTATCGTAGGAAAACCATGGCTCAAGAATAATCAGAGCGGTGGATTGATTTTCCGAATCAGCTTTTGTTGTGGCCCGAATTTGCCCAAGATTGATGTAGGAGCCAAAGTCACCGCTGGTTACTGTAGGTTTTTCAGTTGTTGCAGATTGTGCTTCCTGCTGAGCCTGTTGTGCTTGCTGAATTTGCTCTTCTGGTGTGGGACCACGCTGGCTAGGATAAAAGGTACTTTGTTCCTGCGGCTTTGACGAACCAACAACTAATCCCGTTCCAATGATGATAACCAAGATTATGAGAATGCAGATTCCACCAAGGATTTTGTTGAGGGTGACTTTCATGGGGTGCAGTATAGCATGGAAGAATCAAAGATTAAAGTGGTGGCTGGGAACCCCTACCCAGCCTCGCACTTCGCTACGCTCACAGTTCGGCTGTGCAGGGAACCTCCCAGCCACCTTTTACTCTTTCGTTCACGGGCTATACTGTGAATAGATGGGGGCTGGTTCTAGAACATTATCTTCTGG
>JAEDCN010000011.1 GCA_016294105.1 Treponema sp.
GGTTTGGTTCTCCATGGAATCTCCGTGAAAGTCTGTTTATAAATATTATAGACTTGGAAGTGAAAAAAACTGTGTTTTTTGCGGGGATCGAAAGAGTTTTTTTGTAAAAGTTTTCCCAAGAAGGGGCTTTTGGAGTAGATTTTACTTAGTTTGTGCCAGCTCCAGCCCACAAGATGGAGCCACTAGAACCAGCCCCCATCTATTTAGAGTATAGCCCACTGAACGAAAGAATAAACGGTGGCTGGGAGGTTCCCTGGCCAGCCGAACTGTGAGCGTAGCGAAGTGCGAGGCTGGTTAGGGTTTCCCAGCCACCACTTTAATATTTCACTCCCCTATGCTATACTTTACCCATGGAGTACAATGTAAATTTCACTTGGGATGAGGAAGCCCGTGTCTGGATTGCCCAAAGCGATGATATTCCCGGATTAGTTCTGGAAAGTGGTTCTTTGGATGCCCTTATTGAGCGTGTCCGTTTTGCAGCTCCAGAATTAATTGAACTCAACAAAACTCCTCCAATTCACTCATTTTTCTTCAGTGTTCAACGACACGAAACGGTATTAGCATAATGGCAGAATACGAAAAACGTGTTCGAGAAATTCTCCTTCTAAATGGGTGCTATTTTGTACGCCACGGTAAAGGTGATCACGACATTTATTATAGTCCAATTACAAACCGCAATTTTACTGTAGATTCAAAGATAAAATCACGCCATACCGCCAATGCCATCATGAAGCAAAGCGGTATCAATCATCATTTTTAATATTATCTTTAGGGGGAGGGAACCCCTCTACTGGTCAGCGGGGTTTTCCTGCACTTTTGCGGTGGCAAAAGTGAGACTCGCTAAAATCGCTCAATATATCGTGATTTCCCGGCTTGTAGCCGTCGCTCCCTATCTACCCAGAGTATAGCCCGATGAACGAAAAAATAAACGGTGGCTGGGAGGTTCCCTGGCCAGCCGAACTGTGAGCGTAGCGAAGTGCGAGGCTGGTTAGGGTTTCCCAGCCACCACTTTAATATTTCATTCCCCTATGCTATACTCCATCCCGTGGCAGAAAAATGTCTTCGTTGTTTTAGACCCCTTTCAACCTGTTATTGTCCCCACATTACGGCTATAGATACTGGTATCAAGTTTGTTTTTCTCATGCATCCAAAGGAAGCCTATCATCAGCATACGGGAACAGGCCGACTGGCAAGCTTGTCTTTGGTGGATTCAGAAATCATTGTGGGAGTCGATTTTACTCAAAACAAGCGACTGAACCAGCTGTTGTCTGATTCAGCTTATTTTCCGCTGGTATTGTATCCAGCAGATGATGCCTTTACTGCCCAGTCGCCCCTGCTAAAGGAGTCCTTGGAGTCTGTATCTGGGGGAGAAAAGCGGAAATTGCTAGTGATTGTGGTGGATGCCACTTGGTTTTTTGCCAAGAAAATGCTGCGGCTTTCTCCCAATGTGCGGAATTTGCCAAAGCTTTCCTTTCAGCAGCTGTATACCTCGGAGTTTACCTTCAAAAGGCAGCCAGCAGAAGGTTGTGTTTCCACCATTGAGTCCTGTTACCATCTGATTCGTGAAATGCAAGCCGCAACCCTTGTGCTAGCTCAGATAGATCCAGAGCCTTTGATGACTGTATTTCGCCGTATGGTGGACTTTCAGCTGGAGGCAGAGCAAAATCGTATTGCACAGGGAATTCCTGGCCGTCATTCCTACGATGCGGAACGAGATGTAAATAGGAAGAAACGTCAGCGGCGGCAACGGGTAGAAAATCCTGCTTCCTCAAAATCTTAACTCCCTCTCAGAAAATCCGATAATAATGTATAGTCAGGAGAATTATATTCTATGAAAAAATCTGAAAAGATAAGTGCCATTTCTGGGATTAGTCTGCTGGTAGTTGCAGCTTTATTTCTTGTTTCCCTGTTGCTTCAGCTGATTCCCTTTGCAAATAGGGATGCTGCTCCCCTGCTGAATGGGCTTGGTGGGCTTTTGTATGGAGCTTACGGGTATTCCAGCTTTTTAATTCCCGCCTTTTTCTTTGCAGCTGGCTTGGGTTGTTTTCTTTTTCCTTGGAGTGAGAAAATTGGTGTGCTTTATGCCTCCTCCTGTATTCCTTTTTTTACCATTGTTGTCTGCGAAAAAGTTTGTGCAGGTATGTTGTCCTTGGGAAATAGTCCTTTGGTGGGAATTCAGATAGCTGTTGCAATCATTGTTTGTATCTTGCTGCTGGCCATTGAATACTTTGGAGCCTCCTGTCTCGGAGTATATATTCAAAATAAAATGCGTGCAGGAGTTTCCAAGCCCCTCCCACCAAAGACAACTGCGTACCCACCAATTTTTCCCCAGGGGATTATTCAGGAGCATCTGTTGGACGCAGCCGAAGACGAGCTTGCTGTTCAGGATGAGTCTGTAGAAGAAGTTTCTTTTGATGAAGCACAGGATGAAGTTGAAGCCGTCCCCTTTGAGGAACGGGAATTGATTGCAGAAGATCAGTTTCATGTAGAAGCAAATCTTCTTTTGGACGGCAAGTTGCCGGTGGAAGATGAGCTTTCAGTGGAAATCCAGTTCCCAGAAGAAGATGACCAGCTTGCTGATGATGATTTTGATTGTGACTTTGAAGAAACTCAGGTTATTGAAAGCATTTATATTCAAGATGAGTTGCCTCAGCCTGTTTTCAGTGCAATGGAGGAAGAAGCTGTGGAGACTGAATTCGGCTTTCAGCAAGAAATTCCTGTTCCAGCTGGAGTTGCGGAAGCTGATCAAATGGCTCCTGCTGAAGGAGCTGCTGATAACTCCGCTGTGGAGCAAGAGCCTCAGATGGAGTGTCAAGAAAAACCCATGGAAGATGTGTTCGGCGAGGATTTTTTTGCCACAGCTCCTGTTCCAGAGGCAGATGTGTTTTCCAAGGAATATATCGAGGAATTTCAGCTCCAGAAAAAGGCTTGTCACAAGGAATCTGTCGTTGCAGACAATTCTGATGATGCCACTGTTCAGTCAACACAGGAAACAAGTCAGATTCAGGAACATCAGATTCAAGAAGACCATGCTGATGAAGAGCCAACTGTACAAAAGAGCGAAGTGGTGGTGCAGTTCCAGCCAATTCCAAAGTATTCCTTGGATCCCACACCTATTCCTCCTGTAACAAATCTAAATCTTGATTCACCAGAACTGGAAAATCCTGGGGAAGCTGCTTTTTTTGAGGATCCATTTGGAGAAAACTCTGGTGTCATGGATAATTTTATCATTACCCAAGCAGCCCATTTGGTGGATAAGTCATTGGAAATACCAGAATCTGTGGCTGAAACTGAGTGTATCGTAAATGAAGAGCATCATCTTTTAGATGATTCCATTGTTCGTCAGTCCTATGAAGAAAATGACGAGTTCCACATTCCCTTTGATGAGCCAGAGGATGAGACCCAAGATGGCGCTGAAGAGGCAGCCTTTTCGGAAGAGAATTTCCAGGAGGAGCTGGAAGATGGTGACGATGAAGAAGCTCCGTTGGAAGATGAAGATGTTCTAGGGGATGAAGAAATCTCTCTGGAAGGCGAGGATGTTCTTGAGGATGAGGAAATTCCTCTGGAAGATAAGGATGTTCTTGAGGATGAAGCTGAAGAATCAGAGCCGTTTGTAGCTGCTGCTCAGTTACAGCAGTCCGTGGTGGAGCGTGCGGTGCCTCATCGGGTGAGGGGTCCCTACAATGTGCCTGCCAATGAGCTTTTGACCTCCTACCCCGATGGTGAATATTGGGTTATCGATGAAGAAACAGTGGCTGCCTCCCACCAGCTGAAGGACACTCTCAGCGAGTTCAAGATTGAGGCGGAGGTAACTGGTATTCGCAAGGGACCAGTAATCACCATGTTCGAGATTCTGCCCGCTCCCGGTGTAAAGCTCAGCAAGATTGTGGCTT
This sequence comes from Treponema sp., assembly GCA_016294105.1. Lineage (GTDB taxonomy): Bacteria > Spirochaetota > Spirochaetia > Treponematales > Treponemataceae > Treponema_F. The sequence goes on from JAEDCN010000011.1 coordinate 3,894, forward strand.
TGCAGGATAACATTGCCCTGCGCCTAGCTGCATCCAGTGTCCGTATCGTGGCTCCCATTCCCGGCAAGCACGCCGTGGGAATCGAAGTGCCTAACAAGGAGCGGGCCATCGTTAGCTTTAAGGAATTGATTGACACCGAGCATCCTGCCTTCCGCAAGCAGGCAGTGCCTGTGGTTCTTGGAAAGGACATTACTGGCGAAGCCCAAGTCATTGACTTGGCCAAGACTCCTCACCTGCTAATTGCTGGTTCCACTGGTTCTGGAAAATCTGTCTGTGTTAACTCCTTGATTCTTTCAATCTTATTCAAGCGGTCTCCCCAAGAAGTGCGCATGATTTTGATTGACCCAAAAATCGTGGAGCTCAAGCTCTACAACGACATTCCCCATCTGCTGACTCCAGTTATCACCGAGCCAAAGAAGGCGTTCCAGGCCCTGCAGTATTGCTTGTGCGAGATGGAGCGGCGTTATGCCCTCCTAGATGGCATGGGTGTACGAGAAATCACTAGCTACAACAAGCGAATTGTGGAGCGAAACATTGCCACAGAAAAACTTCCCTACATTGTAGTTATTATCGACGAGTTCGCAGACTTGATGGCCACTACTGGCAAGGAGCTGGAGTCCACTGTGGCTCGTCTTGCTGCCATGAGCCGTGCTGTGGGAATCCATCTGGTGCTGGCAACCCAGCGTCCTTCTATCGATGTAATCACTGGTCTTATTAAGGCAAATATTCCTTCCCGCATTGCCTTTATGGTAGCTTCCAAGATGGATAGCCGCATCATCATCGACCAGGTTGGTGCAGAAAAGCTTTTGGGCAAGGGTGATATGCTCTACGCCTCCGCCACAGATCCCTTCCCGGTACGTATCCAAGGAACCTTCGTGTCTGACAACGAGGTAGAGAATGTGGTGGATTTCGTAAAGCAATACGGAGAGCCAGATTATATCGACGATGAGATTTTCGTGGATGATGAGGAGCCAGAAATTGGTTCCAGTCTTTTTGGGGAAGGAGACGATCCTCTCTACGACCAGGCGGTGGAAATTGTCATGCAGGCAGGAAAGGCTTCTGCCTCCTACATCCAGCGACGGCTCAAGATTGGTTACAACCGTGCGGCTCGTTTGGTGGAAGAAATGGAAGAAAATGGGCTGGTGGGGCCAGCTAATGGTTCCAAGCCCCGTGAAATCATTCACGTGCCCTAAGAAATTTATATAGCTATAAAAAAAGCCCCCAACCAGAAGCTCCAATTTGAAGTGTACTTCACTGAAAGGTTCTGGACGGTGGCTTTTTTATTATTTTGTTGTTTAGATAAAGTGTTTCATGTCGTAATGATTGATTGCCTTTGTTTTAAAAGCTACAAAGTAGGAACCAAACATAGCGGTGGCTGCGTCAATGGCAGTGGCAAAGGCTCCAATGATGGCTGCAACAGGCTTCAGCAACAGGTAGCCAGCCTCAAAGCCTCGGCCATAAGAGGTACACATGATGGTGAGGGCTATAAAGGTTCCTCCTACAGGGATTCCGCCCAGCAGGAAGGAAAGACAAAGGGATGTAGCTCCAATCCAGATAATGTCAGCAAAGGAAATGGAAAGGCTTGAGTAGGAGCGAAGAATCACTATAAAGCAAATTGCTGTTACCAAGGCAGACCCACTGCGAGCAAAAATTGCAAAGACAGGATAGGAGACAGAGTTAACCCGTCGTTTAATACCGAGACTTTCTGATCCATGACGCATAGCTACAGGCAAGGTTAGGTTGGAATCTCCAGAAAAGAATGCAACCAAAATGGGAGTAATGCTTGCATACAAAACTCGAATGGAACGTGTTCCTTGGCAGAAAAAGCGGAGGGCAAAGGGGTAGATGACACAAACAACTAGTACAAACAGGACAAAAAGCATGATGATAAGGGGAAGATACATACCTGTCTTGAATACTGCCATGGCGTCCACCATCCAGTAGCAGGAAATTGCAATCATACCAACTGCCAGCATATCAACAAAAAAGCCCATGACACTGTAGGAAACTCGTGCAAGGGAATCAAATAAAGACACGGTAGCCTTTGAGTCGCCCAAGTCCACGGCACAACCAGCTCCTGCCAAGCCTGCAAAAACAAATACAGGTAGCAGGTAAATCCCGTCCAGCAATGACTGGAAGCTAGAGAAGGGAAGGAGCTTTAGAACAAGTTCTTGTATGCTGATGGAAGGAATCTCCGTTACCTTACCGGTGGGAATTGGAATGCGAGGTAGCTGTACAATTAGGATGGATAGTAAGCCTAGCACTGTAAGCATAACTGCAGTTACCACCAGCACAACTATAATCCAGAAGGAAACCGACAATACGTGCTTGTTCAATCGCAGCTTGTATACAGAAATTGCTATTCCAAAGAACAAGGTGGGAAGCAAGGTATATCGTCCAAATCGAATCGCCAATTCCGTTAGGAAATTCAACACGTCGGAGGCTGTGCGGCTATCCATAGGAATAATTAGTGCCGCCAGAACTCCCAAGGTAATGCCAATAAGGTACTTGATCCAAAGTTTCATAGTGCAAGCATATAATATGAAACGGCTTTAATCAACATGGTATTTATGCTACACTGCCTTCCATGAAAAGAATTATTTCCTGGAATGTAAACGGTATTCGGGCAGCTGAAAAAAAAGGTTTTTTAGATTGGATTGCTGCTTCTGGTGCCGATGTAGTGTGTATTCAAGAAACAAAGGCTCGCAAGGAGCAGCTTTCTCCTGAGCTTTTGGCTCCTGCTTGGGAAGGTGGCACTTATTTTTCATACTGGGCCAGTGCTCAGAAGGCAGGCTATTCTGGTACTGCAATCTATAGCCGCACCGAGCCTGATTCCGTAGAGATTATGAATGTACCAGAATACGACGATGAAGGTCGTGTGCTGGTGGCTAAGTTCGGGAAGCTGGCGGTTATCAGTGCCTACTTCCCCAATAGTCAGGATGCAGGAGCCAGACTGGACTACAAGTTGGGCTTTTGCGGGGCCATGAAGGAGTTCTGCGACAAGCTGGTGGCAGATGGCTTTGATTTGGTGCTGTGTGGAGATTATAACATTGCCCACAAGCCTATCGATTTGGCAAATCCCAAATCCAACGAAAAGAATGCAGGATATTTGCCAGAGGAACGGGACTGGATGGAATTCTTTACCACCAACGGCTATTGCGACACCTTCCGCAAATTTTGCCAGGAGCCAGGAATGTATACCTGGTGGAGCTATCGCTTCAAAGCTCGGGAAAAGAACATCGGGTGGCGTATTGACTACCAGTGCGTGAACAATTCTTTTGCAGATAAGGTGCTGTCTTCAAAAATCCTTGCTGATGTATTGGGCTCCGACCACTGCCCCGTGGTGGTGGAAATTCTGGATTAGTCTATGGCAAAAAAGAAGAAGGCAAAGCTCAAGATTGTTTACAATGCACCTGTAACCCTCACCTTTTCTTTGGCAGCGGTGCTGTTGCTGGTGTTGAATCAGTTTGCTCTTAATGGACTGATTGACACCTTCTTTACCGTGCCTGGAAAAATCGGTTCTGAAATGGCCTTTACTGTGAGCAATCCCCTAGATTATGTTCGCCTTTTTACCCACGTGCTGGGGCATGGCGACTGGAACCATCTACTGGGAAATCTGTCATTTATCCTGTTGCTAGGGCCTTTGCTGGAGGAACGGTATGGTTCTCCCATGCTGGTGCTCATGATAAGCATTACAGCTTTGGTGACTGGGGTGGTAAATGTGTGCTTTTTTGCTCGTCCCATGGTGGGAGCCAGCGGTATTGCCTTTATGATGATTTTGCTTTCTTCTTTTACCGCTATCAGCAAGCATCAGATTCCCTTAACCTTCCTTCTGGTTTTTGTTCTGTATGTAGGGCGGGAATTGGCCTCTAGCGTTCTTGATGAAAATGTGTCCTATGTAGCCCATATTGCTGGGGGCTTGTGCGGAAGCTTGTTTGGTTTTCTCACTGCCCATTCTCCCAAAACTAGCAGAAAAACTGCCGCTGCCAAAGAGCAGTCTTCCCAAGAAAAAAATGCACCAGCAAAGGTGGCTCCAGAACAGACCGCTGGAAAAAAGGCTCCTGCTACAAAATCTCCCTCCAAAAAGGCTTCTAAAAAAGCTTCCAAGGATGACACCTTTGACATTTACGAGCAGGAAGCTACCATTCTCTTTGGAGAGGATGATTTATAAAGAAAAAAACTGTAGAGTTAGCGTATTTTTTCCAGGCTATCTGTGGTAAGGATTTTTCTGATGTTTACCAAAAACAGCAGTGTGGCGATGGTGGCAGAGGTAATGTCGGAAATAGGCTCTGAAAGGTAGATTCCCCATGGCCCAAAGAATTTAGGCAGAATGAGAGCCAGGGGAATCAGCAGGATTATTTTTCGTAAGACTGCTATAAATAGCGATACTCGTGCTTGCCCCAAAGCCATGAAGGTGGGTTGGATTCCCATTTGCAGACCAAAAACCAACATTCCTGTCATAAACAAGGGCAGGTTTTCACCGCATAATTCTATCAATTCTGCTGAATTGGTAAAAAGGCTTGCAAAAAATCGGGGAAACAGCATAAAGGAAGCTGCAACAACCACGGAAAAGGCTACACACAGAGAAATCATGGCTCGATAGGTTTTTCTTACCCGCTGAAAATTTCCCGCTCCGTAGTTGTAGCTGATAATGGGTTGCACTCCTTGGGTAAAGCCACCTAGTGGGGCTGCAAAAAACTGCAACAAGCTAATCATAATGGTGATGGAGCCTACGTACAGGTCTCCACCGTAGCGTTGCATTCCGCTATTCAATACAATTCCCACCATGCTTTCCGTGGAACGCATCATAAAGGGAGACACACCTAGGGCGGCAATGCTTTTGATAACCTTCCAATCTGGTGGTAAATGGCGTAATCGAATTTTAAGCAGGGCTTTTTTCCCTGTCAGAAACTTCAGTATCCACAGAGCACTGGCCAGCTGAGACAGCACCGTTGCCCAAGCCGCTCCAGCCACTCCCATATCCAGTACAAAGATAAAAATTGGATCTAAAATAATGTTCAGTAGGGCACCAATGATGACAGAAATCATGGCTGTCTTTGCCGCCCCCTGATTGATGATGTAGGGATTCAGGCCCAAAGAAAATTGGACAAACAGGGTTCCTATCAAATAGATGGAAATATAGGTTTTTCCGTAGGAAATGGTGGTGTGGCTGGCTCCCAAACGAAACAGCAGTGGCTCCATCAGCAGGTAGAAAATCGCCATCAGCATCAGGCTAAAGCACACCAGCATGGAAACTCCATTGCCAAGAATCTGTTCGGCTCGATTCTTGTCTCCCTTGCCCAGCCAAATTGCAGAAAGTGGGGCACCACCAGCTCCCACAAAGGCAGAAAATGCCGCCACAAAGATTATGATAGGAAAGGTCACACCAACACCGGTTAGGGCGTGGGCAGAAGCATTGGGAATATGTCCAATGTAGATGCGATCCACCACGTTGTACAAAATATTGATAAGCTGGGCAATTACCGAGGGAATTGCCATCTTTACCATGAGCTTGCCAATAGGCTTGCTTTCCAATTCATCATCTTTGAGAGCCATATATGCAAGTATACCAGTTTTATGCTGTAACTGCTACAGGGGCTTTTTCTGGCTTAAATAATCCTGTCCCACCTGCTCCTGTTCCCAGCTACAGACAATCTTGTAGCCCAGACCAGAAAAAAGTACCTCGCACAGCAATTCCCACACCGCTTGAATCAGGGCACAGACAATAACTTGAGTCCAGGTCCAGCCAAAGAAGATTTTTGACACGGCGGTGGTGAAAATCAGGTTGTCCACCAGCTGGGCTAGGGCAGTGGAAACGTAGGAGCGCAGAGCAAAGGCTTTGAATCCTGCAAGCTTGGTGGTGGTGCCAATCCAGCTGTTAAGGCCAGCGTTCACCAAAGAAGAAATGAGAAAGGCCAAGGATGAACCTAGTACCACATACCAGGAACCGCCAAAGGTGGCATTCAAGGCGATGTTCACTTCTTCCAGTCCACTGTCGTAAAAGGAGCCCCACATTCCCGGAGCCAATGACAGTAAGGCAAAGGAAAGGCACACTCCCAGGTTGATGACCAAGGCCAAAACTGAAACCTTTAGCGAAGCCTTACCACCCCATCGCTTGCAGATTACATCCATGCACAGGAACATAATCCAGCTAAAAACGGTACCACAATCCAGCGCCACATACTTGTAGTTGATTAATTCCTTGTTTGCCATGAGGTTGGCACAAACAACAGAAAGCACAAAGAGGGTGATGGTGAGGGAAGGAATACTCCGCATCAAAAGCTTAAAGTCAGCATATTCCCGTCTCATCCACATAAAGGATTTTGAAAGAAATTTTTCCATAGCTCCTCCTTAAGGATTTTAATTTCTTATGCGCAGGAGTTTTTGAGGAATCATAAACTGCGCAGCAAGGAGAATATAAGGTTCCCCTAAATATGTCAAGTTCCTCCACCATACACTCTTATTTTGATTTTTGATGCACTTCTTGTTCACTACTATTGAAGTTTTTCTTGACTTATTCGATAATAATTTATAGAATATTCGAGAGGATTTTAGTATGATTACGGTTACAATTTGTATGGGAAGCTCTTGCTTCAGTCGTGGTAATGCAGGAACTGCAGAGGCTATTCAGCGTTACGTTGCTGAAAATGGTTTGCAGGATAAGGTTGCCGTTCGTGGTTGTCTCTGTGAAGGTGAATGCAAGAATGGCCCTAATATCCGTGTTAACGACACCTTGTATGAAAATGTATCTCCCGACATGGCGGTAGACATTATCAGTCGTCAGTTGGAGGCCCAAACATGACCTTGCAGCCTCCTATTCATACAGAACCTACTCAATGCCAAGACTGCTACAAATGTATCCGCCATTGTCCAGTAAAGGCAATCCGTGTAGAAAACAACCACGCAAAGATTATTCCTGAGCTTTGTGTGTATTGCGGACAATGTGTTATTGACTGTCCTCCCCACGCCAAGCAAACACGAGGTGATGGACAGTGGGCACGCCACCTTTTGGCTACAAAAAAACAGGTTTATGTTTCTTTGGCTCCCTCCTTTGTATCTGAATTCTCCGATTACACTCCACAACAGCTGATTGCTGCCATCAAACGCCTTGGCTTTGCTGGTGTGTCAGAAACTGCTCTGGGTGCAGACTTTGTTTCCGCCCAGTTGGCAAAGGATTTGGCTCAGGCTGTGGAAAATCCCCAGGGACAAAAGCTCTTTCTTTCCTCCGCCTGTCCTGCGGTAGTGGAATACATCAAGCTGTATCAGCCTGAGCTTGCTCCCTGCATTACAGACCGTGCTTCTCCCTTGTTGGCTCATGCCCGCTATCTGCGCAAGGTATACGGCAATGACATTGGCTTGGTTTTTGTGGGGCCTTGTATTGCAAAGAAACGTGAGGCCGACGCTTGGGACGAAATCGATGTGGCTCTTACCTTTCAGGAGCTACGGGAATGGATTGAAGAAGAAGGCTTACGGCCAGATACAGTAATACCTGTGGGGCAAGAAAATCAGCAGGAATTTGTGCCTCGTCGGGCTGCAAAGGGTGTTTTGTATCCCATTGACGGAGGAATGATTGCCACCTACAAAAAATATGACCGTCTTGGAAAGGTTCGTTCCATGGCAATTTCTGGACTTGGGGAAGTACAGCGTGCCTTGGAGGGCTTTGACCCAGAGAATCTCACGGCTCCCGTGTTTATGGAGCTTTTGGCCTGCCATGGGGGCTGTGTCAACGGGCCTGGAACCTCTGTTCATTCTCCTGGTGCCCTGAAGCGGGTTTTGGTGGAAGAATATGCCCAGAATGTGGACGCAGTACTGGATGAAGCAACTGTAGCCAGGGCTCCTGTCATGGAGGGCACTCTGCCAGTTTCCGGTAGCGCAAACAAGGTGTATAGCGAGGAAGACATTAGAGCAGCCCTTCGTTCCGTAGGTAAATATTCCCTGGAGGACGAAGTGAACTGTGCCAGCTGTGGTTACGATACCTGTCGTTCCTTTGCAAGAGCTGTTTTGGAGGATCGAGCAGAAAAAACCATGTGCGTTTCCTACATGAGAAAGCTGGCTCAGAAAAAGGCCAACGGTCTTATTCAGGCTATTCCCAGCGGTGTTGTCATCGTAGACAAGAACCTACAGATTGTGGAATGTAACCTGAACTTTGCCCGCCTTATGGGAAGCGACGTGGTGGACATGTATCAGCTGAAGCCGGGCTTGGAGGGTGCGGACTTAACCCGCCTTACCTTTGCCGCCAAGCTTTTTGCCGATGTGCTGAGTCGTAGTGGCCCTGATGTTATTGAGCGAGACGTGCGAGAAGGAAAGAAAATCTTCCACGTAACGGTTTTCGAAATTGAGCGGGAAGAAATTGTCGCTGGTGTTCTTGAGGATATTACTGTTCCCAAAAACCAGCGGGAAAGAACTATTACCCAGGCACAAAAGGTTATTGAAAAGAACCTTTCCGTAGTACAGAAAATCGCTTTCTTGTTGGGAGAAAATGCTGCGGAAACTGAATCCATGCTGAATTCCATCATCGAATCCTACAGTGATGGGGAGGAGGATTCTCGGTGACACCCTTCGATAACCAGCAGGCTCCCAATGATAAGCCTCCTCTGGAAAAGGAAACTTTTGTGGAGGTTGGATATTACCAGCTCTGCAAACATAATCAGCGGGCAGAAGGTGACGTTTTTCTGTCCCAAAAAAATCCCAGCGACGGGCGTGTTATTACCACCCTGTCTGACGGCTTGGGCTCTGGAATCAAGGCTGGTGTGTTGGCCACATTAACTGCCACCATGGCCACCAAGTTCATTGCCAACGACATATCCATTCGGCGGGCGGCAGAAATCATTATGAATACCCTGCCTGTTTGTAAGGACAGAGGTATTAGCTATGCCACCTTCACCTTGGTGGACATTGAACCAGATGCTACGGTGCGTATTATGGAATACGACAATCCGCCCTATGTTCTGGTGCGACAGGAAACGGTAATTGACCCTATCAAGGACATTACTCCTATCCAGCGAAAGGACAAGACCACTGCCCCTAAACGTGAGGCTTTGTTGCAGTATTCCCGCTACGAAGCCCGCCCTGGAGACCGATTGATTTTCTTCTCCGACGGTGTAACTCAGTCTGGAATGGGTAGTCCTTGCCATCCTTTTGGTTGGGGCAGCAGTAACGTACAGGATTTTATTCTGGAAGAAATCAAGGGAAACCCTCTTATCAGTGCCCGTGAGTTGGCTCGCCGGGTAGTGCAAGAGGCAAGTCTCCACGACGGATACAAGCCCAAGGACGACATCACCTGTGGCGTCATCTACTTCCGAAATCCTCGTGATCTGCTGATTATTACTGGACCTCCGCTGCACAAGGAGCGGGATGTGGAATTAGCCACCCTCTTTAACCTCTTTGATGGCAACAAGATCATTTGCGGTGGAACTACCGCCAACATCCTTTCCAGAGAGCTGAATCGGCCTATTACCGTGAACCTAAAGGACTTTGATCCCAAGGTTCCTCCCTGCTCACAGATGGAAGGAGCAACCATGGTAACAGAGGGAATCATTACCATGGGTGCTGTGTCGGAGATGCTGGAAAAAGGCGGTGATATAGACAGCCTCAAGCCCAATGCAGCTACCCGCATGGTGGAACAATTTTTGAACTGCGATAGAATTTGGTTTGTGGTGGGAACAAAAATCAACGAAGCCCACCAGGACCCAAACATGCCAGTGGAGTTGGAAATTCGGCGTAACGTGGTAAAAAAGATTGCCTCGTTGCTGCAGGAAAAATACTTGAAGGAAACCCATATTCAATACTTCTAATCTGGTACGAATAGGGTATAATAATACTGATCCGAATAATTTATGGAGGAATACAATGAAAAAGATTAAGGTTTCAATCTGTACAGGAACAGCCTGCTTTGTAATGGGTGCTTCTGAAATCATGTTGCTGGAAGATGAACTCACTCCGGAACTCAAGGAAATTGTTGAGATTGAAGGTGTAACCTGTCTTGAGTTGTGCAAGAATTCTGAGTACGGTAAGGCTCCCTTTGTGAAGATCAATGACGAAGTGGTAAGCCAGGCAACATTGCCACTGGTTCTGGAAAAAATCCGCCAGTTAGCCCAGCAGTAATTTTTCGTGATCTTGGCTTTTAGTTTTAGGAAGGAGATTCTATATGCTTAATATAAATAACCAGGCTGCCCATTTGAAAAGGGAGATCCTTGTCCGTATTGCAAAGCTACAGTTGGAAGGAAAGCTGGAGGAAGGTGTTCACTACATTCCTCGTGAAATGGCTCCATTGGGAAAGGAGCCCATGTATTGCTGTATCTACCATGACAGAGAAATCTTGCGAATGCGTGTTATGGCTCGTCTTGGTCATAGTGTTGAAGAATACGATGATGAAAAGAAGCTGGCAGAATTTGCAAAAGAGGCTCTAGAGCGAGAAAAGCCCACCTGGCCCATGCTCACCGTTTTGCACGAAGCCTGTAATGCCTGTGTTAAGGCTCACTACATGGTAACAAATGCCTGTCAGGCCTGTCTTGCCCGTCCTTGTATGACAAACTGTGGCAAGCACTGCATTGAAATCAAAAATGGACGTGCTCACATTGACGAAGAATCCTGTGTAAACTGCGGTCTTTGTATGCAGAACTGTCCCTATCACGCCATCATCAAGATTCCTGTTCCATGTGAAGAATCCTGCCCAGTTGGTGCAATCACCAAGGATGAAACTGGAAAGGAACAGATTGACTATCACAAGTGTATTTTCTGCGGAAACTGCATGAGGGAATGTCCCTTTGGTGCCATGATGGACAAGAGTCAGCTGGTAGACGTTATCAAGCACATCATGAACGGCCGAAAGGTTGTTGCCATGTATGCTCCTGCCGTTGCCGCTCAGTTTAGAGTTGCTCCCGGTCAGTTGGAAGGTGCCTTGAAGGAATTGGGATTTGCCCGTGTTTGGGAAGTTGCCATTGGTGCAGACATTACCTCCGACAATGAGGCCAAGGAATTTGAAGAGCGTATGGAAGCTGGTCACAAGATGATGACCACCTCCTGCTGTCCTGCTTATGTACGAGCCGTTCGTCGCCACGTTCCCGAGCTGGAATCCTGCATTTCTGAAACCCATACACCCATGCATTATACCGCAGAGTTGGCTCGTAAGGCTGACCCAGATGCTGTGACTGTATTCATTGGGCCTTGTCTTGCAAAGCGACGGGAAGGAATGGACGATGAGTTCGTAGACTATGTTCTTTCTGTTGAAGATATCGGTGCCTTCTTGATTGCCAAGGATGTGGATGTGGCTAAGGTTGCCGCCGCACCTGATGCAACAGTTCCCAGTGCTTCTGGTAGAGGCTTTGCTGCTAGTGGTGGTGTTGCAGAAGCTGTACGTATCCGTCTCAAGCATCCAGAAAAACTGCGGGCAGCAGTTATCAATGGACTTACTGGCAACGGAATGAAGCAGTTGGCTAATTTCGGTAAGATGAACGCAGGAACCCTTCCGTACACCGATCAAAGCCCCAACCTAGTTGAAGTTATGGCTTGTGAAGGCGGTTGTATTGCAGGTCCTTCTGTAATCACCAACCCCAAGGTAGCCAGCATTCAGCTGAAAAAATACGTGGAAGCTGGTCTTGCAGACCCAAAAAACTAAAACATAATTCACTTCTTACCATAGTAGTATGAATGGATGAGCAGGTCGGGTGTGGTTCTTTCCATATCCGACCTCTTTTACTTTTACTGGAGCTATGGTATACTGACCACGTGAATACATCTCTATTTACCGCCAATAATAAGCTCCCTACAGGCAAGCTTCCTGCAAAAATCATGGCCATTGACCTAGATGATACCCTTTTGCGGGAGGATTTGACCATTTCAGATTACACCATCAAAACTCTACAAAAGGCCACCGCCGCTGGTATCTATGTTACCCTTTGTTCTGGCCGCACCGACAATGCAATTTTGCCCTTTGTTCGCCAATTGGAAATTGCAGGCTTGGAGCAGGGCCGTTTTATCATAGCACAAAATGGAGCGGTAATTTACGACCTGCACCTACGTCGGGAAATCCTGTATCGCACTGTGGATGTAGATGTTTTGTTAGAAGCTAACGAAATAGCTGCTAGTTATGGTTTGTTTCCAGAGGTGTACAATCCCACCACTATCTTCACTACCCGGGACAATAGGTGGACTCAGGTGGACGTGGGGCTTACGGGCCTCCAGATGGAAGTGGTGCCTGACTTTCCTGCACTGCTGAGAAAAGGCCACCCCAAAATGGTTATTCCCGGTGAACCAGAGGTTTTGCTTCGGCTCCAAGACGAGCTGCGTGAAAAAATCGGTTCTCGTTGCGTCATCTTTATCAGCAAGCCTTATTTCTTAGAAATTATGCCCTATAACTGTGGCAAGGGAGAGGCTCTGCAATGGCTTTGTCAGCGTTTGGCCATTCCCAATGAACAAGCTATGTCCTTTGGAGACAGCATGAACGACGAGTCCATGATTCGGCTAGCTGGATTAAGCGTCTCTATGATAAACGGACTAGATGTCATCAAGGATCAGGCTCGCTACGTAACTGAATTCTCCAACAACGAAGACGGCCTTGCCCGCTTTGTAGAAAAATACGTTTTGTAGGGGAGCGGTCCGCAACCCGAGTTCGTTCCATTCTAAAACGATAAAGTTGTAGATGTTATTCATAACGAAGTACTTTAAAAAGGCTGCAAAGAAGTTCCTTCGCAGCCTTTCTTGTTTTCAGCAAGAAAACCTTACTTCTTGTTATAGGTTCGCTTTACCTTCTTGGTGGTAGTCATTTCCAGAGCTTCATCAAGAATTGTTACACGAGAAATACGGGCATAAGGCTGCAATTTCTTATTTACCTCGGCCACAATATCTTCAACAGATTCTTTAACCACAGAAGTGCTTTCCATGTCACCTCGTACCAGCTTTAGCTTATTGAAAAGCTCGTCGGAAGGATAAACCAATGCTTCGATTCCCTCAGACTTGGTAGCTTCATCCATGATGTACCCCTGAACGGTAATCTGCTCAATTTCAGTAACCAGCTGGAACTGGTTCTCAATTTCTTCTGGATATACGTTCTTTCCACCCTCGGTAACAATCAGATTCTTTGCACGACCAGCCAGGTACAAATAGCCCTCGCTATCCAGCTTTCCCAAGTCGCCAGTCTTGAACCAGCCGTCCTCGGTAAAGGCCTCAGCAGTTTCTGCTGGCATATTGTAGTAGCCCTTCATAACCATGGGACCCTTAACAACTACCTCACCAATACCTTCTGCATCTGGCTCCAGAATCTTCATTTCCATGTGGGAAACAAAATAGCGACCAACGCTTTCAACCTTAAATTTATCTACTGGATTCAATGCAATGATGGGAGCAGTTTCTGTCAGTCCGTATCCCTGGATAAAGTTGATTCCCAGTTCGTTGTACACCTTGAATACGCTGGCAGCCAAGGGACCTCCACCACAAATTGCAATTCGTAGGGTAGAAATACTTGCCTTTTCCAATACTGCCTTAAACAGCTTCTTTCCAGGATTTACCTTGAATACCTTCTTGATAAAGTAGGAAACTCCCATCAAGAAATGCATAATTCCATTTACAACAGGTCCCTTGTCCTTGATTCCCTTCAAGATACCTGCCAAAAGCTTGTTGAATAACAGAGGAACACCCAAAAGAATGGTGATCTTTCCTTCTCGCAGCTCCTTCAGCATACGGGTAACTGCCATGGTCTTTCCAAATACAACCTCTGCACCAACGGACATAGGCTCAATGAAGGCTGCCTGCATGGTATAGGCGTGGTGAATAGGCAACAATGCATAGAATACGTCGGTGTATACCAACTCCAAGTGGGTCTGGGCAATGTAGCAGTCAGAAACCAGGTTGCGGTGAGAAAGCATTACACCCTTTGGAATACCAGTTGTTCCTGAGGTAAAGAGAATTGCTGCTGTATCCATTTCCGTGGCAGGAGTAATGGGGGCAGTAGCTGTTGTTTCCAGATTATACACATAGGTTTCGCTGTGCTTGGGAGAAAGTGAATAAATCTTTGTCCCATTGGGATGGTTCTTGAAGTATTCGTATTTTTCCTCATCAACAAAGAAGAACAGAGGCTTTGCAGTGTTCAGCAAATTCTCAATCTCTGGCTCATGAAGTCCATAGTCAATGGGGATGATAGTTGCTCCAGCAAACAAAGTGGCCATGTAAACGGTGGCCCACTCAGAGGAGTTCTTTCCAGAAACAGCCACATGGCTTCCCTTTGTAACTCCAGAAACAGCCAGCCAGTTTGCCAGCTTCTTTATGTTCTGCAGTACTTCTGAGTAGCTGCGAGTTACACGCTCTGGAACAAAGTCGGTAAAACAGGGACGGTCAGGAAACCGTTCCACTGTAATACTGAACATTTCAGGTAAAGTAGGCCATTCCCCAGTAAAGGTTTTTCCTCTCCAATCATCTAAAAAAGACCATGGTAATTGATTGTTTTTCATATTCCTTCCTAAATAGAGACTCTTCTTACACTAAGTATGACACAATTTGAAAAAAAAAGTTGCAAAAAAAAGAGGGATTTTGTTTTATTTTCCTTATAGATGGGGTATAATTGCAGATATGTATAAAACCATCTTTAAAATCATCTGCTGTATGGTGCTGTGTTGGGTCGTTTGTGTTCCATCTTTTTGTCAGGCAGTAGAATCCATGACACCAAATGAATCTCTGGAAGCTCGCCAAAAAATGATTGCCTATAGCAAGCAGTTTGTTGGTGTACCCTATGTTTATGGGGGAGCCAGTAAAAGCGGCATGGACTGTTCTGGATTGATTTTCACCATTGCAAATGATGCCATTGGAGTAAAGCTGCCTCGTTCCACCTCTGGTTTGTATAGCACAGTCCGCATCATCAAGGATTCCGAAAAGGAACCAGGAGATTTGGTGTTCTTCAAGACTGTGGGAAGCAAGATTTCCCACGTTGGTTTATACATGGGCAATAATCAGTTTATTCATGCCGCCAGCGATGGACCAAATACTGGTGTCATTATTTCTTCATTAAAAGAATCCTACTGGAGTAGTACCTATGCTGGTGCTGGACGATTCCTTCCTTCCATTGGAGAGGAACGGATAGCTCTTGTTACAGAGGATAGTTCTAGTTCTACTGGAACAGCCCTTTCAGGAGAAAGCAGTCAAGAAGGAAGGCTTTTCGTTTCCTCTGGTAGTGGTTCTTCCGATAATGCTTCCAGCTCCCGTACTTTGGGAATGGACAATGGATTTTTGCGAAAGTTCGCCATAGATGGTACCCTCACTGGAGATTGGACCTTCTTTTCTGCAGAGCGATTTCATCTTTTATTCCGTGGTATAACTGTGGATGCTCACGCCCGCTATCGAGGTAAGAGTGAGCTACAGCCAGGGTTTGGTATTTCCCTTTCTTATGACCCAGAAATGAAGATTCTTCAGATTCCCCTGCTTTTCTCTTTGACAGTGGCAGAAGGCGTGCGGTTGTATGCTGGGCCAGTATTAACCCTTGGTTCTCCTGTGGAGCCAGGTATTGACACTGGTACACCTGCAAAGGTAAAGGGCTCTGTTTTCCCAGGCGTACTGGGACTGTGTCTGCAAACTCCCACCCTCAAGGCGGGTAAGGTGCGATTATCCTTGGTTCAGGACATTCGCTACACCGTGTTCAACAATATGGACAACGGCGCTCTGTCCATTGTGGATTCCCTGTCTGCAGGATTGGTCTTTTCCACAGGAATTCGTGTAACATTCCCCATGGAAAATTTTATTTAAAAGCATGGATCTGATGAAAACTCATTCTGTACGAACAATTTTCTTGTGCTTGGCTCTTGCAGCGTGTATCTGCCTATTCACCGCCTGTTCTCCTGTACTTAAGGTGGCTGTAGCTACTGATGGATCTATTACCTATTCTGTGGAAAGCTCCGTTTCCCCTCTCATCGAAGATACTGTTCGTTCCTTCACTGGTGCTGGGGAAGAGTTGCCCTTATTCAACAAGGCTCAAATTTTGCAGGCTCTCAAGTCTGCGGGGCTTTCCTTTGTCGGTGTAGAAACTCCCAGTACTAGCTCCTTGATTGTTTCTGCCCGCATAGAAGCTGTTTCTCCACAAACAGCCCCTGTAATGAAGCTTTCAGATGGTTCCGTGTGTCAGGATATGGTTCAGCAGGTTTCTGGTGCCATTGGCTATTTCCATTCATCAGAAGTAGGGGGACGCAAGCTCGTGCTTACCATTTCTCCTCAGGTACTGCAGCAGGTGATGGACATTATGCCCTTAGAAACAGCTGAATACCTAGATTTGCTTTCTGCTCCTATTCTCACTGGAGAACAGCTGTCTGCCAGCGAATATACCGATTTAATTTCTATTGTCTACGGTGGTAGCGTAGCTCAAGAATTAGAGTCTGCCAAGGTAAAGATTCTCGTTACCGCCCCATCTGCTGTGCAATCTGCTTCTGTTTCCCATGCTGCAGGAACAGCCCACACCCAAGGTCGCTATGTGGAATTCACTCTTGGTTTGCCAGAACTTTTATCGAATCTTGGTCGAATCGAATTCACTGTTGTATACTGATTGTACTTTTGTGAAAAATTTCACAAATAAATCGGTTTAATTATATAAAATTATCGTTAATTTAATATCTCTAAATTTTTACCTGTTGCAGAAAAGTATAAATCTGAGTATACTGATAAAAGATTATCTATAATGAGCTGAAAAAGGCAAATTATATTACAAGATGGGGGTTACTATGGCTGAAAATGCAACCATTCAGTTTTCCAAGGAACTTGATGCATTCATCGAGGAATGGAAAAACAAGCCTGGAAATCTGATTATGATTCTCCACAGAGTACAGGAGGAATTTGGTTATATTTCCAAAGAAGCTGCTTGTGCTGTAGCAGAACGCACTAATTCAACACTAGCTCGAGTGTTCGGAGTTATGACATTCTATCATTTCTTCAAAACACAGAAGCCCGGAAAGAACAAGATTAGCGTTTGTCTCGGTACTGCTTGCTATCTCAAGGGCGGTCAGGATTTGATAGACGAAGCTCGTTCTATCCTGGGATTGACACCAGAAGATATTTCCACAGCGGACGGATTGTTCTCTGTAGAGCCTGTACGTTGTATTGGATGTTGTGGTCTTGCTCCAGTTCTCACTGTAAATGGTGATGTATACGGAAAGTTAGGCAAGTCCCAGATGGCTGGTATCATCGATAAGTATAAGAACGCTTAACTTGAGTCTTGTTAGATTCTAATCTAGCAAAATGAAAGTGACTTTCTGGGAAAATAATCCAGGATGAATCGTAATTTGCAGGAGTTGATTGAATGGCAAAATTGACGTTAGAAGGCTTACGTGCATTACGTGAGCAGGTGAAAAAAACGCTTCAAAGAAGAGACCCTGAAGGAAAGGGGATTCAAGTTATAGTTGGAATGGGAACTTGTGGTATCGCTGCTGGTGGAAAGGATACCTTCAAGGCATTCTTGGACGAAGTAGAAGCCAAGAATCTTGATTCCCAGGTAATCGTTCGTCAGTCTGGTTGTATGGGACGCTGTGCCGATGAGCCTACTGTAGAAGTTGTTGTTCCTGGTATGGAAACTGTAATGTATGGAAAGGTGACACCTGCTGTTGCAAAAGACATTGTTCAAACTCACCTTATTGACAAGAAACTGTTGGACAATCTCATTGTAGAGCGTCTTGCACCTGCTAAATAAGGAACTGGAGGATACTATGTCTTACACACACTTTATTCTTGTTTGTGGCGGAACCGCTTGTGAATCCAGCAGTTCCAACGATATTTATCAGCGGCTTTTGGAAGAAGCTGCAAAGCAGGGCGTTGGAGACAGCGTTCAGATTGTAAAGACAGGTTGTTTCGGTTTCTGTGAGAAGGGACCTGTTGTAAAGGTTCTTCCCGAAGATTCTTTCTATGTTGAAGTAAAGCCTGAAGATGCAAGTGAGATTATCTCCGAGCAGGTTATCATGGGACGAGAAGTAACTCGCCTGCTGTACGACAAGGAAAAGAAAAGCCGTGAGGAAGTTCAAGAAATCCAGTTCTATCAGAAGCAGATGCGTGTTGCTCTGAGAAACTGTGGTTTTATCAATCCTGAAGATATTAACGAATACATCGGACGTGACGGATACTTGGCTTTGGAAAAGGCCCTGTTCGAAATGTCTGGCGAAGATATCGTAAACGAGGTTAAGAAGTCTGGTTTGCGTGGTCGTGGTGGTGCAGGATTCCCCACTGGTCTCAAGTGGGAAACTGCTATGAAGGCCCCTGGAGATACCAAGTACGTTGTATGTAATGCTGACGAGGGAGACCCTGGTGCATACATGGACCGTTCTACCATCGAAGGTGACCCACACTCTGTTATCGAAGCCATGATTATCTGTGGTAAGGCCATTGGTGCTCACCAGGGATTTGTATACATCCGTGCAGAGTATCCTTTGGCTATTGAGCGCCTCCAGATTGCTATGGACCAGGCCCACGAGTTGGGACTTTTGGGTAAGGACATCCTTGGTTCAGGCTTTGACTTTGACATCGAGATTCGTCTTGGTGCTGGTGCCTTCGTTTGTGGTGAGGAAACAGCCTTGCTGCGCTCCATCGAAGGTCTCCGTGGTATGCCTACTCCCAAGCCACCCTTCCCAGCTATCAGCGGATTGTGGGGCTGTCCTACTATCATCAACAACGTAGAAACTTGGGCAAATATTCCTGTAATCCTGACAAAGGGTGCCGACTGGTTCTCCAGCATTGGTACTGCTGACTCCAAGGGAACAAAGGTTTTCGCTCTGACTGGTAAGGTAAACAACTCTGGTCTTGTTGAAGTTCCCATGGGAACAACCCTCCGTGAAATCATCTTCGAGATTGGTGGCGGAATCAAGAACGGAAAGAAGTTCAAGGGTGTTCAGACTGGTGGACCTTCCGGTGGTATTATCACCGAAGAGCACTTGGATACACCAATCGACTTTGGTGCTTTGACACGGCTGGGCTCCATGATGGGTTCTGGTGGAATGATTGTTATGGACGAGGACGACTGTGTTATCGACGTAGCTAAGTTCTACATGGAATTCTGTGTGGATGAGTCCTGCGGAAAGTGTTCTCCCTGCCGAATCGGAACTCGCCAGATGTACACCATCCTGGACAAGATTTCTCAGGGCCGGGGAACTATGGATGACCTGCAGAAGCTGAAGGATATTGGTCAGGCTATGCAGCTGTCTTCCTTGTGTGCCTTGGGACAGTCCGCTCCTAACCCAGCTCTTTCTACTCTGAAGAAATTTGAAGCTGAATACATTGAGCACATCAAGGACAAGAAGTGTGCCGCTGGTAAGTGTAAGAAGCTGATTCAGTTCATCATCACTGACAAGTGTATTGGTTGTACCGCTTGTGCCCGCCAGTGTCCTTCCAACTGTATCAGTGGAGAGCGCAAGGCTCAGCACACCATTGACCAGACCAAGTGCATCAAGTGTGGTGCTTGTGAAGCAGCTTGTAAGTTCAGTGCCATTATCAAGAAATAAGGAGGTGATTTGATGGTTAATGCAACAATAAATGGAAAACCTGTCTGTGTAGAAGAAGGAACCACCATTCTCCAGGCAGCACGGCAGATTGATATAAAGATTCCTACCCTGTGTCACAACCCTGACCTTCCAGCATGGGCTTCTTGTGGTATTTGTATCGTGCGTCTTGCTGGTACTTCCAAGATGATTCGTGCTTGTTGTACAGCAGTAACTGAGGGAATGAGTGTTATTACTCACGATCCTGCAATCGTTCAGGCTCGTCGTACCGTTTTGGAGCTGATTCTTTCCAATCACCCCGATGATTGTCTGCGCTGTTCTCGCAACAATAAGTGTGAGCTGCAGAATCTTGCTGCTGATTTTGGTCTGCGCACCGTTCGTTTTGATAAGATTTTGAAGGAGCAGCCCATTGATGATTCCAATGACGCTATCGTTCTTGACCGCGACAAGTGTATCAACTGTGGTCGCTGTGTTGAGGCTTGTCAGCTGATGCAGAACGTTTGGGCTCTGGAATATACAGGACGTGGTGACAAAACCATGATTGGACCTGTTAGTGGTGTTAATCTGGCAAACAGCCCCTGTGTACGCTGTGGTCAGTGTGCCGTTCACTGTCCTACAGGTGCTATTTCTTCTAGCCACTCCAACCGCAAGCTGTGGGACAGAATCTGCGATCCAGAAATCACTACAGCTGTACAGATTGCACCTTCTGTACGTGTTGCCATTGGTGAGGAATTCGGATTGGAGCCAGGCGAAATATCTTCCAAGAAGATTTACACCGCTCTTCGCCGTATCGGATTCGACTATGTGTTCGATACAAACTTTGGTGCAGACCTTACTATTATGGAAGAAGCTACAGAGTTCGTAGAGCGTTTGTCTGCTGGTGGTCCCTTCCCCATGTTTACCAGCTGCTGTCCAGGATGGGTTGACTATGCAGAGAAGAATTATCACGACCTGCTGCCTAACCTGTCTTCTGCTAAGAGTCCCCAGCAGATGCAGGGTGCTATTACCAAGACCTACTGGGCAGAAAAGATGGGATTGGATCCCGCAAAGGTTTGCTCAGTTTCTGTAATGCCTTGTACTGCAAAGAAATATGAATCTCGCCGTGATGAAACCATGAAGTCTTCTGGTTATTCCGACGTAGATATTTCTATCACTACCCGTGAGTTTGCTCGATTGATTCGTCAGGCTGGAATCGATTTCCACGCCTTGGAAGACAGCGAAGCCGATAACCCACTGGGAGGATACACTGGTGCAGGTACCATCTTTGGTGCAACTGGTGGTGTAATGGAAGCTGCAGTTCGCAGTGCCTACCACTTTGCCACAGGAGAAGAGCTGGCTGATGTTAACCTGACACCTGTTCGAGGCTTGGAAGATGTAAAGAGCTTTGAGGTAGAGGTAGCTGGTAAGAAGCTGCGTCTGGGTGTTGTTCACCAGTTGGGTAACGTAGATAAGGTTGTTCAGGAAATCCGTGAAGCTATTGCTGCTGGAAAAGAGCCTCCCTACCACTTCATTGAGGTAATGGCTTGTCGTGGTGGATGTGTAAGTGGTGGTGGTCAGCCCTACGGTTCCAATGATGAGATTCGTGCTAAGCGTGCAGCTGGCTTGTATCAGGACGACGAGAACTGTGAGATTCGCGTAAGTCACAAGAATCCTCACATTATCGAGCTGTACGACAGCTTCTTGAAGAAGCCAGGTGGAGAAAAAGCCCACCACTTGTTGCACACTCATTATACAGAACGAAAGCTGTATAACTACGAGGTACAAGAATAATTAACCAAAAGGGTAGAGCTTGAAGTGCAGTGCACTTTGACTCTACCTTTTTTTGTAGCCGGCCCTATCTATCTAGAGTATAGCCCGAAGCTGTTTATTTAGGGGGAGGAAACCCCTCTACTCGGAAGCGGGGGGTTCCTCCCCCTAAGACCCCCTCCTTCCCCAGCACCGCTTAGGGGCTCCTGCCCCTAAGAACCCCGGAAGAAGATGTTTTGTAGCCGGCCCCATCTAGCTACAGTATAGCCCGATGAACGAAAGTGTGGGGAATGTCGGGAGGGGTACCTACCGACGCCGCCCTCTGAGCGTAGCGAAGCGTAAGGCAGCGGTGGGCTGCTGGCATCCTCCACCGCTTTTAATTTCATTGAACCTATGCTATACTGCATCCCGTGAACCAAGATCAACTTATCATCAATCTGGAAATGAAAATCTCCTATTTGGAAGATTTTGTACAGCAGCTACAGGAAGTGGTGCTGGAGCAAGGGGCTGCCTTGGAGCGGTTGAAGGCTGAAAATCAGCACATCAAAACGAAGCTGGCGGACATGGCTGAACAGCTGGAAGGTGATGTTCCCAATCGTCGCCCCCCTCACTATTAAAATAGAGTGGGGTGAAATAGAGTCTTGCTACTAGTTAAGGTTTTGTGTGAAGTTCCAATCGTGGGTAGGAAATTTCGATATTAGCTTCTTCAAAGCTCTTTTTAATGGCAATATGTAGCTGATTTCGTACCAAAAATAAATCACTATTGTTGAGCCAGACTCCAATCACAAGATTAACGCCATACTCATTAAATCCATCGTAATAAAAAATTGGCTCTGGGTCTTCAATTACGTTAGGACATTTTTCGGGAATTTCCTTTGCGATTGCCAGAGCATAATCTAAATCTGTATTTCGATTGAGAGGAATGGTTACGTTTATACGACGAGTGGGATAAAAGGATGTGTTTTGCAGGTTTGTATTCAAAATCTTTTCATTGGGAATACGAACCATTTGGGCATCAGGAGTTTTGATTTTCACAGAAAGCAAATCAATGGAATCAACGGTGCCTGAAATACCTTCCACCGTAATATAATCACCGATTTTTAATGCATGTTCAGATACAATAAAAAATCCACTAATAATATTGCTTAAAGATGTTTGGGATGCAAAGCTCACCGCCACACCCACAATTCCTGCAGCACCAAGAAGGGCAGAAATATCAATATTAAACACTCCGAGAATATAAATGATCAGCAAAACGTAAATAATGTATCGAATAATTCGGATTACTGTGGGAATTGCTTGAGTTTTTTCTTTTTTTGTTAAAATTTTTTTGGTAATTTTTTTTATGAGAAGATATAACAAGATAAATACAATTAATCCAATAGCAGCAGAAATCACATCATTTATCATTTCCGCAGTAAAGAATTCTTTAAAGGCCTCTATCATGATTTACTCCTGAGAGGTGAGATTGTTATGCATACAAAGATCTGCAATGGGACAGTTTTCACATTGAGGATTACGAGCTGTACAGATATACCTACCATGAAGTATAAGCCAATGGTGGGCGTGCTGCATGTATTCAGCAGGAATTACACGAATCAGGTCTTGCTCCACGGCTTCTGGGGTGGTTCCGTTGGAAAGACCCATGCGGGGGCTAATTCTCAGCAGGTGGGTGTCTACTGGCATGGTGGGCTCACCGTACACCACGTTCAAAATTACGTTGGCGGTTTTTCTCCCTACGCCTGGTAATTTTTGTAAGTCTTCCCGTGTACGAGGAATTTTACCACCGAAATCTCTGACAAGTATTTGACTCAGCTCCATTACGTGGCGGGCTTTGGAACGAAACAACCCGATGGACTTGATGTAGCTGATAAGTCCTTCCTCTCCTAGCTCTAGGATTTTTTCTGGGCTGTCCGCTACCTGATACAAGGGGGCGGTGGCCTTGTTTACGCTTTTGTCGGTGGCCTGGGCAGAAAGCACTACAGATACCAGCAGCGTAAAATCGTTGGGAGCCAGTAATTCTGTTTGGGGAGCTGGATTTGCTTGCTTGAATCGCTCAAAAATCTGGATGATGCTTTCTGGACATAAAAGTTGAACGTTGGGATGAACCTTGGGCTGGGAGGTTTTTACTGTTCCTCCCGCCCCAAGCTTCTTTTCCCCTTTGGAAGATTTTTCCTTGGGTGAAGTCATTGTTTTAGATAGCCTTATTTAATTGCATTTTTCAGCTGTTCCAGTTTGTCTGTTTTTTCCCAGTTGAATTCGCTGCGTCCAAAGTGACCGTAGGCAGCAGTAGCCTGATAGATGGGCTTCTTCAAGTCCAGTGTCTTGATAATGCCAGCGGGAGTGCAGTCAAATACTTCTTTTACAGCCTCAGAAATAGCAAAATCTTCTACCTTGCCAGTTCCAAAGGTGTCTACCATGATGGAAACAGGGAAGGGGACACCAATAGCGTAGGCCAGCTGTACTTCACAACGCTCTGCCAAGCCTGCAGCTACCACGTGCTTTGCAATGTAGCGGGCCATATAGGCTGCAGAACGGTCGACCTTGGAAGGATCTTTTCCAGAGAAGGCACCACCACCATGGCGACCCATACCACCGTAGGTGTCTACGATGATTTTACGGCCTGTAAGACCTGTGTCACCAAAAGGACCACCTACTACAAAGCGTCCAGTAGGGTTGATGAAGAACTTGGTGTTACTGTCAATCAATCCAGTGGGATCCAGCACAGGCTTAATAATCTGCTCAATCATGGCCTCTTTGATGGTGCCGTGGCTGACCTCTGGATTATGCTGGTGGGAAATAACTACGGTATCAATGCGAACAGGCTTGTGGCCTTCGTACTGGATGGTAACCTGGCTCTTTGCGTCAGGACGCAACCAGTTGATGGCACCAGATTTTCTCAAGTCGGTAGCCTTAAGCAAAAGCTTGTGGGCATACATAATGGGTGCAGGCATAAGCTCTGGAGTTTCGGAGCAGGCGAAACCAAACATCATTCCCTGGTCTCCTGCCCCCTGCTGTCCCTTGTATTCATCCAAACCTGTTCCCTGAACACCTTGGTTAATGTCAGGGGACTGGGAGTGAATCATGTTCATAACAGCCATGGAGTCGCAGTCCAAGCCAAAATCTGCGTCTGTATAACCGATTTCTCGAGCAATATTGCGGGCAGTTTGTTGTACGTCCACAAAGGTGTTTGTGGTAATCTCTCCACCAACCAAAACAAGGGCGGTGGAAGCAAAGGTTTCACATGCTACGTGGCTTTCTGGGTCATTGCGTAGGCATTCATCCAGAACAGCATCAGAAATCTGGTCACAGAGCTTGTCGGGGTGTCCTTCGCCTACAGATTCTGAGGTAAAAAGGTATCTATTCTTGTTCATAAAGAGCTCCTTGGGCTGAATATGCCACTTTGAAATATTTCATGGGTACTATACCATATATTTAAAATGTAGTATACTATGAACATATTGATACTTTATCATTTTATAATCGGAGGAACCCATGGCTTGTGACAAAAAATATTTGAAAACTCAGAAGGAATGTAATGTAACCTTCATTTTATCTGCTGAAGCTGCTGCAGGCGCCAAAGAAGTTTGGCTATCTGGTGATTTTAATAGCTGGAGTAGTTCAGATACACCTATGAAA
Source organism: Treponema sp. (assembly GCA_016294105.1). GTDB lineage: Bacteria > Spirochaetota > Spirochaetia > Treponematales > Treponemataceae > Treponema_F. Next base: position 28,730 of record JAEDCN010000011.1, read on the forward strand.
AAGCAAAAAGATGGTAGTTTTACTGCCAAGGTTAAGTTGGCTACAGGACGTGAGTACCAGTACCGCTATCTTTTGGATGGTAAGCGTTGGGAAAACGACTGGGAAGCAGATAAATACGTTCCCGCTCCCTTTTCCAACACAGACAACAGCGTTGTAATTGTGTAAATACGGTAAAGGTTGTCATTTGAAAGCCGGCGGCAGGTTCTGTTGCCGGTTCATTTTTTTTATGGGCAGTTGTTGCACTTTTAGTTGATGAAATTTTACAGGAAATAGAATGGGATTTTGGGAACTGGTGTTTTTGGCGGTGGCACTTGCCATGGATGCATTTGCGATCAGTGTTACCAACGGAATGTGCTTGAAAAAATGTGGGCTGAAAGAAACCCTTTCCATGGCTCTAACCTTTGGTTTTTTCCAGGCGATAATGCCACTGGTGGGCTTTTGGGGAGGTTCTTTTTTTTACGAGGAAATTAAGGCGGTGGATCACTGGATAGCCTTTGGCTTGCTGGCTTTTCTTGGAATTAGAATGATTAAGGAGTCTGTGGAGTCCCGGAAGCAGGCTGAAGGTGAGGGCTGCGATCTAGAAGGCTCACGGCTTACCATTAAGCTGCTGTTGGTTCAAGGAGTTGCCACCAGCATTGATGCATTGGCGGTGGGAATCAGCTTGTCGGTGGTGCAGGCCAATATCTTCTTTGCGGCAGTGATTATCGGCTTGATTACCGCCCTGTTGTGTTCAGTTGCCACTGTGGTGGGACGCCGCTTTGGAACCATGCTGAACGACAAGGCTGAGGTTTTAGGGGGAGTCATCCTGATAGGAATTGGATTTCGTATTTTGATTTCTCACTTAATTGCCTAGAAAGAAAAAAACAAGTATCTTTTTATAGAGATATAAGTGCTTTTTGGAGGTACAACATCAAAAAGATTGGTATTGCTTATGAAAATGGGCAGATTTTTCAGCATTTTGGGAAAACTCCCTCCTTTTTAGTTGTAGAGGCAGAGGGAAAACAAATCATTTCACGGGAAATTATTTCTACCAATGGTGAGGGACATTCTGCCCTGTTTAATTTTTTGTCTGGACTGGGCGTTCAGGTGGTAATCTGTGGTGGAATTGGCCAAGGTGCTCGTGACGCCCTGGTACAGGGTGGCATAGAAGTTATTGGTGGCCAGATGGGGTCTACCGAAGCAGCCCTTATGTTCTATTTGAACGGAGATCTGAGAGATAGTGGCGGTTGTTGTGGTCACCACCACCATCATCATCACGGAGAGGGCCATACCTGCGGCGAGCATGGCTGCAAGTAAGGCTTAATCCTCCTGGTGGGAATACAGATTGGAAATAATAGGTATGGAATATTTCGCTTCAGCCATAATTCCTTCAAGCTCGTCTCGGTAAAGATATTTTCGTGAGCCTGTATTCATGTTCCTGTTCAACTATTAGTTAAGACTTGCGGCAAATCGTAAGAAGGCATTTTGTCCCTCTGAGTCACGCTTGAATACACCTGCATGACTCAATACTTGAAGGAATACCTTGCCAACTTCTTGTTGCAATACCTGATGTACATTGTCCTTTGTACAGCTAGAGGCAAATTCCTTTGCCCAATCCAAGTGCTTGGCAATGGCATCTTTTGTGGTTTCATCCATGGAAGCAGCGAGATTGTCCCAGTTTTCCACAGAATCCTTATTTGCCACAATGAATTGAGCCAAAAGCTCCAGCTCTGTTTTGAGGCGAGCGGGAAGAATTGCCAAGCCCATTACCTCAATCAAGCCGATGTTTTCCTTCTTGATGTGGTGCAGTTCTGCATGGGGATGGAATACACCAAGAGGATGTTCGTCGGTGGTGATGTTGTTGCGGAGAGCCAAGTCAATTTCATAGGCACCGTCACGGAACCGCACAATGGGGGTGATGGTGTTGTGAGGAGTGTCCCCAGATCGTGCAAAGATTCCTGCTTCTGGATCGCTGTATTTACGCCAGCTGGTGAGGATAAAGTCTGCTGCCTCCACCAAAAGTTCTGGATCCTGATGACGCAATCGGATAACAGACATGGGCCACTTGATGATTCCAGCTTCTATCTGGGGGAATCGCTGAATCTTGAAGCTTGTTTCCATGGGGGCACGAGCCATGGGGAAGGTGTAGTTTCCTCCCTGGAAATGCTCGTGGCTCAAGATGGAGCCTCCTACGATGGGCAGATCTGCGTTGGATCCCACCATGTAGTGAGGAAATTGGCGTACAAAGTCAAAGAGCTTGCCAAAAGCCGCCTTGTTGATGGCCATAGGAATGTGAGCCTGGTTCAGCAGGATACAATGCTCGTTGTAGTACACGTAGGGAGAATACTGGAAGCCCCAGTCCTCTCCTTGGATAGTTACTGGAATAATGCGGTGGGTGCTGCGGGCGGGATGGTCAAGGCGGCCAGCGTACCCTTCATTTTCCACACAGAGCTGGCACTTGGGATAGCCACCTTGAGGCTTGAGCTTGGCTGCTGCAATAGCCTTGGGATCCTTTTCTGGCTTGGACAGGTTGATGGTAATGTCCAAGTCGCCGTATTCTGTGGGAGTGATCCACTTCATGTCCCTCTGGATTCTGTAGCGGCGGATATAGTCGGTGTTTTGGGAAAAATCGTAGAACCAGTTGGTGGCAGCTTGAGGAGATTTCTTGTACAGAGCGTTGAATTCAGCTATGACTTGTGAGGGAGGAGGGGTGAGGCAACCCATGATTGCTGTGTCTAAAATGTCTCGGTAGCCGACGGAATTTTCCTCCAACAAACCATTGTCAAAGGCCCAGTCCATCATGGCTGCCAGAAGTTGTTCCAGATTATGGCTACTACCAGATGAAGCAGCCACTGTTTCTGCAGGGATTGCTGCTTCATCACCATCCAGCTTGAACAAGGCAAACAGCCTGTTCACGGTGTAGATCGTGTCCTCTGGTTTTACCAGCCCACATTCCAGACCATATTCCACTAATTGTCGAATCAAACCATAAATCATCCTCGTATCCTCCTCACTAATCCTTGATTCCAAGCTCTGTACTGCTTAAATTACTGGTATATTATGCCAAGGGGCCTGCACCACTTCCTGTAGCACACTGGAAGAAGGTAGCCTCGTAGCCAATTTTCTCCTTGTAGGCAGCTCCCACGGTGTCAATAAATGCAGGGATGGAGTCCTTGTGTACCAAGGCAATGGCACAGCCACCAAATCCTGCTCCTGTTACTCTGGCACCAAGACAGCCGGCAATCTTGTTGGCTTCTTGGTTCAAGGTGTCCAGCTCAATGCCTGTGGTTTCATAATCTGTTTTCAAGGATTCGTGGGAGGCATTCATCAGCTGTCCCAGCTCCTGCAAATTACCAGATTTCAGTGCGTCGGTGGCCTTGTATACCCGCTGGTTTTCCGTGAGACAATGGCGCATACGGCGATAAATTATCTCTGGCTCAGCTGTCTTTGGTGTGGCTGTTTTCAATGCTTCCTGCAAAGCCTCCAGCTGCTCTGTTGTCATGGAACAGGGATTTGCCACAGTGGCCTTTCCCTGTGCAGCCAGTGCCTGATTCAAGATTTCCAAGCCTTCCTTACATTCAGCTACACGCTGGTTGTACTTGGAATCTGCCAGCTGTCGCTTCTTGTTGCTGTTCATGACGATAAAGCGATAGTCTCCCAAGTTTAAGGGAATGTACTGGTAGTCCAAGGTAGCGCAGTTCAAGAGAACGGCAGAGTCCTTGCGTCCTGTTGAAATGATGAACTGGTCCATAATTCCACACTGCACGTTCATAAAACGATGCTCTGTTTCCTGTCCAATGAGGGCGTTGTCCACAGGATTAACGTTTCCGTTGTACATGTGGCTCATGGCAGACACAAAGCAGCATTCCAGTGCAGAGGATGAGGAAACACCACCGCCGTCTGGGATGCAGCTAAAGAACAGTGCATCAAAGCCAGTGGGGAAAGAAACTCCTCTGTCTTTCAGGATGGTGATTACACCGTTCAGGTAATTGCAGTAATCATTTTCCTTCTTGTAGGAGAAATTTTCAGTAATATCAAAGGTAAAGCGACCGGGAAAACGGATGTCATCATAATTGATGGTGGTATCCTTTCGTCCACGGATTGCCAAGAAGATATAGCGGTCAATGGCGGTGGGCAGAACCATACCACCATTGTAGTCAATATGCTCACCAATAATATTGATTCGAGCTGGAGCGGCAAAGAATTTGATAGCTTCTGAACTCGTTCCATACAGTTCTACAAAACGTCGCTCCAGTTCCTGCTTCAAAGCGGGAACATCCTCACTTGCAAGTCGTGTTAAAACAGCATAATCCTGTGACATCTATTTTTCTCCTTTATTATAAAGTTGGTGGTTGTAGGGAAATCTTTTTCTTCCGTCTATCCTTAAGCTTACGTCGTTCTCGTTCTGCAGAAGCTGCCTTAAGCTAAGATAGTTTAGATACTATACCACGTTTTATGGCAGAGGAAAAGAGATTTTTTTATAGAAATGATAGGGAATTGTATGCTTTAATTATTTTTTTATCGAACAGGATTATAGCAAAATCTTTCCACAGAAAGCGAATCGTGGTACAGTAGAGGCAACGCATAAATCTTGTTAAGGAGCTTACTATTATTATGGAAAAGATTGCAAGTTTTACCATCGATCATATCAAGCTGGAGCCCGGAGTGTATGTGTCCCGTACCGATTCCGTGGGAAATTCCATTGTCACCACCTTTGATATCAGAATGACTGCCCCTAATCGGGAGCCTGTTATGAATACAGCAGAAATGCACGCTATGGAACATTTGGGTGCCACCTTCTTGCGGAATCATAAGGATTTTGGTTCAAAGATTGTGTATTTTGGTCCCATGGGGTGTCGCACCGGCTTTTATCTCCTGCTGGCTGGAGAATACACCTCTGCCCAAGTAGTACCCCTGCTGACAGAAATGTACGAGTTTATCCGTGATTTCCAGGGGGATATTCCTGGTGCTTGCCCAAAGGATTGCGGCAATTATCTTGATATGAACCTGCCTATGGCCAACTGGCTTGCTCGTCGTTTTCTAGAAAACACCCTGTATTCAATCGACCAGGCTCATTTGGTATACCCTGAATAAAAAAGCTAAAAAAAAATAGGTAAAATTATATAGAATTCTGCAAAAAGGAATTTGACAGCAGAATTATAGCGGAGTATAATAAAGTAATTTCTTTTTTTTAAGATTAGGAGGAAAAAAGAATGAAAAAGATTGTAGGAATCTTGTTGGTAGTTGCTACATTGTTCTCAATTGTTGGCTGTAGCAAGACAGAAGCAAAGAAGGCCGAAAAGCAGGTTCTGGATGTTATCATCTCTCAGTATGGTAACTACACAAAAGAGTGGTGGACTGAATTCGAAAAGAATTTTGAAGCTGCAAATGCTGACATTGATTTGAACATTGAAATCGTTTCTTGGAACGACATTTACTCTGTTGTTACAACTCGTATTTCAACTGGCGAACAGCCTGACATTTTGAACATTTCTGGTTTTGCAGACTATGTTGCTGACGATCTGTTGATGCCCGCTACAGAGTACACCTCTGCTGCTGTTCAGGCTCAGATTATCCCTAGCTTCTGGAACTCCAACGAAATGGACGGAACTATTTGGGCACTCCCCATCTTGGCTTCCTGCCGTGCTTTGTTCTGCAACGTTGACTTGCTGAACGGTGCTGGTATCACAACTCCTCCCACCACTTGGGATGAAGTTATTGTTGCCGCCCAGGCTATCCGTGCTACCTATGGTTCACAGGTTACTCCTTGGGCATTGGACATTTCCACTGACGAAGGACAGGCCGCATTCTCATACTACAGCTGGAACTTTGGTGGTGGATACGTAGACGCTGCCGGCAACTGGAACCTGAACTCTGCTGAGAACATTGCTGCTGTTGAGTACATCAAGTCCCTGATTGACGGTGGATATGTAAACGCTGGTCCTTATACAGACACACGCTATCCCCTTCAGGACTCCTTCAGTGCTGGTAACGTAGCTATGATGATTGGTCCTATGAACATGGTTGCTGCAGATTCTACTGTAAACTATGAAGTAGCCAACATTCCTGGCAAGGGAATTGGTCTTGGTGTATGTGACCAGCTGATGGTATTCAAGGACAAGAAGGCTGCTGATCAGGCTGCTCGCACCGCTGCTATCTCCAAGTTCTTCGACGCTTTCTATGCTTGCGAGACATACTCCGACTACATGGTATACGAAGGATTCTTGCCTGCTACATTGGATGCTTCTGACTACTTGGCAAAGAACGCTGAAAAGCACACTCAGGGTGGAAGCACAAAGACTGGTTCCTCCGAGTACTTTGCAACATTCTGTGCAGTTCTTCCTACCTGTCAGTTCTACCCCATGCAGAAGCTTGAGTGGATGGACGTTCGCAATGGTGTAATCGATGTTGAGCAGAAGGTTTGCCAGGGATTGATTTCTGCCAAGGATGCATTGGATGCATTGCAGGCTCAGGTTGCTGGTAAATAAGTTTCTCTAAGAAACGTTTATCAATACTGATTGATTGCAGGGCCTGGATTAGATTCAGGCCCTTTTTTTAACATACGAATTCTTTCAAAATGTTTTCGTATCCGCTATTTAGCTAGGAGGAATCAGCGAATGAAGGTAACCTCTCAAACACTGCAATCAGTGCGAAAAGTGGAGCCGTACGTATGGCTTTTACCAAGTATCTTGATGATGGGTGTTATGATTTTGATTCCCATTGTCACCGTATTTCAATCATCCTTTTCTGAAATCAGTAAGGCTGGTGTAAATCGTGGCTGGAATGGTATTGCAAACTATATTAGCATCTTCAATAATCCCACTTTTTGGCATACGTTAAAAAATACCCTTGTGTGGACTGTTGTGGTTGTTGGCCTTTCCACTGTCATCGGCTTTACCTTGGCCATGATATTGAATGTTCAGTTCAAGGGACGTAAAATTGCCCGTGCCGTTATCGTATTCCCTTGGGCAACGGCATTGATTATCCAGGCTGTTGTATGGAAGTACATTATCAGCCCCGAATATGGAGCCTTAAACACCCTGTTGTATAACCTGGGAATTATTGATAGTTACGTAAACTGGACTGCAACTCCTGCGGCATTCTTTGCTTGGGAATGCTGGGTTGGTATCTTTGTTACTATTCCCTTTGTTACCTTCTGTGTTTTGTCTGGCCTACAGAGTATTGATGGTGCCTTGTACGAGGCTGCTGATGTAGACGGAATCGGATTCTGGGGCAAGTTGTTTAGAATCACCTTGCCATTGGTAATGCCTAGTTTGTCTGTTTCCACCGTATTGAACATTATCTACGTATTTAACTCCTTCCCAATTATCTGGACAATTTCTAAGGGAGACCCCGCAGATCAGACCCACACCTTGGTAACCTATCTGTACGACTTGTCCTTCAGTTCCGGTAAATTTGGAGAAGCAGCTGCTGTTTCTGTAATCGGATTTATAGTGCTTTCTATTTGTGCAAGCATTTATATGGTTATCTCTTTGAAGGGTGAGCAGGAGGGCTAAATATGAAGGGAAAAGAATTTAAGCTGACTCGTGTTCTGCTTTACATCGGAATTTTCATTACTTGTGTAGTGATTTTGTATCCCTACTTTATTATGATTATTACTGCTTCCAAGTCCAATGCCGAAATGTACGATACTCGTGGTGGTGTTTTGCCTAAGGTTTGGGAATTGGCTACCTTTGTAAAGGTTTGGTCGGAAGCTCCTATTATTCGGTATTTGGGAAATTCGATTTTGGTGGCAGGTGGAGCTTCTTTGCTGGCTATCATCTGTGGAATTCCTGCTGCCTATGCCCTGTCTCGCATGGACTTTAAGGGTAAGAGCTTTTTCATGGGTATGGTTATTATGAGCCAGATGTTCTCACCCGTAGTTTTGTTGGTAGGTATCTACCGCATGATGGTGAACATGGGCCTGAACAACAGTATTCTGGGACTTATCCTGCTGAATGCTGCCTTTAACCAAGCCTTTGTTATCTGGTTGTTACGTGGAACCTTCACTTCCATTTCTTCTGAAATGGAGCAGGCTGCAAAAATCGACGGTTGTGGAACTGTTCAGGCCTTGGTTCGGATTTTGCTACCTACCGCTGCTCCTGGTATTGTAACAACTCTTATCTTCGTTTTCATCAACTCCTGGAACGAGTACACCATCGCCCTGACTCTGATTTCTTCGGACATCTTCAAGCCCATCACCGTGGGAATCAATGTCTTCTACGGATTCAACTTCATCAAGTGGCAGTATCTGTTTGCGACATCGATCTTTGCAACTATTCCAGTAATTATCCTCTTCCTGTTGATTGAAAAGCACCTGGTAAGTGGCTTGACTGCGGGTGGTGTAAAGGGCTAAAGTTGTAGAGGAAGCTTATTAGTACAGGAGGATTTATGTCTACAAAACCGATTGTTGCAATAACCATGGGTGATCCGGCTGGTATTGGCCCTGAGATTGTTGTCCGTGCTTTGGCAGACCCTCTTGTACAGCAAGTTGCCTTTTGTCATGTAGTGGGAAGTCGGTCCGTGTTGGAAGATGCCTGTAAAGGGTGCGATTTACCCACTACCATCCTTGAGTCCCAATGGGCTTGCGTGGAGGATGTAGGTACGGTTCAAGCGGGAAGCTATCGTTATGGAGAGATTTCTGCTGAATGTGGTGTTGCATCCTTTGAATATATAAAAAAAGCCATTGAGTTGGCTCTGGCTGGAAAGGTGCAGGCGGTGGCAACAGCTCCCATCAACAAGGAATCCCTCCGTGCAGGCTCCATTCCCTTTATTGGTCACACGGAGATTTTTGGCGAGCTGACCAATACTCCTGATCCCCTCACCTTGTTTGAGGTACGGAACCTGCGGGTATTTTTCTTGACCCGCCACGTGTCCTTGAAAAAAGCCTGTGAGCTTGTCACTAAGGAACGAATCATTGATTATGTTATCCGTTGTACCCAAGCTTTGGGACAGCTCGGCATAACGGAAGGTGCAATGGCTATTGCAGGATTGAATCCCCATTCTGGAGAGCATGGTCTGTTCGGACGGGAAGAGGTGGAGGCTGTAGCTCCAGCGGTGGATGCCCTGCAAAAGGCTGGATACCAGGTGGTGGGTCCTGTAAGTGCGGATTCTGTCTTTCACCTGGCCTTGCAGGGGCGGTTCAACAGCGTTCTTTCCCTGTACCACGACCAGGGACACATTGCCACAAAAACCTATGACTTTGAGCGAACCATTTCCATTACCTGCGGCATGCCGATTTTGCGGACATCTGTTGACCACGGCACCGCCTTTGACATTGCCGGCAAGGGAGTAGCCTCTGCTGTCAGCATGATTGAGGCCATCTGTGTGGCGGCAAAATATGCACCTTTCTGGAAGGCTTTATAGGGCTTTTGATTTGTGCTGGCCGGCTGTTCATTGTCAATTGATTTTGAAAAAAAGGAGAGGACATCATAATCCTCTCCTTTGGTTTATATAACGGTTATTTTTTTACTCGGACGGGACCAGTATCTTTTCCGTTTGTAATCCATTCCACGTTGGTTCGGAAGAAATAAATATTTCCATTTCCCCATGATGAACCATGTTCTACTAGAACTCCAATGCTACCGTCATTGAGAATGTTAAATGAAGAATATGCTGATTGTCCTTCATGCCAAATTCTGCCTTGCCAAGTTTTCCCATCGTCGTAGCTGATAAAGAAAGCAGGATAACCAAGGGTTTTATTTGCAACGACCTTGCCCAATTCTTGTCCATTAAAGCCAAGGACTTTATTCATGTTATTTGTTCCGTTGTATGGTTGTGTGTCAAAAGCACAAAGCAAGCGATCCTTGTCCCACCCCGCAGCGGTACTGGTGTAGTACATCAGGTCACCGTTACTTGCAGAGGAGGGAAGCTGTGTGTCTATTTCTGCATCAGTCCAAGTTTTTCCTTGGTCATAGGAATAGGAGATTCTTCTATGCCATGTAGGGGTATTGTTGGGACGAATCTGCATATAAAGACGACCGTCACTTAATTCCACAATTTTAGCTTCATCCCCACAGCCCGTAAGTCCAGACTCTCCAACTGGTCCGTTTGCAGTGGGACTGTTGTCGGAAAGCTGCCAAGTATAACCACCATCATCAGAAAAAAGGGCAAAGTTTTGGGTTTGTCCACTTTTGGTTCCATTTGCTACAGAGGTTGTTCGTACTGCAATGCTGAATATGAGTCTTCCGCTGGAAAGCTGGGTTCCGTTGCCACTGGCTACAAAGCCAGCTCCCCAATTTTTTCTAACCGGGTCCGGGCAGTCTTTGCCAAAGATAAAATGGGTGATGTCTACAGGTGCTTCCCAAGTGCGACCTTCATCTGTGCTGCGAACCACCCATATATGGGAAGAATCCTCTGGTGTTCCGTACCATAAACCGTTTTGCCCGATTACAAGGGCAAGAATGTGTCCAGTGGTCTTGTCGTACACCACCCCTGCATCACCGTAGCTTGTTTTGAGTCCGCTAGTTTGCGGTGTCACTCGTACCGGATCTTTCCAGGTGCTCCCATTATCTTCACTACGTTTGCACCAAACCTCTACCTTTGTTTTATCGTCATTACCAATGTCTCCACTCTTTTCATAACGTCGGTCTGCAAAAGCAAGAAGTGTTCCGCTTGGTAAAACTAATAGTGTTGGAATACGGGAATTAGAGCTGCTATAAGTGCCAGACTCATTCTTACGAAAGACCACAGTTTTAGTTGGTGTTGGGACAAGTTGCTGGCCAGTGGTATAAGTTATCTCACCTCGGTATCCAATTTTTGTATTCCAAATGGCATTCAGGACATCGTTGGAACCGACGGGGTCACCTTCTATTACTTTAGTACCATCTTTCTGCCATCCACCAAACTCCGCTACTTGTCCGTCAGACAAGGTGTAATTGTCCAAGGGAGGCAATATGTAATTGGTGTATGTCTCACCCATTTCTGGATCAATGACACGTGAGATTTGTTCTGGTGCTGTGCCATAAATCGTCTGATAGGTAACGTGTACTTTACTTCCCGCCTTATATCCAAGGGGAAGCTGGTCACAGCCAATTAGTCCAAGGAGGATTGCCATTGTAAATAAACTGATACTGAGTCGTCTCATGGGTAATCTCCTTACAAGCTTATATTCAGTGACAGCATCACCAGACTATGGGTTAGAATGGTGTTTGCCGTTAGATTGCTGATGTTCCTACGGCTAATATCTAAGGCCAGTGCTGTATCCAAAACAACGGTGGGTGCAATATGGAGGGTGAGACCTGTGGCAAATTTTCCCAAAGGTGTGTCAAAGGTGATGTCTGTTTTTTCCGCCGTTTTTGCCGTACCTTTGGGAGAGCTCAAAGTTTCCTTTACAACAGTCTTCATGTCTGTTCTGGAAAAGGTGAAAGGCTCGAATTCAACACCAGCGTTAAACACCAGCTTTGCAGGCATTACGTCCCACTGTAAACCGAACTTAAATAAGGGAACAAGAGAGAGGCTATTGATTGTTGTTTCGTATACCCTGTTATCATCGTCACCTGTTTTTAGAGGAGTTCCACCATTGATGGTTGTTACAGTTTCAGTTCCTCCAACTGGCTTCCATCCAGTATTGGTGTCATAAACCATTCGGTCAGGAAATATTTGATTTGAAAATTCGGTACTTAGACGAAACTGCCAGCCCAACCGTACCCGCTCTGTTACTGGAAGCTTCTGGGTGTACCGCAGGATTGCAAGATGGCCTTGTTTTTGCTCTGCCTTGATTTCAGTAACGGTTGTTCCCGTTGGATCTTCCTTGGTAAAGGTTGTGTTCTGGGCAAAGGAACCTGAAAAATCATATTGCACACCTACAGAGTGGCTTACAGCCCCCCAAGGCGGCAGGTCTGTATCTACCTGAACTGAGGTAAGGGGAAGGTATGTCAACTGCTTTTGCTCAAGAGAGTTCTCTTTTTCATCTGATGTTGTATACTTTGCATAGCCATCGTTTTGGGCAATGCCTAAATCCAGCTGGATTGCAGGAGATATGGTAAAGTCTCCCAGAGGAATGGAAATCTTATAGCCAAGGCTGGGAGTGTAGGTTAGGCTGTTTTTATAACCCCGCTCATAGGTATTGTCATAGTCGCTGCGTTGGGTAAAGCTGTTATTTGCAAAGGTGTATTCACCTGTCTCGTATTTACCCCCTAAGGTAAATCCCACATGAAAACCCATGGGAAAAGGCATGTTGGCAAGGTGGACGGTAGTTTTAAGACTATTGGATGGTTCTGATTTACCTACGTAGCCGTGTGTTGTTGCTGTTCCTAATGTATTGAGAGGATCATCCACATCACTGGAAGTGTTATTCAAAAAGTTTCCGCTGTATTCAAATCCAACCCAGACATCAGAAAAACGAGTGGCAGCACCGATATTGATGGAATCAGTGGCATAGTTGCCATATACAAAAACATTATTAAACTCAATGGAGCTCATACCAGTTTTACTTGAAACGGTATCCTGAGCTGTTCCATACATCCCTGCTGTCGCCTTGTTGGTAGGGGAGTCAGCCACAGCAGCTCCCAGAAACAAGGCTGGAACCAAGAGAAGGGCTAGAATTCGTTTATACCCCCCCCCCCTCATATGTCCATTGGGGTGGTTCAACATACAATTAAAGAATTTGATACTCATTCTTTCCATAACATATCCTCCAAAAAATTGAATGCAATAAAAGTTGTATACTAGAATAGTATTTCATTAAAATGTCTATTTGTCAAATTTTTTTTTAAGAAAATGTGTTTTTTTTTTAGAAATATGCTAGAGTCACATAATGGGGGTTGTATGGAGCTTTTGCAACAGGGGCTTATAACACTGAATTTTTGTCAGGAAGAAATTCCTTCTATTCAAGAAAAGCTGGAAGGATATATTCGTGAATTGATGCTGTTTAATTCCGCCTACGATTTGGTGGGGGCTGATAACAAAGAGCAAATTGTAGTGAATCATATTCTGGATAGTCTTTCTGCCTGGCACTACATTAAGGAGCTGGCTCAGGAACGAGAAGCTGGCGGCAAGCAGGTGCAAATTGCAGATATTGGTTCTGGTGGTGGTTTGCCTGGTATTCCACTGGCAATCGCTTTACCCCAGTTTCAGTTTGTGCTGGTGGAGCGCATGAGCAAGCGGTGTGCCTTTTTGGAAAATTGTGCCGCCGTCCTTGGCTTGCGTAATGTGCGGGTAGAAAATCTTCAGGCAGAGCAGGTGGAAGCAGGCTCCTTTGATGTGGCTACCTTTCGTGCCTTTCGTCCTCTGGATAAAAAGATGATTCGTACCCTGCTGAGAACAATTAAGCAGGACGGTATCTTAGCCGCTTACAAGGCAAAGCTGGAAAGCATTGAGTCTGAAATGGCTGCAATTACTTCTATTGTGCCTGACTATAAAATAAAACCGCTGGAGGTTCCCTTTTTGGAAGACCGTCAGCGGCATTTAGTGCTTATTCGTGCCGAGGGTTGGTGATTCAGCATTCGTAGTCACATTACATTGTATCAACTTTTTTCAGACGCTTAATCAACTCAGCCTTATCCACCAAGTCTATGGGGCGACCTTCGATGTATTTTTTTGCCTCTTCAGAAAAAGTGCCTGCTGTAAGACAAATTCCGTGGCCTGCTCGTGCATCCTTAATTCTACCGTGGAAGTCACGAATATGGAGCTCCCCAATGGAACCAGAGGTGCGGTAAAAACGGAAGATTACCGTGTCTTCCCACTTCGTTGTCTCAACCTCGGTCAGCACCTCGGTGTTGTCGTTTGTTACGATAATGTCTAGAATGCGGACAACAGCCTTGCCGTAGAATGTTTCTACCAGCTTGCGGCAGAGGGCCACAAAGTCGCTGTTTCCTGCGGTAAGGTAGATTTGCAGGTTCTTGTTTTGCTTTAATTCCATGTATCTGGTAATCAAAGAGTTTACATCACGGTAGGCTGGATTGATAACCTGTACCTCTCGCAGCATTGCCAGTCCCTGATCTACAGAACCATCCTGAAGATAGCAGCCTGCCAATCGGTACTTAATCTCCAGCAAAATATCCTGGGGAACATTGACGTGACGCAGGGCAATTTCAAAGTCTTGGATTGCCTTGTCCAGAGCACCTCCATTCATGTGCATGATACCAGCAGAAAGGCAGGATCTGGCACCAAAATCTGGGTCAGCTCGCAAATGCATAAAAACCTTGAGAGCCTTGTCTCCAAAGCCTGTTTGTTGCATGGCATCTGCCATAGAAAATAATACTACTTTTCCCTCTGGATTTTCTTCCAAAGCACGCTTGAGGTAGGGCAGAGAATCTCGGTATCGCTTCAGGTTATAAAAGGACAAACCAATGGCTTCGTTCAAACCTGGAGCCTCCTGTCCAAAGGTAGAAGCCTTTCGCAAAAAGGGAATTGCCTTGTCGTAGGCATTTACCTGATAAAATGCCTGTCCAAGATAGTAGTTAGCCTCAAAATTATTGTTGTTAATCTTGATGGCAGTACTCAATCCCTTCATTGCGTCTTCTGGTTTTTTGAGATTTAAGGCGGTAATTCCTTGTCGCAGAGCAACTTGGAAATAATCGATATCTTTGTTGGTGGATGCAAGGTTCAGCAACTCTTCCAGCAGGGGAAGAGTTTTTTCCCAGTTGTGCTCCTGATAGTACAGGTTTGAAAGCTCTGTCAAAGCAGGAACATTATGGGGATTTTGGGATAACTTTTTTGTGGCATCTTTGATGATAACAGATCGTTTGCGGGTTTTAGATCCATTCTGATTCTTGCCTTTTTTGCCAGAAATCGAAGTGATAATGACAAGAAAAATAAGAATGACTAGAACGGCAATAAGAATCGATGAAATATCCATAATATGTATTATGACGTTCCTTTGCCAAGGTGTCAAGAAAGAAACTTGACAAGAAAGGGTTTCAATAATAACATATACTGTATGGGCAAAAAAATCGGCATAAAGCTAGCAGATGGTAGCTTCTATCCTATTATGGAGGATGGAGTTCCCCAAAAAAAATTGATGGAATTGACCACTGTTCAGGACAACCAAACTACAGCCTCCATTGATTTGTATCGTTCCGAATCAGGAACCATGGAAGATGCAGAATATGTGGACACTGTGAAAATTTCTGAGCTGGTACCTCATCCCGGTGGAGAGGCAAGTATGAGCTTTACCATCCAGCTTGATGAGAATAACATGCTTTCTGCTGAAGTTGTTGATCCAGAATCTGGTAAAACAAGTGCCACCAAGGCCGATTTGGTGAATCTTCCCTCTGAAAAACGAAATTCGGTGCCCGATTATACCCTTTCCGAAATTGATGGAGAGGAATTTGAGGAACCTCCCTTACCTGAAGCTCCTGTTACTTGGTCTCAGGATGAGGAAGCTGATGAGTTTGACGACAGTGTAGTGGCAGGAGAAAGGGAAGCAGAGGTAGCTGGTTCCTTGGATGTGAATAGCTTTGACTTACCAGACCTTGACTTAGATGATTTTGCCTCCATTGGTGATGCCCACGTAAATGCCCTTTTGGGAGATGATGATACATTGGTTGCCAATACTGAGGTGGAAGAACCAGTGGGCAAAGAAGAAGCTCCTTCCATTGACCTGCCCGACTTTGATGAACCTGCCACCCAAGAAGAAACTTCTTCCATTGACCTGCCCGACTTTGATGAACCTGCCACCCAAGAAGAATCTTCATCCTTCGACCTGCCCAACCTTGATGAGCCTGCCGCCCAAGAAGAAACTTCATCCTTCGACCTGCCAGATTTGGGTAATGGTTCTGCGAAATTTGCTTCCTTAGATAATCAGCAGCTTGATGATACCTATCAGCTTGATGGATCGGATACAGTCTATGAAGATTCATTGCCTGATTTTAGTAAATTTGAACTGCCGGATTTTGATGAGCCCGTGCGAAATGATTTTTCCTTTGGAGAAGAATCTGGTTTATTTACAGAAAATGATTTTAAGGACCCAGCTTTTTATATGAATGAGTCTAAACCCATGTCAAATCCCTTTGATTTTAGTGATTTGTATGATGATAGAGAAGATGAATTGAAGCAGCAGGAAAATAGCAAGCGACGCAGTGGCATTTCCGTTGTGATTTGCATTATTTGTGCCTTGGTTTGTGTTGGAGTCCTGTTGTTCATTCTCTTCCTTTTGCCTTCAAAGCTTGCGGATAGAACCGGAGCTTCTGAAAATGGAGCCGTTGTAGCATCAAATTCAGCTGCAGGTGAAGCTGGAGCCGTGGAGCCAGACGAAACGGCTGCTGTTGAGGATGTGATTGTTATTGTTGAAACACCCTCGGTAACACCTGTGCCACCACCTCAAGCTGCCAAGAAAACCAATGAAGTACGTTACGAGGTAAAGTGGGGCGATACTCTGTGGGATATTGCCCAGTCATATTACAACAATCCTTGGTTGTATCAGCGGATTGTTTCTGCAAACAATATTACGAATCCAGACTATATTGTGGCAGGAACAGTTCTGGTGATTCCACCTCAATAAGATGCCCATGAAGCAGCGGGAAAATCTTCTCTTAGTTGCCCTTTTTACCCTGTTGCTGGTGCTGACAAGCTGTAATGATACAAAAGCCTTGTCTCCCCAGAAGCAGTTTGGAGATAATGCTTATTATTTTATGGGATTAAGCAGTCTGCAAAAAGGGCAGAAGGATGAAGCACTTTCTCATTTTAAAAAAGGTGTAAAAAAATCTGATGATTTCTTTGCAGAAAAATGCATGGAATCCCTGTGTCAGCTGGCTTCTGCCAATGAAAAGATGGTTCTGGCACAGGAGCTGGCCAAAGGGTTTCCCTCTCCTGCCAATCAACTGAACTTAGCTCAAATATTATATGCTGCAGAAGAATATGACCAGATTCTTTCCATTGGAAGAGTTGGGGCAGAATCCAGCACTGATAGGGAGGCTCTGTCTGAAGAAGAAGCTGGAGAAGCCATGTATCTTCGGCTTTTGGCTTTGGGAAAGGAAGGAAAGCAGGGCTTTGCAGGGGAGATTGAAGATTGGTTTTTCTATACACCGATTACTTCCTTTCACAAAAAATATTTTGATTCCCACAAAGATACTCTTATTGCCTCTTTGCTTTCAGATGAAAGTCAGCAATGCATGAAGATTCGGCTTGCGGTGTATCAACGTGACTATGGGCAGGCCTTTAAACTAATGACAGCTATTTTGCCAACTCAAGAAGATCCTGCTCAGTGGCTGCTACAGCAACCAGAGGAGTTGTTGTCGGATATTGGAAAAACCTTTTTGTATGGAGCTACCCGATTGACAGAAGCAGGCCAGTTTTTAGATGGAGCTGTGAATAAGATTTCTGAAAACGACCCTGACTTTGTGGCCTTTTACTTGAATTTTTACGCTGCCCGCTTGTATGACAAGGGACTTGGCACTGGCAATAAAAAGGCCCTGGAAAAGTTTTTGGCTGCCATGGAAGCGGCGGATACTCCTGCAAAATACGACAATGCCCTGTGGTATTATTTTTCCACTAAGCTGAAATTTTCAACCTCTGAAGCAGAAGCTGCCTTAAAGCAGTACATTCATACCATCCACGATGCCTCCTACTACAGCGACTTCTTTGAAACATTGATTTTGCGGTATTTTTCTGGAAAGAACTGGAATGGCGTTTTGAAAAGCCTGATTTTGATTCAAGATTATGCCACTCAAGAGGTGGTTTCTCAGTATGCCTATCTTGCAGGTCGCCTTGTTCAGCTGGGATTGGTGGATTTGAAGAAGTTCCCTGTGGCTGACTTACAGGCCATTATTGACAGCAAGGCTGAGGAGGCGGTTATTGAGGAAGAAGCAGCTGAGGTAGGGGGAGGGAAAGACCTCACCTTGCAGGATGCTGTAGCACGAGGGCTTTTTTCTATAGCCTATGGTGCTGGGGGAGAGTTGTACTATCGACTTTTGGCTGCTACCCAGCTGGATTTGTCTCCTGCAATGGTGCGCCAAAGTTTGTATCAAACAAAGGTGCTGGAAAACTTTGTTCCTGACCAAAATCAAGAAGCCTTGTTGGATGGGTTTATGGCTTTTGACCTGCCTGACTACATTTACGATGTATGGAAGGAAAATTCCCAGAAAATCAGTTTGGAACTGGCTCAACGAGCAGCATCCTTTCTTTCTTTGTACGGAGTTCACCAGTATTCAGCCCAGGGATTTCGGCTTATGTCCAACGCCATCTTTCATGCAGATATTCAAACCACACGAGAAATGTATCAACTGGCCTATCCCCGGCTCTATAGTCAGGAAATTGCCACCGCTGCCACGGACTATAACCTGCCAGAGTACTTGATTTACGGTTTGATTCGCAGTGAAAGCTTTTTTGATGCAGCTGTTTCATCCCATGCTGGTGCGGTGGGCTTGGCTCAGCTTATGCCTGCTACCGCCGGAGATATAGCCCGCAAGCTCAAAATTGAAGACTTTGACTTGCAGGACCCTGTTACCAGCGTTAATTTTGGCAGCTTTTATCTTGCAGAATTGATTGGCCGTTTGGACAATTCTATCATAGATGCATTGTATTCCTACAATGCAGGAATCACCAATGTACGCAAATGGAAGCGCATGTTCCCGGATTTGCCTGCGGACCTGATGGTGGAATTGATTCCCTTTACGGAAACACGGAATTATGGCAAGAAGATTGTGTCTGCCTCTGCCGTGTATGGGGATTTGTATTATGAAATTCCCCACAAAGCCATAGTGGAAAAGATTTTGTTCGGCAAATAGACTGAAAACGAGTAATTTTTCCTGTAAAATTTCAGCTATACTTAAGTCCTTGTATTTTTCGAAAAAAAAGGGTATTATTTCTCGTTAAATTTTCTCCAATTTTGTTGTGGGGGTGTACATGTATAAAATCATCGAAAAACAGCAGCTTTCTGCAGATGTTTTTTTTATGAGGGTAATGGCTCCAGAGATTGCCAGAAATCGTAAGGCTGGCCAGTTTGTGCTGGTGCAGTTGGACTTGGAGTTTGGGGAGCGAGTGCCTCTGACTATTGCAGATGCAAATGCTGACGAGGGCTGGATTGCCCTGGTTTTTCAGACAGTAGGTGCTACCACTTTAAAGCTTTCTCGGTTTAATGAGGGCGAAGAAGTTGCTGCAATCCTTGGACCTCTGGGAAATCCCACCCACATCGAGAAGGTGGGAACCGTTGTGTGTGTTGGTGGTGGAATTGGTGTTGCCCCATTGTATCCCATTGCCCAGGCCTACAAGGCTGCTGGCAACAAGCTCATTGTGATTATGGGTGCCCGCAACAAGGAATTGTTGATTTTTGAAGACAAGATGCGAGCCATTGCCGACGAATTGGTGATTATGACCGACGATGGTTCAGCAGGAAGAAAGGGCCTTGTAACCGAGCCCCTGAAAGAATACTGCGAACAGAATCCTAAACCAGATGAAGCGGTAGCCATTGGACCACCTATTATGATGAAGTTCTGTGCCGCCACCACTAAGCCCTACGACGTGCATACTGTTGTTTCCTTGAACACCATTATGATTGACGGAACAGGAATGTGCGGTTGTTGCCGTGTTACTGTAGACGGCAAAACTCAGTTTGTTTGTGTTGATGGCCCTGAATTTGATGGTCACTTGGTAGATTTTGACAACATGATGTTGCGAATGCGTTCCTTCAAAAGCCGTGAGCAGGATGATATGCACAAGTGCCGCATGGAAGCCCAAGCAGAAGCCATTGCTGCAGGAGGTGCAAAATGAGTTACGTAAAACCAGAAGAGCTTTCTAAAATTGCTGTGGCAGAGCTTGAAGCTATCAACAAGAAGCTGGTAGCAGGTCCTCTTTCCACCAAGGACAGAATGGCTATTCCTCAGCAAGATATGCCAGTGCTAGAGCCCCTGCAGCGTGCTCATTTAATGGATGAGGTAGCCATTGGCTATACCAAGGAGCAGGCCATTGTAGAGGCTCAGCGATGTTTGCAGTGCAAGAACCAGCCCTGTGTCAACGGCTGTCCAGTAAATGTACCCATTCCTCAGTTTATTGCAGAAATTGCCAATGGAGATTTCAAAAAAGCTGTGGATATTATTAAGACTACAAACCTATTGCCCGCCATTTGTGGCCGTGTTTGTCCTCAGGAAAAGCAGTGCCAGGAGCAGTGTACTGTAGGAAAGGCCCTAAAGGATGTGGAAAAGTCCGTGGCTATTGGTCGCCTGGAGCGGTTCGTGGCAGATTACGAGCGAGAAAACAACTTGCAAACCCTGCCAGAGATTGCACCAGCCACTGGTAAAAAAGTTGCCATTATCGGTTCTGGTCCTGCTGGCTTAACAGCTGCTGCAGACGTTCGCCGTGATGGGCACGAAGTAGTGGTGTTTGAGGCCTTCCATAAGTCTGGTGGTGTTATGGTGTACGGAATCCCTGAGTTCCGCCTGCCTAAAACCATTGTTTCCCAAGAAATTGAGCAGCTAAAGAAGATGGGCGTTCAGTTTAAGGAAAACTTTTTAGTGGGACGCACTGGCACCTTGATGCAGCTCTTAGAAGAGCAGGGCTTTGACGCTGCCTTTGTGGGAACGGGAGCTGGTTTACCTAAGTTTTTGAATATTGAAGGTGAAAATCTTATCGGTGTGTTCAGTGCCAACGAGTACCTGACCAGAGCCAACCTGATGCGAGCCTACGACAAGCGAGCAGATACTCCCTTGTACGATGCCAAGCACGTGGCCATTGTTGGCGGTGGAAACGTGGCCATGGATGCCGCCCGCACCGCATTCCGATTGGGAGCAGAAAAGGTTTCCGTCATTTATCGCCGAACTAGAAATGAAATGCCTGCCCGTCGGGAAGAAATTGCCCATGCGGAGGAAGAAGGTGTAGAGTTCCTGTTCTTGGAAAATCCCACTCGGATTTTGGGAGATGAAGAAGGTCGCATTCGTGGAGTAGAGGCATTGTCCTACCAGCTGGGGGAGCCAGACGAGTCCGGCCGCCGCAGCCCCATTGCGATTCCCGGCAGCGAGCATGAGATTCCCTGCGATGCCTTGATTGTGGCCTTGGGCAATGACTCCAGCCCCTTAATGATGAAGACAACCCCCGGCCTGGAGGTGAACCGCAAGGGCAACATCATGACGGACGAACACTGCGCCACCTCCCTGCCCAAGGTGTGGGCTGGCGGAGACATCGTGCAGGGAGCCGCCACCGTCATCCTTGCCATGGGGGACGGTCGCCGTGCCGCCGCCAGCATCAACCAGTACTTGAAGCAGGCTTAAGCTACAAAATTGCTTTGAATACAAGTACCCCCTGGTCTAGCTAGAGTGCTGGGCCAGGGGGATTTTTTGTGGGTGTGGACTTAGGTTAAGTTTTCTTGTCTATTTTTTCCAATTCTCTATTTTAAGATTTGGAACATTTTCAAAGTGTTTTGTGTTATTTGTTACCAAAGTTAATTCATTGTAAATTGCAGTGGCAGCAATCAGCAAATCCATATCTTCTATTCTTATGCCTTTGTCAAATATTTTTGCTTTTATATCTGCAAAAACTTCCATAATGCCTTCATTTAATTTTTCAATTGGATAAATATCTCGAATATGATTTACCTTTATCATATTCTTTTGTTCATTTTGGGAGCGTTTTGCACCAAACACTAATTCAGCGTAAGTTATCAGAGATATTGAAATGGGAAGATTTTTGTTCTCTTCAAACTTTGCTAAAACATTACTATCACCACGGAGTGCAAATATTATTGTGTCGGTATCAATCAAATATGCCATCTAATGCCTCAAATCTTGTTGAACTTGTCCGAGATTCGTAAATATCATCTATTATTTCTGATGCACTTCGAGA
The DNA here is from genome assembly GCA_016294105.1 of Treponema sp. GTDB lineage: Bacteria > Spirochaetota > Spirochaetia > Treponematales > Treponemataceae > Treponema_F. The sequence continues at coordinate 50,423 of JAEDCN010000011.1, forward strand.
ATCTTCCCATGAACCTGCAAGTTTTAAGAATTCTTCTGTAGCATTTTTTGTTTTTACAGGAACTGATGTAAAATAATTTTGTAAAATAGTTATAACCTGCTGACTGATGGAACGATTGTCATTTTTTGCAGCGAATCTTAACCGTTCATATAGGCGGTCATCCATATCTCGCACTTGTAACATTGCCATTGTATGCCTCCAAATCAACTATATAACAGCTTGCATGAAAATTCAATCAAAACTCATTTAATTATAGTTCTTAGTAGGAGTTAAAATACAGGTCGTCTGGGCAAATATCTTGACCGTCTGCCCATTCAATGGTATAGCCGGTGGGATTTACTGTCTTGAAGTAAGTATCATCATTTAATTTTCCAAACCAAGAACCTTTAATGTAAGGTTTTACATCAAATTGTTTCTGTTCATCGTTGTCGAATTCCAAATATAAAACCTTGTTGTCTTGGGGAATTACCTTTATTACTGTGGGTCTTAACATGATTCTCCTTTATCTGAATAGATGTGGTAGATGGTGTCTTCCTCCACGTTCACATTGCATACGGGACTATTATTCCGTAAAACATTGATAGTACAGGCATGTAATACCCCCTGAGTTGTTTTACACAAAACTTACGGTAATTTTTGTGCCAATATCAAGTTCACTTTCTAGGGAAACTGTTGCTTTATTTATTTGAGCTGCATGTTTTACAATGGCAAGTCCTAAACCGGTACCACCAGTTTCTCTGGAATGGCTTTTGTCAACTCTGTAAAATCGTTCAAAAACACGCTGGTGCTCTTCTTTGGGAATGCCTATTCCTGTATCTTCAACAGTAAAATCTAAATTTCCATTTTGAAGGTTTTTCAAATCAATATATACGCTGCCATTTTCCTTGTTATAACGAATAGCATTATCAATCAGGTTATAAACAATTTCTTGAACATAGGAAGGAACACCTTTTACCCAGGTTTTTGAAGCGTGATTTTCAAAATGTATGGTTATTTTCCTTTTTGCAGCAGAAGTTGCTAATAAAGAAATTGTATCTGAAATTATTTCTTCTAAATTAATATTTTCAAAGGAAACCTCTTTGTTCTCATCAAGTTCAGAAAGGTGAATGATATCATTAATCAAATCCACTAATCTTTGAGATTCTTTTTTTATATTTCTGATAAATTTAGGGGCATCTTCTGGCTTTACTAGGTTATTTTCAAAAAGCTCTGCATAGCCAATGATTGATTGTAGCGGAGTTTTTAATTCGTGAGAAACATTTGCACTGAATTCTATCCGAAGCTTTTCTGCATTGATTTTTTTATCTAGCTGAATTTTAAGTTCGCTCATTTGTTGTTGTATCTTTTTATTTTGTTTATGGATACGGGTTAATAATGGAGATACTTCGTCATAAATTTGATTTTCTATTGGATTATCAAGATTGATTTTATTTATAGGCGAAATAATTTGTTTGGATAAATATTTAGATAACAAGCTACAGAAAATGGTGAATATCAAGAACAATATACTGAACGAAGGAATGAGTTCAAATATCATTGCCCAAATTGTATGTATGCTAGTTGAAAGCCGTACTACCGTTTGATTTGGTAACATACTTGCGATGTATATTGTTTTTTCCATGAGAGTATCTGAATAACGGAAACTTTCACTTGAACCAATTTCTATGGCTTTTTTGATTTCTTCTCGATTTATGTGATTTTCCATTTCTTGTGGATTCACTTTTGAGTCAAATAAAACTTCTCCTTCATTTGATATGAGGGTTATGCGATAGGAGGAGTTTTTTGCTATTTTTGAAATAGCAATATTTTCTGTTGTTACTAATTCTTTAATAAAATTGATTTCTGCCCATAAAAAATCCTTTTCATTTTGCAAAAAATCTTTGTAAAGAATCACAGAAAAGGCAAAAAAACTAAGCAATAACAATGAGGTGCTTACAAGAAAAATTGATAAAAAAATCTTCTTTGTCATTTTATTCTCCGTAACTATAGCCCAGGCCAATATGGGTTTTAATTTTTGCCCCATATTCTTTTAACTTTTTTCGTAGCGTTGTGATATGGGCATCAACAGTGCGAGTTTCTCCTGCAAATTCCAATCCCCAGATTTTAGAAAGTAACTCTTCTCTAGAAAAAACTTTACGCTTTGTTGTTAAAAGTATTTCTAACAGTGCAAATTCTTTTGCGGTGAGACTGATTTTGGTGTCATTGATAAAAACTGCATATTCTTGCTTGTTTAAAACCAATGAATCATCTTGTAAAATTGTTTCGTTTGTATTGATTTTTGGGCATCGGCGTAAAACAGCTTTTACCCGAGAAACCATTTCCATAATACTAAAAGGTTTTACAAGATAATCATCGCAACCTAAATCAAGCCCATGAATTTTATCCATTTCAGAACCTTTTGCAGTTGCCATAATTACAGGGATTTTTTCATATTGGGGATTTAGTTTGAGCTCTTTTAGAATTTGAATTCCATCCTTTCCAGTCATCATAATATCAAGAATTATTAATTCAGGGATTGCTTTATTCAATTCTGAAAAAAGTTCTTCTCCGCAGGAAAGGCCCTTTGCTTCAAATCCTGTTTGTTGCAAAGTATATACTTCGATATCTCTAATTGCACTGTCATCATCTACGCATAAAATCATTTGTTACACCTTGTGGTATTTTAACCATCTCAAAAAATTGGTCAACATTTATCGTTTACTAGTGTGTAGACCAGTCATGGAAAATTCTACCCAACCTGCAATATTTGTTGCATGATCTCCAATTCGTTCAAAATATTTAGCAATCATGAGCACATCTATAGCATATTCTCCCGATGAGGGATTTTCCGAGATGATTTGTATAAGACTATTTTTTATTATACAAAAGAATTCGTCTATGATATCATCATATTGCTTTGCATCCTTTGCTTTTTCCAAGTCTTTTTTTACAAATGCTTCAATGCTGAGTTTGACCATTCTGATTGTCGCTTCTGCCATCTTTCCGATACTTGCATAATTTTCTGCATAAATTGAATCGAGATTTTGGGCTAGTTCAACAATATTTTCAGCTTGGTTTCCTATACGCTTCATATCAGTTATCATTTTTAAGGCACTTGAGATTTGGCGTAAATCTCGTGCGATTGGTTGCTGTTGCAAAAGCAGCTTCATACAAATTGATTCAATCTCTCTCTCGTAATCATTGATTTCTTTTCCGATTTCAGAAATCTTATCAGTTTGAGTTTGTCCTTCAAAAAAACTATCAGCTGCAAGAATGATAATTTTTTCGCACATGTGTCCCATAGCTACCAGTTTTTGATTTAATAAATCTAACTGCTCATCAAATCTGTTTCTCATTAACCAAATCTCCCTGTAATATAATCTTCTGTTCGTTTATCTTCTGGGAAGGAAAACATTTTTTCTGTATCTGAATATTCGATTAATTCACCAAGCAAGAAAAATGCTGTTTTATCAGAAATACGCACTGCCTGTTGCATGTTATGTGTGACAATCACGATGGAAAGCTGTGATTTTAACTCGCCCACTAAATCTTCAATTTTTGATGTGGAAATTGGGTCCAAAGCACTGGTGGGTTCATCCATCAAAAGAATCTTTGGTTGCACCGCAAGTGCTCGTGCTATGCATAGTCGTTGCTGTTGTCCTCCAGAAAGTCCCAATGCTGATTTTTTGAGGCAATCTTTTACTTCATCCCAAATTGCTGCTGCTTTTAAGGATTCTTCTACAATTTCATCAAGGGCAATTTTATTTTTTATGCCGTGGGTTCTTGGACCATAGGCAATGTTATCGTAAATACTCATGGGAAATGGATTCGGTTTTTGAAACACCATTCCAATTTGACGGCGAAGCTCAGTTACGTCAATATTATCTCCAAAAATTTCTTTGTTATCATATTGAATAGAACCTGTTATTTTTACTCCATCAACTAAATCATTCATGCGATTGAGCGTTTTCAAAAATGTGGATTTTCCACATCCTGATGGACCTATTAAAGCGGTTATTTTATTTGCGGGAATATCGATGCTGATGTTTTTTAGTGCATGATAATTTGAGTACCACAAATTCATATCTTTTACAGTGATGATATTTGCCATTAGTGTTTATTCCTTTTCATTCTTTTTCCAAGAACTGTAGCTAAAGTGTTTATGATAAAAGTCATAATCAACAAAATTGCTGCAATTGCAAATGAGATTTCAAATTCACCTTGCTCTTTTGCATACACATACAAGGCAACGGTTAATGTTGAACCAGAAGCGGTGAGTGCTTCCACAAAATTATTCAGGGCGTGGGCAAATCCTGCTGTAAAAAGCAAAGCTGCAGATTCACCGAGGATTTTACCCACAGAAAGAATGGAGCCTGTAATAATGCCATCTATACATTGCGGAATGACAACAGTTTTTATTACATACCATTTTCCCGCTCCTAATCCGAATGCTCCCTCTCTGTAGCTTTGGGGAACAGTTTTTAGGCTTTCTTGTATTGTCCGCATCATAATTGGAAGATTCATAATCACTAAAGTCATTGAACCAGCAAGCAGTGAGGTTTTCATTCCTAAAAATTGGCAGAAAAAAAGCATTCCAACTAATCCAAAAATAATGGAAGGAATCCCGGAAAGACATTCTGAGGTATATTCAATAGCTGCAATAATTTTTTTGTTTCGAGCGTACTCGTTCAAATAGATTGCAGAGCCCAACCCTAATGGTAAAACCACACATAAAGTTGTGAAGATGACATACAGTGTATTGAGAATATCTGGAAGGATTCCAATGCTTTCTGATATGTAACTTGGTTTTGTGGAAATCAGTTTCCAGTTTATTTGAGGGATACCTTTGTATAAGATAAAACCCACAAACAACACAATAAAAATAGCAACCAGTGTTATGGATAAAATCATTACAATGCGCAAAAAATTATTGTAGAATTTCCGTTGTAATGCAAATTGGGTGTTTGTCATTTGCTATTTCCCTTTTTATCCTTTTTTAAGAACATATTTAAGCTTGCATTTATAAACATGATAAATACAAACAACACTAACGCAATAGAAAATAAGGCTTGTCTTTGGAGCCCTGAAGCGTAAGACATTTCACTGGCAACTGCTGTTGTCAAAAATCGTACGCTTTCAAAGAGTTTTGGCATATTCGCTACATTTCCGCTTACCATCATTACCGCCATTGCTTCTCCAATTGCACGACCAACTCCTAAAACAATACTTGTGGTAATTCCGCTTTTGGCTGCAGGAATAGAAACCTTAAAATATGTTTCTATTTTGGTGGCACCTAAAGCTAAGGATGCTTCTTCGTATTCTCGTGGAACTGCATCCAGTGCATCGAGGGAGATTTTTACAACGGATGGATAAATCATGATGCTTAAAACAATGATTGCAGAAAATAAACTTGCACCATCAGAGAGATTAAAAGCAGATCTCACAAAAGGGACCAAAATGAGCATTCCCACAAGTCCATAAACAACTGAGGGAATTCCTGCCAGAAGGCTAATCCCACTGACAAAGATTGTTTTTATTTTTTTAGGTGCAACCTTTGCTAAAAATACTGACGACAGAATTGCGATTGGCGTACCCAAAAGAATAGCTCCACAGGTTCCGTATATGCTGGTTAAAATAAAAGGCAAAATTCCATACATTGGAGTGGTTCCTGTTGGTTTCCATTCTTGTCCAAACAGGAATTGTATTAGTCCAATCTCAGAAATTGCAGGCAGTCCAGAAATAATTAGGTATCCTGATATTACGAGAACTGCCACAATGGTAATTAAGCCTGTTATCAGAAAAACTCCATGAATAAAGTTTTCAAATAATTTCTTCTTCATTTCTTTACCTTGCAGGAACAACTCCGGCTTTAACAATCCATTTTTCTGAAGCTGGTGATGTTGCAAAATCATAGAATTGCTGTGCTGATTCTGATAATGGTCGATTAGAATCGGTAACAAGGATAAAAGGCCGCTGGATTACATAGTGTCCCGAACGAATAGTTTCCTCGGAAGGTAAAATGTTATTGATAGCAATAAGCTTTACTGTTTCTTTCACAGAAGCAATTGAAGCATAGCCGATTGCAGCAGGATTTCCAGAAACCGTAGCAATGACATCTCCTGTGGAGGTAAGCTCTTGACGATAGAGACATTTTTCTGCTGTTTGAGTTATGCTTTCAAAGCCATCTCGTGTTCCACTACCAGATTCTCGGCCAATCAGTACAATTTCTGCGTTTTGACCACCCACTTGGTTCCAGTTACAGATTTCTCCTGTAAAGATTTTTTTCAGCGTTTCCATATCCAAATTGGAAACAGGATTTGACTTGTTTACGATAATTGCAATTCCGTCATAAGCGAGGATTGTTGAAACAAGTCCTTGGTCAATTTCTGATTGTTTTAAATCCCTGCTTGATAAGCCAATATCACATCTATTTTCATAGACACTTGCAATTCCTGTTCCAGAACCTGTGGGATTATACGTAAAGGTTATATCTTTGTTATTTTCTGTAAAAACTTCACCTAAAATACCAATAACTTTTTCCATTGATGTAGAACCATCTGTGGAAACTGTTTTTACAACTTCATTTTTTGAGCATCCAAAGAATGCCAAACCACACAAAACAGAAAAAATCACAAATACTGTCTTTTTCATCTTTTCTCCTAAAATTCTCAAAGTATTGAGACTCATAACATATTTGATTCACACAGAATCTGAAATGAACTATAGATGAAAGATGTAAAGATATATGAAAAATGATGTAAAGTTTTTGTAAAGTTTTATTATTGGTAAATTCAAAATAAAGAATCAGCCTGTCTTTATCCGAGCTGCATACAAGAACCCCCTGGTCTAGCTTGTGCTGGGCCAGGGGGTGGGGGATCAGGCTACTTCGACACTATTGCTGATTGTTTGAATCGTTTCTTTTCGGCTACGGTCTTTGGACTATAATGAGCCCATAAAACCACACAATAAAAGGAGAAGGATTAAGGTGTAAACAGCCGAAAGAAAAAGCAAGGTGGTTTACAGATGGGAAGAAAACGACAGACATTCAGCAAGAATTTCAAGGCAAGGGTTGGAGGAAGAGGAAAGGGCATTTCATTCAGATATTTACTTGAAACTTGTAAAAATGTAGATCCTGTTGCTTTATCATAAAGATATTGTTCAAAATTGAGAAATCCATATTTTATATACTCTTTCATTAGAGTTTCACTTCTAATTCCCGCAACTCCACGACCAAGACAATAAATCCCATCTGAAAATATAGGTCTTCCAAGTGTCGCTCTTATACAAACTATGACATCATCTCTTTTTGAAAGTTTTGTTGGCTCAGATGTATATCGACTAATATTCGGCAATTCTTCTCCCATATCAGAAGCACCACCAATAAAAGCAATATCATTTTGATTCTCTGTCATTGATGTTCCTGCGGGAGATTGTCCCATAATAATTTCCGCCACATCCCCCAACCGACACCACTTCCAACCTTCTGGCAATTCATATGGTTCGACTACGCTCACCAACCAAATACAACTCCGGTTGCTGAGCCTGTCGAAGCACCGTTTTCAGCTTTCACCCTTCAAATCTCCGTTCTCAGTTTCTGCTTTTTCATCTGCTAGTTCTGGATGTTGCAAATAAAAGTTTGCTTTTTCTTTTTCAATTTCTAGTTTTAATTCTTCTTTTGTAGGCATATAAGGCATATATTTTGCCATAAAAATTTGTTTTGAATCGTGAAGAACAGAATATCTTGCAATATCTTCATCTGTTTTTGAACAAAGTACTATCCCGATTGTTGGATTGTCATCGCTTTTCTTTTTTAAATCGTCATACATTCGGATATACATATCCATTTGACCAACATCTTGATGAGTAATTTTTCCGATTTTTAAATCAATTAAAACGTAACACTTCAATTCAATATTATAGAAAACTAAGTCTATAAAATAATCATCTGTTTCCGTAACAATATGTTGTTGACGAGCAACAAAAGCAAATCCCTTTCCCATTTCCATTAAAAAATCTCGGATATGAGTAAGAATTGCACTTTCCAATTCTGTCTCGGTATAATCATTCGCCTTAAAACCTAAAAATTCTGCAATAACAGGACTTTTTATTAATTCAAACTGTGAATCTTTGTATTCAGCGGTTTTACTTTTCATTTCTTCTATGACTTTTTCTTTTTTAGGAGATATCAAAAGTCTTTCATAATATTGAGTAGAAATATTTCTATCTAAAGTTCTTACAGACCACATTTGATTATTTGCTTCTTTTAAATACCATAAACGTGCAGCTTCACTTGCAACAGAAAGAAGTCTTCTAAAATGAGACCAATTCAGATTGTGAACACATGTGTTCACAATTTCAAAATTTTTAAATGACAAATAAAATTTTCTAAAATATTGCAAGTTTCTTTTATTGTAAGATGTACCAAATTTTCTAGTTAAATTGTTTGCAAGAACTTCTATAACTTGTTTTCCATATTCTGCTCTATCGTTTCCTGCTTGTTCTTGCTCTACAATTTTTTTTCCAATATTCCAATAAGTCACAACAATTATTGAACTTACTGCAGAATTAGCTGTATCTCTTGCTTTTTGAACAAGTTCAGTTACTTCATTCAAAAAAACAGTTTCATTTTGAATCAGACTTTTATTGTTCATATTTTCACCTTTCACCCTTTCAATTCTCCGTTGATTCTTTTGTATTACATTCACCGTAGCTCACCAACCAAATACAACTCCGGTTGCTGAGCCTGTCGAATCGGTTGCTGAGCCTGTCGAAACACCGTTTTCACCTTTCTAAAACTCCATAAGCAAAAAGTCTTTTATATTTTTGTGAATTATTCCATTTTGTGAAAAATCAAGGTCATCCATTGAAACAACGTATTTTGGATAACTATCTTTTACAAAATTGTAGACAGAAAATTCTCGCTTTATGGTTTCTTCATTTGCCAAAAGATATGCAACTTGTATGTAGATTTTTTTCCCTTGTTTTTCTGCAATAAAGTCTATTTCTAAATCGCCTTTTTTTCCAACATAAACCTTATAGTTTCTTCGCAAAAGTTCTAGGCAAACAATATTTTCTAGAACTTGGTCTATATTTTGAATATTTTTACCAAAAAGCGCTTCTCGTAATCCGTGGTCTGCACAATAATATTTTTCATTAACGGTAACAATTTTTTTTCCTTCTAAATCATAACGATTAATTTTGTAAAAAAGAAAAGCATCTGAACAGAATTTTAGATAATTCAAAATTGTGTCGTGGGATATTTTTCGATTTTCACTTTTAAAATATTTTGAAAGTGATGTTGCGCTAAAAATATGTCCAATGTTTGAAAAAGCATAAGCAACAATTCGCTCTAAAGTATCAACATCACGAATATTATTTCTTTTTACTACATCTTTTAAAACTACAGAATTGTATATATCAATCAAATATTGACTTTTTGCTGAATCATCATCAGGAAAATTTGAAAGAAAAGGCATTCCCCCTGTTTTTAAAAACTGCATAAAGCAAGTGGATTTATCTACATTCGGATTCTTAATAAGATTCATTTCAAAAAATTCTGCAAATGAAAAAGGATAAATTACAAATTCAACATAACGACCAGCCAAATATGTTGCCAATTCTCCAGATAGAAGTTTTGCGTTGGAACCGGTTATGTAAATATCACAATCAAAATCTATACGACAAGAATTTATACATTTTTCCCAGCCATCAACTTCTTGAATTTCATCAAAAAAAAGATAGATTTTTCCTTTTGCGTTTTTTTGAAAATCCGTAATTTTCTTATAAAGGCTTTCTACATCTAAAAACTGAGAATTTGAAAATTGTTCAAAATTTATACAAAGAAAATTTTCTTCGCTTATGCCGGATTCTTTAAGTTCATTTTTTACAAGTTCCAGCATTACAGATTTTCCTGCACGTCTTATTCCTGTAAAAACTTTTATCAAATCCGTATTCATAAATGGTCTGATTCTTTGCATGTATATTTTGCGTTTTATCATACTAACATTTTATCAGTTATAGTCGCCAAAATCAAGATGAAACATATTTTTAGCGATTATAACCTATATTTTCTTCCGTTATCTTCAGTTCTTTTACCACGTCTTTTATCAAGTCTACCGTCATTTCTAATTGTGAAATTGCGTCTTCTGCTGGGTAGTCACTTGTTCTCCATTGCGAGAATCTCCCATCGTTTTTATATTCTTCGCTATCAAAAATCTTGTATAGCATGTCGTCTGGGCTGTCGTCTGTAATTCCAAAGTAATGCAGGATCATGCACAGGCTGGTGATGTTGCAGGTAATTGGAGCTAGAGGTTTCTTGGTTTCAGGAATATTATCATCCTTCTTATATTTCAATTCCCCTGTAATTTTATCGTATTCATCTTTTTCGCTTTTCCGATACCAAATATATTTATTATCTCTTTGGCAGTAATAGGGAACACTTAAATTTATTTGATTACTGCTCATTAATGTCTCCAAAAAGCCAATGATTCTCAAAATAATAGTTTATTTCTGCAATGCATGTGTCATTGTATTTTTCACCATGGTAAATTTCTGTAAAATCTACAATAGTACTTCTACAAGGTATATATTGATAGCTTAAAGTATTATCTTTTAATAAAAAATAATCTGCAACATATTTTACTCTATTATTTTTTAGATACAAGGATTCACTTTGGGCATATCCATTAATAATGGCCATTTTATCGCTAGATTTTCCTAGCGATATCTCAATTTTCATCATGTCATCCTCGGTGTTCTCCACGTAGCTTGTGGCGGGATTCCCGTCAAAGGCGTTCTGCAGGCCATATTTCAATGGATCATTCAAATCCCACAAAAAATCTGATGCATATATATTTATATAATCCCAATTTTTTAATGCAAATCCAGGCAAATACTCACAGTACTCCGTTTCTGCAGGTTCTTCTTCAAACAGATAATAGTGGGCGGCTGTAATGAAGCCAACGGGCTGACCCTTTACTTTGCGAACATCATTGAATTTTGTTCCTGGCACTTCTTTTGTATCAAATCTAAAGCGGTTTTCATAGTATAGTATCCCCTTGTTCTTGTCTTTCCCTTTTATTATTTGATAAGTTCTTACAGCATAGTAAAATGATCTTCCATCTGTATCAATATTCAAGGTGGGATGAAGAAATAACAGCCTGTCTCTGCCATTTTCTACCCTGACCAGGCCAAGAAAATAATGCTTTTCCGAGACCCATGACACTCCCTCCATCATTTTTTTTGTGTCATTCATTCTGTTTCCCGGCACAAGCACCCAATAGAATGTGTCCCCATTGACAGCCTCCTTGAAGACCTTCGTTTCCTCAAGACACACATTCTGTTCGGGAAAGTGCCTTCCTTCCAAATGACTAAAACTTATCTTCTCACAGTAGTCAAATACTTCCTTGTGATTTTCCATGAACTTTTTTGTTTCGGCTTCTGTCAGCTCATTCATCAACTCCCATTCCGTCGGCACGAGGGCCTTCATTGTCGGTGCCTGAGCGTGCAGGCTGCTGCCAATCAAAATTGTCAGTAAAAAGAATGTAAGTTTATTCATAATCCATGTCTCCCATTTGAACATTCAAGAATGATAATTCGTCTGTAGTATAGATAAGCTCATTGATTTTTACTAGCGGATAAACGTCTGTTGAATTGTAATCAATAAATCGTCTCCTCCTGATTTTCCATCTGTCGAATCAACTCAATGTTCTTCCGCTCAATTTCCGTAAAATCTGACTCGGAAAAGTTTGGGTTTGGCTTGTACCAGCTGAACCCAGAGAAATATTCCTTCAAATCCTGGGACTTGAAATCATATCCGTGGATTGCGTAGAAGGCGTTCCGTAACAGTCTCAGTTGGTCGTTGGACAAGAAAAACAGGTCTTGTTGCTTTATAAGTTTTATCATTAAATCCTCATTATTCCAATAAATGGTATCACCATTATGGCGTATATACAAATGTGAATCTTCAGTGTCTAAACCGTAATATAACAGGGATACTTTTAAATACTCATTATTTTCAGATGAGATGTAATCTGGTAATCTAAAAGACCACTTTGTTGTCTTTTTATCACTGCGTTCCACATTCAGTGATTTTAAGACACTTTCATCCCTGCTATTTTTTATATCAATGCTAGAAATATATAATTCAGGATTTCTCGAAGCATTATAAGCAAATGACATATTTACAGGTTCACCATTCGGATTTTTATAGAGATGAATATTATGCCAATAATTTATATTCAATGGACTCGTTCCACTTTGCAGATTTCGATAAGATATAACAATGCTTCTGCTAGATGATTCGGGAATAATGAGTGAAAAATTAATCTCAATTTTATCGTCCACCAAGCAATGTTCTTTATACAAAGAAGTAATGTCTATTAGAGAGTTATTTTTTAATACAGAATACTTAATAATATCGTTTTCAGAAGTTATGTTAAAATCATACGGAATTACAATAGTATTTCCCACGGTTCCAAAACCAAGTGGTGAACATTCTATAGTTATAGGTAACACGATAGCTTCTTCTAATTTATTTAGCTCAAATTTCGAGTTTTAAATAAATTTACAAAAAAGGCGTAATCCAT
>JAEDCN010000012.1 GCA_016294105.1 Treponema sp.
TCGGTGCTTGGCATCTACCGATGCTTTGCACCAGTCGGTGCTTTGCACCAGTCGGTGCTTTGCACCTTAGACGAATTTTCGGTATACTCATTTCATGACTTATTTTTTTGAAACTTATGGATGCCAGATGAATAAGGCTGAGTCGGCTGCCATTGAGCAGTTGATGGTGGCTCGTGGGTGGACTGCAGCGGAAACTGCTGAGACTGCGGATTTGGCAATAATTAATACTTGTTCCGTGCGGGCTACGGCGGAAAATCGTATCTTTGGTCGGTTGGGCTGGTTCACAGCATTAAAGGCGGTGCGTTCTGGTTCCAAGGAAGGCAAGCGGGGGCACTTTCCCTTGGCTGCAGAAGCCCATGACAAGGGCCAGCAAAATATCACCTTGGTGGTAACAGGCTGTATGGCCCAGCGTTTGTTGGATAGCCTAAAAAAGGATTACCCTGTTATCGATTACGTGGTGGGTACCTTCCAAAAGCAGCACTTTGAAGAAATTATTCAGGCGGTGGAAAAAAATCAGCCTCCCCTGGTTATTGATGAGGACCCTGTGTACACCTTTGCTCCCGTGTCCTTGGAGCCTGGTGCTTTCACCGCCTTTGTTCCCATTATGCATGGCTGCAACAACTACTGCACCTACTGCATCGTTCCCCATGTCCGTGGCCGAGAAATTTCCCGCAATCCTGCAGAGGTCTTGTCTGAGCTTGACCAGCTTTCTGCCCACAATGTTCGGGAAATCACCTTGCTGGGACAGAACGTGAATTCCTACCTGTGGAAAAATGAAGATGGCACAGAGCTTGATTTCCCTGGCTTGATGGAGCTCATTGCCCAGCATCTGGAAAAGACAAAATCCCCCATCGGTTGGGTTCGCTTTATGTCCAGCCATCCCAAGGACTTGTCCGACAAGCTCATTGATGTGATTGCCCGCTATCCTGTATTGTGCCGTCACATTCATCTTCCTGTTCAGCATGGCTCAGACCCCATTCTCCGTCGTATGGCTCGCAAGTACACTCACCAAGAATACCTTGATTTAGTGTCTCGTATTCGAGCTAAGCTACCAGATGCCTCCCTTACCACAGATATCCTCATTGGCTTCCCTGGGGAGACGGAGGAGGACTTTGACAAAACCGTGGAATTGATGGAAAAGGTTCGCTATCAGGCTGCCTACATGTACTATTACAATCCCCGTGAAGGAACTCCTGCTGCCAAATATCCCGACCAGATTCCCTTGGACACAAAGAAGGAGCGGCTCCAGCGGATTATCGACATGCAGCTGGTAATTACACGGGAAGAAACAGCCAAGCGACTGGGCCAAACCGTAATGGTGCTGGCAGAAACTGTTTCCCGAGATAACAAGGCTGAACTTTTAGGTAAAACAGCTCAGGACGAACGGGTGGTGTTTGCCGCTCCAGAATCCCTGTGTGGTAGCTTTGTTCAGGTGCAACTCCTTGAATTGACGGGTAATACTATCCGTGGTAAGGTTGTAGACAATTAGCCGATACTATAATGGGAGGCAGAAAAAATTCTGCTTTCCAGAATGGAGGATTTTATGCCTTGGAAATTAGTAGGATTTATCGTCTGTCTGGTGTTAGGCACCTGTTTTGCAGGTTTTAATCTTAAAAATAGCTGTAACATCTCCTTTGGTTTTCATACCTTTGAAAATATACCGATTTTTTTAAGTTTGATTATTGCCTTTGCCTGCGGTGTGGTGGTTACCTTGCCCTTTACGGTAATCAAAAAGAAAAGTGCCAAGGAAAAGCAGGCTCTGGCAGAAAAAAAGGCTCTAAAAAAAATCAAGCAAAATCAGCTGAAGGAAGAAAAGTCAAAGGCTTCTGCTGAAAAAGCTACTGCTAAAGAGGCAAAACAGCAGCAAAAGGAAGCAAAGAAGGCGGAACAAAAGCAGAAGTCCGCTGAATCAACATCGGGAACGGCGAATTCTGGTACAAGGGAGTAGGGATGATGAGAGGAAAGCTGCTTCGGCTGGTGTTCTGTAGTTTACTGGCTCTTTGTAGCCTTGCTCCTGTGTGGAGTCAGGTGGCCGCCCAAATAATACAGAATGCTGTGGAAAAGTCTTCCAGCGACAATGCTTCTCTACCCACCATCATTCAAGAGGTGGAAAAGGCTGCTATCACTGCCGATGCCTCAAACCAGCGATCCTTATACACCTTTCTTGGCTCCTTGACAGAGCAGCTGGGTGACTATGGAAGTGCTGCTTCTTGGTATGCCAAGGCAGCAGGAATTTCTGCAGCCCCTGCACCAAACACCCCAGCCTTTACCTCCGAGGAGTTGGTTTTGGCTGCAGTTCGCTGTAGCCTCAGCTGTGGAGAAAGTCAGCAGGCAGAAGGCTACCTAGCATTTTTGGGAAACTCCACTAATGAGAAAACCCAAGCCTACGCTCGCCTCTACAAGATGTGGAGTACCCTCAGTACCGTGAACTCTAGCCAGCAGCTGTCAGAACCAGTTGCAGTGCTGCAGTCCTATGCCACTATGGCTTCCATGAAATGGGTTCGTTCTTCCGTCTACCTTACCTTGTGGTATCTTACTGGAAATGCCGAGTGGAGCTCCAAGCTCCAGAAAGAATATCCAGAGTCTGCGGAAACTGCGGTGGTAACGGGCAAGGCACAAATCCTTCCCACTCCCTTCTGGTTTTTTCTTCCTAGAACTGAAGTGGCTTACAATTCTGCTACAGAAAGTAAGGCTACTACAGCTAGTTCTGAAAATAAATCTAGCGGAACAAGTGCATCGAATACTAAAACAGATAAAGCCAGTGTCTCTAGCAGTGCAGAAAGCCACGTTATCCTACGGCAGCAGGTGGGCTTTTTCCGTAACAAGGAAAATGCGGAAAATCTTGTTGCCCGCCTTACGGAAGCTGGTTTCAAAAGTGATATTACCAAAGAAGTTCGCGCAAGTGGCACCTCCTACTTTGTGGTTACAGTGCCAGAGGATGCTCAAAAATCCATGGGCATGAAGCTGAAAACCGCTGGCTTTGAATGCTACCCAGTTTTCGCTGATGAGTAAGATTTAAACATCAGCCCCGACGAATAAGATTTAAACGTCGGCCCTGATGAATAAGATTGACGTTGGGCTTTACGAAAAAGTTTTAACCTTACAGGTAAGGCTTTAAAAAGAAAATGCCGTCTGGAAGCAGTTTTTTTAACAGCTGCCAGACGGCTCTTGTTTTATTTATCCAGAATGAATTCCACTCGGCGGTTTTTCCACCAGTTGGGCTTGTCTGCTCGTGATACCACGGGCTTCCGTCCTCCTATACCTACCGTTGAAAGTCTGTCGCTTCTCACTCCAAATCCTACTAGCATATCACGCACCAGCTTTGCTCGTGCCTCTGACAGGGGAACCAGCGGAATATTGCCGTTGGCAGTGGAGGTTTCTTCTGCCTCGGTACCAGTGATATTGTTGGCGTGGCCTTCAATACGAACGCTGTAATCAGGGAATTTATTCAAAATCTGAGCAATACGCTGGATAACCTTGATGTTGTTGTCAATGGTTGCCTTGTCCAGACCCTTTTTGGGGTCCTCATCAAGACCCACAAAGTCTGCACTGTCGCTACGGAAAATGATAGAAGGAACCTGGATTTTCAGCACATTGCCTTCATGAATAACAAGTACGTCTACGGACAATTCTCCACGAGCCTCTGAGCTCATGCCATTTTCATCCTTAGCAGAAAAGCTGAAGGGATAGTCCGTGGCAGACTGCACCAGCTCTCCTGTGTTGCTGCGTCCGTTCCATTCCAGCTTTTTCGGTGCATCTCCCACACCAGAGCGAGACCAAATCAGGTTGTTGTTTTCTGGGTCATACACGTTGAAGGACCAGCTGGCCACAGGGATTTCTGAGGTAACTCCCAAGTCAATGGTGAGCTTGTCATCAACACCGTCGTTGTCGGGGCTAAAGTATCGGGGAGAAGTGTGAACGGACAGAATAGGTCTGTTTTCCTCTCCATCGTGAATGGAGGTAGCCTGCAATTCAGGCTCATCGGGAGTAATCACCTCTGCAATAACCTCTTCCTGTACCGTGTAGTCGGCTTCTAGTCGGATGGCATTACCGTTCAAGGCTTTTATGCCCAGTGGGGTTATCTTTACTGGAGAAAGCCGCACAGACTTGAGCATTTTCGTATCAGGATCATGCTCTACCGCTGCAAGGTAGGACTCCTGATTGTAGAAAGGCGCCCCTGCACTCCCACGGAATTGAATTACTTCCTGCTCATTGCAGAAGGTGCTGGTAATCATACCTGTTACTAATGAGGAATTGTAGGTACCATTGACAATCTCCATTTTAGTCACTCCTTCCACCAGCCAGTGCTTCTGACCTTCCAGCAGATGGAGGATTTCTTGAGCTTGGCTATCCTTGGTGGAAGCAGTCACAGGCTGCTTCTTGTAATCGCCATCCCATAAGGATTTTTCACTAATGGTCATGAGAACATCGTCTTGGTTTCGCACCTTGATTTCGTCGGTGCCAGAAATAGTTATATCAATACGGCGGGTCAGGTTATTGATGGAGCTGTTGATGGCAGTAATGTAGATGCCGTTTCGCCGCAAGGTACTGCTTACCCAGGTGTATACTTCCTGGGCATTGTCTGCCTGGAAAATGATTTCTTCTTCACGAGGATTGAAGAACATAAATTGGGCTTCGTTGGAATTGGTAAAATACCATAAACCCTCCAAGTGGTTTTGGAAGGAAGCAAGGGTTCCATCCAGAATCTTGTTTAATTCCGTTGAGCTGGCCTTTGATTCCTGTACCCGAGTTTCCACATCCTTTACGTATTTGCCGGAAGCCATATCCCAAATATAGCGTGTTTGAATCTGGTCAAGGGTGTTGCTGCCAGCAGAGGTATCGGAACGATAGACCCAAACGGGAAAGCTCACCCCATTGGCCTTTTGTGATTCGTAGGATTCGTGGCGTTCCAACTGCTGCACAAAGATGGTGCTGTCAGAACGGAAATCGCCCACTAAGTTTAGCACCAGCGTAGTATCATGTTTTTCCGGTGAAAAGAATTTCATGACAGTATCGTTGTCTTCCAAAAAGCCTGAATACATGAGGAAATTCTTATGATTTCCCACAAAATCCATACAGGAATAGGAAAAGGTTCGTATCTGGATAATTTCTGTGTCGATGATGGCAGACCGTTCGTACTGCCCCTTGTAGGGATTGTACAAGCCCACAAGAATCTGGAGGTAGGGGCTGGTCATCTTCTTGATGGTGTTGATTTGGTCGTCATAACCATCTCCATCAAAGTCGATGCTCAAGGTTCCCAACAGGGTTTCGTCACTGTTCAAGGGAACGAGAGACACCAAGGTATCTTCAGCTTCTTCTTTCTGAACTTTTACCGTTTCATGTTTTTGAGCCGTGGTTTGAGGAATAACCGTTTGGGAACGGGTTACTCCTTGGGAGGTGGTTTCCTGGGAATCCTCCATAAAAAAAACAAGACCCAAGGAAATTGCCACAATAACAAAGATGATTAAAACCAGTCGCTTCATGGAGCTATCATACTATTTTCTACAGATAATTACCATAGTGGCAGCTTTTTGGTTGTAGGGAGCCTGTTCAAAGTCCCCGTAAATCTCTGCACTGGAAAAACCACATTCCAGCAGAGTCTTCCGTAGCTCCACCGCAGAATACAGTCTCTGCACAAATTCATGTTCAATTCGCTGATTTGATTCATCATCAATGAGAATCCAGCGGGAACGCAGTCCTTCCCAGGCTCCCTCCACAGAAAATTCTGTCAACACAGTTTTTCCGCTGCGACAGAACCATTCTCCTTCGGTAAAATCTCGAACGGCATTTTCACGGCTCAAGCATTCCATCACAAAGTAGCCGCCTTTTTTTACCGATGCGGCAATGTTCTGCAAGATTTTTGTGTCCTCTGCAATGGTGTCGCAGTAGCCAAAGGAGGTGTACAGGTTCACCGCCACATCAAATGCTTCTGGTGCTTGAAATTGCCGCAGGTCAGCCTGAATGGTGGTGATTTTAACTTCTTCGTCAGCGGCAGTTTCTTGAGCCAAATCTAGGTAGGGGCCAATCATATCCACCCCAGTTACATCCATGTCCAGTAAAGCTAGTTCCACGGTAATTCGTCCCGGTCCACAGCCTGCATCAAGAATCTTGCTTCCTGGGGAAAGCTGACAAATATTTACAATGGCCTGGGCAATGCCAGAAGCCTCAGCCCAATGGTGGGCATCAAACATAATGGGGCCATAGTTCAACCAAAAATTTTCCTTTTCAAACCATTGTTGCTCGCTCATGGACCCAGTATATCACAAAAATCACGGCAGATACAGGGTGGGTTCTTTTAGATAAAAAATTGATTGATAATTTCAGATATACTTGATAGAATGAAAATGTGAGTATCTTGTCCATTATTTTACAGCTCGTGGGTGCCCTAGGATTCCTTCTGTATGGAATGAAACTTATGAGTGACGGTATCCAAAAAAGTGCAGGCAAGAGTCTGCACCGTATTTTGGGGTTGATGACTGGTAATCGTTTCTTTGCAATGCTTACTGGTATGTTCATCACCATGTTGATTCAGTCCTCTGGTGCCACTACCGTTATGGTTGTTTCCTTTGTAAATGCTGGCCTTCTGAGTCTTACCCAGTCGGTGGGAATTATCTTTGGTGCCAACATTGGTACTACCATTACGGCATGGATTGTTGCCTTCTTTGGATTTAACTTCAAGATTTCTACCCTAGCTATTCCACTCTTTGGAATCGGTTTTTTCTTTACTAGCATAAAAAGATTAAAGAAACAGAATATTGGGGAAGCCATCATGGGCTTTGGTCTTTTGTTTCTGGGACTTGATTTGCTGTCCAAGTCCATTCCTACCCTGGATGCCTCCAACATCGGCTTTTTGACGGCTTGGACCGACAAGGGTGTCCTCAGCATTGTTATCGGAATTATTGCAGGTATGGCCATTACCGTACTTTTGCATTCCTCCAGTGCTTCCACTGCCATTATCTTGACCATGTCCCACAATGGACTTTTACCCTGGACCTTTGCCGCTGCCATGGTTTTGGGAAGCAATATCGGTTCCACCATTGATGCTGTGATTGCAGCCTGGGGTACAAAGGTAAATGCTCGTCGTGCAGCCTTGATCCACGTCTTGTTTAACGTAACGGGAACCCTCTGGGCCGCAATTCTTCTGCATCCTCTGCTGGTTCTGGTGGATGCTCTGGTGCCTGGACCAGTGCATGAGCATATTACTTATCACATCGCCATGCTCCACACTGTGTTTAATGTGATTAATACTCTGGTGTTCTTGCCCTTTGCTCGTCAGATTGCCGCCCTTACCGAACGGATTATTAAACCTAAGGATGATGAGGTGGCTGGCGTGTACAAGCTGGACTTTGTGGAAACAGGTTCCAAGGAAAATGCTGCCGCTTATGTGATTCGAGCTGAAAAGGAAATCGAGAACATGACAGAGGTAGTAACTCGGATGTTCGACAGGATTTCCATGGGATTCAATAATCGCACCATGGAATTTGTGGAAACTCAGATGGAGCCCCTTACTCAGGATGAAGATTATGCAGACCAGATGCAGGAGCAGCTGACTAATTACTTGGTGCGTTGCTCCCAGCTTCCCATGAGCGACAAGCTGAAGAACAATGTTTCGGTGATGCTGCGTATTGTAGATGATTTGGAAAACATGACCGACGACTGCTATACCATTGCGTTGTTGCTGCAACGAAGCATCGAAAAGGAAATGATCTTTGCAGAAGAGGATATGGAGCGACTCCATCCCTACATTGAGTTAGCACATCGCTTCTTGGAGTTTATCCGAGAAAACATCAACAAGCACTTGAACGACGACCAGCTGGCTGTGGCTCAGGTACTGGAAGACCAGATTGACCTGCTGAGAAAGAACCTGAAAAAGGTGGCTCGAAAGCGACTGGAGGGTGGTGCCAACGTAAAGGCAGAGCTTTTGTACATCGATTTGGTACGAAATATCGAAAAGATTGGAGACAGAGCCTTTAATATTTCTGAGGCTTTGGCCATGACCCAATAGGTTGTTATACCAACAAAAAATAACCCAGCAGAAGCTGGGTTATTTTTTTAGCTATTTCTTTTTCCAAGGACCTTGGATGGCCTCTTTCAATGGAACATCGAATTCCCGGTGGCCAGGATAGAGCTTGGTATCTGGTGGCAGCTGCATAATGCGGCGCAGACTGTTATAAAGCTGCTGTTGATTGCCACTGTACAAGTCGCTGTGTCCATAGCCACCGTAAAACAGGGTATCTCCACTGATAAGCACGCCCTCCTGCTGGTTGTACAGACAGATGGAGCCGTTGCTGTGGCCTGGAGTGTGGAGCACCTTCCACTGGGCTGCTTCTTCGGGACAGGGAATGCCAGCTACCTTTGCTAAGGTATCTCCTTCTTCTACCCAGCAGTCAGGCTCTGGGATGTTGGAAAGGGCTTCTGTCAGCTGAGGCAATCCCATCATCTGCAGGTCGTAGCCGTGGGCTTCTAGGGCATCGGGGCCAAAGTAGCAACTTTCTTCCTGGTGGGCCACCAAGGGAATGTTTCCGCAGGCTTCCCGCAGGTCTTGGATACCAAAAATATGGTCAAAGTGACCGTGGGTACAAACAATGGCCACTGGCACCAATTCCTGGGAAGCCAAGAACTGGCTGATGGAAAGGATGTCTCCTCCTGGATCAACCACAAAAACATACTTGTCCTTCAGGGGCACAATGAGGGTATTTACCTGAAAGGCTCCAGTAACAAAATTCCATATTTTCATGTCATTCCCCTTACCGTAGATGTCGGTGATTATTCCTCAGTTGTGTCAGCCTCAGCGGCAGGGCTTACAGCCTGGCTGGTTGCTACAGAGGTAGCATCAAGCTGCTTGGTGTCCTCTGCAGAATCATCATCCTTTTTGCGAGCATAACTGACGGTGAGGTTGCGTCCACGATAGTTGTAGCCGTTCAAGGTGTTGATAACATCGTCCACGTCTTCCTTGAACAATTCCACAAAGGAGTAGTTCTCCTGATTGCGAATGCGTCCGATGCGCTCCCGATCCAGCTTACAAACCTGCATCAAAAGGGTAATTAAATCTCTGGTGTACACACGACGGTTCTTTCCAATGCCGATAAAAACGGTGGCTGCATATTCTTCGTCAATAGTTACTCTGCGGGGAGCGGGGCGCTCGGTAATGGTGGGCTCTGGGGTGTTTTCCCGTCGTACTTCCTCCTGGTGCTGGCGGGGAGCAGGGCGCTCCTTTCTGGCTCCACGATCATTTCCCTTGTTGAATCCCTCGGTGCGGCTAGAATACTTGCTACCGCCCTTGAATCCCTGACATGCCTGCTTGGCAAGATAGGCTGCCACGTAGGTTCTCAGTGTAAAGGGTACATGTTTTTTAAACAACTTTTTCATGTCTGTTAGAAGCACTGGGTCTTCTTCGGTCTTTACCTTGTTAATTGCTTCTTCCAATACAGCTACAAATCGTTCTTCGTTAAATGAGTTGTTACTAGGCATCTTTTTCTCCAATAAAAAAGTCTGGGAGCGATTCATTTGCTCCCGCATCGTCAAAATCTTCTGTGGCTATTATCTTTCCCTTGGTATCCAGGATATAGCCACCGCCACTGCTGACAAAACCAACTCGTGTCAGACAGGTCTGTAAAAAAACTGGAATCACTAGGTCTGCAAGGATAATCCAACGGATTCCTTTTTCTTGTAATTGCAGTACACCCTGCTCCAGTAGTTTTTTTCCGATTCCCAGTCCCCGATATTGCTCCAGTACAAAAAAAGAGGTTAGGAGCACTGTCTCCTTTACGTAAGACGGATACAATGTTGCTTCAATACATCCGGCAAAATCGCCACCTATGGTTTCTGCCATCAAGGAGAGAATATGGTGTTGTTCCCCCTTGGCTTTTTTTTCCTGCCATAGACTGGATAGTACCAAGCCAAGCTCTCCTGGCCATTGGACTTCTTGCTCTGACATAAAACTGTTGATAGCAAGAATTCGTTTTTCTTCATCCTTCGCGGCATCATATTCCCTCAAGATAAAATCATCTTGTAAAAGCTCTTCATTGTCTTCCGGCTCTTCACCTAATTGCTCTAGGCCGTACACTTCCCTCAACTGGTTATACCACTGGGTAATATACCTGGTCATCTCCTCTTCTCGGAAGGCAAACCATTGTTTTTCTCCCTGAGGATGGGACTTTAAAAGATTCTTAAAATTCTTAAACACCCCCTTTCCCGAAAACAGGACGGAACGGAGCTGCCGTTGCAGGGCGGTATTCCGTACCACAGCTACAAAGCGCTCCATCATACGAAAGCCGTTGGCGGGCTCCCATTGCGGTAATTCCACGTATCCTGCAGGAATTTCATCGTCTTGAAAGGAGGTTATATCCTCCAGCCTTCCGGAGTGGAGCTCCAGAACGTAGGTAGTGTTCTGATCCTCCAAGGCAAACATAATTTGATGAATAATCTCCTGGGATAGCGAAAACATCATAGATTAAGTATATCAGTAAGATGGAGTTTTGAGAATAGTTTTTTTTGATGGGGAGGGGAAGCTTAGGAGGGAACACCCCCTCTACTCAGAAGCGGTGCAAGGGGCTGTGATGTCTTGCCCCTTGTCCGCTAAAATCCACCTCTTACAGTAATCCTTGTACTACATCCAGTGGGAGGTTTGTTCCTTGGGCTACTTGTTCTGAGGGAAGTCCCATGGAAAGAAGATTTTTTGCCGTCTCCAGCTTGTTCTGGTAGGCACCACGTTCTATGCCTTGTTCTATGCCTTGTTCTATGCCTTGTTGGAGTCCTTGTTGGTGGCCAGCTTGGAATCCCGCTTCATGGCCTCTATCGAACCCATTTTCATATGCATCGTATTCTATATCAGCCATTTTTAGAGCCAGTGTCATGAACGACCTCCTTTCAATGGAATTGTTTTTCAGAGTGGTGATTTTACTGGAAATCTCCTGTGTTAGGCTGGATTCCACCACTCCTTCCTGTAAATAATGATAAAGTGCTTGTAACTTCTGGTCAAGGGCTGAAAGTTGAGTGGCCTTGGTATTTAAAAATATTCGAAGAGAGCCGTCCTTTAATTTGAGCCGTTTATCCTCATTGCAAATGTACTGGAAGGTGTAACGGGGAAAGTTCCTGTCAAAAGGGTCAAAAGTACAAATGAAGATGAGGATGTTTTCTGGTAAATCTCGATACTTGGTTCCAGTTGAGGTGGTGCTTACGTCTGCCACGCTTTGATAATAACGACTCCGTTTGGGGAGCTCCTTCTTGTGGCCAGTTTGAACTTCCACATTAATAATGCGGTTCTCATCCCGCAAGAACACGTCCATGATGATTCGCATGGAATCTGGGTCAGTTTTATGTTCGTCTTGGGCGGAAAGGTAGCGTATCTTTCCAATCCGCACTCCAAGAATCAGTTCCACCACCTGACGACAAATGTGTTCATCGTGCATCACCCGGGAAAAGATAAAATCGTCGGTAAAGGTGAGACTTTCCCACTTTTTCTGCAGTTCTGCTTCTGTTAGCAATTCTTACCTCCAATAAAAAATCTTTACATATGTATTATTAGTTTGAAAATCAAATTTTTGACGGATTTCCAGAAAAAAGTTTGATAAAATGAGAAAATAACTGCATACAACTGGTTATGATTCTTTACAACTGCAAGGTAGAGAAACTGTTCCAAAAGACTTGTGGAAATAGTGGAGAACCGCCTGGGAAAAGATAAAAAGGCTGGAGGTGAAGTAAGCTCCACTTCCAGCCTCCACGGTTAATCTTTGACTATAGATTGAGGATGACTCCAGCAGGAAAGGGGGTCCTTCCGCTGGCTGCCCTTCTTGATGTAGTTGGTGGACACCTTGATGGCATACTTGGTGGAACCATCAAGACTGTCCGGGGCCGTAAAACTCCAGTGTTGATATAGGTGCAGGAGTTGTTGTAACATATGACATGGATAATCTGGATGATTCAGGTATCCCAAATTCTTATGGGTATGGAGGGGTAGGGGGTGGCGTTTGGAAAACATGGACGTGGAATTTCTAGATGTATTTTCTGAATTAAGGTGTTTTTGACATGTTTATGAAATGGTGTATACGTAATTTTCGACTTTATTTGGTGTTATATCTCATCGTAAATCTTATAACTATTTTAGTGAGTGGATTTCATATCGATTTTACCCATATCTTGGTTGCTTTGGGGTTAAATTGTTTTGGTTTTTTGAATTATAAATATGTAAGGCATCATATATCAATGAAAGAGTCTGGAACTTTTTTTTTGACTCATGTAACCATTGTTGTATGTTTTATTGGACAGTTTATGCCTCATACGCTGGGCTCTACAATCATAGTGTTTTTTTGTAGTACTTTTTGTTTGTTATGGTTAGTCAGTATTAAAATTCTCAAGATAAAACATGAGGATGATATATCTGACGAGCAAGAACTTTTTTAAGTTAGTCCAGTATATTTACCATCGAGATGATTTGAAATATCATCCAAGACTTGCGGCGACACTGGTGCTGGTGTAGAATATGCGTATGACAGCAACGGCAACCTGCTGGAGTATATGCAAGTGCTGGTGTGCAAGAAATAGCAAAGGGTATGTCCGAAGTAGTACAGGGAGTAAGTGATGCTATTACAACTATTTCAAAACATAACCATGAAACACAGACACGAAACAAAATCAAGAATAAGATTCAAGAAAAATTAGGAAGACCTTTGACGAAAGATGAGGAGAGTAGGTGGCATTCAGAAATGAAAAAAATAAAGAATGGCAAACGCTTGAAAGAAGAAAGAAATCCCTCTCTAACGGAAGAGGAGTTATGGGAGGCCGTCGAGGATGCTCTCAACATGAATATTTGAGGAGGCCGTATGAAAGAACTTATTTTATCTCGTTTAACTAGACTCTATGGTGGCTCCCTAGAAATGGACTTTGGGGACATGGGGAAGACATTGTATACCAACCAAAGGGGTAAGTCTTGGGAAGTTGTGAGAGGTGAATATTCGCTTGCATATTACAACTGTTGTTGGAGGATAGTCAAAGGAGATTTGATTTTATATGGATGTACAGAAGATGAGGATTGTTTGGAGCAAATAGCTGGGAAATATTGCCTTGGAGCAAGATTGATTTCATGTGAATTTATAAATGGAATAACAAGGAGATTGCGGTTTTCTTCGGGGTTCAGTATAGATATTTTTGTCTGTACTGTAGACACGTATGATCAGCCAGAGTATTTCACTAATTTCAAAGGACAAGAGATAAATTTCTATAATTTTCTTACATCAACCGAGGTGTATTGATGGATTTTTCAATCAAACGCATGTATATCAGGGATGCAGGTGATATATTGTTAATTGACCTACAAACAACTCAATCAAGTAAGCTTATGGAATCAAAATGTACTCTACAATTTTATCAGTGTGAATGGAGAATTTTACAGAATGATAGGATTTTAATTGGAAGCCGTGATTGTACCGATGAACAAGAGGAAATCATTCCGAGAACGCACGTCAATTCCACAAATATTATCGAAATTCAGCCTTTCAATAATAATCTGGATTGGAGAATTGTATTACCAAATAATGTCTGTATAGAAGTGTTCTCGACTTCTTCGCACATTACTGTTAATCAACAGATATGTGCGAAGAATGATGGTTTTGTCAGTGTATATGACTTCCTTCAGTTGATGTCATGGTAAAGAAAATATCCAAGAAATTAGTACAATGGGAGTTGGCTGAATCTTTTCCTTTCTATCCGTTTTATAAAGAATACCTTGACGTTTCACATGATGGAAAAATCTACAATGGATATACATATAATTTCCATGAAGAACTTATCGGAAAATACTATAATCTTGGATGTTATTCATATTCTGTTGATGAAAGGAAAACTATAGTCAGAGAATGTCTTGATTCAAGGTGTCTATTTTTGCATGAAAAGGATGAAACAAGCAATTACTTGCTGATTCATGAATATACCCAAAGATTACCATGGATTTTATCAGATTTTGTGGATGATATTTTTATCAAGGACAATTCAGTTTTAAGCAGGGGATGCTACAATGGACATGGAATTAAAGTCATGGGAAACCTTAAGGCGGTTGAGCGACAAGTATTCTTTCTCCCGTTCCTTATGAATTATAGAGATATAAATATTTTGCCATATTCTACTTTCACATTGTCTAGTGAACAAACATTTGAATTCTATAGAGTTGCCCATCATCTTGGTTTTTGGAAAATCAAGGTCATTCAGAAATGATATAAAAAGGTATTGGGAATGAACCAAAAATTGGCCATGTCTTTGCTGATGTCATTCCCTATTATTTGACTGGTAAGAAAAATGAACGGGAGGAATAAAGTGAAATTATCCATTGTATTTGTCTTGTTATTCTTTGTGATTTTGAGTTACGGGTGTGCTTCTTATACTTATGTAACCTATAAAAATCAAGAAAGAAACGCTTTCTTGCAGCAAACTGATTCTTCACCTTTCCAAATGTTTGATGTTAGAGGAATGTATTTCTTTGCATATGTGAGTGAGATGCACTATTATGAAGAACATTATTATGTAGCTGGAATTCATATTTATCCATATCCATACCCTCTGGATACATTTCAAGTTACAGTGGAAAATCTTGTTATGTGGACGCCCGCACTGGGGCGCTTTTTAAAATATAAACTTAATAAATTCCCCTATAAAATTATAGGAAAATATGCTATATCCTTAGTATGAGTAAGGAACTGAAATTCATAGATTTATTTGCTGGAATTGGTGGCTTTCATATTGCACTTTCCTCTCTTGGTGGAAAAGCTGTTTTTGCAAGTGAATGGGATAAAGATGCGGCCAAAGTTTATGAAAATAATTTTTCTTTAAAGCCAGAAGGGGACATTACAAAAATCTCAGAAAAATCAATTCCTGACCATGATATTTTATGTGCAGGCTTTCCTTGCCAGGCTTTTTCAATAAGCGGAAAGCAACTTGGTTTTGAAGATAGCAGGGGTACATTATTTTTTGATGTGGCTAGAATTGCAAAAGAAAAACAGCCTAAGTTAATGTTTCTGGAAAATGTAAAAAATCTTGCTCGGCATGATGGGGGAAAAACCCTTTCTGTTATAAAAAAAACACTCTATGAAATTGGATATGATGTTTTTGATGAAGTATTGGATGCTTCGAAATATGGAGTTCCTCAAAGCAGAAAACGTATTTATATAGTATGTTTTAGAAAGGATTTAAAAGTAAAAGAATTTGATTTCCCAAAAGAAGAAAATTTAAAGAAACATGTAATGGATATACTTCTCCCTGATTCAGAAACAAAAAAATATGAAATTCATAGAAATGATGTAGTAATAAATCAAAATGTAAAAGAAAAAATATCTGATATTCCCTTAAGAATTGGAACCGTAAATAAAGGCGGACAAGGAGAAAGAATTTACAGTCCTCTTGGAACGGCAATCACATTGTCGGCTTATGGTGGTGGAGCTGGTGCAAAAACAGGTTTGTATCGTGTGAATGGAAAAATCAGAAAACTTGCACCAAGAGAGTGTGCAAGGTTAGATGGCTTTCCTGAGAATTTTAAAATAGCAGAACGTGATACAGTAGCATATAAGCAATTTGGAAATTCAGTTGTTGTCGATGTTTTACAGAAAATTATGAAAAATGCCCTTGAAAAAAAGGAGGTTGTAGCATGTCTATGACAGGTTCAGAAATTGCGAAAGGCGGTTACAACAACGAACAGGAAGTTGTTGATAAATTTAACAACTGGCAAAATGACAAGGATGCTCAAAAGTGGCTTGAAATAATGATGTATAATCTTGAAGAAATTACATCTGTTCATGCAGAAAAAATCGGTGGCAAAGGCTACAAGTCAGATATAAATGTAACAATCAATGTTACAGTGAAGAAAAAATCAAAAGATACAGAATTAACTTCCGTAGAAAATATACAAGTAAAATTGGTTTCAAATGATGTTGGCTTCAATCAAGTAGAAAAGAAAAAAGTTGAGCAATATTTGGAAAATTGGCATATTGATTCTGAAATAGAAAGTCTCTTGAAATTGTACGATGGAGAACTTCCACCTAGAAATGGCTCTCGTGATTCAAAAAGAATGTTCGTTGATGAATTTACACAAGAAGAACAGGACAAATTGAAGTCATTTTTGCAGAAAAATATGATAATGATTATCAGCGATGTAATTCGTGGTCGTGGAAGATTTGCAGCAGAATGGACTTTAGTTATAAATAAAAGTGACGGTTATAAATGGCGTTTAATCGCAGTAAATGAAGCAATTTCAATTTACGCTGGTGATTGCAAAGTAGAATTTACAAAATCAGGAAATATACATTTAGGTAACATTACTTTACAGAGAAAAGGTGGTGATAAAGGAGCAGACTCTGCAAATATGTTACAATTTAAAGCAAACCCGATGATATTGTTTTAAAAGAAAATATCACATAACAAAGGTTCGTAGCCGACAGCGGGTCGAGCCCGCTGCGGTACAACCAATTGTTATTTCTGATTCTAATGGAAGTAAACTCTTTACTATGGAAGAATCTCTTCTTATTGATCATATCAACTCTTATGTTCAGAGTTATGATTATACGGATATTAATTATGATCATGGTAGCGTACCTTTTATTACTAAAGTTCCTCTAGAAGTGTTTGAAGAACAGCACGACAAATACTTTGTAACCTTTGAAGTTGATGGAAAGCATATGTGCCAAACTTTAGTCAAGGATGCAAAAACCTTTGTATATCCAACGTATAAGGGGCGAATTATTGAAGGATGGTGATAGGATGATATCTACTTAGCGGAACCATCACCTACACCTACGACGCAAACGGCAACCGTGCCACCAAGACCACCGCCTAGGTCACCATCACCTACACTACGATGCCGAGAACCGGATCCAAAAGACTTGCGGGAGTGGCGGTGTTGGTGTAGAATATACCTATGACAGCAACGGCAACCTGCTGTCACAAACCAGTTCTTTTACAACTACGGCTACCGTGACTACTCGCCGCAAAGTGTGCGGTTCACCACGATAGATCCGATACGGGTGAAAGATGGAATGAATTGGTAAAATCAGATAAAACAATTGTTATTGAGGTTAATAAAAAACGTTATAATGATGCCACCCCCGGGAATAATGAAAAATTGAATCCCATTGAAGCTATAAAAAAGTGTTATAGGAATTGGAGGGGATGTATTTGTACGATTTGACCCAACTGATACAACAAGTCTATCAGATGGAACACCCAGCGACCCGGAATCAACCTTAGCACATGAAGTTGCGGGACATGCATATCCAATGTCAGTAGGTACTAATCCAATTTCAAGAAAGAAAAGGGAACAGGAAGCTACAGCTATAGAAAATGAATATCGTATGTTTAAGGGAATTCCACAAAGGAAAAGCTATGGAGATTGGCCAGTCCCTCAATTTTATCCACAGCAAAATGAAGGAGATAACAGCAATGAGAAAAAAAATAAATAATTATATTTGTTTCATGGTTCTGTTTCTGTGTTCCTTGCCAGCATTTGGTTATGAAATACCATCATACGATGTGGCTTACGACAAAGATGTAATTGTCCCTCTCCCATATCTTAAACCAAAAGGAGTCGCAGCAATTCCAATACACAGCCGCTTGTCGGTAAAAATTGACAAGCTTGTTATCAATGGGAAAAAAAGAATTCGTGGAAAAAGAATTTTGTGGTGGATGGGTGCAGATGAGACCTATGCTTTGCTGAACCATCAGGTTGCCGACACGAAGGAAGGCATTGAAAATCTAGACATGAGTTGGGATGTGGAAAAAGCTGATGAGGGATATAAGCTTGTGTACTCTTCACTCATCCATTCAGTACCTACAATTTATGAAATTCCAAGTACTGCAGAAGAGGTTTTTATGACGTATAGAATCAAATTTCCCGATGGTTCTTTTTCCACTGAAAATACCATTTGCTTTAAGTTATCATGGCCAGAATCACTATGAATAAAGTTTCTGGCTATTACGACTATGACATTTTCGGTAGCCCTGTAGCTGGTGATTTCACCACAGGGGCTGACTATGGATACCTTGGTAAACCCTACGACAGCATCACAGGTTTATATAACTACGGCTACCGTGACTACAGTCCCCATACCGTGCGGTTCACTACAGTGGATCCGATACGGGATGGCAGCAATTGGTTTGCCTATGTGAACAACGACCCGGTGAACTACGTGGACTTGTGGGGGTTGGAAGACGTTTATTTTATTTATGTTTATACAAATACAGAAAAAGACCAAAAAATGAAAGAAAAAGAGAGGGAATCTATCAATGATGATATAAAATACTTGGAGGAAAATGGATTTTCTGTAAAAGTAATAGAACAAGGTACAAAGAATGATATCGAGGAGGCTTTGGAAAATCCTGAAGTTGATCTCATTGTAACAAGTGGCCATGGATACCCAGGAGGGTATATTCAGACATCTAATGGAGATATATTCGGACCAGACGATGTTAAAAAACTCAATGTAAGTGAGAGTTTAGATAGGGTTATTTTCCAAAACTGTTTTCAGGGTGGTTCCACAAGGAAAACAACAGACAATGCAGACAAGTGGAATGATGCATTTGGAAATGAAGTGGATGTTGTTGCATGGCAAGGAACGACATCTGTATATGAAACAAAAAGATTTAATGGAAGAGGTTTCTTTGATAGACAGGAAAATAGTTTAAGGGATTACATCGAATCTATTGTGGAGGAAAAATGAAAAACAATTTCATATTCATTTTTGTAGTGTTATTGTGTATGTGTACCATAGGATGTAGGCGCACTGGATTTACAACAGAGTATTTGGATGAGTTGGACAGTATCAGAGTAGTTTTAAAAACACAGAAAATGAATGACTATACTTCCTATGAACTGTATAACGGGCCATTCAGTACTGATATCAGACCGATTTGTTATAGCTTGGAGGGAAGAAGGATTTTTCTTGCGATACCCAAGGAGGCCTTGCCTGAAGGTGGATATTACATCGAGTTTATAAAGGATGGAGAGATTTTGAATTCATTTTATACCCAGAGCCATTCTTTTTTCTGGGATGACACAAACCCAGAAGCCCCTATTCCATATAAGTCAGATGTACTTTACCAAATATACGAGTTTATGGCTCAGCAATATCTGAGGGAGTGCTTGAACATTGAAATGTAATACATGCAGATACAGCGGTGAGCGTACCATGCTCTATGCTCACGGTTCACCAGTTGCCATAAACCGATCCGGCGGTACACGTGGGTATCTGGGTACGGATATTCTAGGCAGCACTCGCTCTGTAACTGACAACCACGGCGTACAAGAAAGCTATTACGACTATGACATTTTCGGCTCACCAATAACTGGCAACTATACAACAGGCACTGACTACGGATACTTGGGTAAACCCTACGACAGCATCACAGGCTTATATAACTACGGCTACCGTGACTATTCACCCCAGACCGTGCGGTTCACCACGGTGGATCCGATACGGGATGGCAGCAATTGGTTTGCATACGTGAACAACGACCCGGTGAACTATGTGGACTTGTGGGGGTTGTTCACTTTTCAAGTAGGTGTCTCGGCAGCGGGTGGAGCTGGAACGGGAGGAACGATAGGTAGTGGGTTCATAGTTGCGTGGGATTCTGAAGAAAAAACATTTGAAATTGGAACATATGAGACTTATGGAATGGGAAGCCACATAGGAGTTTCGGGGGCAGTCTCTATAGATTTTTCCACATCGGAAAATAGAGCAGCTGCTGATGCTGGAGGTAAGGGAATTGCAGCTGGAATAGGAGCGACTATAACTCCTGCATCTGTTTCATACAATTTGGCTGAATCATTAGAAGGAGGAAAACCTGTAACAACGGCAAGCATAGGCTTAGGAGGAGGATTAACATCAAATGATGTACACACCTATTATACTGAAACAAAAGTTCATACAGTAAAGATTGGCGTAGGGGGATTTATCAACAAAGTGAAAGATTTTGGCAAGAATCTTGCTGATAGAATTATGGGTAAGGCAGGGAAGTATGATTGAAATATGTTGTATTATTATTTTTATTTTCGGTCTGATAGCATGTTTCATTACAATATTACAGGGACTCAAAGTTGGACGTGAACAATATGACAATACACTCAATAAGTATCAATATTGGAGAAACAGAACTGTGAAGGATCACGATATACGAGAAGGATTTCCTTATGAGGTATATGGTTTAGTTCCTGCAAAATACTGGAAAAGACTTCTAGTATTTTTCACGATTATGGGAGTATCTGCGGTTGCTCTCCGCTTCTTTTAGTTTCTTGTGGTATAAGTATGGAGATGAGTCAAGTCAAATAAATCAGCAAAAAGGAGAACCTTTGCCGTAATGTGTCTTGATAAATTTCTTTCAACTGACTCTTTCCATGATAATCTTTTGATGGGTATTGAAATTTGTGGCGAGCAAACCTTAAAACTGATTGTATGTGAAGATGGTTTTGTCAATAAGCGTTTTCTCTACTTTTTTGATGTGATTGAATGTAGATTTTGTGATTTTTCTTTGGGAAATATCATACTTGATATTGAAATAATTACTGCGGAGTCACTAGATTTACGAGACAAGAATGACTTGTTTTTTTTGCTGAATATTGAATCCAATCAACATGGAGAGCCTTGGATTCAAGAGAAAATATCAAGCATAGAAAAAGGAGAGTTATCATTAGTGATAGTATCTACAAGTTTTGGGGCATATGGATGTATTTTATGCAAAGCGGTAAAAACTGAAATATAATTGAGGCTATGGGAGCGACGGGGCTGTAAGTGCGGCAATAAGCAATTTTGTTGATAATGTTATCGAGAAACGACCAGTACGAGATAGGGAGGGAAATCCAATTCCTCCTGGTAATCAAAGTCCTGGTCCGCTAGGCAAAAAAGCAAATGTTGGTTCTGAAAATGTTCCAGACCCCAGTAAATTGGGTGAGCCGGGATATATTCCCCCGGATAATGGCCCTGGAGGAAAGATTGCAGCTATTGCTGGTTTAGCAGCATTGGCATATGACAATAGACAACAACATCCAGAATTTCCTCAAATAAATCAGGAGCAAAACTCAGGAGTATTGATTTTCACAAATATAAACGCTGAGCAACGAAAGGAGAAGAAGGGAAAATGAGTAAGGGAATATTTTATCTTATTATCTTGACAGTTTTTTTGTTAGTCATTTGGGAAATCAATGAAATAGTTACTATTGGATTTCAGTATACAGGAATAAAAAGATTAATTGCAATATTTTTTTGCTTCTGTATAATTCTGTTTTGGAAATATAATATGGTACTGGCTATGGTACTACTCTCGATATTACTATTAGCATTTGTTTGTATTTGTTTTGTTTATGGGCAATCTGTTTTTAATATTACATTTTTTGAAATGTTAATAATATTTATATATATGTTGATAATATTTATTCGAGCAAGAAAAAACGGGAAGTAACAAAAAAAGGGGGGGGGGCGAAAAATGAAACTAAAAATTGCATCAACTATTTCATTGGGGTTATTAGCCTATTATTATCTTTTCTATATGACTTTGTTTTATGGAATAACTAGCATTACCATAAAACTTGTTTTAGATTACATCAATTACTTTCTATTTCTCTTCTTTCTGATTTGTTCTTTTCTTGTTCTAAAGATTTTTTTCAAGAAAAAGCATATACACAGAACACTAACCATAAGCCAAAGGTTTTCAAAGCAGAAAAAGAAATTTCTGCTTCTGTTCTGTATACTGGGGGTTTCCATTATTATTGATTTGATAGCGGGTAAAGTGCCGCTGAATAATATTCTACCTTTCACAGGTTTTCTCATCGGGGCTTCAATAGTAAATCTGGTGATTCTTTACTATTATGTCATTTTGTGTCATTTTATATTTTATGATGAGAAGGAAGAGTAAATCATTGTCACAAGCCAGTTCCTTTTACAACTACGGCTACCGTGACTACTCACCGCAAAGTGTGCGGTTCACCACAGTAGACCCAATCCGGGATGGTAGCAATTGGTTTGCGTATGTGAATAATGACCCGGTGAACTACGTGGACTTGTGGGGGTTGCTGGCTAGTGATGGGGGAAGAACAGTTCCCAATACATGGCGAGACAACAAGGATGGAACTTATACAGCCCTTCCGGGAGCCACATTGTATGAACTGTATGGAGAAAATTGGCGAGAAGAATCTGGTTATGTGGGAAACCCGTCAAATTTACAAGTTGGGGATGTTGTCGGGAGAAAAAGTTCATTTATGGAAAATAGTGTAAGTCAACCTATCGTTAATTCAAAACAAGAGGTTCTTGTAATAGACAACTCTTTTCCTCAAGTCACAAATTCAGAAGA
This sequence comes from Treponema sp., assembly GCA_016294105.1. GTDB lineage: Bacteria > Spirochaetota > Spirochaetia > Treponematales > Treponemataceae > Treponema_F. The sequence goes on from JAEDCN010000012.1 coordinate 22,318, forward strand.
GATTTTTGAAGGTTATAGTCATCGTACAAACATTGCTATAGGAGTAACTGAAATTGTTTTAGGTGTGGGAATAATAGTAAGTTCAACTATTACAACAGGAACTATAAATGTTGTATCTGGTGGAATGACAACGATTCCAGCAGGGTGGGCTATAATTGAGGGCTGGGCAGCAGGCTCTACTTTTATAGCGTTAGGAATAACAAGACTCTCAAACGCAAATAATTCAAGAGTTTCAGATGACATCAAACAAGTTTTCATTCCATCTGTCGTAGACGTTGCAGAAGGAATAGATGATGTTTCAAAAGGACAAGAACAATGATTTCCATTTTTAAAGAAATAATTGAAGCAAGAGATTATGTTTTCTTTGTCCTGGTCTTTGTCGAATTTCTTTTAGCATTATCATTTGTTGTAAATTTCATAATTGATCCGGTGAGAAAAAAAAGAAATCAAGATTATAAATTCAATAAACTTGGGATAATTTTCACATCATTTTTTTGTATTTTTGTACTTATACAGTTTATTCCAATGTTAATTGTAATCTTTATCTATTTTTTCGGAAGTACATGAGGAATTGCCAAATATATTACTTTCTAAGGTGTTTTTGAAGCTCATATAAGAAGTGGTTATACAATTATAGTGTCTTTCAAGGGTTAAGATATAGGAGGAAATGATGAACAACTCGACTTTGGGGATGGTTCTCTTATTGTTATTTCTTACTTGGTTTTTGTTTTTATCCCTAAAATGTATTCTCATTGGGATAGGAAAGCTAACGAATCCAAAAACTAAAGAGAAAGCAAAAGATAAAAAAATGCTTATCTCAGGCATCATAGCAGGAATAGTTACTTTTCCTAGTTTTTGTTTTGTTGTTTTCATGTTTATAGTTGTTTTCCTATTTTGACAGAAATTCAACACACAACTTTTGATATTCACCTACAGCTACGATGCCGAGAACCGGCTGGTAAAGACTTGCGGGAGTAGCAGGTACGTCATTTCCCTCAGTGCCTGAAAAAAAAGTTTGCGTGAGGTGAAAAGCCGTGGTATCATAGAGGTATGTCCATGATTACAACTATCCATGTTGATGATGCCCAGCACTTGCTTATTTTTCGGGCTAATCAAATATTGACGGTCAAACAGGATGTTCTTTCTCCTCCCCCTGTGGAGATTTATCATAAATTCCTTGAATATCAGCTAGCCTCTGATTGGTTTATAGAACGAGAGCAGGGCTATGCTACCATGCTACTGGAAGAAACTGCCACGGAGCCTGCTGGCTGCCATTGGGTGTTTATTCGTGAGGTTTTTTTTGCCAAGCATGAACTGGCGCCCCTAGTGGCTCGTGCCTTGGCTTTGCTGAATTGGCGAAAGCGTTCCCGCTTCTGTGGCAAGTGTGGCAGCCAGCTTCACGACTCCACCGACGAAACAGCACGAGTTTGTCTGTCCTGTGGCAATGTGTATTATCCCAGCCTGTCTCCTGCTATGATTGTGCTAGTGGAAAAAGACGGAAAAATCCTTCTTGCCCGCCACAAGCACCGCAATACCGATATCTTTACCTGTCTTGCAGGCTACATGGAACCGGGTGAAACCTTGGAGGAATGTGTGGCACGAGAGGTGCAAGAAGAGGCCGGTATTACCGTAAAGAATATCCGCTATGTAGGTAGCAAAAGCTGGCCCTTCCCAGATCAGTTGATGCTGGCCTTCCGTGCTGAATGGGAAAGCGGGGAGTTGGTGCCAGAAACAAGCGAAATCCACGAGCTACACTGGTTTGACAAAAATAATCTTCCCGCCATTCCCCTCCGTGGCTCCGTTGCCCACGACTTGATTACCGGGGTGATGAAGTAAGCTGCAAGTAATTTGCATTAAACTTTATTAAATGCAAAAGGTACACTCCAAACTGAAGTGTACCTTTTTTTTATGCTTTAAAGGATTGCAAGCCCTTAAAATCTAAGGTGACAAAGTAATCATCCACTGTTTCTTTGCGGCGGATTTGTACTACAGAACCATCTTCTCGTAGCAGCAATTCTCCGCAACGAAGCTTGGCATTGTAGTTAAATCCCATGGCTCTACCGTGGGCTCCTGCATCATGGATAATCAGCAAGTCTCCAATGTCAATTTTAGGTAATTGGCGCTGCACGGCAAACTTATCACAGTTTTCACACAGGGAGCCTACCACATCGTAGGTTTCAGTTTTAGCTGCATCTTCCTTGCCACTTACTGTTACCTCATGGTAGGCACCGTACATACCAGGACGCATCAAGTCTGCCATGCTGGCATCCACACCAATGTATTCCCGGTAGATGTGTTTTTGGTGCAAAGCTCGTGTTACAAGCCAACCGTAAGGCCCAGTAATGGGGCGACCACATTCCCAGCAGATTTTCAGTGGGTCAAGACCAGCGGGAACAATGAGCTTATCGTACATAGCCTTTATTCCCTGTGCTACATAGTCGTAGTCCACTGCCACCTGCTCTGGTCGGTAGGGAATGCCGATTCCACCGCCGAGATTGACAAATTCCACAGACACCCCAACCTGCTCTTTAAGCTCCACTGCTAGGGTGAACAAGAGCTGGGCTGTTTCCACAAAATAGTCGGGATTCAGCTCGTTGGAAGCCACCATGGTGTGGAGTCCAAATCGCTTTACCCCTCGCTCCTTGCAGATTTTGTAGGCTTCAAAGATTTGTTCTCGGGTCAAACCGTACTTTGCTTCCTCTGGCTTACCGATGAGGGCATTGCCTTCTTTCAGGGGGCCTGGGTTGTAGCGGAAGCTAATAAGTTCTGGCAGTCCACCTAAAGCTTTTTCCAGATAGTCAATGTGGGTAATGTCATCCAGATTGATGATATTACCCTTCAAGTTTGCGTAAATGTATTCCTTAGCAGGAGTTTCGTTGGAGGTGAACATTACCTCCTCTCCCTGCATTCCAGCATTTTCTGCCAAAATCAATTCTGGAAGGCTGGAACAGTCTGCCCCGCAGCCTTCATTTTTCAGAATCTTCATGATGTAGGGATTGGGACAGGCCTTTACCGCAAAGTATTCCTTAAAAGAAGGGAAAATACTGAAAGCCTTGGTAAACCGACGCATATTCTCTCGAATGGCTTTTTCGTCATAAAGATAAAAAGGTGTTTCGTAGCCTTGCGTCAGTTGTTCCAGCTGTTCCTTGTTCAAGGGAAAGTTCTTTGTACTCATGCCTTCCTCATTACAGGTTGTCAAAGAAGCCCTGAGCCTTCAAGAGCTCTGCGTTCAGGATACCACCTAAGGCGGCACCACGCTTGGTGTTGTGACTTAATGCCACAAAGCGGATGTCAAAAACGGGGCAGCTTCTCAGGCGGCCAATGGTAACAGCCATACCCTTGTCGTTTTCTCGGTCACGGCGGGGCTGAGGACGGTTTTCCTCGTGCCGCACGATAATGGGCTGAACAGGAGCGCTAGGCAGCTGCAACTTTTGAGGCAGGGCAGTAAAGCTGGTCCAAATCTTTTCGATTTCTTCCAAGGAAGGCTTTTTGTCAGCAGGAAGGTCGAACTCAAGGCTTACACAGGCTGTGTGACCGTCAATCACCGGTACACGGTTACAATGAGCTGCAACTAAGGGGCCTGCTGCGTTGACAATTTCGTCTCCTTGTACGGTTCCAAGGATTTTCAAAACTTCCTTTTCTGTCTTTTCTTCCTCGCCGCCAATGTAGGGCACGATGTTGTCAATCATATCGAAGGAAGGAACCCCAGGATAGCCAGCACCACTGGTGGCCTGCAAGGTGGTGACAATCATTCGCTTTACAGGATATCCTGCCTGCTGCAAGGCAAAGATAGGCATCATGTAAGACTGAAGGGAGCAGTTAGGCTTTACGGCCACAAAGCCCTTGTCCCAGCCGTGGTGCTTTTTCTGGGCGGCAATAATGTCAGTGTGGTGCGGATTGATTTCTGGAATCAACATGGGAACGTCGGGAGTCCAGCGATTGGCACTGGCATTAGAAACGACAGGAATATTGGCAGCGGCATAGGCTGCTTCCAAAGCCTTAATGGCATCCTTGTCCATTTCCAAGGCACTGAATACAAACTGGCACTTGCCCTTTGCAGCTTCTACGTTAGAGGCATCTTCTACCATTAAGTCGGCCACACTGGCAGGAATATCGCTTCCAATAAGCCAGCGAGAAGCCACTGCCTCTCGGTATTTCTTTCCTGCAGACCGAGGAGAGGCTGCCACAAAGGTTACCTCAAACCAAGGATGATCCTTTAGCAGGTAAATATATCGCTGACCAACCATTCCGGTGGCACCTAGTACACCTACAGTAATCTTGTTTCCACTCATTCTCTATCTCCTTATAGACCACATTCTGCCAAGGCAGCCTGGATTGTTTTCTTTGCGTTGTCATTCGCTTCCACCAAGGGTAAGCGGAGGCTACCAGCGGGTAGTCCCTTGTAGTTCATGGCGTATTTGATGGAAGTGGGATTACCGTCACAGAATGCTGCCTTAAAGAAGGGCATGAGGCGGTAATGCATGTCACGGGCGGTATCCATATCTCCTTCTAGGGCTGCCATGGTAAGCTTAGTAACTTCGGCAGGAGCCAGGTTGGACACTACGGAGATAATGCCGTCTCCACCAGCTGCAATCAAGGGGAGGGTGAGGCCGTCGTCTCCACTGAGGACGCAGAAATCCTTCTTCTTGCGGGCGATGGTGGCAATTACGTCCATCATCTGGTTAATGTCACCAGAAGCTTCCTTTACACCAGCAATGTTGGGAAGCTCTGCAATCCGCTGCAAGAGGGCGGTAGAAATATTTTTTCCAGTGCGTCCTGCAATATTGTACACAAGGATGGGAATACCGATTTTGGAAATGGCCTCATAGTGGCGGAAAATTCCTTCGTCGGAGGGCTTGTTGTAGTAGGGGGAAACCACCAATGCATAGTCAGCACCCTTGTCTCGTGCACGGGTTACGTAGCGGATGGCTTCGTCTGTATTGTTACTTCCCGCTCCGATAATGAGGGGAATTTCACGGTTCTGTTTTTTTCGATAGGCTGTCACTTCCTCCACCGCAATGTCGATGAGTGTGTCTTCCTCTCCCACCTCCTTCAAGGTTGGGGTTTCACCTGTGGTTCCCAGGGGAAGCAGTCCGGTAATGCCATTGTCAAGCTGGTATCGCAGAAGGGAACGGAATCCCTCGTAGTCCAGCTCTCCGTTGGGGAGCATGGGAGTTATCAGTGCAGTAAAAGCACCTCGCAGCTTTGCCATAAATCGCCTCGTGATTTTGAAGATTCATCTTGTGTGGGCTTCTTTTGATTGGTTTTATGGTATTTTAGCCCAAACAAGTTGTAAGATTATGACATTTTTAGAAGATAAATGCAAGGTATTTTTTAGTAGTATTTCAAAAATGAAGTATTGTTACAGCGTGTCAGCGGCTGCTTGCTCCCGAAATACATCGGAAGCAAAGCTGCTTTTTATTCAATCAGAACATGAAAGCTGTCTCTGAGAGGGTCAGTTCTGGACAACTTCTCCCTTGGGATAGGTTATTTCCAAATTCCACTGAACTGGAGGAAGTTCACTTTTTTCCAAGGCAATGGTGAAAAGAGCTGTTACATCTTGTTTCGCGTTATTGTAGATTCTAAAGACAGGAGAATCAGTATAAAGTTGTGAACTCTTTCCGCTTGTTAGATTAATTTCTGTATTGCTATAATCCCCAAGCTTGCCACTCAACTCTCTCAGGATACAACCATCCTTTATTGCTGGATTTGTTGAAAAATTTGCACCAGGATTGAAAGAAATTACAAGTGGATATTCTTCTGCTTTTACAAAGCTATAATCAAAGCCATTATTGGTGGTGGCGGTATATTTGTTGTCGATGATAGCTTTGTTTTCTGCCGTATCAATTTCCTTTACAAAGGTAATTTTAGGAATGAAGTAATCCTTTCCTTGATATTTTTCTCCAATAGTAAATGTTTTTTCCGTAATACCATCTTGGTCAATCAAAACATGTACTTCTGTTCCTGTATTATTGGTAAAGGTAAAGGGGCCAGATTTTCCCTCGTCACAACTAAACAAACAAAATAAAAGACCAGCAAGGGTCACAATGGTAGCAAATGATTTCATAAAATCAATGATACTATAGAAAGACCTAGTTGACAAGTTCCCTGTCCCTACCTCCTTAGTTATGATATACTAAAAATATGGTAGAAATTGAATTGAAAGCCCATGTGAAAGAGGTGGTAGCTCTTGTTACACGACTAGCTTCCTTGGCCACGTTCCAACGTTGTTGCTACAAAAGTGATACCTATTGGAAGGAAGCTCACAAGCAGATACAAATCCGCATTCGTGAAGAAAAAAGCTTTTTGATGGATGCTTTTTGTTTTGATGCCGAACGATGGCCCTTGAAAATAGAGGATTTTCCTGCAGATTGTAGTTCTCAGCTTCTTGTTACCTACAAGCGAAAGGAGCTGGTGGAAGGCTCCTTTGAGGTAAATCAGGAGCAGGAATTTCAAGTGGACAAACGGGAGCCACTGGAGCTGTTTTTACAGGATGCAGGCTTTTCCATTCACCTGAAAAAGGAAAAGCTGGTGGCTGCATGGCAGTGGGATGAAGTACTTTTGGAGCTGTGCTTTATTCCTGAGCTGGGAAATTTCCTAGAACTAGAAATTCTTTGTGACAGTGATAGCCCTGAGGTGGTAGCTGCTGCCCACAAAAAATTGCGGAAAGTACTGGCAGAATGTGGAATTGAAGAGTCTGCCATAGAAAGTAGGTATTACAGTCAGCTTTTACAGGAGGTGCGGGGCGCTTCATCATGAGTTTTTCGTTAAAGTCCCCCTGCGAGCGACTTTCACTTGAGAAAATTGTTTTCTTACCGATAATAGAAATATGGCAGAAGATTTTAACTTTGAGAAGGCTTTGCAAGAAGCCCTAGAGGAAAAAGTCGCTTGGTTTGACTCCAACGTGATGGTAGAGATGCTGGATAATTACCGTGTTCTCTATTCAGCAACAAACAATGTTATGGGGCTCTTGCTTCAAAAAGGCTTGATTACTCCCGACCCCTACAAGCTAGATAAAAAAATCTCCGATGTGGTAATTCCAGAGGATAGTGAATTTGCTGAGTCTGCAAGAAGCCAGGTAATGGGAGTCCGTCTTTCCGACTACGAGCGAGTGCTGGATTTCCTGTGCAATTTTTTTAAATTTTCTGCTACAAACATGACCTTGCCTCGAATCAAGAAATTGATTGGCTTGAACAACAGTTTTCAATGGGGTGGACTAGTAGTTACCAGCAAGCATCCCAATACAAAGGCTCTGGCGGATTTGCTTACCAATATTCGTCAGGGAACTGATACTATGGCTACAGGCTCCCTCAATGGAGCTGTTTCTGCCGCTTCAAAGGCTATTGTAGAGATAAATGCTGCCCTCAAGGAATCCTCCGACTTGCAACGTGAGCTTTACAAGATGGAAGTCCGCAAGAACGTCATTGCCCACTCTAGCTTTGCTTGGGAAAAGGGTGAAGCCATTTCCGATGTGGTGCAACGAGTAAAGCGACTCTTTCCCTCTATCATGGGACGCCAGCCCTTCTATCCTGAGCTGGTGGAAGAAATCGCCCAGGAATCCATCGGCTCTGCCTCCATTCAAAAGCAGCAGGATTTGTTGTCCCGCTTAAAGGTTGTTCACCAGACAAAGACAAAGAAGAAGGTTCAGGTGAACACTAAAACCTTGATTATGGAAGCTGTCCGTAATCTGGCGGGAATGGCTCCCCAGCTGGAAGGTGTTTCCCTAAAGCTTCGGGATAATAGCGCCTTGCTACAAACTCAGAACGACTCACCTTGGGAAAAATTCAAGCGGGCCTTCCGTAAAGCCTTTGGGCTTAAGCCACCTGCAATCGAATATCCCATTCCCATTGTGGATACCATGACAAAGACCTCCACCACGGAGAAGATAAACTTTAACAAAAGCTTGGCGGACATTGGCAAGCGTATGAACCTGTATGCTGCTTTAGCCTCTCGTGAAAGTCCCACCTATCAGAAAATGGAGGCCCAAAGCGAGGAGGAAATCTATTCCTTCCTTACAAAGCAGTTGGCAGAATGTCAGCAGATGCTGGTTCTGCTGCTGGGATACGACAAGTTTTTCAAAAAGGAGGTGGAAAGTCCCAACAAGTCCAAGGTAAAGGGCTTGACTATGGAAACCACCTCCATTAAAAACACCATGGTCAAGACAAACCAGCGTAAGGCTGAATATGCAGCCTTCGTGGAAGAACAGGCTCAGATGAAAAAGCTAGGAATTGTTGATGAAAAATAAGCTAGTTCTTTTTCTCCTTTTCTTGAGTTCTGCCCTGTTGTTTGGGCGGCCCTTTACCATCATCGATGCAGTTCATTCTTATAATCTGGATCCTCACACTGCAAATTATTCCTCCGAGGCCCAAATCTTGACGGGTTTGTACGAGGGGCTTTTTTCCCACGATCCTTATTCCTTGGAGCCTGTTCCTGCCCTTGTTGCTGACTACAAGGTTTCCAGAGACAAGCTACGGTGGACCTTTACCCTTAAGGAGGGGGCACGCTTCAGTAATGGAGAGGAAATTACTGCCCAAACCATTAAGGATTCTTGGCTTAGTTTGTTGAATCCTGCCACAGCGGCTCCCTTTGCTTCCTTGCTAGACTGCATCCGGGGAGCTGCAGAGTATCGCACTGGTAAAGGTGATGCTACTGAGGTAGGGATTTCCGTTCAGAGTAAGTATCAGTTGACCCTGCGGCTTGTGACTCCCACGGAGCATTTGCCCAGTATTTTGTGCCACCATTCCTTTTCTGCTGTCCATCCAGACCGTACTGTGTACAGTGGCCCCTTTCTGCTGGAATCCTACGATGGAAGCCAGCTTCGTATGAAAAAAAATCCCAAGTATCACGATGCAGCTAACGTTGCTTTGGAGGAAATCCTAGTGATACAATCTGACGATACTCTGGAGAATTCCTATCTATACAACACGGGAGCGGTGGACTGGGTGCTGTCTGTTGCAGATATTGCTTCCCTCATCGATTATAACTCCGTGTTGATTAACGCTGAATTCGCCACGGAATACCTATTTTTCAAAAGCCACAAGGCTCCTTGGAATCAAGCTGCCTTCCGTAATGCTCTTTTGGCTGCGGTACCTTGGGATGTGCTGCGGGGCAATAGCTTTGTTCCTGCCACCACCTTGATTTATCCCATCGGAAACTACAAGGCTCCCGCTGCTTTGGCAGACTATGATTTGGAGGAGGCTAAACTACTCCTGGAGCAGGCAAAGTCAGAAGCTGGTATGGCTACCGATGCCCCGCTAGAAATTACCATTGCGGTTTCCGACACAGATTATGCCAAAAGTCAGGCTGAACTCCTGATGGAAAGCTGGAGCCAGCTGGGCATCACCGTTCATCTGAGCATTACTCCCATTCAGCGGTATCTCGACAGCATTTCCAGCTGGGATGCAGATCTGTTCAGCTACACTTGGATTGGAGACTTTGCAGATCCATTGGCTTTTTTGGAGCTGTTCCGTTCAGACTCCACCTTGAATGAATCCCAGTGGCACAACAGCGAATACGATAGACTTTTGCAGGAAGCTGCCTTTGCCACCGGAGACAAGCGACTGGAGCTTTTGTCTGCCGCAGAGGATGTGCTTTTGTCTGATGGTCTGATTATTCCCATATCCCATCCAGTTACCCTTAACATCATCGATCGGCAGCGGGTAAAGGGCTGGTACTTGAATGCTCTGGATATTCATCCCTTGAAGCATCTGTATCTGGAAACGATTCCAGTGTCCATTCCCAATTTAGTGCTGGCAAAGTAGCTGGCCTGGTGATTTCTGGAGATATAAATATTGACAATCGCTGGGTTTCCGTGGTAGAATATTCTCCCGTATATCTGCGCGAAGGCGTGCCGAGTTGGGCTGCTCACCTAGCTTGGGGCTGCGGTTTTCCGATGCTGGAAGCCAAGGCGATTTTAGAATTCTTAGTAGATAAGGTATATGCATGAAGACTATTTTTGTGAATGAACGCGATGCTGTACGTAACTGGTATGTTATCGATGCAGCAGGCAAGCCCCTGGGACGGGTCGCAGCCAAGGTTGCTAGTGTTCTGAGAGGAAAGCACAAGGCTACTTACGCTCGGAACCAGGAAATGGGTGACTTTGTTGTTATTATCAATGCTGATAAGGTTGCCGTAACTGGAAACAAGTTTAACGACAAGTTGTATCACCACCACACTGGATATGTTGGTGGATTGAAGACTTTCACCTTCGAGAAGAAGATTCAGCGCCACGCCGACGCTCCTTTGATGTTGGCCATCAAGGGAATGCTGCCTAAGGGACCTTTGGGACGTGCAATCTTGAAGAATGTAAAGATTTATGCTGGAACTGAGCATCCCCATGCCGCCCAGAATCCTCAGCCTCTGGACATCTAACAGGAGTATATTGTGGTTAAGAATATCGGAATTGGTACAGGAAGAAGAAAGACTGCCGTTGCCCGTGTATTCCTGCGGGAAGGAACAGGCAAGATTGTTGTAAATGGCAAGGACGTTGCTGAGTACTTTGCTACTGAAGATCAGGTTCGTGTAGTACGTCAGCCTCTTATGGTAACAGCCAGCGAGAACAAGTTTGACGTTCTCATCAATGTTACTGGTGGTGGATTGAACGGACAGGCTGGTGCTTGTCTCCATGGTTTGTCTCGTGCTTTGACACAGGTAGACCAGGGTAACTATGCTTCATTGAAGGCTAATGGTTACCTTACTCGTGACTCCCGCATGGTTGAGCGAAAGAAGTTCGGTCAGCGTGGTGCACGTCGCCGCTTCCAGTTCAGCAAGCGCTAGTGGTTCAAATTACCACGACAAAGCAGATCTCATGGAATTGTGTACAAGTTACCCTTTCCATGGGGTCTTCTTTTTTTGTCCGAAGCTGTTATCTTCAGTTGCTTCCTGTCCAGGATATGGTGGTGGGGCGGCAGTTGTCTGATGAGGAATTGGATGATTTGGTGACGGCAGGCTTAACCTTTGCGGCGGAAAAGGCTGCGGTAGCGTATTTGGAGCGAGCTGAGCATAGCCGCTCTCTTTTGATTATAAAATTAAAAAAGAAGGGACATGGGGATGGGGCCATTGCTGGTGCCTTGGATTATCTGGAAGAGCGGGGCTATTTGTCTGACCTACGATATGCCCAGGCGTGGCTACGGAATCGGTCCATCAACCATGCAGAAGGACGGAGTCGTTTACTTTGCGGATTGCTTGCCAAGGGAATCGATAGAAGGCTTGCTAACCAAGCCCTGGATGAGTATTTTGAAGGGGTGGATCAGCAGCAGCTTTTGGATCGGGCTATTGAAAAATGTCGGCGACTGGGAAAGTCTGTGGAAGCCACGGAAAAGTATTTAGTACGAAAGGGATTTTCATACAAGGATTTTAAGTCTAAAATCTCTAAAATATAATTTTTATAAAAAACCTTTCAAGTTTTTTGCTTTTTACCCCATATTAGACTTGTTATTTTTGATGTATAGTATTAAAATTTAGTATATACGATTTGAAACAAAATAATTTTTGTGATGTTTATATAGGGAGGTGATTTTATGTCCAAAGAATTTGAGAAGATAATCGTTTATTCAGCATTAGAAGTAGCCAATATCTGCGGCGTTGCAAACCAGACTGCCATCAACTGGATTCGTAACGGTTATTTGAAGGCCTACAGTACTCCCGGTGGACAATATCGAGTATACGCAGATGATTTGGTTGGCTTCATGACAGAGCGGAATATGCGTGTTCCAGAGAATCTAGCTTCTCTTTGCAATCACAATTCTAACACCAGTATTTTGGTGGTTGAAGACGAAATGGGATTGAACACTGTGCTGCACCAGTATCTTTCCAAGGAATTTGCTGGCACACAGATTTACCAGGCTTTTGATGGTTTTGAGGCTGGTGCTTTGATGTCAAGTAAGAAGCCCACCGTGGTGGTGCTAGACTTGAATCTGCCTGGTGTAGATGGATTTGAGCTGTGCAAGAAAATTAATTCCTCCGATGATTTTGGAAATCCTGCCATCATCGTTATTACCGCCTTGCAGGATTCTGGTATTGAGGACAAGATTCAAGAAATGAATGCAGTAGCCTTCTTCCGTAAGCCTGTGGTTTTGGATGAATTGAGCCAGGCAATTAAGACTGCATTTGCAAAGCTTTCTAAGTAAGGCTGTTTTCTGAAAGAGGGACTTTTAGCGGACATTTTGGAAGCTTTTTTGTTCAAGCTCCCTAGTAGAGCGGGTACTTTAAGGTACCCGCTTTTTTTATTTTAAATGAGTGTAACTTCTAGGGACAAAAATAATACGCAGGATAGGAAATTTCCGGTAATACCTGTTCTTGGGCCCGCTGCAAGAGATTTTCTGTGGGGCTTGTAACAGTAAGTCCTGAAACAAAGGATTTGATGTTTTTCATCACATAGTCCATAAAATCCAATTCAGTCTCCGGATAATAATGAACAAAATCCACGGAGCCTTTTCTCAGGGCTGCTTGGTAGCTGTCGCAGGCTTCTTGATAGCGAGAAATATCGTCAATGAGTTTTTTGTTCAAGGCTTGCCGTGCAGTATAGATTCTTCCATCAGCCAAGGCGGTAACCTGTTGCAGGGTGAGCTTTCTGCTGTTGGCAACAATTTCGATAAACTGGTTGTAACAGTCATCTGCAATGGACTGCATAATTTCAGCCTGCTCCTGGGTAACGGGAGTGCTCATGCCTAGCATATCCTTGTTGCTGCCAGCAGTGAAGGTTGTTACCTTGATGCCGTGCTTGTCTAGAAATTCAGAAAAATCCACGGACTGGCCCGCAATGACACCAATGGAGCCAGTGAGACAGTTCCTGTTGGCAACGATATAATCTGCAGCGCAGGCAATGTAGTAGCCTCCAGAGGCCGCGAGGGTGCCAAGGTAGGCCCACACTGGCTTGTGGCTATTTTTTTTGTAATCTAAAAGCTCCAGATACACCTCGTCAGATTCGTAGACACCGCCTCCAGGAGAATCAATGTATAGCAGTAATCCCAGGTTGTGGGGATCGTAGGTCAGGTCTTGGATGGTGGAAATGAGCCATTCCTGGTTATAGGTTTCGTTGGCGGCTTGGATGGTACCTTCGATGTGGAGCACGGCAATATACTTTTGGGAGGACTCTTCCTTGGTAATAAATATTTTAATGGGGGAATCTTTGGAAAAAGTTCCTTGAAAGGAGTCCTTTGTGTGGTTAATCCGATTCAACAGGCTCAGGCCACCCCAAATTCCGCAGAGAACAAGGAGAATGATCAAGCCTGTTTTCTTCGTTTTGGGTGACTTCTGCTTTTCTGGAATTGGTTCCAGCTGCTGGTTATTGTGCTGGTGGGTAGTGTCAAAATCCATGGAAACTCCTAGCCATTGTTGGAAAAGTCATTTTCGTTCAAGATATTGGTGTGGAGTGCCTGTTCCTTGAGGAAGCTGTAGCCATAAACCTTTGCACCAAAGTAGTAGGGGTTGAGGAAAAGAAGGCCAAGCCCTCCCGTAAAACCGCAAAGCAGGAGCCAACCAAAGAAGCCTAAGTCTTGGAAAAAGAGGTTGCCCTTGTAGCCACGGGTGATAATCTTGCTGATTTCCATGGCTTTTCGTACCGACATGGTGGGATATTCTGCCAGAATGTAATAAATCTGTGAGTAGGCATAGAATTTCACAATGCCTGGAATCAAAAAGAGCAATGACCACAGGAATGTCCACAGGCTAACCCAGAGGGTGGCAAGAATTCCCTTGAGCCAAAGGTTCAATCCTTCCAAAAAGGTGGAAAAGCTCACCTGTTCTCGATTCTTGAAAAATCTGATGGAAAAATAGCCTGCTGCCATGGTAATGATTCCAGATATTGCCAGGGGCAACAGGGACAAGAGAATGGAAATGTCAAGGTGAATGCCATAGTTTAAATCCAATTCGTCAATATATACCTCTGAAAAGGGTAGGCTGGAAATAGAGCTACAAGCGAGAATGATGGCTGAAACCAAGAGATTGATCTTCCAGTTTCCCTTCAGTCGCTGCAATGACTGCACCTTATACAGCTTTTTGTCAAACATAATTCCTCCTTTTATGGGTGCTCAAAGGCTACACTTGCATAAAACAGTAAATCGTACTATTCTCGGATTATACCACAAGAAAGGAGATATGTCATGAAAGGGTGCTTTAATTTTACTATTGATGAGTTGGGACCATGCAAGGTTCTTTCCCCCATTCATTTGTCCAGAGAAAAAGAGGATTATCAAGCCAATTACGTGCGGGATGGAGAGCGCATCCAATATGATATTGACAGAAAGGATGATGAAGAAGATCTTGAATGTGCCAAGAATCTCATCCAGAAGGCTGGCCCTCGAGAATACATTTATTTTAATCCCAAGCATGTAAATGCGGGAATCTGTACCTGCGGAGGTTTGTGTCCCGGCTTAAACGACGTGGTGCGTGCCATTGTTCGCTGTTTGTACAATCGTTATGGAGTCCGCCGCATTCGTGGTATCCGCTTTGGTTTCAAGGGCTTTTTCTCCGACATGGGCTTTGACACCTTGGACTTAACTCCCGCTTTGGTGGACGACATCCACAAGACAGGAGGCTCCTTCTTGGGAACAAGCCGTGGTGGTGGAGACCGTGTTATGGATATTGTAGATGCCATTGAGGCTTTGAACATGAACATGCTCTTTATCATCGGTGGAGATGGTACCCAGCGTGGTGCCCTTGAGGTGGCCGAGGAAATTGAAAAGCGTGGCCTGAAGGTTGCCATTGTTGGTGTTCCAAAGACTGTTGACAACGACTTGGTGTTTATCCAGCGATCCTTTGGTTTTGACACTGCGGTACAGAAGGCTACCGAGGCTGTTGCTGCTGCCCACATGGAGGCCCGCTCCCACATCAACGGTATCGGTTTGATTAAATTGATGGGACGTGAGTCTGGTTTCATTGCCACTGCCACTGCCCTTGCCAGCCACGAGGCCAACTTCTGCCTTATTCCAGAGGTTCCCTTTGACCTGGAAGGTCCCGAAGGCTTGTTGACTCACTTGGAGAACAGAATCCATTCTAGCCACCACGCTGTAATCATCGTGGCAGAGGGCGCTGGTCAGGATCAGTTGAATGCCACCAACGAAAAGGATGCTTCTGGAAACAAGAAGCTGGGTGACATTGGTATTTTTCTACGGGATAAAATCAATCAGTACTTCAAGGAAAAGAATATCCACATCAACCTGAAGTACATTGATCCCAGCTACCAGATTCGTTCCGCTCCTGCTGCTCCTACAGACTCAATTTACTGCGAGCGTTTGGGAAACAATGCAGTACATGCCGCCATGGCTGGAAAGACAAAGCTGGTAATCGGTCTTGTTCACGACAAGTATGTGCATCTGCCCATGCGTCTGGTTATTGCCTGCAGAAATACCGTAAATCCAGAGGGTTCTCTGTGGCGAGATGCCATGGATTCCACTGGTCAGCCTGTGCTGATGGTAAACGACAAGGCAAAGTTTCAGCATAAAAAATAAGCGGTAGTTGTTCCAAGCTACAGATAAAGAAGAAGCCCTGCTGGTGTGAAATGCACCAACAGGGCTTTTTTGTAGAGCTGGCTGCTACAACTCGTAGCTTTCTCCATACTTGACGATTTCCGTTTGGGGGAAGCCATTGTCTGCTAGGAACTTCACGAAGGTGTTTTGTGCGTCCTTTTCTCCGTGCACCAAAAAGATTTTTTTCAGGCGGGAGGTGTCGATGGAGTTGAGCCAGTCCAAACATTCCTGGTAGTCGGCATGGGCACTGAATGCGTTGATTTGCTCCACGTCGGCCTGTACCTTGAACCAGTCTCCCATGATGCGCACTTCCTTTTCTCCGTTTTTTAGGCGGCGACCCAAGGTATTTTCTGCCATGTAGCCCACCAACAGCACCTGATTGTTGGGATTTCCCACGTTGTTTGCCAGATGGTGCAGCACTCGTCCTGCTTCACACATACCGTCGGCACTGATGATAATCATGGGCCCCTTCTTTTCGTTAAGAGCCTTTGATTCCTCCACGCTTTGAACAAAGGTGAGGGCATTAAAGCCGAAGGGATTTTTGTGGTGATCCAAGAAGGCTTCATGAGTTGCCTCATCGTAGCATTCTGGATGTACACGGAAGATGCTGGTGGCATTGGTGGCCATGGGAGAATCCACGTAAATCGGAATCGGTGGAATCTTCTTTTTATCCAGCAGCAGGTGCAGGTAGTATACCAATTCCTGGGTTCGCTCAATGGCAAAGGAGGGAATAATAATCTTTCCCTTCTTGTTTACCGCCTTCCGTACGATTCTCACCAGCTCGTCCATGGCGATTTGTGTATCCTCGTGGCGACGGTCGCCATAGGTGCTTTCCAGCACGATGTAGTCTGGGGCTGGAACATTGGTGGCGGGATTGCGGATAATGGGCTTGTTGCAGCGGCCCAAGTCTCCCGTGTAGAGGATCCGTACCTCGTTGTTGCTGGAACTGGCCTTTTTTGCAGGCTGTAGGTCGCTGGACTTTCTGCCCAAGAGTCGGTTCCAGAAGCTGGAGGGTGAGGCTCCCTTTTCTGGAGTTGCATCGGTGGCACCTGCCTTTTGCCCAGTGATGGTGATGTAGGCATAGGCTGAGCCCAAGATGTGACCAGCATCAAAGAATTCCAGCTGTACATCGGGGGCAATGTACATCTTGCGGTCATAGGAGAGGCTTACAAACTGGTTGGTGGCGGCTACTACGTCTGCCTCGGTAAACAGTGGCTTCCAGGTGAATTTCTCTCCCTTCTTGGCAGCCTGCTTTCGCAAGTATTCGGCGTCTCGTGCCTGAATGCGGGCACTGTCCATCATAATCAGGTTTGCCAAGTCTCTGGTGGCGGGAGTGGCGTAGATGTTGCCCTTGTAGCCGTTCTTGGTCATCATGGGCAAAAGCCCACAGTGGTCGTAATGTCCATGGGTAATGATGACAGACTCCACCTTGTCCACAGGAACTTCAAAGTTACGGTTTTTTTCGTCCGATTCCTTTCGTTTTCCTTGGAACGCGCCACAGTCCACCATAAAGGCCCTGCCGTCAATCTCAAAAATGTGCTTGGAGCCAGTCACTTCTTGGGCTGCTCCCAAAGAATAAAGTGTAATTCCCATAATTATATGATAAACTCAATTTACCAAATCCGCAAGAAAAACAATTTTGCCCCTTTGCTGAAAAGCTATCAGTTAGACAGAGTGAACGGATTTCTGTATAATGGGCAGATGAGGTTTGCACAGTGTATTCACGACAGATGACGCCACCCCCAGAAAAACTTGTACACCATGGAAAGCCTGTTTTTGGCAGCTTTGACGGAATTCCGCCCAGTTTGGATATTTGTGGTGTGTACCGCCCCTTTGGTGTCCTTCCTCTGCCCACCTTCATCACCGATTTGCGAATTCGTAGTTCCTTGGTCTATATCTTCAATACGGACGAATACATCGGTGTGGTGTCCTTCCTGGACTTGAAGATTCTCGGTCACGGTGAAGTGCTTTTTTGGAACAAGCAGACAGGACGAAAATACGTTTACCATACCACTACTGGTCCCCGCCGCCGCCTCATTTCCAAGAATACCCGCCAAGGAACCTGTATTTCCTTTGGCCATCGTCGCTACATTAGAATTGGTTGGGACAGGGGAAAGCAGGTTATGAGCTTTGTTTGTAATCTGAAAGGCGATTCTGTGCGACCAGATGTGGCCGCTGCCCTTAAGTCTGATTTTGACCACGGTACTTTTCGTGCCTTTTCTGTGGTGCTGCCTGCGCCCACCATGCGGCGGTGTAAGGCAGTGTGGACAATGACCTCTCCCTTGCAGGGAAGCCTTTCCCTCCATGCGAAAAATCAACAGCCAGTGTCCAACAATTTGCAGGGGAGCGTGCTATTCAAAAGTGTCCGTTCCTACAACAAGCTGCGTACCAGAAGTAGGGAAGCTTGGGCAGCAGGACAAATTGGTGAAAAAACAGTGGCCTTTTCCATTTGTTCCTCTTCACTGGATGCGGTTAATCCCGATACTTATAATGAGAATGTTTTGTTTGTGGACGGGGAGCTTACCCCCCTGCCACCAGTAAAGATAACCTTACCCTTTGGCATAAAGGGAAAATGGATTATTCAGGATACAGAAAACATGGTGGATTTATCCTTCACCCCTATTTCCGACCACAGCCGTATTGTGAGCATTATGGTACTACGGGCACAAAAGCATATTATGTATGGTACTTTTGAAGGAATGTTAAAAACAAAGGATGGAAGGGAGATTCCCCTGAAGGATTTTTCTGGAATGGTAAGAAAGCAATTGATGCGTTTGTAAGGACAGGAGTGACAGGTATGGATGAACAGGAGAATAAACCAAAGAAGCCAGTATATCGCTATGAGCCAGGGGAGCTGGATAAAACTAGAAAAAACTTGGGCTTTGTAGAGGTTGATGAAGCCAAGAAAATGGTGCAGGTACTGGGAGGTGAGATTGGATTGGAAAAATCTGCTCCCGTTGACGAAAAAGCCATTCGTAAGGTTCGTTCTGCTCGTGTTTCCCAAGATCTCCGTTCTGGTAATCGTCCTGCCAGTCGCCGTGGTGAAGGAGGGGAGACACAAGGTGCTATTGTCAAGACCACCACACCACCACCAGTTGCCACTTCCACAGCAGCAACAACGGTACGGAAGGACATTCTTCCCCGCTTAGACAACAAGACCCGCAACAGGATGGAAAAGCTGATGATGCTTCCTGAATACGGTATTAAGACGAATTACGGTATCTTCAACTTTCTCAACGGTCTGCGTAAAAATGGCTACGATAGGATTGCAGATCAATTTGCCGAAATTACCTTGGAAGCCTATATCTCTCGTTTAGGTAATTTCCAAACTAATGTGCTCAAGCTCATTGCCATGGCTCCCAATCCCATCCAAGAAAAAATTGCTCAAAATCCAGCCCCTCAGTACAGGATGCTGAAGGTGATTGGTGAATGGTCAATGCATTCCTTGGAGAGCATGTATAAGAACCTTATGCGTAATCCTTCTGGTATTACGGTAACCACTATGGTGCCTATTACTAGGGTTATCTACAAATACCTTTTGACGGTGTATTTTTTGGGAGAGCAAAACTTTGTTGATTTGCTGAAAAAGGTCTATGGTGAAATCAATGCTTATCCAAAATCCCAAAAAGAAATGCTTATTGCCTTAGTGCAGGGGATTACTGCTGACTGGATGTACGTGTACCAGCGTATTCCAAAGGGTATGTATCCTTTGCTGTTGAGAATGTGTAGCAACGAATATTTGGTGTTTGCCGATCTATTCTCCAAGCAGCTGGGCAAGGTATTCAATTTCTTAGGCATTACAAAATACGATATTGTGTTGATGGAAAAGCCTGGACAAAAGGATGATGCTTCCATTGCTGATGATGAGGATTTGGATGAGGAAGGTGGAAAATTAGCCTCTTTGAAACAGGAATTTCAAGGGGCTACCACGGGACTCAAGGTTCTTGATCAGCTGTTCCCTGGTGCAGGCTGGCTTTCCTTGGATGCAATGCCTGATATGTATCCTTTTTATCAGCCCCTCTATCACTTTCAAGATGGCTTCAACCTGATTTCTCCAGAAAATCCCCTACAGGTTACTATAATTTTGGTAAAGATTATTGAGGATCTGTTTGAAGGCTGTCGCCATCTGATGTTTGAGATTGACAAAACCAAGTCCCATGGACGTGGTGAGGTGAATCTTGCTCCCGATTACCTGTCCTCCATCATAAACGATTGGTCGGAGTACCGTGAGATTGTATTTGAAAAGCTTTATCTGCCCAATTTGCGGGACTTTGTAAACAACCTGTATGCTCAGCGGGATTTTTTGCGGAATCAGTATGGAAAGCGTCTTATGGCCAACCTCCAGTGGCATATCTATTACAATTTTTTGCCCTACATGCGGTTTGAGCAGTTACTACTGGATAAGCCTTCCAATGAGTCAAAGATTCGCCCTCTACCAAACCGTGTGTCTAGCTTGGTGGATGAATTGGCTCGTGTTATTTCCGCTGCAGATGCTTCTGCAAGTGAGGGAAAGGAGTTTAACGAGATTTCAAATATCTTTGCACCATACAAATTCTCCCTGCCTAATGTAGTTTCTCAGCGAATGAACGTGTTGCTGGGTTCTACCCGCCAAAAGCAGGGGGCTCGTGCTACAAACCTCACCTTGTTGAAATACACCTATGCTGTTGCTTCTGTTTTGGACTGGTGGATAAACTGTAAGACTAGCCCCGCCTACAATGGAGCTAAGGTGCCGGTGTGCCGTATTTCTGATGATGATGGACGACCAATTTTTTCTATTCCAGAGCGGGATGATCAAAACCTGCTCTTTGCTCGCAGCCTCAAGGCCCATGGAGCCGCTCTAGGAGCCAAGAACCTTGAAGCCAAAGCAAAGGCTCCTGAAAATGGAGCCAATAGCTAAATACCCTTATTTTTGAATTCCCTGTTCCAGTTTGGCAGTAAAGCGTTCCAGCTTTTTGCCAGACAGGGGATTTTCCTTTCCTTCCATGACGGCTCGCAATGCCTCCAATTCCTCTCCAGAAAAGGAAACGCCCTTTTGAATATTGTTCTCAAAGGAGGCGATGGTAAGGGGAGCCACCTTGCGGGCAATTTCCAGAATTACCTTTCCATAATCACGAATTTCCTTTTGGGCATGACCGTCAAGGCGCAATTTCAAGAAATGCATCAGATTGTGCAGGTCGCACTGCCAATAAATTTCTGTGTACAGGGCCAAAGGTAGGTTAATTCGGGCGATTTCCCGTGCGAGACCTGATTCCACCAGCTGGGTGTAGGCTGCGTATGCTTCCTCCTGTCCCTTTGCTAGTAGCTCCTTAGTATTGCCAACAAATTCCTGGGAAACAGCTTCGGTGCTGCGGCCCTGCTTGTTGTCGGCACTTTGAATGGCCACATCTTCGTCAGCGGGGAGGTAGAACTCATTCTGCATAACTGAATAGCGGCCGGAAATTTCGTTCATACGGGCTGTTCTGTGGCGAACCCACTGCCGTGCAATGAAAATGGGGAGCTTGATATGAAAGGTCAATATCACCTGCTCAAAGGGGGAGGTGTGCTGGTTACGCAGCAGGTAGTCAATGAGCCCTGCATCCTCCCGCACAGTCTTTGTCCCTGCACCGTAGGAAACACGGGCAGCCTGAACGATTCTGGCATCTCCTCCCATGTAGTCTACCAACCGTACAAAGCCTTTATCCAATACCTTGAATTCTTTATCTAAAATCTCTTCTGCTTCTGGAACAATGCAATGAGCCATTTTATCTCCTTTCTATAAAAATTGGGTTTAGTATATCAAATGGAAAGCCCCAGGGCAACAGATGGAATCCCCAGTAGCAGATAGTGAGCCATGAAGAATCAGCTGGAACCAAGAAGGAGATGGGAGTCTCCTAGTTGATTTTTTTATAAACCGATTTATAATAACAAGTATGAAACGAACGGGACGACCCACAATCAAGGATTTGGCCCAGCGGGCTGGAGTTTCCAAAACAGCGGTATCCTTTGCTTTTAATGCTCCAGAACGGCTTTCCAAAGAAACCTGTGAAAAAATCCTCTCTATAGCCCAAGAGCTGGGCTATGTACCTGATCCCATGGCTCGGGGCTTGGCACGAAGAAAAACCCAGTGCATTGGAATTTTGTTGCCCCAGTCAATCGCCTTTGTATTTCAAAATCCCTACATCACCGAATTGATCCGTGGAATCGGGGAGGCCTGCGAAAAAGAGAATTTCTCTATTCTGGTTTTGTCTCCCTTGGAAGGAATTTTTACCCATGCGGTGTACAATGCCGTTGTTGATGGGGTGATTATTCTGGGAGCTGCCAGTGACAGCGATGTACATACGGTGTGCCGTCAGCGAGGATTGCCCTATGTTACCATTGATGCTGGCTTTAGCAATAATTGCGTGAACGTAGGAATTGACGATGAGCAGGCAGCCTATAAGCTGGCCCAACTGCTGATTGAAGCTGGCCACAAGAATATTTGTGTTTGTACCCTGCAGCCTCTGTCAAAAACCTTGGAGACTTCCGGTAGCTCTGAAACAATTCGCAATCGGTGCAAGGGCATTCAGCGAGCAGTGGATGAATGTGCTACTGGGGATATTATCGTGGAATATCATGAGGTGGGTACCTCCTACGAAAGTTCCTTTTCTGCAGCCCGTGATCTGCTGTCACGGAATCCTGCTCCCACTGCTGTGTTGTGTATGGCCGACGTACAGGCTTATGGCTTTTATCGGGTGATTCAAGAGCGGGGACTTTCCATTCCTCAGCACCTTTCCATTGCCACCTTTGACAATTTGCCTCAAAGTCAGTTGTTACATCCTAAGCCCTCCACCGTAGATCAACCTGGCTTCCAAAAGGGCTGGCGGGCTGCAGTGGAATTATTCTCCCTGCTCTCCAGCCTTCAGAATCAGGGTGAACAGGAAGCTCAGTCGGTGGTGTTGGACTTCCAAATCTTAAATACCGGCTCCATTGCTCCGCCTGCATCACATTCCTGAAGTCTTTCTGTAAAAGTAAGTCGGGGCAGCAATTCCTCCGTCCACAACCGATAAGGGATTTTATCTCCCTTGCAGCCATGACCGAGCTTCCTGTCCTTGCGAATGCCTTCGCCGTGGAAGTCGCTGCCTCCTGTGATAAAAAAGCCTAATCTACGGCCCATTTCTTCCAAACGAAAGCCTTCTGGACGGCGGGCACCAGGATGATAAGCTTCCAGCCCCTCCACTCCAGCTTCTCGCAAGCCTCTTAGCACTGGTTCAATCTTTCCCCAGGAAACGTACAGTGAAAGGGGATGTGCCAGCACTGGAATGCCCCCCGAAGCTTTAATTGCGTGAATGGAGTCCTGTAAGTCGGCTCCTGCTCGATGAATGTAGTAGGGGCGTCCTTTTCCTAAGTATTGGTCAAAGGCTTGCTGTACCGTCTTGCAAGCACCAATTTTTACCAAGTAGGCTGCAATGTGGGGGCGTCCCAGGGTTGAGTTGGGGAATTCAGCCTGCAAAAGCTCTTGACTTACGGGAAATCCATCCTGCTTGAGCTTTTGGATAATATTCTTGTTTCTGTTTGCCCGTTGGTCTTTTAATTCTGTGATGATTGACTGAAGCTCTTGGTGGGCATGAGTAAGTCCCAAGCCCAAAAGGTGAAATTCGCCAGTGGGCCAGGTGATGTTCAGCTCGATTCCTGGTACAAAGGTGATTCCTTGGGAAAGGGCTGCGGAAGCTGCTTCTGCAAGGCCTGCGGTGGTGTCGTGGTCCGTAAGGGCTAACACGGTAATTCCCCGTTCCTTTGCCTTGAGCACAAGGTTGGTGGGAGAAAGGTTTCCGTCCGATGCCGTTGAATGGCTATGTAAGTCAATCATAAAAAGACTATAGCATATTTTTAAATAGTATGTTATCATTTTATCAGACTTCTTGAATTTTCCTTGAATATGGAGGCGAAAAATGCCTAAAAAAATAGCTTTTGCAAAAGGTTCTATCATTTACTTTGAAGAAGACAAGGATGATCGTATTTTTATCCTTCAAAAAGGTCTCGTTGTTCTCAGCTCTACCGATGTTGAAACAGGAGCACCTGTTACTGAATATGCCCGAGAAGGAGAGTTCTTTGGAGTCAAATCTGCCTTTGGTCGATTCCCCCGAGAAGAAACAGCTACTGTTGTAGCAGATTCCTTGGTTATTGCCATGTCCGTGGCTGAATTCGAGCAGCTTTTTAGCAGTAATAAGCAGATTATTATGAAAATGTTGCGTGTATTCTCCAACCAGCTACGGGCTGTTCATAAAAAAAGTGAGCAAATTCTCGGTAGTGGTGAGGGGGTTAATCCCCAAGCTGGTATGGCCTCAGTTGCCCAATGCTTCTATGATGAGGAGCAATATCGTTCCTGTTGTGATATTTGTCTTAAATTTCTTAAGCTCTATCCTAATTCTGATGACAAGGACACTATTGCCCGTCTTTATGCAGATTCAAAGAAACGCTTGGATATGCTCCAAGCTAAGGCTGCTCGTCAGGATTCTGGAGACCAGATTGTTACTCCTACTGGGAGCTCAGGATTTTATCTGCCTGGCTTTGAGCGGTTTGTAAAAACCTTTGAGCGGGATTCCGTCATTATTTCTGAGCATGAACCTGGTGAGACTTTCTATTTAATTCAGTCTGGCTCCATTCAGCTGGTAAAGTGCGTTAATGGTGTACGAAAGAATCTGGACATTTTGCATCCAGGGGAATTCTTTGGAGAAATGGCTATTTTGGAAAATTCTCCTCGCTCCGCCACCTGTGTTGCTATTGACAAGGTAGAGGTACTGGAATTCAACAAGGCAAACTTTGAAGTACTGATTACTGGAAATCCCCAGATGGCTCTTATTTTGCTGAAGCTATTCTGTAAGCGTATCTATGATCAAAAGAGACGCTTAAAGATTTTGCTTATTGCTGAACCTCATGCACGTTTGGCCAGTGTTTTTATGATGTTTGACGAAATGAATCCTTCTACCAATGCTGTAGACAAATCTAGAAGATTTAATCTTACTATTTCAGATTTGTCCCATTGGTCTGGTTTGCCTGGTGATGTAGTGCGAGATGAGGTGAACAAGTTTGTTGAAAAACGACGAATCGAAGTCTTTGACACTTACATCATCGTTAAGAATATTGTTGACATGAAACGTGTCGCAAAATAAAGCATCTTGAAAATATCCGTCGTAAATCAGGTTCCATAACATAAGTCTCATTGACCCAAGTTTTCATTTTTTGTATACTTACCTCATATTTTTTTGCCAACTTAGCTCACCTGGCAGAGCAGCACCCTCGTAACGTGCAGGTAGTCGGTTCAAGTCCGACAGTTGGCTTTTAAAGAGGAGTTGAACCGACTACGGGATACAGTCAGCGTTTTGCGTAGCAAAAGGCGATAGTGAGGCGTTAGCCTCACTCCAAGTCCTACAGTTGGCTTTTAAAGAGGAATTGAACCGACTACGGGATACAGTCAGCGTTTTGCGTAGCAAAAGGCGATAGTGAGGCGTTAGCCTCACTCCAAGTCCTACAGTTGGCTTTTAAAGAGGAATTGAACCGACTACGGGATACAGTCAGCGTTTTGCGTAGCAAAAGGCGATAGTGAGGCGTTAGCCTCACTCCAAGTCCTACAGTTGGCTTTTAAAGAAGAATCGAATAGGAGAATTATATGATGAAAAAAATCGTGAGTCTGTTTCTGGTAAGTTTAGCTGTTCTTACGCTTATTTCCTGTGGTAAAAAAGAAATTACTACAAATGAGCAAGCACGAGAAGCTTTTGTTGCAGCCTATGAAAAGCAGAATGCAAAAAGTGGTGCACTCATGGATGCTACCTTTGACTTTGCTGCTACTATTGAAGGTATGCCTATGGTTTTTGATGGAACTATGTCTATAGGATATACCATTAAGCCTGAATTTTCTGCTGAAATGAATATGACTGTTAATACAGACATTATGGGAATGAAGATGGCATTGCCTTTTCGGATTTATTATGAAGTAGAAGGTTCTAACATGACCATGTATCTCAATGCCATGAACACATGGATGAAAACTTCAGTTCCTTATTCCCAGTTTGATTTTGCAACGTTAGCAGAATTTAATACTATCATGTTGGAGACCATTGATGAGGTTGTCTTAAAAGGTAAGACTGAAATCAACGAAACTCCTGTATATGAATTAGAAGTAAAGATGGGAGATAATACTTTTAGCAAAATGCTGGAAGTTTCTAAGACTGTAATGAGTGATGCTGAGGTTCAAGCTCTGGAAGATGCGTTTAACTCAGAAGAGCTTTCTGTGGAAGAGCTTGATTTTTTGTTTGCTGGTTTCACTATCCCCACTTATTTAAGACAGAGTGACTTGTCCTTGTATGGATGTAGTATAGATATAGAGCAGTTCTTGGGACAGTTTTTGGAGAACGCTACTGAAATTGCTGGAACGGAAGTTCCTTCAGAAGCATTGGCAAAATTGGATATGTCAGGTTTTATGACATTAGTGTATAAAGATGTCGAGCCTGCTGGTGTGTATCCTGTTCCCCAAGAGGCACGAGATGCTGCTGTAGATATGAATGTTACAGAACAGATGACATTCTAATTGTTTCTGTTTCATAAAATTATACAGTAGATACAAAAAAAGCATCCTAAATGCGAGGGCATTCAGGATGCTTTTTTTTGTCTTATGCTTTATACCTTGAATTGTTCGATACGAACGGATATGTCATGAATTGTGGCTTCCATCCGCTCGTTAATATCTGAAAGACTCTTGGCCTTTTCAAATATTTTTTGTGACTCATTGTTCATGTAATTCATGTTTTCATCCATTTGCTCTGCTGCAGCCTGAAGCTTTTGGATTTCCTGTAGAATCAATTTGTTTTCTTCAGACATTTCTGCAGAGGCAGTACGAACCTCCAAGGTACTGTTATTCATGGTGTGGAGGGCAGTAGCGATTTGCTGGGAACCGCTAGACTGCTCATCCATAGCACCTTGAATCTGCACTACTAAAGAATTGGTATCTTGAATTTTCTGAGAAACAGAACCAAATACTCTGTTTGATTCCTCGGAAACGGAAACCATTTCTTCAATGGCTGAATGAATCTTTGTCAGCTGCGTTCCAATATTTCTGGACTGCTCGGAAGATGTTTCTGAAAGCTTTCTGATTTCATCGGCAACAACACTGAATCCCCGTCCCGCATCGCCTGCATGGGCTGCTTCAATGGCTGCATTCATGGCCAGCATGTTCGTTTGCTCTGCAATGGATGCAATTACCACGTTAGCCTCGTGAAGCATCTTTGACTGAAGCTCAATTTCTTTGATACGCTGGTTTACATCTTCCTGCTTTTCCGTTCCAACTTGCACTTCATGGGATAGCTCGCTGAACACTTCCATCATCTTGTACATGGAATTTGTTACAGAGTTAATACTGGCCAGCATTTCTTCTACAGCGGCGGAGGCTTGGGTAACTTCGGTAGCTTGGGACTGAATCATTCGTTCCAAGGACTGGATATTGGAGGTAATTTCATTGACCGTACCAGCTGTTTCGGCTACGCTTCCAGCCTGTTTACCCATTTCGTTTCTAACCTTTGTTACGTAGGCTGTGATTTGGCTGATGGAATCTACCATTTCAAATGTACTGTTATTCAGCTGATGTCCAACAGACTCCAAATGGATCTTTGAATTCTTGATTTTCTCTACAGTTCGGTGAACCTTTTCTGTAAACTTGTTAAATCCTGCTGTAATGGAATTCATTTCCTTAAATGAATGGAAATCAAGACGTTTTGTAAGGTCGGCACTTCCTTCTGCAAGATCAAGAATACTATGATCGAGAATACGCAGTGGTTTTACTGCAAGCTTTATGATAATAATACTGACAATAATAGCTGAAATGATAAGAAGAATTGTTGCTCCCGAGATCATAGAAAAAATGAGGCTAGAAATTTCTTCTTGGCTAACCCTTTCTGCTATCATAATCTGTTTGTCCATGTCGTCTATATAGTTTCCTGTAGAAATTGCCCATCCCCAAGGCTCAAAGTAGGCAGAATAGGCTAATTTGGGAGCAACGGTTACACCATCGGCTTTAGTAAAATAAAAGGAATTAAAACCACTGCGTTCTGGTCCGAGGCATTTTTCCAGAATGGACTGGATAATCATCACTCCATTTTGGTCTTGAAGATCAAAACGGTTTTTTCCCTCATTGTAGGTGAGGACAGGATGCATTATTAGAATATAATCTTTGTCGTCAATCCAGAAGTAACCTGAATGGTCATCTCGGTATCGCATGCTACGGATGATTTCTTTTCCTTGATATTGAGCTTCTTCTGTTGTAATAAAACCTTGTATTTCTTGATCATAAAGTCCCTGTAAAACAGCTAATGCGGCTTGTACCTGGGATTTGATTTCTGTACGATACCCATCATACATGGCTATTTTGTAATTTTCGTTGGCTTCTTCATGGGCAACGTTCAGTTCAACGATGGCAAAGGCACCTACACTGTAGGCAATAACGATAGAAATTACGATACTCGTAATAACAAGTGTAACACTTAAGCTAGTAGATTTTCTCATGCATATTTTCCTGTAAAGAACTGTATTATTATACCATTTAAAAACATACAAAAGCAACATATATTTGATTATGTTGAGAAAATAGGTATACTGTGAAAATGACAGTTTCCACCAATGTGCTTATAATTCAGCCTCCTCTCGTGCAATTGAATACTCCCTATCCTGGGGGAGCCTATCTTAAATCTTTTTTTTCTGAATTACAGGCTCAAAATCCTCAGTGGAATCTTGGTGAAATTCGCTGGATTGATGGCTGTAATCTTTTGTTTCATACAGTTTTTTCCAAGGAAGGTCTGCGGCATATCTTTTCTGTAACAGAAAAAAGAGCCTTGCAGCAAGCTGAACAATGGGAAAAATCTGGTGGTCACAACGAGGTCTTTAACGTGCGGCGGTATTTGAGTCAGCAGGACAGTTGGATTCACTGGATTGATTCCATTGTGGCCATTTTACAAGGATGTCAGCGGGAATTGTGTCATGAATTTGTGGTGTCTCCTGCTGTTCCTCGTGGTCAGCGAATGGAAAATTTTTTGGCTGGCTTGGATGCACTGCCCTCGGTGGATGATGCTGTGATTTTAGCTTCCTTAGCCTTGGCTGATTTAGCTGATTTTATTGGAGCTTTTTTTGATCCATCTTTTGAACTGGTTCGTTACGGAGAATCGTTGGCTACAAGCCACAAGGGATTTCAGGCAGTGGAGGAGGGCTTGGCTGCTCCCGTTTTGCAGGATTTTTACGGCCCTATCGTGAATCGGTTGTTGCAGAAATATGGCAGGCTGGAAGAAAATCAGCGACTTTTACTGTGTGTCAGCTGTCCTTTCCCTGGAACCCTGGCTGCCGCCCTTTTTACCTGTAAAAAATTTAAGGAGGCCTTGGGGAACAAGGTTTTTGTGGCTCTCGGTGGCGGCTACGTGAACACTGAATTGCGTCAGGTACGAGAACCTGCTCTGGCTGGCTATCTTGATGCCTTGAGCTATGACCGAGGCTACGGCTCCTACTGGGATTTTTTTCGTCATTTGATGGAGCTGGATGGTGCTGGTGGATTCCCTACTGAAATAAAAAATCATTCGGTTTATAAGATGAAGTTTTTTGGTGGGGATATTGCTGTTGACCAAGGAACAGTCCCGAAGCCTGAGGTGGTGGCGGTGGAGGACGAGTTTACCACCAGCCTTGCCCCGGACTACAGTGATATAGATTTTTCAAAATATCCCCGTTTGGCAGATAGCACCAATCCCATGCACCGATTGTGGTCTGATGGGGCTTGGCTTAAAGCCTATCTTGCCCATGGCTGCTACTGGCATCAATGTGCCTTTTGCGACACCAGCCTTGACTATGTGTGCTCCTACAAAAAAGTGGCAATAAAAGAGCTGTACAAAAAGCTTGCGGCTCAGACCCATGATTCGGGAGTGTGTGGGGTTCATTTAGTAGATGAAGCTGCTCCACCTGCTGCCTTGCGGGATTTTGCCTTGGAAAACCTGAAAGCCTGCAAGCCACTAGTTTTTTGGGGAAATATCCGCTACGAAAAGGTGTTTACGAGGGATTTGGCAGATGTACTGTCTCATGGAGGCTTACGGGCTGTTTCTGGGGGCATAGAAATTGCCTGCGGTACTGGCCTTGATGCGGTAAAAAAGGGAACAGATTTACAAAGCATTGTGTCCGCCTGTGCCGCTTTTAAAGAAGCAGGAATTTTGACCCACGCCTACATGATTTACGGCTACTGGCAGGAAACGCCTCAAATGCTCATTGATTCCATGGAAACCCTCCGTCAGCTTTTTGCTTCTGGGCTCTTGGACAGTGCCTTTTGGCATAAGTTTGTGTTGACCCGCCATTCTCGTGCCTTTCAGGAATGGAAGTCAGGCTTGTATCCTGAGTTGAAGCCCCTGGGACTGGATGAGGGGGAGGAAAGTATTTTTGCTTCTAATGATCTGCGTTTTGCTGGAGAAGAAAAAAGTAGCCGATACGGAAATCCCTTGAACCAGGCTCTTGCTGCCTGGATGCATGGTGAGGACTTGGAAATTCCTGTGGGCAAGTGGTTTCCCTTTGCCATGCCCCGCCCCTCGGTGGCACCAGATTTGGTGGAAAAGGCCATTGCCAACTACGAGTTACAGCGAGATAGCTCTTACCGTGATTACGATAAGTTTTGCAGGAACTGGAAGGCGTACTGTTGGCTGGGAGGCAGGCCTTTGGTGGTATCTGGCAAGGGTGGCCTACAGCTTACGTGGAGCTACATGGGTGAGCTTTTGTACGGAAAATTTCCTGCTGGAACAAGCCGTTCCCTAGCAGAGGCTATGGCTATGTGGCTGTACAATCGGTCTCCCAAAAGATGGAGTTCAGGGGATGAGATTCCAGAAGAACTGTCTTGTGAACTTGCTGGGGTAATCAAAGTCTTGTATAAAAAGCTTCGTCCCAATGGGCTGTGTCCTCTGCGCTAGAGGGCAGGCTGAGGGGTAGATGTTTTTGCTAAAAATTACTAGTATGCATAAGTTATGAGTTCTGTACTTTTTGCCTTTTTACTAACCCTTTTTGCAGGTCTTGCCACTGGTGTGGGAAGCTTGCTGGCATTGCTGACAAAGCGAACAAACACAAAGTTTCTTGCTGTTTCCCTGGGTTTTTCTGCTGGGGTGATGATTTACGTTTCCATGATAGAAATCTTCGTGGAGGCAAAGGAGTCTTTGATTACAGTGCTTGGAGAAAAGGGTGGAAATTGGCTTACTGTAGCTGGTTTCTTTGGTGGAATGTTGGTGATTGCCCTCATCGACAAATTTATTCCAGAAAAGGAAAATCCCCACGAAATCAAAAAGGTGGAATGTTACATCGATGAAAATGGCAACGAGGTTTGTCCTGTACCATCACATGATCCAAAGTCAAAACTTTTGCGTACAGGTCTTTTTACCGCCTTGGCTATTACCATTCACAACTTTCCAGAAGGCTTGGCTACCTTTATTTCCGGTATGCAGCAGCCTTCTCTAGCTATTCCCATTGCCATGGCTATTGCAATCCACAATATTCCAGAGGGAGTGGCGGTGTCGGTGCCCGTGTTCTTTTCCACCGGCAGCAAGAAAAAGGCCTTTGTATATTCATTTTTGTCTGGATTAAGCGAGCCACTAGGAGCCTTGGTGGGCTTTACCATCTTGCGCAATTTTATCAACGACCTGACCTTTGGCGTGGTGTTTGCCATGGTGGCAGGAATCATGGTATTCATTTCCTTGGACGAACTTTTACCTTCTGCCCGTGAATACGGTGAGGCCCACCTTTCCATCTATGGATTGATTTCTGGTATGGTGGTTATGGCTTTGAGTCTGCTGCTGTTTATGTAGAAAAGATAGAAATTTAGGCCCACTGCTGGAATCTCTTCTTCACTTTGGAAAGGAGAAAGTTCCAGCTCAAGTTTGCACTGAATGGCTAGATGCAGAAAGTATGAAAAAACTAGCAACAGAATTACGTGCTGCCTGTGAAGCGTACGATTTACCAGCCCTTGATAGCTTGGTGGAAAAAATGGAACAACTTCCCCTGCCCAAAGATTTGTTGGAACAGGTGGCCATAGCGGTGGAAAACATAGATTTTGATGCAGTTCAGGAGCTTGCCCATACCATGGATACTGATGCATAATGAGCTTTGGAACTGTAAGAAAAGTTAAAATTTGGTAAAAAACGTTACTATTCGCGAGATATAACTCTGAAAATACTGTGTGAAATGGGAAAAAATTGTATACTTATTTCATACTTAATTACTAGGAGTTGTCATGTCCACCACCTTGATTTTGATTTTTGGCCTGCTGATTGTGGCAGGAACCTTTGCCTCCAAGCTTAGCAATAAGTTTGGTGTTCCCGTGCTGCTGGTGTTTTTGCTTATCGGAATGGCTGCGGGAACAGATGGTTTGAATCTCATTCAACTTGATGATTATGGACTGACCCGGGATGTGGCCAACATCGCCTTACTGTTTATCTTGTTTGACAGTGGCTTTAATACAAAAAAGGAGAGCCTGAAAAAATACGCTGGTCCTTCCATTACCCTGGCCACTGCTGGTGTAGCTGTTACCGCCATTGCCCTGGGATTTCTCCTTCACCTTTTGCTAAAGCTTGACCTTTTGTATTCCCTGCTGATTGGTGCCATCATTTCTTCCACCGATGCAGCTGCCGTTATGAACATTATGCGGGAATGCCCTGTAAAGGAGCGGGTTTCCTCTACCTTGGAAATTGAATCTGCCGCCAACGATCCCATGGCCATCTTGCTCACCACCTTTATGGTGAACATGGTGCTCCAGGGAGGAATGCCTGCTCCCGCTGAATTTGGCCTTTTGGTGCTGCAGCTATTGTGGCAGTTTGGCGGTGGCATTCTTGTGGCTGCTGTGCTGAGCCGAGTAGCACTATGGCTTTTCAATCGATTCCGCAGTGCCAACCAGTCCATGTACTATGTGCTGTACGTGGGAACCGTGCTTTCCATCTTTGGTGTGGCTGACGTGATTAAGGCCAACGGAACCATTGCGGTGTTCTTTGCAGGATTCTGGATGGGTAACGGAAAGTTTGTGTTCAAGCGAGGGCTTTCCCACTTTATCTCAGGGATTTCTACCTTTGCCAACATGGTGGTGTTCTTGATGCTTGGGTTGCTGGTGTTCCCCAAATCCATGGTGACAGTGTGGAGCTCTGGCTTGATTTTGGCCGCAGTCTTAATCTTTGTGGCTCGTCCTTTGACGGTGTGGCTTAGCACCTTGCCCTTCCGCTTTTCCAACAAGGATAGATTGTTCATTTCCTGGGGTGGGCTGAAAGGGGCTGTTCCCATTATCCTCGCCACCTATCCTGCGGCCCAGGGACTTGATGAGGACGGCATGATTTTTAACATTGTTTTCTTTGTGGTAGCCCTTTCTTGCCTTTTGCAGGGAAGTACCCTGTCATTTTTGGCAAAGAAACTCAAGTTGGCCATTCCTCCCCAAATCCATTCTCCCTATTCACTGGAACTTTTTGCTCTGGACCACACAGACATTGACGTGGTGGACACCTTGATTCATGAGGAAAGTCCCTTGGTGGGAAAGCGTCTTATGGATTTAAAGCTTCCTCACTCCATGGTAATTTCTTCCATTGTGCGGGGTGGAAAGTTGGTGTCTCCACGAGGGGCAACTGTGCTGGAAAACAACGATATTGTGTTTTTCATGGGAAACAGAAAGGAGGTGGAGCAGGTGATTGCCTCTGGGGGAGCAGAAATTTTTGTGGAGGGCTCTGTCTGCGTTCTGCCCATAGAACACGAGGCAAATCCTGTGGAGTGGCTGTGTGAAGGCTAGGCTTTTGAAGCGGTGAGACGGAAGATAGAGTTTAAAAGCTAGTAGTCTTTCAGCTCTGCTAGCTCCTCCCAGCGCAGGTAGGAGGCTTCTAGCTTTGCCGTAAGGGCATTGTATTCCTCCGTGAGGTCACCGAGCTTGCTGAAATCCGTTTCGCCGCCAGAAAGCAGGGTTTCTAGCTCTTCCTTTCGCTCCTCTGCTTCCATAATCTGCTCTTCTAAAGACTGGTACTCCTGTTGCTCCTTGTAGGTGCGGCGGCGTACTGTGGTGGCGGAAGCAGGAGCTTTCGCAGTAGATGTGTCTTCCTTGGAGGCTTGTGCTTCGGTTGAGGCTTGCACTTCTGAGGTGGATTTTGCTTTTGCAGGGCTTTCTTTGGAAGAAGCCTCCTTGGAAAGCTGCTTCTTTTCTTCCTGCTTCAAAAAATCAAGGTATTCGCTACAGGTTCCCACAAAGCCAGATACCATGCCAGAGCCGTCAAGAATCAGCATGGTGTCCACCGTCTTGTCCATAAAGCAGCGGTCGTGACTTACCACCACAAGACAACCGCCATAGCCTTCCAAAAAGGATTCCAAAATGGACAGGGTAAAAATGTCAAAGTCGTTGGTGGGCTCGTCTAGCACCAAAAAGTTGGGATTTCCCATTAAAAGCCGCACTAGATACAGCCGCTTCATTTCGCCACCAGACAGGTTTGTGACTGCAGAATATTGCATGCGCCCCTCAAAGCCAAATTGCTCCAACAGGCGGGTGGCAGAAAGGGTTTTGCCGTTGTTTAAGGTGATAACCTCAGCAGCTTCTTGAATGTATTCCAATACCGTGGGAACGTGGCAGCCTTCCTTTGCCATTTCCATCTGGGGATTCTGCTGGTAGTAGCCAAAGACCGTGTTTACGCCAGTTTTGATGGTGCCACTATCTGGCTCAAGGCTGCCGGTAAGGAGGTTCAACAGGGTGGACTTGCCAGTACCGTTTCCTCCAAAAATTCCCAGTCGTTCTCCCTTACGGAAGATATAGGAAAAGTCCTTGAGAATATTTTGTTTGCTGCCATCAGGACGGGGCCAGTTTTTGGAAACATTTTCTAGCTCCAAAATGGTGCCACCAAGTCTGCGACCAGCTACTTCAAAGGTAAAGCCCTTGTCAGCAGCAAATTTTTCTCGGTTAATCATGCGATGAATAGCATCCACCCGTGCCCGTGCCTTGGTGCCTCGTGCCTGGGGGCCCCGCAAAAGCCATTCCCGCTCTGTCCGCAGTACCGATTCAATGCGCTTTTCTGTGTTGGCTTCTATCTCCGCCTCTGTGGCCTTTTTTTCCAGATATTGGGAATAGTTTCCCGTGTAGAGCTTGATTCGCTTTCGAGCCAGCTCGTAGATGGAGGAACACACATTGTCTAGAAAGTAGCGGTCGTGGGTTACCATCAACACGGCTCGCTCTGTGGTTCGCAGATATTCTTCCAGCCAAGCGATGGACTGCACGTCCAGCTGGTTGGTGGGCTCGTCCAAAAGCAACAATCCAGTGTCATCAATAAGCACTTGTGCCAGAGCCACCTTCTTGGCCATGCCGCCAGAAAGGCTTCCCATGGTGGGTGTTAAGTCAGTAATTCCCAATGTGGTAAGAATTTGTTTGATTTGTGATTCGTAGTTCCACAGGTCTCGCTGGGTCATTTCCTCTGAAAGTTGATCCAGCTGATCTTGCAGCTGGGCAGAAGCTTTGGAATCTAACTTGTCTGAGGCAGAAAGCTTTTGGCACACTTCCTCGTATTGCTGGATAACCTTTAGCTTGCTGCTTTCTGATTTAAAGATGTGATCTCGGATGGTATCCAGGGGATTGTAGGCGGGATTTTGTGGAAGGAAGGATATGCCACATTCCTTGGCGGTAACGATGGAACCTTCCTCGCTGGTAAGGGTGCCTGCAATACAGGCTAGCAGAGTACTTTTTCCGCAGCCATTTCGTCCAATGAGGGCGGCCTTTTCCCCGCTATTGAGGCCAAAGGTTACGCCTGAAAAAAGGGGCTCATCCCGCCCAATCTTGCCTAAATCCTTGATAGAAAGCACGTTCATGACTCAAGAGTATAGCAGAAAGGGCAGGAATTGTCATGGTGGCTTGGAATTAGCCTACCACGCCGTTCTTGTACACTGATGCAGTGAGGAACTTGCCCTCAGCACCGATTTTCTTTCCTTCCAGCTCCACAAAGCCGTCCTTTGTAACCAAGGGGAAGGAAAAGAATTTGTCAGGCTTTACGTAGCACAATTTTTCCTGGGGTGGCTCCAATCCCTCTGGCTCCAGCTGTGTTCCCACGGCAAAGTCTGGGGCAAAAAGCACCTCGCAGGTTTCATGCTCTTCGTCAGCTGCCTCTGATGCTGCCAGCAACATACCATTGCTACGAACTCCACGGAAATTGGCGGGCTTCAGGTTGTACACCAACACAATGTGCTTGTCCTGTAATTCCTCTGGCTTGTAAAAGGGCACGATGGAGCTGACAATCTGCCGAGGCTCCTCATCGCCACAATCCAAGGTCAGGATGTAGAGCATGGTTCCACCGGGATGCTGCTCCACATTGATGATCTTTGATACCTTCAGCACAACTTTATCTCGGAATTGCTCTAAAATGCTTGGTTGCAATTCCAATTGCTCTGAAATGGTTGGTTGCAATTCGGACTGCTCTGGCATATTGGTTGTTTCTTCCATGATGTATGTCTCCTAAAATTAAAAATTTGATAGATTTGAACATCATTATAGTAATTAGAAAAAAAATATCCATGATTTTTAAATTTTTTTTTTGAAAAAATGCATTTTTTTTAAAGTTCACACTAATAATAAATATAGAAGGATGCTTGGTTCAAAAGTCCCGAAAACTTTCCCCCTTTGGTGACTAAAATCCTCCTTTTTCCTTGCCAAGCATTCCTTCTAATTTTTTTCAAGGACAAGATAATGCAGATTTTCAGTTTTTCCCCTTTTGGCTATGAGGGTGCTATTGTTACTGTTGAGGTGGACTTGCGCCGAGGCATTCCCGGTGTGGATATGGTGGGCTTGGCAGACGGAGCGGTGCGGGAGTCTCGGGAGCGGATGCGGTCCGCCTTGCTGAACTCAGGCTTTCAGTTTCCTCCAGAGCGGATCATCATCAGTCTTTCTCCCGCAGACTTGAAGAAGGAAGGGGCGGGCTTTGACCTAGCCATTGCCTTGGCGGTGCTGGCGGCGGCGGCGGAAGCAGGCTCTGTACCAGAGGGTCGCTGCCTGATTATGGGGGAGCTGGAGCTTTCTGGCAGAATACGGGCTGTACGTGGAGTAAATGCCGCCGCCGCTACTGCTCGACAGCAGGGGATTAGCTGTTGCATCGTGCCCGCTGACAATGCCCAGGAGGCTCGCTCTGTATCTGGCATGAAGGTGTTTGCCGCCACTGATTTAAAGCAGGCCTTTGCAGGTCTTTTATCTTATGCTGCTTGGGAAAAGGAGACCACCTGTGTGGTGGAATCTCGGCGGCAGGATGAGGTAGAGTTTCTTGATATGACTCCGGAGTATGAACTGGCTGATGTGCGTGGTCAGCCTCAGTTGGTGCGGGGCCTGCAAATTGCTGCCGCTGGTGGTCACAATCTTTTGGCCTTTGGTCCCCCTGGCTGTGGAAAAACCCTTGCCCTGCAAAAAATCCCTGGCCTTTTGCCCCTGCTTACCTGGGAAGAAGCTCAGCCAGTGACTCGGATTTACAGCTTGACTGGTCTTTTACCCCAGAATCAGTCCCTGGTGCGGGATCCTCCCTTCCGTATGCCCCATCAAAGTGCCAGCTTGGAGGGCATGGTAGGTGGGGGCTATCACTGCAGGCCAGGAGAGATTTCTCTTGCCCATAACGGGGTGCTTTTCCTTGATGAAGCCTCTGAGTTCAAAACCTCCGTCTTGCAGGCCCTGCGAGTGCCCTTGGAAACCGGGCAAGTCACCTTGACTCGGGCTGGCCGAAGCACCTGCTATCCCTGTCGGTTCCAGCTTTTGATGGCTACCAATCCCTGTCCTTGCGGGAACTTTGGGGTGCCAGGAAAGATGTGTCTGTGTAGCATTAAGTCCGTGGAGCAGTTCTGGCGAAAATTCTCCGCTCCCTTGCTGGATAGAATGGATATTCGTGTTCCGGTGTTTGTGCCGGAGGAAGGAAATACCGAATACAAGACTACGGCGGAATTGCGACCAGCTATCAAGCAGGCGGTGGCAATCCAGCGTCAAAGGCAGGGAAAGCCTAACGCCCAGCTTTTGCCAGAGGAAATCACTGAAATCTGCCAGTATACCGCCGCCGCCCAGCAGGTGCTTGGACGGGCAGTTCAGCAGGAGGGTTTTTCTCCTCGGGCTGTAGCTAGCTGTCTCAAGATTGCCCGCACCATTGCAGACATGGCCTCCACCCCAGTAATTGGAGTAGAAGCCATGGAAGAAGCGGTTCAGTTCCGCCGCAACGAGGGGGGCATGGGAATGTGCTTTTAGAACGAGCGATTTCTTGAGCTATTCTGTAAACAGGGGAGTGGAAAGATATCGCTCTCCTGTGTCAGGCAGTAGCACTACAATGGTCTTCCCCTTGTTTTCTGGACGGCGGGCCACTTGGATTGCTGCCCACAGAGCTGCACCAGAGGAAATACCCACCAACACGCCCTCGTTCTTGCCCAACAAGCGACCTGTTTCAAAGGCGTCTTCGTTGGTCACTGTAAGGATTTCGTCGTAGACCTTTGTATCCAGCACCTGAGGAACAAAGCCTGCTCCAATACCTTGGATTTTGTGGGCTCCTGCCACTCCTTTGGAAAGCACTGGTGAGTCAGCGGGCTCCACTGCCACTACCTGTACTCCTGGAACCTTTTCCTTCAGGTACTGGCCTACACCAGTAATGGTTCCGCCAGTTCCCACTCCTGCCACAAAGAAATCAACAGCTCCATCGGTGTCTTGGAAGATTTCTGGGCCTGTAGTTTCACGGTGAACCTGGGGATTTGCAGGATTGTCAAACTGACCGGGAATAAAGCTATTAGGGATTTGTTCTGATAGCTCCTTTGCTCGCTCAATGGCACCCTTCATGCCCTTGGTTCCTTCGGTAAGCTCCAGCTGGGCACCGTAGGCCTGTGCCAAAAGCCGTCGTTCCACAGACATGGTTTCTGGCATAACCAGAATCAGCTTGTAGCCACGGGCTGCAGCCACAGCGGCCAGTCCAATGCCTGTGTTGCCAGAGGTTGGCTCAATAATGGTGGCCCCAGGCTTCAATGTTCCTTCTGCTTCTGCCGCATCAATCATGGCCTTACCAATTCGGTCTTTCACAGAGCCTGCTGGATTAAAAAGCTCCAGCTTTGCAAGAATGCGAGCTTCCAGCCCCAGTTGCTTTTGGAGTCGTGTAAGTTCCAGCAGGGGAGTTCTCCCAATAAGCTGATCTGCAGATGTGTAAATCTTTGCCATGATGGCCTCCTGTCAGTATGTTTGCTGGAAGTGATTGTACTTTTCTTTTCCTACTAAGTCAATAGGAAAATAAGCTACCACCGAGAGGAAATGTTACTATAAACTTTTTGAAAAAAAAAAGGAGTTGCTTTTGCAACTCCTTAGATTTACCGGCGAAGAGACTTGCCCCGTTGTCGGCAAACTTCCTGTTTGCCTCCTTC
>JAEDCN010000056.1 GCA_016294105.1 Treponema sp.
ATATATTTTAGAATTTTTAAATAGTAGGTTCCTTAAGTTGATGATGTTGGGCGTTACGGGGGCGGAGCCCCCGTTGGGTGGGTAGCGGAAAACGCCGAAGGCGGTTGTAGCGAGGGAGGGGCTCCTCCCTCTTTTTTTTTATTCAGTTCTCATAGATAAAATTTCAATCTTTTTTTGACTTCTGCTTTATAATTAAATCAGGAGTCACGTATGATTTATTATGTAAACGCAAAAGCAAAAAAAAACGGAAACGGAAGCAAGGCTTCCCCTTTTAAGACAATCAATCAGGCAGCAAGCATTGCCAGGGCGGGCGACGAAGTTCTTGTTGCACCGGGCATCTACCGCGAACAGGTAATTCCAAAGGCCGGCGGCTGTGGCGATGAGCCGAACCAGAGGATCACTTATAAATCAGAAAAACCTCTGGGAGCCGTAATCACAGGGTCAGAAGCCCTTAAGGGCTGGAAAAAGTTCAAGGGAGATGTCTGGACTGCAAAGGTAGATAACGGCATTTTCGGCGGCTACAATCCATATACAAGCTATGTTTGCGGTGACTGGTATTTCGCACCAACCGTACGTCACACAGGCTGCGTTGTTTTGAACGACAGAATGATGTATGAAACAGCAAGCCTGGACGAGTGTCTTGAAGGCAAGGCAGACCCCTGCGCCTGGAATCAGAAAGAATCGGAATACAAATGGTTCTGCGAGCAGGAAGGAGATGCCCCTGCCCTCCAGTATAATGATGACGGAAGCTGCACCGTGAGCTCGTCCGAATATATCGTAAACGCCCAGGCCAAGGAAATTAAACACGGCCGCTACACAGTTTTCTACTGCAACTTTAAGGGGCTGGACCCTAACAAGGAAAATGTTGAAATCCTTGTTCGCCGCAACTGCTTTATGCCGGACCAGAACGGACTCAACTACATCACCGTAAGCGGCTTTAAAATCTGTAACGGCGCTACAACCTGGGCGCCGCCTGCAGCCTACCAGGACGGACTTATCGGCCCGCACTGGAGTAAGGGCTGGATTTTCGAAGACCTGGAAGTATGCAACAGCCGCTGCTGCGGAATCTCTCTCGGTAAATACCGCGACGAAGAAAACGACATGTACTTTTACACAAAGCACCTCAAGAGCCCTACCCAGATGGAACGAGATGCAGTTTGCCGCGGCCAGTATCACGGCTGGACAAAAGAGAATATCGGCTCACACATTGTGCGCCGCTGCCACGTTCACCACTGCGAGCAGACAGGTATTGTAGGCCGTATGGGCGGTGTTTTCTCAACAATTGAAGACTGCCACATTCACCACATCTGTAATTCTCAACAGCTGGGCGGTGCAGAAACTGCGGGAATCAAGCTGCACGCGGCAATCGATGTCCTAATCCGCCGTAACCACATTCACGACTGCATTATGGGTGTATGGCTGGACTGGGAAGCCCAGGGAGCCCGCATCACTCAGAATCTTATGTACAATAATCAGAGACCTGAAGGCCGCGAGGCAGCCAAGGGCGCCATGTTCAGCACAGACGTCTTTATTGAAGTTGGCCACGGACCTACAACAATCGACAACAATCTCCTGCTTTCAAAGGTTTCCATCACAATTCCAAGCGAAGGTATTGCCGTTGTTCACAACCTTATTCAGGGTTCTTTCAGTCTCATCAATTCTGGAGTAGACAGCATTGTAAACAGTCAGAGAGAGCCACGCTATACTCCTTATCATATCCGTCACCGCACAGAGGTTGCGGGCTTTATGACAATTCTCCACGGAGACGACAGAATCTACAATAATATCTTTGTTCAGACCTTTGATGTAAAGGATAAAGAAAAGACTGCTGCGGCAGCCGACTACGAGGTTGTAGGAACTGCCCCATTCGACATCTTTCCTACTTACGAAGACTGGATTAAAAACTTTATGATGGACAGAGAGCCTGATATGGGGCCATTGGCTGAATATCACTTTGGTCATCTGCCGGTCTGGCTTGGTGGAAATGTTTACCTGAACGGCGCCACAGTCTGCAAGCATGAAAAAGACAAGCTTGTAGTGGCTGGAAAAAACAAGGCAAAAATCAGCCTTAAGGCTGGCAAGTTGGCAAGCAATCTGAAAGAACTGCTTGGTGACTACACAACAGGCGTAATCACCACTAAAGTGCTCGGCTCTGCCTTTGAACCTGAACAGCGTTTTGAAAACCGCGACGGCAGCGACATCATTTTCAATGAGGACTTCTTCGGAAACCACCGTGGCACTCACGTTATTCCGGGCCCGTTTGCAGAACTTGCAGAGGAGATAAAGGTTTTGTAAAATTGTTGTAATATGAACAATTTGAAAACAATTCCGAATTACAATTCACTGGCTGGAGCGCTTGTCGATCTTTTTGGTACTTCAGT
The DNA here is from genome assembly GCA_016294105.1 of Treponema sp. Lineage (GTDB taxonomy): Bacteria > Spirochaetota > Spirochaetia > Treponematales > Treponemataceae > Treponema_F. The sequence goes on from JAEDCN010000056.1 coordinate 2,382, forward strand.
TGCCATCACACAAACCGACAGGCTTTCCGGCGGTGATATTAATAAAGCATATGGTCTTACGCTGAACACCGGCGATAAGATTTTTATGAAAGCGAATGCAAAAAACAGAGGCCACTGAAAAAGGTCTCCAATTTTAAGGCCTGAAATAAAAAGCCAGATTTTTGAGAAAAAATCTCATAAATCTGGCTTTTGCTCTTTTAAAGAGCAGATTATTTGTCTTTCATTTCCTTATTTTTCATCAAGAATTGTAATAATTCGTTTTATATTAGCTGCAAAGATTGTGCAGGCTCCCTGTATTTTTGTTGCATAAAGACAATTACCCATTGAAACATCGTAACCCAGTACGTTTTTGAGTTCACTGTTCTTTGCCTCAATCTTATAGCGCTCTTTTGAAAGCTGCTTGAATTCTTCTGTCTCCTGAAATTCCTGCTGTTGCTTATGCTCATCACATTTTAAAGTTACACTGAAAGTCCTGGACTTTGTATCTTTATTGTATACAAATCCTTTGTTGTCTTTTCTGAATCCTTCTGTAATAGACGGATTCAGTCTTGATATCAGCTTAAACTGTGGGATTGAACTGCATTGAAGTTCTTCACCGAAATATTTTGATCTTGTCTGAGTCGGATGTGTCGTTCTGATATAAGGTTCTGCCTCAAGCTTTTCGCCATTAACAACCATCTTCATAACTTCCAGTTTCCTCTCATCCAAGTAATTTACCTCTTTCTTATAAGGGACAAAATCCCTTACGAATTAGTGAAATCATGCACTTCCAAAAAATCATATCGTACATTTGCACTTACACGGAATTTGAGTTACAATAAACGGAAGTATGTTATTGACACAAAAATCGGAAAAGAGTAGCCTCAGTTCGCAGTTCTCTAGGCGAAGAATATACAGACAACAAATATACAATAGTTGAAAATTTTAAAAGGCACAGGTTTCTGCTTTTACCGGCGGAGGACTGTGCTTTTTTTTGTTTAAAGTTTGTCATTTTGACTAAAGCAAAGCGGAATGGAGAATTCTTTTTCCCCACTGCGAATAGGTGACACATCGATAAAAATATTTTTTAGGAGAAATACGATGAAAAGTATTTTGAAAAAAGTCGCAGTAGTTGCACTTGCTGCAGTTCTTGCATTGGGAATGATTGGTTGTTCTAACGGCAGCATTGATGATCCTGTTAAGGAAACAGTAGCAACCCCAGCATTCAGCGTTGAATCAGGTGCAGTTAACAGCGGAACAGAAGTAACAATTACTTGTGCAACAGAAGGAG
>JAEDCN010000003.1 GCA_016294105.1 Treponema sp.
CTCAAAACACCCGTAAGGCTGTGGTAATGTGTGTCAGGTATCGCTTTTCTAAAATGAAATTATCTGCTACAGTTTAATTATTGGAAATGCCTAAGTTTCAGGCGGCGTCTCCCAAACTCAAATCCAGTTCTGCTGGAAATAATTGATTAGGGAGGCTCTAAGATGACGAAGTACGAAATCATTTCGTTAGCCATTAGTTTGGCACTTTTAATTCTTAGCTTGCTCTCTTACCTTAAAATGTAATTGAGTAAAAAACAGCCGCCAGAGTTCTCAACCACCCCTGGCGACTTTATCGCTAACATGTGGAGACGACCAAATGAGCTTTGGCATTTCCGCTTTTTATTTTAGCACATAACCCCTACAAAGGTCAAATAATGAGCACCACGTGGCACTCATTATTTCTTCGGACTAACGGGTATAGCCTCCATCACGACCTTGTGTTTGGCTTGGGCTTTGCTCCTTGGGAACCTCCATAAGCCGCACTGTACCTATTTGGCGTTTGAGGAGTAAATCTGGTGATGTAGAGACACCATTGAGAACACCAACAGAATCCCACCCCTTTTTCCCTAACTCTGACAACTCTTTATAGCTATCGTCATTATAAAGTCTAATTTTCTTATACTCCCACTTGGGAATCTCAAAAATCTTACCTTCATTATTTTCCATGTCTTGTTTCCTCCTTACAATTCAATAACACTTGGTGGCTCTGCAAATTTATCACCCCATCCTGGACCTGTCAACTGCTTTGGAGCTCCCTCTGGAGGTCCTGCCAGCATCTTAGGTGGCTCATAGTCGCTACCAATATAGTTACTAGTAGCAGGCCGTGCCGTTTTAGCATGAGTTTTTGGAGGCTTAACGGTTCCAAGAGTTCTAGCAATGGCTGCCTCACTTTGTGCCTGGATAAATTCCTTGGCTGTTGAAGAATATCCTTCTTTATTTTGATGAGAAGCATAATCCATCGACATTTTTCCAGCACAAGGCTGGCCTAAAGACGGTCTTGTCATGACGGAGGGTGCTTAAAACACCCGTAGGATTGTGGGAAAGTGTGTCAGGTATCGCTTTTCTAAAATGAAATTATCTGCTACAGTTTAATTATTGGAAATGCCTAAGTTTCAGGCGGCGTCTCCCGAACTCTACCAACGAAAGTTGGATTACTAGATTGAAGGAGGCTTGCGAATGACAGCAGATTTTGTCATTGGATTGGTGACTTGTATCACCACCGTGATTAACACTGTTTTCGTAGCTCTTTCCTACCTTAAAGGTAAAGATAAAGAGTAAAAAATAAAGCCGCCAGAGTTTCTCTACCACTTCTGACGGCTTATAATCCGTATCGTGGAGACGACCAAATGAACTTGGGCATTTCCGCTTTTTATTTTAGCACATAATCCATACAAAGGTCAAACAATTAGCGCCACGTGGCGCTCATTATTGATAGCTGTCCACATTTCCAGTGCAAGGTTGTCCTAAAGACAGTCTTGCCAGTCTGGAGGGTGCTCAAAACACCCGTAAGGCTGTGGTAATGTGTGTCAGGTATCGCTTTTCTAAAATAAAATTATCTGGTAAAGTTTCATCATTGGAAATGTCTAAGTTTCAGGCGGCGTCTCCCGAACTCTACCAACGAAAGTTGGATTACTAGATTGAAGGAGGCTTGCGAATGACAGCTGATTTTGTCATTGGATTGGTAACTTGTGTTGCCACCGTGATTAACACTGTTTTCGTAGCTCTTTCCTACCTTAAAGGTAAAAGCAAAGAGTAAAAAATAAGCCGCTAGTGTTGCGTCCACAAGCGGCTTTTAGCCAAATATAGTGGAGACGACCAAATGAGCTTGGCATTTCCGCTTTTTATTTTAGCACATAATCCATACAAAGGTCAAACAATTAGCGCCACGTGGCGCTCATTTCTGATAGCTGTCCACATTTCCACATGACGGAGGGTGCGCAAAACACCCGTAGGATTGTGGGAAAGTGTGTCAGGTATCGCTTTCCTAAAATGAAATTATCTGCTACAGTTTAATTATTGGAAGGTTTGGCTCTTCCGGCGGCGTCTCCCGAACTCTACCAACGAAAGTTGGATTACTAGATTGAAGGAGGCTTGCGAATGACAGCTGATTTTGTCATTGGATTGGTAACTTGTGTTGCCACCGTGATTAACACTGTTTTCGTAGCTCTTTCCTATCTTAAAGGTAAAGATAAAGAGTAAAAAAAAAGCCGCCAAAGTCTTAACCCCACTTTTGACGGCTTTTAAGGCATAACTAGTGGAGACGACCAAATGAGCTTTGGCATTTCCGCTTTTTATTTTAGCACATAACCCCTACAAAGGTCAAACAATGAGCACCACGTGGCACTCATTATTTCTTCGGACTAACGGCTATAACCTCCATCACGACCTTGTGTTTGGCTTGGGTTTTGCTCCTTGGTAACCTCCATCAACCGCACCGTGCCGATTTGCCGCTTGAGAAATATCCGAGAGGGATTGTTTCTGTCATTATCAATTCCGAATGCTTCCCATCCTTTTTTTCCAAGCTCTGATAATTGTTCTCTTTCAGGTCCTTGCAAACTAATAGATGTATACTCCCACTTGGGAACTTCAAAAATCTTACCTTCATTATTTTCCATGTCTTGTTTCCTCCTTACAATTCAATAACACTTGGTGGCTCTGCAAATTTATCACCCCATCCTGGACCTGTCAACTGCTTTGGAGCTCCCTCTGGAGGTCCTGCCAGCATCTTAGGTGGCTCATAGTCGCTACCAATATAGTTACTAGTAGCAGGCCGTGCCGTTTTAGCATGAGTTTTTGGAGGCTTAACGGTTCCAAGAGTTCTAGCAATGGCTGCCTCACTTTGTGCCTGGATAAATTCCTTGGCTGTTGAAGAATATCCTTCTTTATTTTGATGAGAAGCATAATCCATAGAAATTTGACCTCTTTCTCTCATATCAGCCCATCCTTCAGGATTATCTTCTCTCCTAAACTTCACATTTTTAGCATCATCATTAAAGCCAAAGCGGTTCACGCCAGGAGCACCGCCTCCGCCAGAGCCACCCATACCCTTTCCACCAGCTCCCATGTGGGCATAACCATGGAGGGCACTCTTGAACTTCTGGCCAGCCCGGTACTTTGCCTCCGCTCCCATGGCCTTCAATCCTGCACCGAGCTGTCCTGCTTGTGTATGTCCCTTGGCCGCAGCTTCTCCCATGGCCGTCCGTCCTGCCGCCCTCATGGCGGCCATGGAGCCGCTGGCGTTCACCGCACCACGCACGGCAGCAGGAACACCTTGGGTAGCAAGAGCAGTAGCTCCACCTGCAACAGCTGTAGCACCACGGACCGCAGCATTCCCTACCGCCATGGCAGTTCCCATTGCCGCAACCATTTCACCCATGGAAAGCTGTGGCTGACCTGTCATAAGGGCAACTGCAAGCTTTGGTGCAAACTGAGTCAACGCCCAAGCCAGGATAATCACAAAAAATACGTAGGCAAAAGTTGTCAGATTGAACCCTGCACCTTCCCCAATAGTGGTAAGAGCCATGTCCAAAAAAGCAAAGATTCCAAACCACATACACAAGGTTATCATTACTAGCTTTGCAGCCTGTCCTAACAGCGACGGCATGACCTTTGCAGCTACATCCTTGAATTCCTCCATCAGAATGAAGGGCAAGCACACCGAGCCAACACTTACCACAATGGTAAATTCAACGATACAGGCAACGTATTGAATACAGCTGAAAATCATTGCCAAAACAATAGCAAGCATGGAGATAAAGGTTAAGAACATATCCCATATTCGTCGCACAGGGAAGTCCATCAGACCCTTTGTTTTTGTCGCCCATTTTGTAATCCCATTATTGTCTTCAAAGTTCTCTTGCCACTCAGCCTCAACACTAGTCCATTCCTTTTCCCACATTATCTGAGCCGTCAAAAGGGCAATTCTCAGCATGGCATTGGGCGAAAGATAAGCGGAACCCACGTTTACCCCATCAATCTCCGCATTTAGGTAAATATTTTTCAACACGTAGCGATCTGCAAGACTAAGATCCTCCACTTCATTCCCATCCTTGTCTACAGGAGCTAGAACGGAGCGAATAGCTTCCAATGTTCTTTTTTGACTTGAATCGTGCTGATTACGACGAGCTTCGGTAACTCGATAGACCTCTTCCTCAAATACTCTATCATCAAGCAATCGTTCAGGTTGATAAGTTGATGGTGTTCCTTGATTCCAAATGTCAGCAGCAGCAATGGCCTTTCTGTCTTCGCTGAGTTCAGCCAAAACTTCTCCTGCAATGGCTTCATCTTGTTCCTTCACGATTTGATCCATTTTAGTTAGGAATTCTTGGAGCCTACCAATTACAAGTTCCACGGTTGCCCCCGATGCTGCAGTTCCCATTCCAGAAGAAAAGCTTTTGAGCCTGGAACAAAGCATAGGATAGGCATTGATGATGAAGATGAAGAACAACATCTTCGCTATCATACCGATAACACCCTTTTGCGTTTCCATAAAACCAAAAGCAATTTTGAGACAAGTCCAAATTATAGCTAGAAGTCCCAAAATTGTTCCAATGGTTCTAGCAATAGAAATGAAGTATACACCTGTATTGGCAAAATAATCGATGACCTGCATTACCGGCAGATCTATCCACTTTGGTACCATTTACTTACCTCCTTCGATTACTAGAACATTGAGTCCTGCTGCTCACGAGTAACAGTTTCCATTTTAAGCTGAGCCTTAGATTGCATATCCTGATCTTCCTTTTCATCTTGAACTGCCAACTGATAAGCTGTCTGAGCAGCAGCTTGATTCAGAGAACCTTTTAGGCTGGAAGTTCCACCGATAAGCTCACGAATCAGCACTGCAATTTGCTGCAGAAGTTCTTTTTCAGTATGCTCCTCTCCAGTAGTTGCTTCCTCCAAGACAGCATTGGCAAGAGCCATGTCTGCCTCTGTTTGTAGAGCTACAGCTTCTTCTGTAGCAGCTGCCATTATCTTGGACGTCACATCCTTCAACATGATTTTTTTCTGTTGCATATAGGTATAGTTTTTAGGAGAAATTCCGTATTTCTGCCAAATTGCCATACTTTGTTCCTCTGTAAGTCCATTGACCAGGGCATCTGCTGCATAATCCCAGTTGTTTTTGAACTCCTTACCGATACCTTTCAATACTTTTTCCAAATCCTTGTCATCATCTCCCGCTCCCACAAGGTCCGCCACAGTAAAAGTCATGCCACCTACAGAATATTGCTTGGTCGTAAAGATTTCCTCGATTTTCCTGATATTGGTAATTTGCTTGTTCACCGTTCGTGTCACGTCTTTTATCTCATCCCGAAAATCCAAATCCCCGTCCCACTGGATGTTATCCAGATTCCAACTTTTTGCCTGCTCCAGATAGAACTGGTACTGCTGGTACGCTTGTTCCACCTGCTTGATGGTATTCATAACCATATCGTAACTAGAATACAGCTGATCAATAGCTGCAAGCCAGTTGGTCACGTCCATAACGGGATAACCTTGTGCCATTGTTACTGAGGGCAAAGCTAACAATACAATGCATAGAAAAACTACTTTCCTGAGTAACTTTCTCATCTAATTCCTCCTTGTAAAAGGTGGCCATAATCCACCTTCTTAGCATCCAGAATTTCCCGTGACAAGTCACGACCACTGTTCCTACCATATTTTTCTTCCAGCTTATCTAGTATTTTGTGATCTTCCTTGCTGTTGGTAAGTAGAGCTAGCTGAACAGCATCAAGATCCAGTTGAAAGAGACGTGTTCCCTGGGCTGACTTATAATAATAGTCACGTTTTTTTCTACAACGCCGAGTGTCAGCAAGCAGAGCAATTTCGCTGTCATCCAAACCAAAGAGTCTGTATGCTTCCTTCACCATCTTGGTGGTGGCCTCCTCGTTGGGCAGATACACCTTGCTGGCACATTGGCTAATAATGGTGGAAGCAATAGGAGAATTAGCAGCATCTTCAAGTTCCTGTGTGGCAAAGATTACAAAGACATTTTTCTTTCTGAGAGTTTTAAGCCACTCTGCAATTTTCCGAGCGAAAATATCGTTTTTCAGGAACACCCAAGCTTCATCAAGAATTAACAGAGTGGGTCTTCCATCAAAGGACTTTTCACAGTGGTGGAACAGATACAACAATGCTGGTGTTACAGCTGTCGAACCCATATTCATAAGGGTTCCCATCTCAAACATTGTCCATCCTTTAAGGTTCTCAAGGTCACCTGCTCCAGCTTTATCGAATAAATTTCCATATTGTCCACCCAGCATATAGGGAGACAAAGCATCCCTAATGACCTCTAAGTGTGTCTCTGGATCTTGATAATCAGAATAATTCCAGAAACTGGTCAAATCCCGCTGGTCTACAGGTTTTTCTGCCAGAAGCTGCAGTGCCTGAGTGATTGACTTTCTCATGAGGGGCGTGATAACAACATTTTGCTCCATCAAAAGGCATTCTATGAACTCCGTAGCCCACAATCTTTCCAACTCGTCATCAATATCCCGTAAAGGTTGGAAGGAAATTTCGTCCTTGCCTGGTTCCATATACGAACCTCCTACCGCCATGGTAAGATTTCTAGCGGACAAGTCCTTGTCGAAGATAATCACCTGGGCACGAGGATATTTAAGCCATTGTACTTCCAGCAAAGCTAAATATGTGGACTTTCCTGCACCTGTAGGGCCAGAACACCAGTGATGGCCAACATCTCCCGTATTCAAGTTGAAAAAGAATGGAATTCCAGCAGCTGTGGAACAAATCATGTGGGGGCTATCATTTCCACTTACTGTCCCCAAAAAATGATTTTTTTTCATTCCTCCCCATACAGAACTGATGGGAATTGCGTGGCTCATGTTGGTAGTGGAAACGAAAAGACTTCGGGTGTTGGCGTACACATTGCCTGGCTGCATAGAGAGAAATGCTTGCAAAGCATTATGAGTTTCTTCTTTTACAGCAAATCCACAAGTACCAATGATTCCTGCAATATACTTTGTTTTTTCTTCCGCCATCTCCAAATCTTTGTCCCACACTTGGACGGTGGAGATGTAGTCGCCAAACCCACACACACCCATAGTGGCCTGAGCCTTGGCAGTGGCAGCATCTGTTTCCTGGGCAAGAGAACCAGAATTCTCCCTGTTGGATTGGATTTTGGCAGTTGCTTCCATTATCCACTGTCCCAAAGATTTTCGAGCAGAGTGGAATTTTTTCTCAGCCTTGTCGATTCTTTTAATGGCATCCTCTTGAGAAAAGGTCAGAAATCGAATGCTCCACCGCAGCTCACAGTCTGCATTATTCAGAGCATCAAACATAGCTGGAATTGTAGCAGAGGGAAAATCCGATACAGTAAGGATGGGAATATAATATTTTCCAAGTCGCATGGGTTGTGACGTTTCCAAATCACAATCAGTAATGCAGCGATCCAGGAACAATTTATAATCTTCTGGCAATACCATCTTGTGCCAATCCAATGATACTGAGCTATGGAGGAAGGTTAAAAGCTCGTTACTGTCAAGTTTTCTCAGATACATAGCCTGACTAATGATACCCGCAATTTTCCCAGTTTCCATTCGGAAATTTTTGAGCTGGGATTCAAAGAGCCCCAGGTCTAAGCTGCCTTGAGACTTTTCTGATTTATAGAAGAAACCTTTTGATTTCTGCTGGATTTCAGGAGGCAGTTGGTAAGTAAAAGTTAAATAATAGCGGTTTTCATAATGGGACTTAACGTAGGAGAAATTAAGCTCCCGTTGCCGTTCCACCAAGAATCCTGCCATGCTAGTAAATTTAGAACCAGGATAATCATTAGAAACCCGTCGATGCAGATGAAACTGGAATGCCCAACCTTGCCCCAGCTGCATGGCACAACTATTGAATAGGGCTGCAACAGCATTAACCCGTGCAGCGGAACAGGAATCCAGATCTGGAGCCACGAATTCATAGCTACAACTGAGAGCTCCATTTTTAAGAAGAACAACTCCTTGTTCTACCATCAAAACCCAGGGACAAAGAGAAGAAAGTCTCTGGCCTTTGTTTTTATATATGCTCATCTTTGCAGGATTAAAAACAGGATTTTGTCGGTTTTTCTTGATATTTTTATCCATGGTAAACCTCCGATTGTCCCAGGTTTTCCACCACAAAATTAATAAGATAAGGTTCACCCTTACACATAAATCTCACCACAGCAAATGCAATCACACCAACGATAATGCACCACACAGACACCAGCGTGGCAAGTACTGTAGTCACCATCATGATCATGACAAATGCCAGCTCTCCCACTCCCATGAATTGAATGGGATGAAGGAGACTCTTATGGACTTCAGCTTGATAGTCAAATAATGATTCTTCCATAACAAACTCCAAAAAATGGCAGGGTATCAGCCCTAGAGCTCCACCCTGCCAGACTACAGTATCTTAGTTAGGTGTAACACCCAAAAAGTAAGCGGTAATACCGCCAGCAGAACCAATGCCAATAACTGCAATTACCCAGGGCATGACCTTTTTAATTGCGCTGGCGCCCTCTCCTTGTGCATTGGCCCATGCCACAACAGCAAAACAAATCATCAAGGCCACACACATGATGACCGCCACTGTTTTGCCACTGAACAAATCCATTACGAGTCCAGCTTTATCCTCTAGCTCTTGGATTGTCCCTGAATTTTGGGCAATAGCTGCCATAGTTGAAAGGATAAGCAAACCAATCAAACAAACAAGGAATTTCCTTAAAAAACCGTTTCTTTTTGCTGTTTCAGTCAATTCAACCTTTTCGTATCCGCTAATTATCTTATTCATCTTAATACTCCTTTAGGGTTTATCCCTATAATTAGCCTAATCTAGGCCATTAGCTTCCATGACGGACAACAGGTTATCAGTATCTGAGCTTACATCCATAATTTCATCTACTCGAATACCGTCATCCGTCTTTGTCAAATGAATTACTAGATGAATTATCTCCGACAACTCATCAGCCGTACTACGATCGCCACCTGATATCAGTAGCTTCTTGATTCGTGACAAGGTAGCCAAACATGAGTTTGCATGAATCGTCGTAACACTTCCCTTGTGCCCTGTGTTCCATGCTGTTGCCAGAGCTACCATCACCATGGCGTTTCTTACCTCGCCAAAAATAATGCGATCGGGGTTGAACCTAAGCGCCTCCTCAACGGCTTCATGAGCCGTATGTTTATCACTAAAAACTGATTGCTTCATTCGTGCAGAACATTGAAGTTCTGGAACGTCTTCAACAATGTAAAAATTAGACCAGGGAGTATACTCCTCCATCTTCTTAATAATTCCGTTCGTCAACGTTGTCTTGCCAGAACCTGTAGAACCTGCAACGACAATATTCTTTTTTTTGAAAATGGCATCTTCAATCACGTCCTTTTGTTCCTGAGTCATCTGCCCATTCTTCACATAATCTTCAAGCGTATAAATTTTTGTAGTTGGTTTTCTTATGGATATTGAAGCACGAATAACTTTTGGTGGAAGGAGACCAGTAATTCGTGCATTGTAAGTAGGGATAAATGCCTCGAGTTTGGGTAAGGATGAGTACGCTTCAACTTTAATACCGACACAAGCTGCTACAGATTTAATAATTCTAATCGTAACAAGTTCTCCCACTTGCTTACCCGTAAAAATTCTGCCCCGACCGAAGCGAGAGATGATTATCTCACCGGAATCTTGGATTGCAATGTCAGTAACTTCTGGATCATCTAAGTACGCTTTAATGGGTCCCAAATCACCCAGCATATTGCGTATTAGCCGCTTGTGGCGTTCAAATTCTGCAGACTCCTGGGAGGTCATCTTACCAACAGTCTTTAGCTCAACCTCATTCACTACTCTTCCTCCACCAAATAGTCCGCAAGCATTGATTCAACGAGACCTGGTTTTCGCTCTCGAATTCCCTTCTTAAAACTTTCAATCATCAACTGAGAACGCCGTCTTCCCTCCTGAACTAAAAACTGCCGCTGACCATCTGTCATATCACCTAGCGATTTTGTATATGTGAAATAGAATTCAGTCCAATGAATCCACAACTCACTGAACATTTGTATTTCACGTTTTAGAGATTGCATATCCTTAAATAAGCGGGAAAAATTACCTTCCATTTGTCCCTGCCAAGCGGTATCTTTATCCAGATATTCTGCTATTGCATTTCTTGCCGTTTCACTTGGAGTGGAATCCTCCATCTGAGCCTTAGCATGTAATCGTTGTTGAGTATTACCATCAAGGCGTAGGTACATCACGTGATATAGCTTCTTATCATCAGATTTTTTTCCCATACATTCCTCCATTTTTATAGAAAATAGCTTGCATCTTCATCATCTTGATTACTCTCAGAATCAGCCACTACAATATGGGTTTCCACCATGTCCTGTTGGTCTTCCGCCACCTCGAAGAAGGCCCCTGCAAGAACAGGAGCCTTTTCGTATGCCTCCCGTTCTGCTTGAGACAGATTCATCGCCAACTTGTCGAAATCATCGCTTTCACAAATTCCCAAATCCTTGTCTATCTCATCAGCTTTTCCTCTCACCTCAATTACAGGACGTTTTTTTTCTAGCTCCAGTCGTTTTTTCTTCAGCCTGTTGGATGGAAGCCCTGCCAATTCAGCCCTCACTTCCTTCATGGTAAGAGGTGGCTTATACTTGAGCTTTTCTTTAAACCGGCTGTCCTGGTAATAGACACATTTGACACCCAAATAAGGCTGCATACCATGAGCCATAACAAGACATCTATCTGCAGGAAGTCGTTTTAAGTCCGCTGGATCCATGAGCCTGTGTCCTGCAGAATTATCATTGAAGTTGTAGCTTGAATTGCCACCAAATCTTTTCCCTGATGATGAGATTTTTGTTTCATGATAGGTACAATCACCGATAGCCTTACTGTATTCCTCTGCATCCTTGTTGTTTCCAGGTGCATAGAGCATCTGTATAACACAGTGGTCAAGGAATGGATGATTTTCTCCATAAAGAGCCACCAGCTGACTCAATGCCTGACAAATGATAAAAAAGTTAATGCCGTAGCCACGAAGCACACCCATAACTTGGGCAATATCAGGGAAATACCCTAGAATTGGAAATTCGTCTAAGAGGAATATCAGATGATTTTTCAGTTTCACACTACCATGCTGAGTCTGTCCTTCGCTGAATTTTTTTAACATGAAGCTAATAAGCAGCTTGAATACTGGAGCAATTCGCTCTACATCAGAATACTCCACCATGAGATACAGAGTGATAGGCTCTTCACTGTTGATAAAGTCTTCAATCTCAAAGTCATTGCCCGATGTAGCATTTTCTAGCATGGGATCATCGAACAGCTGCAGCTTGGAGAACACCGTCTTGAATACGGATGCCTTTTCCTTGGGATTGGTAGCCTTAGCTCGACTGGCAGATGCCACAATAAGCTCATGAAGTTTTTTCGCTTCAACCAAACGAACACTACCATCGGGATTGGTATACTTGTAATGGTGCTTAGCCTCTATCATACTTAGGAACAGTTCATCCCCCTGGGTAGATGATTCCTCACTTTGGGCTTCATGCAATGAAGACTCATCCATCTTTGACAAGGCACGCAAAGCTCCCGACAAGGATTTTTCACTTTCAGGAACATCCTCGCAGAATCGCAGGTGTAGCAATAACCCAGTAATCATATCCTTGGCGGAGTTGTTGAAATATTCTTCAGTTCCATTTTGGGAACCCGCCTTTGGAGGAGAGAAAATAATGTCTGCAATGAGGTTGGCATCTCGGTAGGCATATCTATCCCCGTCACGAATGGCCATTACCGGATTGAATCGTGCAGTAATCTCATCCAACGGTGCAAACCGAATAATTCTCGAAAAGATACTTCGCCACCCAGCGGTAATGTTGTAATTTTCACCTTTCGGATCAAAAACTATCATGGAGCCACGATAAGACAGCAAACTAGGAATAATGGCAGAAACACCCTTGCCTGAGCCTGTGGATGCTGTCAGCAGCGTGTTAGCCTTTCCTGTATGGGTGATAAATTGGGCTTCTTTTTTAAGCTCCAGTCTCAGTGCTGTATCATTCTCCTTATCTGCTTTAACCTTGGCTGTATTCAACTGTGCGAGAACTATACCAGGTTCTTTGGCAAGTAATCCATTTTTCTTCAAATCTTTTTTCTTGGAAAAGCGGGCTGTTCCATGAGTCGTTTTTCCTCTGGCGTTCATAGTACGAACTATGCCCCAGATAAAGACAAAAAGCAGCCCTGATACCGTGCATACAATCATTGGTATCATAGAGGCAAAGATGTATGGCTGAAAGTCCTCGTTGAAAATATATTTGAGACAAGCAGCAAGATAGACAAAAATTGAGTAAACCTTCCAACCACCCAATATTTTTGGTTGACCACAAATTCTTGTGTCACCATTCATACTCTGTGCAAATACTTGGGCAGCAATAAACCACCCCAACACAAACAGAAGCAGAGTTATGGTTACCCGCCAAAATTCCCATACAGTTTGGCTCCCGCCTACACTTCCATGTTCTTTGATAAAATCCGAAGTTTTGCCGTAATTCCTCCTTATGAGTATATATTAAATTAAATTTAACTTATTGTATATAAAAATTACCATTCCTTGCCTTTTTCATTTCTTTTCTCCATCTTTTCTCTAAGCATAGCTTCCTTGTCCAGCTGTATCTTGGGAACTAGCAACCCCTTTGAATTAGCTTGATTTTCAATGATGACATTTTTCCCTGCAAACTGGGCTGGAGGCGGATTAAAAAGAGGAACAAACCATGCTTGCCCCTTTCCATCCTCCACCAATAATCCATTGTTATGCTGGTATTCCTCATTCATACAATATAACTTTGTAACCTTGCCCTGAATCTTTCCCTTACCACTAAAAAGTTCCAAGTTGGCCTTGTCAGTCCACTTCAACTCTTCACGAGCCTCTAAGAAAGAATTATATCGCCCGGTATTCACCAGAATCTCATCCCATTTTTTATCCAAAATGTACTTTCCATCTTTGAATTGTGCAAGCCCCTTTGTTGTCAAAAAATCAAGCCTGCGGCGCATGAATTCGTTGGCAGGAACTACAAGGCCATCCCGGGATGCCTCTTGGATATGCTGGTCGTTGGGTGTCCATCTCAAGGCCTCAAAGATTTTTTCTCTAGCAATTTTCTTTTGCTCATCAGTTCGAGGCCCTATCATATTGGTAGCAATATCACTTGCTATAGTTCGGCAACGGTGGCGAATAAAATCCTTCCTAAAAAGTCTTGAAGGCTCAAGACCCTCAGCTGTTCTTCCATTCACCAGAATATGCACATGAGGATGCCCCGTGTCAGTATGGATGGCAGCAAGCCAGTCCAGTCTCATTCCCATTTCACGTTGAATCCGGTGCATATAAGCCGTGGTAAATTGTTCTAAAGGAACATCCTTACTATCGGGCGATATGATAAACTTATAGTGTCGTCCTACCATCTTTGATTTATATTCCTCTAAAGCCTCTTGTCCATACACAACTTTTCGTTCACCTCCACTGGCAAAGGGATTGAGCTTTCCAGTGAACACCACAGGCTTCACCGCCACCCCCTCCTTCTTTTCCTGGGTGATGTATTCCTCCAAGAATTTCTGGTGGGAGTCAAGCTTGTCGCTGTACCGCATCTTCACCATCACGAATTGCTTGTCACTGTCTGGATCCCATCCCCGATAACTGCCTGCACCAGAAAAACCACCACCACCAGACTTGGAAAAATGAGCGCCACGTGGCGCTAATTTCCCATAGAGCTTTTTCAGCTGCGCAGCATCATCATCGTAGCGGGCAAATTTCCACTGTATCCTCAGCCGCTCCTCCTGCTGACGATCGCGCTGCTGCCGGTATTTTTCAAAGTCAACTTTCATTTTTTACCTCCTTTTCCCCATATTACACTTGTAAAGTTGGTCATTACAGATGTAAAGAAATAAAAAGCTAAAAATTACTGCTATCTGAACGACAGGGGGTATTTAGAAGGGCTTGTCAAGACCGCTTTATCTTGCATCCCCTGTCATTTACTATTTACATTAAGTAAAATTTAATGTATTGTCAATACAGGAGAACCTTATGCTTATACTGACAGAGAAGCCATCTGTGGCTCAAGCATTCGCAGATGCTTTAGGTGGATTTCAAAAATCAAAGGAAAATGGTTGGCTTTACCGAGGAGATGCAGACTGCATCGTGGCCGCCCATGGCCACCTTTTGGAGCTTTTCATGCCGGAGGATTACAATCCCAACCTTAAAAAATGGACATTGGACACACTCCCCATCATCCCCAATCAGATGAGATACAAGCCCATTCCTGACCCTAAAACCAACTCCCTGAAAATCATCGGACAAGCCTTGAAAACCTTTGGACATGATAATTTTATCCTGGCAACAGATGCGGAGCGGGAGGGAGAACTGATAGGATACTTGATTCTCAAGCACCTGGGATTTACTGGCTGGAATACTGCTCGACGATTTTGGGTGTCAGAAGCCCTCACTCCAGAAGTGGTAAAAAAAGGTTTGGCAGCTGCAAAGCCTTTGCTCCAGTACAAGACATATCGGGATGCTGGCCTTGCTCGTTCCCAGGCAGATTGGCTGGTAGGCATGAATTTTTCCCGATTGCTCTCCATTTCTACAGGAACACTTTTGAGCTTCGGAAGGGTTCAGACTGCAGTACTGGGAGCAATTTATGCTAGAGATATGGGTATTAAAAATTTCAAGCCAACTCCATACCAGCAGCTTTTGGTAACCGTAGATAAAAACGGCCACCCCTTTACAATGCTGTTTGAAAAGGACGGACAAAACAGATTTGAGCCAAAGAATCCTATTCTAGCAAAAGCTACCACCATCCTTTCATCTGGAAGGGTACTTGTCCAAGATGTATCCCGTCAGCAAAAAAGCCTCCAGCCTCCACAGCTTTTGAACATCACAGGACTGCAAAAAATCTGTTCTCAAAAATATTCCCTCTCTCCTGCAGAAACCCTAGAACTAGCTCAGAGCCTTTACGAAAAACATAAGTGCCTGTCATACCCACGCACTCCATCCATAGTTCTGGGAGACGAAAACGTAGACTTGTTCAAAACCAAATACGAGCTTCTATCTCCCTTGTATCCAGAATTATCAGCTGGTTGTTTGCCAGAATCTATCAGTCAATCAAACAAAAGAATCTTTAACTCATCAAAGCTCAAAGATCACCATGCCCTCATACCTTTGGCTCCACTACCAGAAACTGCATCAAAAAAAGAGAGCCTTGTGTACGAAGTTGTCTTGGAAAGATTCTTCACCTCCATCAAGTCCCCACATGTGTATGAATCTGTCAGTATCACCGCCTCTAAAGATTCCTTTCAGCTGAAAGCCGCAGGCAAAATTATTCTACAAAATGGCTGGAAAGGCACACAATCTGACGAAGAAGAAAATCCTGAACAAGAGTTACCACCTTTGAAAAAAGGAGACAGTCTTGCAATTCGCAAAGCAGAGATTCTGGACAAACAAACCCAGCCGAAAAAACATTTCACCGAAGCTTCAATCCTCGCCCTCATGGAAAATCCACGGAATGAGGATGAGACCTCCGGAAAGCTTGTTGGACTTGGAACACCTGCAACTCGAGCCGACATCTTAGAAAAGCTCCTCAAGCGAGAATACATCACCGTAGATAAAAAAAATTTGCTCATTAGTGACAAGGGAATCTTCCTGATGCAAACAATCCTTCAAGTTCCTGAACTTGCACAACTTGTTACCATTCAGACCACCACAGCCTGGGAGGAACAGCTTGAATCCACTCCAGAGCTTTTCCTTGAGTCAATGAAAAATATGCTCACTACAAAACTACCTTCCATGAAGGTGGAGAAAAAATGGGAAAAACCCAGCATTGGCAGCTGTCCTCTTTGTAAAAACGGAAAGGTTGTGGCAGGAGAAAAAAACTGGTACTGCTCACGATACAAGGACGGCTGTTCCTTCACCCTATGGAAAAACGTATCGGGAGCCAAGCTTTCAGACACTGATCTCCAGCAGCTGCTAGAAGGAAAAACCACCAGGCCAAAGAAAATGAAATCCAAGGCAGGTAAAGAGTTTTCTGCTAGGTTGAAATTGCTTCAAGATGGTAAGGTGGATTTTATCTTTGACAAAAAGAAATGAGCGCCACGTGGCGCTAATTATGTAGGAGGATGGTAAATGAAGGCACTTAAAAAAAAACATGAAAAATATACAAGTGGATACGAAAGATGGACAGAATACAATGAGTTTGAAAATGAAATCAACATGAAGTCTTCCACTGGATATTGGCAAAAAACAAAATATGATGAAAGGGGGTGTACAATACACCATTGTAATTCACTTGGATTCGACGAAAGCTCAAGCTATGACAAACAAGGAAATACACTCGTCGTAAAAAGAGGAAAACTGATAACAGAACAACACTTTTATGATGATCAAGGAAATATGCTCAGATCAGAATATTTTAATGAGAGTAGTGGCAAGTTAGAGTACCGGTATAAGTACAAATATGATAATCGAGGAAACCAAATCTATTCCACAGATTATAGCGGATATGAGACACATTGTGAGTACGATGAAAACAACCGTCCAATTCATTTTTGGGATAATGAAGGGGAAGAACTTTGGTATCACTATGATGAGAATGGATTTCTTTGCCATGAAATACATTGTGACGGAAGAGAATCTTGGTACAAACATGACAGTAATGGTCGAGAAACATACTCTAAGCTCTATGACGGCAAAGAAACATGGACTGAATATGATGATGAGCACAACCGTATAATCAAAAAAACGCAACTCGGTACGAAAACATTCATCCAAATTTATGAAAATTCAAAACATACTTATTCCAAATATGAAGATGAATCATCATTCAAAGAAGAATGGTATGATTTTAATAAAAATGGAAAAATAGTTCACATCAAAGAGCATGAAGAATTATTCGAGTGTGATAAGCAGGGCAACAGGCTGCATACCAAGTCAATTTTTGAAATTGAGAGATGGTGGAAGTATAACGAGCATGGAAAATTAATCTATTACAAGGACTCTTCAGGTGAGGAATATACCAATATATATGATGGAGAGGAACACAAAATTATACTTGAAAACAAGCAGGGTAACAGACAGATCGAAGAATATGATGATGATTGGGATTTAATTTATAGAAAAGACTGGAATGGAAATGAGTGCTGGAAAGAGTATTATGACAAACAGAGGCAAAATGATTGAAGAAATGAGCGCCACGTGGCGCTAATTTCATCAAGTCAAGCCATTTCTATATAAAAGGGTATGTCAAATTTTATATTGTATCCATGAGTTTATTGGCCGCATCCAGTGCAGGTAGTACTGTTGTCACAGAATTTTCTAATTCAAAACGAGTATAATATTCTGTCATACCTTCAGAAGTATGACCTACTATACGTCGAACTAATTCAATAGGGGCAAACCTTCTCATCCTAGTAACATAGGTGTACCGAAGTGAATGAGGAATTATTTTTCTTTCAGAATTATTGATTCCTGTCTTTATGAGAGCTCGTTTGAAACAATCTTCTAAATATTCTTCCCGATAGGGTCTTCCATTTTTTTGAAACAGAAAATCTGTAGTTTGATAGTTTTTTTCAAAATAAGGTTCAAGGAGTTTTATAGCCATGTCTGGCAAAAGTGTACATCTCCATTTAGGATTTTTTTCAGATCCTGATTTTAAAAATGTGGTTTTTGAACAATTTTGTGTACAAAATCCATCTAAAAGTAAAATTTGATTTTTTAAATCTATCTGATAAAATTGAATTGCTCTAGCTTCTCCAAGTCTCAGGCCACATAATAAACATAAAAACAATAAAAGATAAACATCATAAGAAGGAAAATTTTCTTCAACAAATAGTTGTTGTATCTCTTCTGTGGTTAAAATATCTGCTTTTTTGTAGTTATTTTGAAATCTTGGAATAACTGGTAAGATAACAGTAATTCCTTGCCAGTTTGCTTCTGCATAAACTTCTTTTAGGATTGTAATTATCCTATTTTTCCAGCTGGAAGATCTATCGATCGAGATTAAAGACGAAATAATTTGTCTTACATTCAAATCAATGATAGAAATATCCCCCATAATTGTTGGATATAAATAATATATCTTCTACAATCTCTGAGAGTTTCTATTGAACTTTTTTTTCCAAATTTTTCTCTTCTGTCTACATGATCAGAACCAAGCAAAAACATTTCCCGTGTTATGTCATTAATTAAGAAACTATTAACCTTTGGTAAAATCAATGGTAATGTTTTAATGTAAGCCTCAGCATCTGCTTTAA
Source organism: Treponema sp. (assembly GCA_016294105.1). Taxonomy (GTDB): domain Bacteria; phylum Spirochaetota; class Spirochaetia; order Treponematales; family Treponemataceae; genus Treponema_F. Next base: position 18,262 of record JAEDCN010000003.1, read on the forward strand.
TTACACAGTTAGGACAAACACGATTCTTTCTCTTACCATTAGAATCATAATACCAATAATACCAATGTTTTACCTGTTTCCCACTCTTTAACGTAACAGTTTTTCTAAATAAATGATACAAAAAAAACTCCTTGTTAACATTTTGTTGTCATCGAGTTTTTTTTGACCAAAGCACAGACTTGTAAATTATTATATTACAAGTATTTATATACGGCCCATAGACGAATCGAACGTCCGACCTGCTGCTTAGGAGGCAGCCGCTCTATCCTACTGAGCTAATGGACCAGTCGCTGGCCTTGGGCCAGCTCAGCAGTTTTGCAGGGCAAAACTGCGAGTTTTCTTGTGAGGGAATTAGCCTCGTTTTACAATCAGGATACCACCAAGCACCAACAGGTGGGCGGAGAAAACCTTCAGGAAGGAAAGAATGGAAGCAAAGCTATCCAAGGCTCCCTTCAGTAGGCCGCCATTTCCCAGAATATCAATCAGAATAATGACTGCAATCCAGACAATCATGATAACAATCAGTGCAATGTCTGCCAAGACTCCCACTCCAATAAAGAAGCGAAGAATCAAGAAAACACCAGCCAAAATCTCACATACACCTACAGCTATGATAACAACATTGGCTACATCGCCCTTCAAGATGCTATACACTGCATTAGCTACTTCATTTCCACCAAAGCCAGCCTGAATCCGTCCCAAAAAGCCAGAATCAAGCTGCAATGTCAAAATACCACTAGCAATGAAAAAAAGACCCAGAGCAATCTGAATCAATATCACTCCAAATCCAGTAGAGCTTTTTGTTGCCATACAAACTCCTTCTTATCGATTCAGCAGACGCAAAACCGATTTTTTATGATAACTTATTATCGGTTCTTTTTCAACAAACCTAAAACTCAAAAGTAAAGGGATTTTTTTTCAGTTGAGAAAAATCACCTTCGTGGGCTCCCCACGGTATTATAGAAGGAACCCTATAATTAGGGGAAATCACAATGCCACAATCAAGACAGTGGTCAAAGAATTCCCGATATCGGGACTGGGGCACCTTGGGTAAAAGATAGGGACCACGACGATCCCAATATTTCTTTATCACAAAGTCAAACTTACACCAATCCTTTTCACTTCGATTGGGCATCTCTGCAATCAAATCGTAAATGGCTCTGGCTGTAGAAGCCATTACTGGTGGCAAAAGCACATCGGAGGGAGGAATATAACGTCCTTCCATTTCTGTAAAGGCCACCAAATAATAGCTTTTTACCCATGGCAAGGGTGGAACCACCACAATAGCAGTCTGGGCCTTTTCATTGATTTCCATGACATGCTGGGGAATTTCCTGCCAAGATGAGAACCAGGCTTCATCCAACCAAGGACGCCAGCGGGGAACCCCTTTTTTAGCAAGCCAGCTATCCAGGGTCAAGTCATAGTTTTCTGTAAAGGGAGACTCGCTTGTATCCAGCAGGGGATGCTCCCCCAGGGGAATCTCCGTCCAGAAGTCAAAGTACTGGGCCAAGGCGGTCTGGGCAGAAAAGAGGCTGTTGAACCAGCGCACCTGGTCGTATTCCGGCAGCAGGGCCTTCACCGCCCGCTTCAACTGGTGGCCATAGTCCGTGGAGAAGGTACCAGTAAGCCCCCGGCTCATGATGTTCTTGAAGACGGTGGTGGCCTTGGAGTTTCCCCAGCCCAGGATGGCACGGCCCGCCTCCTGATACATGTCCACCACACGGCGGCCACTGCGGGTGTAGAGATAGCAGCCCCTCGCCCGCTGGACAGTACCGTACTTCTCCTCGAATTCAGCGCAATACCAGTATTGGGTGGTCTTCATGGCTTATAGGGCGGAAAGCTTCTCTTTCACCAGGGCCGTGGCGGAGGCGGGATTCGCCTTACCAGCAGACTTCTTCATCACCTGACCAGTAAGCCAGCCCAATACATTTGTCTTTCCGTTCTTAAAGTCTTCCACAGCCTTGGGATTTTCTGCAATAACCTGCTCCACCAAGGACTCGATAACACTGGAATCGGAAACCTGCTCCATTCCCTTGGCCTTGATAATATCTGCTGGCATGGCTGCTGTCTCCAGCATTTCAGCAAAGACCTCCTTAGCCTGCTTTCCAGAAATCTTTCCTTCAAGAACTGCATCCACTAAGGAAGCAATGTGCTTGGGGTCAATTTTCAGCTGGGAAATAGTAAGCTCACGCTCGTTCAGAACTGCAAGCACTTCTGCCAAAATCCAGTTGGCAACCTTCTTGGGATCCTTGGACAGGGCTGCTGCTTCCTCGTACCATAGGGCAAGCTCACGGCTGGCAGTAAGAGTTTCTACGTCAAAGTCGCTGAGACCAAACTGGGCCTTGAATCGCTGGCGCTTTTGCTCAGGAAGCTCTCCCACCTTGTTTTGTGCAGATTGAATGCACTCCTCGGATACGCTGAAGGGCTTGATGTCAGGCTCCACCACAAAGCGGTAGTCCACAAAGGAGTTCTTTGTTCGCTGAATAACGGTTTCGCCCTTTGCCTCATCCCAGCCCATGGTGTTTTTGAAGCCAGGATTGAATTCCTGTCGGTTTGTCTCGAATTCATGGAGCTGACGCTTGATTTCGTAGGTACAGGCCTCACGAATGGCTCGGAAGGAGTTCAGGTTCTTGATTTCAGAAATAGGAGTCTGGTACTTCTTGCCATCTTCCCACACGGTCAAGTTGATGTTGGCATCGCAACGCATATTTCCTTCTTCCAGATTTCCCTTGGTAACGCCTACGTAGCGAAGAATTTCCTGTACGGTCTGCATAAAAAGAGCAGCTTCTTCTGGGGAGGAAATGTCTGGCTTGGTAACAATCTCAATAAGCGGTGTTCCACATCGGTTGTAGTCAATATAGCTATGGCTTCCTTCCAAGTGAAGGCTCTTTCCTACGTCCTCCTCCAAGTGGATGCGTTCTACCCGCACCCGTCGGTACTGGCCGTCAATGTCGCAGCTTTCGCCAATAAAGTTCAGGGGGCGATATTTTTCTCCACCAGGCTGCTGATCCTTGGGCAGGTGCTTGAAGGGCAGGTCTACGTGGCCGTCGGCACAGAGGGGCACGTCGTACTGGGTAATCTGGTAGCCCTTGGCCAAGTCGGGATAAAAATAATGCTTGCGGTCAAACTTAGTAAAGCGGGCAATGTTGCAGTTCAGGGCAAGACCAGCCACTGCTCCTAGCTCCACATAGCCTTTGCTGACTCGAGGCATAGCCCCTGGCAAGCCAAGACACACGGGGCAGACACGGGTATCGGGCATACCACCGTAGCGGTTTTCACAGGCACAGAAGGCCTTTGTCTTTGTTAAAAGCTGGCAGTGGATCTCACATCCAATGACAACCTCGTATCGTTCAACACTCATTTTCCACCTCCACAATCAGCCTTCACAGGAATACCACAGCCAGGATGATCATTTTCCCATGCTTGGGCAATTTGCAAAATCCGTGTCTCGCTGAACATGGCTCCTGCAAACTGGATTCCAATGGGCATTCCATCTTTTGTAGCTCCAGCAGGAACGGAAAGTGAAGGAATGCGGGCTAGGTTCACAAAGGTGGTAAACAGGTCGCTGAGATACATTTCCAATGGATCGTCCACCTTTTGACCCAGCTTAAAGGCTGCGGTAGGACAGGTGGGACAGAGAATCAAGTCATAGTCTTTAAAAAGTTCCGCCATTTCACGCTGAATACGGGCACGAACAGTCATGCCCTTCTTGTAGCAGTCCCCAGAGAACTGCTCGGAAAGTACGTAGTTTCCAATAACAATACGACGGCGAACCTCAGGACCAAAGCCCTCGCTACGGGTCTGAACGTACAGCTCATCGAATCCTTGGCCGGGATCTCGGCGGCGACCATAGCGGATACCGTCAAAGCGGCTCAAATTGCTGGCTGCCTCGCTCAAGGCAATAACGTAGTAGCTGGCAATGGCTGCATCAAGGATGGGCAAATCAACTACGGTAATAGAAGCACCCTTTTCCTGGAACCAGTTGCGGGTAGCTTCAAAGACAGCTGCCACATCGGCATCCATTCCCTTTGCCTCCAAAAACTGGCGGGGAACGGCAATTTTAAGGGCAGCCAGCTGGCTTGCATCCATGGCACAAAGATTCTTTAGGGAATCAGCTTCTGGCAAGTCGGCACTGGTGTCGTCATACATATCCTGGCCGCTCATCACAGACAGGGGAAGTGCAATGTCAGCAGGAGTGTGCCCCAGCAAGCCCACCTGATCCAAGGAGGAACCGTAGGCCACTACACCCCAACGACTTAAGACGCCGTAGGTGGTTTTAAGACCATAAACACCGCAATAGCTTGCAGGAAGGCGAACTGAACCACCAGTTTCTGTTCCAAGGCCGAAAAGAGCTTGGTTGGCGGCTACTGCTGCAGTGGAACCACCAGAAGATCCACCAGAAACATACTGGCGGTTAATAGGATTGCGGGTGGCTCCGTAGGCAGAGTACTCGGTGGAAGAACCCATGGCGAATTCGTCCATATTACAGCGGCCCACAGGAATGGCACCAGCATCAAGAAGACGCTGGATAACGGTGGCATTGTAGGGAGCCACGTAGCCTTCCAAAATCTTGCTGGCACAGGTGAGCTTGTGTCCCTTAACAGAAATATTGTCCTTTACCGCGAAGGGAACTCCCAAAAGAGGCTTTTCCTCCAGCAACTTTTTCAAGGCAGCCTCCCCCTCGGCAGCAGCCTTGGCACGAAGCTCGTCTGCTTCTTTTGCACGAAGGATGGCATCGTCGTAAATCTCAAGGAAGGCGTTGAGGGGCAGTTCAGATTGTGTATCAGCATGAAAGATGGCGGCAGTTTCTTCCACCAATTTTTCACTGGTGGTGGCTCCTGCTGCCAAGGCTGAACGGACCCCTTCTATAGTCTGCATATTAAACTGTGACATGATTAGGCTCCCTCCCCAAGGACCTTGGGCACACGGAAGTAGCCGTCAAGGAATTCCTCGGAAATCTTTTTTACGTCGGGAATATCCAATCCCTTTACCACATCGTCATCACGCAATTTATCTGATTCGGTGGCTGGGTAGGCATCGTAGGGATTTTCGTTGTGGGTAAACTCAGACAAAATATCAAAATATCCAACGATTTGGTCAACCTGCTCCCGCAAGGTGGTCAGGTTCGTACTCTCCGGTGACAACCGGGACAGGTACAGGAGGGCATCAAGGGTTCCCTCATCAATCTTTCGACTCTCACTGCTCATACTAGATCCTTATTCTATGAATACTACTGTATTTTGGTGATTTGTTCAATAAACTTTTTATTTAGGAGGGGACACCCCCTCTACTCAAAGTATAGCTCCATGAACGAAAGAGTTGGGGCAACAGGGAAATTCCGAGGCCAGGCGCCCTCTGAGCGAAGCGAAGTGTAAGCCTGGACTTGGTTTCCCTGTTGCCCCTTTCACTTTCAATTCACCTATGCTATACTGCACCTCATGTCTTTACTTTCTGACAGCAAACGCTGCTGGCCCCTGCTCATGGCCAATGCCCTCTACTACCTGTTCACCGGAATGTCCGAGTCGGTGATTGCAAAGCATGTGTACGAGCTGCTTTCTCCCCGGCTCATTTCCCTCCAGACTGTCATCGGCTGGAGCGGTGGCATTATCCTGGGCATTGCCTGGTCACGCTTCGGCAAGAAAATGTTTCCCCTGCTGATTCCCATCTTCACCCTCCAGATGATTGCCAGCGTGCTCTACTTCATCTATGCGGAGGCCACCCTGAACATGTTCATCTTCTGGGTCATCAGCATGGGCATGTACATCTTCTTTGGCGGGTTGGCAGACAAAATCTTTGAGGGTGCCTGCGCCTGGTTCTTCAAGAAATCCGAGGAGCGGGCCTCCTTCGACAACCTGGAGGACATGGTGGCCTGCATCACCGGCTTTTCCGGCTACCTCATCTCCATGATTTATGTTCCCAGCCTGCGGATGGCTATCCTGTTCAACTTCCTGGCCACCTTCAGTTGGTGCCTCGGGATCCTCGTCTACAGCATCTCCCACAAGTCGGCCCTGGAGCTGGACACATCAGCAAGCCCTGTGGAGTAAAAGCCATGACACGAAAGAAAACAAATCCCCAGATGCACCGATTCCAGCTCATAGACCGCATCATCTGCGAGGAGGACTACCCTTCCTTCTATTTCATCCTGGAGGAGCTGCGGAAGCTGCTGAAGGACGAAAAATTCTCCGAGCCCACCTTGCGGCGGGATTTGCGGTATATGCGGAAAAACCTTGGCGCCCCCATCGTCTATGACAGCAAGAAGGATGGCTACTACTATTCCGCCCCCTTCAACTTTCCCCTCAGCAGCCTGACGGAGGAGGAAATCATCTTGCTGGGCATCATCCAGAAGCTCATTGCAAAATATGCCGACGCAAATCCCATCTACAAGAAGGCAGCCAGTCTCATCGGCAGTCTCTATCCCTCCACCCAGCACATTCCCCTGCTGGACCGCATTGTAGTGGCCCGTGGCCCCATGCCGATTTTCAATCAAGACATTCTGAACACCCTACTCCACGCCATGGGGAGCAACAGGGTAATCGACTTCATCTACCGCAGCTTTTGGGAGCCGAACCAGTCCCTGCGCACGGTGCTGCCCTGCCAGCTTGTGCTGGACAACGGCCAGGTGTTCCTGTACGCCGCCGACGAGAAGAACCATGACCACATCCGCCTCTACGATGTCCACAAGATTTACGAGCTCCAAGTGTTGAACCGAACCTTTACCCTGCCTAAAAATTGGCAGTCTGTGGCGGCCTTTGAGCAGGGACGGTTTGGCCCCTTCCAATACGACGAGTCCTATGACTTCAAGATTGCCTTTTACGGCCGTGTTGCCCGAAAACGGATCCACCGGTACATCTGGGCAGACGACCAGTATCTAGATGAATTTCCCCAAGAAGAAAAGACCATCCTCTCCTTCTCCTCATCCCAGTGGATTCCCATACAAGAATGGCTCCTCTCCTTTGGCAGCGATGCCATCCCCCTGGAGCCGGACTGGTTTGTGCAGGACTGGAAGGAGTCCGTCAGGAAGATGGCGGAAAACGCCCGAATACTGCCGTAGGCTGACAGGCACGGTGCGGCAGTGGGATTCTATTCCGGCAGGCTTTTTTCGTACAGGGTGAAAGGACAGAAGTCCTGGCCACTTGCCCATTCCAAATCACCATGTATCACTGAAACTTGAGAAAAAACAGCAGGATTCTGGAGCGCACGATAATATGGATGGGAAAGATTTGGGGTAAAATCATATAGGCGAGCCTCTCCGTTGTCATAGTATAAATGCAAATGGTAGGCAGTATCAGCTCGCACCGATACCAGCTTGGGATAGGTCATGCGTCCAGTCCTTTTATCAGAATTCCAAAAAAAGAAGAAATCAATGGCATAGGTTCACCTTCCGAATTTCATTTTACTTGCAACGTATTCCTTCTGCAAGAGGTTTGCCTGCCCGCTGAACCCCACAAATTCTGCATTTTTTCCCAAAAAATGCAGGCCAGCTATCTCTTGTAGTTACTAGTATTACCCCCCCCCACACACTATACAAATATAATTGTAAATGAAGAAAAAAGGTGAAAAAGTCAAATTTTTTTTCAATGCTATCACTAGTTGATACCACCTATGGTGTGTAATAGGGCAATTATTTTACTCATAAAGGAGATTTTGTATGCAGAAGAAAGTATTGGCAGTGGCCGCAGTGCTGGCCCTGTTTGTGTGTGGTGGAGCCTTTGCTCAGGAAGCAGAAGTGCCGGAGGCAGGAATGCCTGAAACAGAAGTTCCCGCAGTGGAAAGCAGTTCTAGCGGAGGAAGACCTGCCTTACATAGGAGCAACATGGACTTTCACTGACTGGATGATTCAACCTTATGCAGGACTTGGCTTTGGTATTGCTTTTGCACTTCTCAATCCTGAAGTCGAAACAACAATTACAGAGACACATTATGGTATTAAGGGGGATCCAGATAAATATGATGAGCAACATTTCTACACCCTCTTTAACTTTGTTCTTGGTGCTGTCTACCATTTCTAAGCTAATTTGTGTTTAGAATCAGCCCCATCTATCTAGCAGTATAGCCCAATGAACGAAAAACTCGGTGGAGGATGCCAGCGGGTGCCTACCGATGCCGAACTCTGAGCGAAGCGAAGTGTAAGCCTGGACTTGGTTTCCCTGTTGCCCCTTTCACTTTCAATTCACCTATGCTATACTGACCCCATGGGAAATTCAACTAAGAAGTCTAGTAGTAAAACTACTACAAAGAAGGCTACTTCGAGCAAATCTCACAAGAAGCAGCAGAAAAAATCTGGTGGCTTTATTGCCATTGTTTGTATCGTGATTGTTGCAGTGGGCCTTCTCTATCTTTTTGGTCCACGGGAAACAATGATTCATCTGGTGTATGAGTATACAGGAATCGTCCTGCCAGAAGCCCTGCCTTGGGAATACAAGGATTCAGTGGTGGTGACAGATTCTGACATGGCTACACCACAGCTAGCAGGAGATTTGCCCCAGGGACTTGAAATTCCCCTTTGTGCCCATACTTCCGACAGCCATGAGATTCACGAGTATTTAGGTTTTAGTCTCTGTTACCGTGAAAAATATGAGCAGGCTGAATGGGTTGCTTACGAAATCAATACAGATGAGCTGGTAAAGGCCACCAATCGTACTGACGACTTTCGTCCTGACCCAAAGATTTCCACTGGTTCTGCCACCTTGGCTGACTACAAGGGTTCTGGTTATGACCGAGGACACTTGGCTCCTGCTGCAGACTTGGCATATAGCAAGGAAACCATGAGTGAATCTTTCTATATGAGTAATATGAGTCCCCAAACTGGTGGCTTGAATCGTGGTGTATGGAAAGATTTGGAAGCAGAAGTTCGAGAATGGACAGAGGCTTTTGGTAGCATTTATGTTATTAGTGGACCAGTTTTGGAAAAGGACAGCTATCCCACCATTGGTGAAAACAAGGTTGCCGTTCCAGAATACTACTACAAGGTACTCTTTGCTCCCGAAGGAAAGGATGGCAAGCCCCAGATGATTGCCTTCTTGATGCCTAACGAAAAGCTGAAGGAAGATTACTTTGCCTTTGTTGTTCCTGTAGACGAAGTTGAAGCACGAACAGGATTGGACTTCTTCCACAGCCTAGACAAGGCATCTCAAGATGCACTGGAAGCCCGTTCTAACCCAGAAGCCTGGAAATAAATCATAAAACTGGAGTCTTTATGAAAAAGGAACAGTCTCATTTTACAACTGAAGAAAAAACTAGGACTGGCAATCTACCTCAAAATGGCTCCAGTTTCCACTTTAAGCCCTTGGGACAAGAAGGTTCTTCCTCTCCCAAGGCCCATCATCTTAAAAACCACATCTGCGACCATCACGGTTGCACCCGTTGTCTGGAGCGCCATCCAAACCAGAAATCCCACCACGTGTGCTGCACCAAAATACAGGATCTTTCTGTCACCTCAGCTTCTGGCCCTATTCTAGACAAGGTGAACCTTCACATCCACTGCGGTGAGCTTACAGCCATCATCGGACGCAATGGAGCGGGAAAAACTACCTTCTTCAAGACACTGTTGGGAGAGATTCCTCATACGGGAGAAATCCACTTTATGAAGGATAGCTGTGCCTGTACCTCTAGCCCTCGCTTTGGCTACGTGCCCCAGCAGCTGGCAGTGGATGCCAATAGTCCTGTCTCCGTCAGTGATTTGGTGCTTGCAAGCCTAACCCGCCGTCCTGTGTGGCTTCCTCCCCGAAAAAAGGATGTGGAGCTGGTTCGGCAGGTCTTGTCCATCACTCAGGTGGAAACCCTAGCTACTCGTCGTGTCTGTGATTTGTCTGGCGGTGAGCTTCAACGAGTTATGCTGGCTTTGGCAATTCATCCAGTGCCTGATATCCTACTTTTGGATGAGCCTGTTTCTGGTGTAGACCGAGCAGGACTTTCCCTGTTCTATCAGCTGGTATCAGATTTGCGGCACACCCACGACATTACCATCCTGCTGATTTCCCACGACCTAGACTTGGTGGCTCGCCATGCAAACAAGGTGGTGATTCTAGACAAGACCATTGTGGCAGAGGGATTGCCTCAGGAAGTGTACAGCACGCAAGCCTTCCGTAATATTTTTGGTGAACAAGGAGCTTGTTATCTATGAGTTTTTGGTATGCTTTCATTGACACCATTCTTCCCTTTAGTTGGCTTGAACCAAACTTTATGAAAAATGCCCTATTGGCAGTGCTGGTGGCAGCTCCCCTCTTTGGCACACTGGGAAGTTTTGTGGTATCCAACAAAATGTCTTTTTTTTCCGATGCCATTGGTCACTCTGCCCTTACAGGAATTGCCTTTGGAGTACTTTTAGGTATAAAAGAGCCCATGGTAGCTATGGTGGGCTTTAGCCTAATTTTGGGCTTTGCCATTATCACCGTAAAAAACAAGGGAAAAAGCTCTGCCGACACCATCATCGGTGTCTTTTCCTCCACCTCCGTGGCATTGGGACTGGTGCTTCTTTCTGCCACAGGAAATTTTGCCCGCTACCAAAAATACCTCATTGGAGACATTCTCAGCATTACCCCAAAAGAAATTGCCTTGCTGGTGGCAGTGGCAGTAGTGACAGCCATTCTTTGGATTTTCCTCTATAACAAAATGCTACTCACAAACCTTCACCGTACCCTGGCAAAAAGCCGCGGCATTCCTGTTTTTGCCACAGAACAAGTATTTGCCCTGCTGACAGCCCTCATTGTTACTACCTCCATCCGTTGGACTGGCCTTCTCATCATTAATTCCTTGCTGGTGCTTCCTGCAGCGGCAGCCCGCTTTGTTACCCGCAACAGCAGAAGCTACCTGCTGGTGGCCATGGTTATTTCCTTGGTGTCAAGCATCTTAGGACTTGCCCTCTCCTACTACATTGGAGCTGCCTCTGGAGCCACCATTGTGTTGGTAAACGGGGCCATCTTCTTGGTTTGCCTGGGAATCGGTACGGTGGGGAAGCGGTAGAAGGAGAATGCCTCACCCCACCGAATTGATGTGGGTGATGGCATAGTGCTAGGACGTGAAAAGCATCTGAAGACTTGACACAATCCCTCACATCCATGCATTGTATGGAGACCACCCTTAGAATAGAGGTACTAAATGATTGCAAGAATTAAAAGCATCAAGGCTATGGATGATTACACCCTTAAGGTTTCTTTTACTGATGGAAAGATTGTCCTCTATGATGTAAAGGAGGACATTGAAACCCTGCCCGGCTATAGCGACCTAAAAAACTGCCACGGATTATGGCAACAGGTACAAATCGATGAGAGTCGAACCTGTGTCTTCTGGAACGACTATATAGACCTTGCAAGCGATTCGATTTATAAATTCGGAATACCCACAGTTACTTGAAATACACAAATCATTAAATCCATAGCCCATCACGATATTCCACCTCACCCCACCGAATTGATGTGGGTGATAGCTGCTGCAAGGGCGTCGGCAGCGTGGTCGGGCTTGGGAACAACCTCCATGCCCAGTAAGAGCCGCACAAATTCCTGAACACCAGCCTTACCAGAAGAACCAGCTCCTGTTACCGACTGCTTGATGATATTGGGGGTGTATTCCCCTAAGGGAACGCAATGCTGGGCAAGGCAGAGAGTTACTACCCCTCGAGCCTCCGCCACTGACATGGCACTAGAAACATTTTTAGCAAAGTACAAGGTTTCCATAGAAGCTTCTGTAGGCTGAAACTCCTGCACCAAAGCCACAAGGCGGGAATAAATCTTTAGAAGACGCTGGCCGTGGGGCTCCCCTGCTTCGGTAGAAATAACACCATAGGTTACAAGGTGATAACGATTGTTGTAAAAATCCACAATTCCATACCCAGTGGAAGCAAGACCAGGATCAATACCCAGCACACGTCGCACTTTTTTTTTAGACACAAAAAAACCGGAGCCATCGGCTCCGGCCTTGCTGGCTGAATTACTCAGCACCGAATCCCTCAGGGAAGTCAGCGTTGGTGTATACGTTCTGAACGTCGTCGTCCTCTTCAAGACGATCGATGAGCTTCTGCAACTTGGTGGCAGTCTCATTGTCAACAGCAGAATACATATCGGGAACCATTGCTACCTCAGCAGATACGGACTCATAGCCCTTACCCTGCAGTACTTCCAAAACGCTTTCAAAGTTAGCAGGATCTGTAGTAACAGTAATAATTCCGTCCTCAGTTACAATGTCGTCTGCACCAGCTTCCAAAGCTACATCCATAACTTCATCTTCACTTACTACTTCGGCATCATACTCAATAACACCTTTGCGGTTAAACATATAAGCAACAGAACCTGTTGCACCCAAGTTTCCGCCACTCTTAGAGAAGATATTGCGAACGTTGGCAGCAGCACGGTTGTTATTATCGGTAAGAACTTCAACCAAGATGGCAACTCCACCTGGTCCATATCCTTCATACAACTTCTCTTCGTAAGAGGCACCACCTAATTCTCCGGTACCCTTTTTAATAGCACGCTCAATGTTATCCTTAGGCATGTTTGCAGCACGTGCCTTAAGGATTGCGGTGCGCAACCGAGGATTGGAAGCAGGATCTCCACCACCCATGCGTGCGGCAATAGAGATTTCTTTGATGAATTTTGTAAACAACTGGCCACGCTTAGCGTCTGCAGCGCCCTTTGCGTGTTTAATTGTAGCCCATTTACTATGTCCTGACATGGGAACTCCTTATTCGTAGATGCTTTTTCAAAAAAATTTACGTATCTATTATACGTATAGGAAGAAACATGTCAAGGGATAGTGAATTTTTCAACTGTTTTCATAGTTACGTTCTTTCTTGCATAAAGCCCCTCTTTGGTATATCATCAAAGGAATGACTGCCGCTGAAAAAAATCAACTGTATTCCCATCTGCGCACTATTTCCGCCTGGGCAAAAGGCTATCCTTCTGCTAGCTTTGACACAGAAATTCCACAGTTTACCGATGATCAAATCCTTGTATCACAGCATGAACCAGTGGAATTGACTCAAGGTGAAAGTCCAGCAGTCATTTCAGTACCTCAGATTCAAGGTCGACAATTTCAGGCGGCAACACTGGAGGAAATTTCCCGTCGGCAGGAAGCTATAGCCAGACTAGACTCTCAAATCAAGCAGTGTCAGCGGTGCAAGCTGTGCAAGGGCAGAACTCAGGCGGTACCGGGAACTGGTGTGTTGAATCCAGCAGTTCTGGTGATTGGAGAGGGACCAGGAGCCGACGAGGATGCCCAGGGCTTGCCCTTTGTGGGACCTGCAGGCCAGCTTTTGGATAAGATGCTAGCTGCTATCAATCTTTCTCGCACAACAAATTGCTATATTGCCAACATCGTTAAATGCCGTCCACCTAAAAATCGTGACCCAGAGCCAGAAGAAAGCGATGCTTGCCGCTCCTATCTTGAAGCACAAATTGCCATCCTAAAGCCTGCCATGATTCTTGCAGTGGGGCGCATTGCCATACAAAACCTGCTACAAACAAGCCAAGGTATTGGACAATTACGGGGAAAGATTCTCAGCTACAACAACATCCCCCTGATGGCTACCTACCATCCCAGTGCTCTGCTACGAAATCAGGAACTCAAGAGGCCAGCCTGGGAGGACTTGAAGATTTTTAGAACTCACCTGACCCAGCTCCATCCCGACTACGACAGAGCCTTTTTGCAATAGGATAAAAGGCCATGATAAATCAGAAAGAAAATCAACTGTATCTAGAAACCTTGGTGAACGTGCCCCTTTCACAAAGCTTTACCTACAGCTGCCCTCCAGAATTGGCAGAGGAGATTGCGGTAGGAAAGCGGGTGGAAGTTCGCTTTGGAAATAGGCGAATGATTGCCTTTGTGGTGGATTTGCACAAAAATCTTCCAGAAAATCTTGCCGTCCCTGTAGAAAAGATAAAGCCCATATTAAAAATCCTTGATTCCCAGCCAGTATTTTCCCAGGAGCATCTGAAGCTTGCCCGCTGGATGGCTCACTATTATTTTTGTACCCAGGGAGAAGCCCTTGCCACCATGATTCCCTCTGGCAAGCGAGAAACCGAGGGACCAGGTCTTTCCCTCAGCGAAGGTGGCTTAGAATTTGAGCCCTGCACCCTTTCCCAGGAGCAACAGGAGGCAGTGGATGCCATCCTTCTTCCAAGTCCAGAAGAAAAACAGCAAGGCTCTCCCATTCACTACCTCTATGGACCCACTGGCACAGGAAAGACTGAAGTTTTTCTTTCCGTAGCAGAAAGAATTCTTTCTCAAGGAAAAGGCATTATTTATTTAGTGCCAGAAATCAGCCTCACCCATCAGGTGGTGGAATCCGTGGTACGTCGTTTTGGTGATACGGTGGCTATTCTTCACTCAAACCTGAGCCCCAGCCAGCGATTAAAGGAATGGAAGCGTATTATCCAACAGGAAGCCACCGTGGTAATTGGTGTGCGCAGTGCCGTCTTTGCACCAGTGCCCAACCTGGGATTGATTATCATTGACGAGGAGCATGACGGCTCCTACAAATCTGGCTCCACTCCCCGTTACCATGCTCGACAGGTGGCTATGTATCGGTGCAGTCAAGCTGGCATTCCCTTGGTGATGGGAAGTGCCACTCCTTCTGTGGAAGCCTGGCATTTGATGGAAACAGGTCGATTCCATCGCCATAGCCTCACTACACGGCTGGCAGGCGGCAAGGTACCAGACATTACCTGTGTAGACTTGAGTCGCAACAAGGATGGAGGCTGTCTTTCTCCCCAGTTGTGTCATGAAATCAGGGAAACCTTAAAAGAAGGCCGACAAACCATTCTCTTCTTGAACCGACGGGGCTTTACCCACTTTTTCCGCTGCAATAGCTGTAGCTACGAGCTTAAATGCAAGAACTGCTCCGTGGCCCTCACCTACCACAAATCCCAGGGACGATTACGGTGTCATTACTGTGGCTGGAGTATGGAGCCACCCAAGCTTTGTCCCCAATGTGGCTCCTTGGACGTGGGATATTCTGGCTTTGGCACAGAGTTTATCGAAGCTGAAACCAGGGCAAAATTTCCCCAAGCTCGAATTAGCCGCATCGACACCGATAGCATCACCAAAAAGGGGGAGCTTCAGGAAAAAATCAAAGATTTTCGTCAGGGCAACATTGACATACTGCTAGGAACCCAGATGGTGGCCAAGGGATTGAATTTCCCTAACTTAAAGCTGGTGGGTGTGGTTATGGCAGATACGGGCCTCCACATGCCAGACTTTCGCTCAGCGGAGCGAACCTTTTCCCTCATTACCCAGGTGGCTGGGCGGGCGGGACGATTCTTTCCCGACGGAAAGGTGATTGTCCAAAGCTTTAGCCCTCAGCGGGAAGCCATTGCCTATGCCTGTAAGGGAGACACCAAGGGATTTTATCAGCAGGAAATCCAGCAACGAGAAATCTTAGGCTTTCCACCCTTTGCCCGCCTAGTACGGCTGGTGTTTCGCTCGGCAAATCAAGAGGAAGCACAAAAGGCTGCCTTTGGTGCCGCCCACATCTTTTCCCAGGAAATTGAAAAAAAGAGCTTATTGGTAGATGTAATGGGTCCTTCTGAGTGTCCCTTGGCCATGGTGGCGGCAAATTACCGCTGGCAGGTGCTTTTGCGTGCCCGAGATATGGCTCCCCTGCACCGTCTTTGTCATGGCTTTATCCAAGGATACAAGGGCCCCCAGAAGGTGTACATAGAAATGGATGTGGATCCTGTAAATCTTTTGTAAACAAAAAGTTAATGGCGACGCTGGCCAGAAAAGCTCACATTCCACAGGAAAAGTCCCTGGGGAGGAGCCGTGGGACCTGCAAGGCTTCTATCTTTTTTTTCCAAGATTTCCTTAAAAAATGCAGCATCCTTTCCTTGAGCCTCATAGTGAATCAAGGAGCCAACTATTGAGCGAACCATCTTCCACAAAAAAGCATTGGCAGAAATCTCAAACACCAGCTGCTGCCCTTCAGGATAAAAAACAGCCGATTCAAGGTAACGAAACTTGGAGGGACTGACATCTCCAGCTGCAGCAAAGGTAGTACAGTCCAGCTCCCCCTGGAGGCAGGCTGCCATTTGATTCAAGGTTTTAATATTGGGGCGACGGCGCAGGGGCCATACATAGGGCATCAGGTGGGCCGGTGGGGTGGCCTCTGGATACAAGAAATAACGATAGGTTCGTGAAATGGCTGAAAACCGTGAATGAAAGTCAGGCTCTGCTAATCGAGCTTCTCGCACTCGAATATCCTTGGGCAAAATACTGTTCAAGGCAGGAATATAGCTTTCCGCTGGCATGGAGGCAATGGAGGAATAAAAGTTAGCAGCCTGACCATAGGCATGAACCCCAGAATCAGTGCGACCAGAACCGATAAGTTGCACTGGCTCCTTGGCAAGCTTTTCTAGAGCCTTTTCCAGCTCTCCCTGCACGGTACGCACTGGCTTACCGGCAGCAGCCTTATCCTGCCGTTGCCAGCCGCAAAAATGGGTGCCATCGTAGGAAATAGTCAGATGAATATTTTTACCACTGGGAATTGCTTTGGTTTGGTTATTATCCAGAGACTCACCAGATACTAATTGCTGGCTCATATGTGCTTACTCATCATCATCGTCGTCAATAAAGTCAATTTCAGAAGCTTCTTTTAGCTCCTTAGTTAAATTGTCATAGAGATTTCGAGAATGCTCCAACAAGGGGCCTGGCTTTTCCTTGGAGGATTTACCCAGACCAAAGATTCGAGCAATGGCACGCTTATTTTCATCAAGCTTTTTCAACCGAGCAGGAATATTATCTCGCTGACCATACTTATATTCAAGCAAGCCAGAAAGATAAATAACACCGTCGTAGCCGTAATTCTTGTCTATATCTGGGCCAAAGTTTGCCACACCAGCAATACTTTCTATACGACCAGTTTCATATTCTAGGGCCAAGGGATAGAAGAACAAAGCCTTTCGGTAAAATACCTGCTGAACATAGTCGTAATTTCTGTCGGGCATCAGCTTGTGGAGGTAGCCACAAAGCCAAGCCAATCGCAAGGAAATAATTCCCTTCTTAATGGTGGGGGAATAACTTTTCGGCATAGCTTCATAAGTCAGCAGGGCAAGATAATACATGGCAGCCCCATCAAAAACAGTACGCTCACGATTCAAGTTGTAATGAGGAAAAATTCGTTCTACCTTTTTTCGCCGTTCCTCTTCTCCATCAAGAATTTCCTCCGCCTCAGCAGAGGTAAGAGGCTTAAAGTCGTTCCAAAGCAGGGCTGTATGACAATTGGGACAGGCACCCACAGAATAAATCAAGGGATAAATCTGGCCATATTTTGCAGAAGGCTCAAAAATACGATGAAGCTCATCTGTTAATTCTCCAGCAATCATACGACCGCTACCACTGAGCATTTCTTCCCGGGGGAAGGGCTTACGACAAACAGTACAAGTCATTTTTTCCTTTGTATAAAAGGAAATAGCAGGTTTTTTTCCAGTATTAACATTTTTTTTGCTTGTTCTCAGCATATTTTTTCCTCCGAAGCACCAGCTTCCAATACGACATAGGCAATGCCGTAATTTCCATCATGACTTAAAGATATATGGGCAACCGTTGCACCCGATTCTTGAAGGCACTTTTTCGCAGAACCACAAAGGTGCAAAAAGGGCCTTCCTAATTCATCCTGTTGTACTTGAATGTCCTTCAGCACCAGATTCCGTAGTCCTGTTCCCAAAGCCTTTCCAAAAGCTTCCTTGGCAGCAAAGCGTACCGCTAAGGCTTGGGCCAAATCTGCTCTTTTTTCAAGGCTCTCTAGTTCCTGCTGTGAAAAAAAACGCTGAACAAGGGCCTTGTTCTCTGTCCAAGGCAGAAACCGATCTATTTGGACTATATCCACTCCAATTCCTACAATCATAATTCTTGTTTAAATATCGGCAAAATAAAAGAGAAAATCAGTCAACTTGTAGAACACCTCCGGTGTTCCTAGCACCTCCGGTGTTCCCAGCACCACTGGGACTAAGAGCACCAGTGGTGGCAGAAGAATCAGCAGGAGCATCCCCAGCACCAGCTGGTAGTGAGCTGGCATTGGAGCCAAACTCAGCTTCCGTTCCTTGATTTTCCGCTACTCCTTCACTTGAAGAAGCTTCCTTCTCTGGGGCCTGAAGTCCGTCTTTAGCCTCATCCTCAGCAATAGGATTTTCCGTGGATTCATCTTGGGAGAAGGGTGCCAAAAACACCTGTGCAGTACGATCACTTTGAGACACCAGACGGATTCCATTAGGCAGCACCACTTCCACTGGCAACTGGTAGGTATCTGCCTTTGTCAGGTCTGACAGAGTCAGTGCCGAGCAGTTTATACGGACAGTATGCAATTCTGGAACAAAGGCCTCCAGCTGATTTTGGTTTCCTGTTACCGTAAAGGTGATTCGTTCCGGCTCACAGGAGGCCTCCAACAAAGGATTTACCCCATACAGGTACACGGTTTGGTCAACAAATCGGCGGCTGGCAGTAATGGGCTGAATGGTTACGGTAACCGTTACAGACTCATCATTATAGGAAACAAGATCGCTTTCATGATAAATGGGAACTTTTTGGGAAAAGGAGGTTCGTTTTTCATCTACAGAAATAGCATCAGTGGACACTTCTACCATGGCATCCAGAATGGACTTGGCTCCAGATACTCCTATAGTAGAGGGCACGATAGATATGTCAGCAATTTCATATCCTGAAGCAGGCGTTCCCTGGATTTCTGCCTCCACTGGAATCTGTCGTCTGTCCTTTTGAGCTATGGCTATTTCCAGAAAGCTTTTGTCCACAGTCACTTCCAAAGGCTCAATTCCCATAATCTCTGGTGCCAAAAGGATTTCCACTGGCACCCTGTAGCTTCCAGCTTCAGTGTAATGGTCAAGGTTCACCAGGGCAGAAATATTTTTTTCGGTAATGCGAGCAAGATCTTCTGGTCGCCCCTTGAGGGAAACCTTTACGTGGCTGGGCAGAGTTTGGGCAGGCAGAGTTACTCCCTGGGAAGAAACATCCAAGGACACCACCAAGGTTTTTCCATCAATAGTAGCGGTACGATAGAAAAAATAGATGAAAACAGCCAGCACAAAGCAAATTAGCTTTATCGGCCAATTCCTTCTGAAAACCTTGTAGAACTCATGGATTTTCATGCACATCCTCCTTCCGCTGTTCCATGGTGGCAGTCTTTGCCTCATCTTCCATGGAGGTGAAGTTTTCGTCGGAAAGCTCCAGATGATCTTCCAGCATCTTTCTCACCTGCTCTAGGGACAGGTCGTAGTACAATCGTGACTCACAGGCCACACTCAAAGCTCCCGTTTCCTCGGAAACCACTAGAATGATGGCATCAGTTTGCTCGGAAAGTCCCAAGGCAGCACGGTGGCGAGTACCAAAGGTTTTTTCAATATCGTATTGCTCCGATACAGGTAAGAAGCAGCCTGCTGAAATAATGCGGCCACCACGAATGACTACCGCTCCGTCGTGGAGCTTTGTGTCAAACTCAAAAATCGTGCTTAAAAGGGAGGAGGTTACCAAGGCATTGATAACGGTACCAGAATCGATGACACCCTGAATGTCAGTCTTTCCGGCAAATACCACCAACATTCCCCGCCGCCGCTGGGACAGCTCCTCGGCAGAAGTTAAAACGGAGTCCACATACATGTGCTTCTTCTTCTTGCTGGGACGCCACTCAGTCTGACCAAGGCGAAGAAGCATCTTTCGTAACTCTGGTTGAAACACTACGAAAAATCCCACCAAGAGGCTAGGAGTCAAGGCATTGAGAATCCACAAAAGCAGGGACAACTGAAGGAAGGTAGCCAAAACGTAGGCCACACCCAAAATGATGATTACCTTCAGCAGCTGTAATCCGTTTGTCTTTACCAGCACCTCATAGGCCTTATACAGGATGAAGGTCAACAAACAGATATCTATTACCGGCCGAATGTAATTGTAGCTGTTAGCTAATACTGCCAATCCGTTCACTTTTCAAATTCTCCAACACCAAAAGCATATCCCGTGTGGCAGCCACATCATGGACCCGCAAAATCGAGGCTCCTGCCATCACAGCCACCATATTTGTGGCCAAGGTTCCTGCAAGTCTATCTTCCGGAGGGGGATTTCTT
The DNA here is from genome assembly GCA_016294105.1 of Treponema sp. GTDB lineage: Bacteria > Spirochaetota > Spirochaetia > Treponematales > Treponemataceae > Treponema_F. Next base: position 38,319 of record JAEDCN010000003.1, read on the forward strand.
CCTGTCATTTGTGCCACAAAAGACTTTCGAGACACTCCCATCACCACAGGATACTTGCCGCCACAAAGTTTACCACATTCTGTAACAAGAATCCTGTTGGCCTGAAAATTCTTTCCAAAGCAGATTCCAGGATCCAACCATATTTTATCCGACTCTATGCCCAAAGACAAGGCTACCCGCACCCGTTGCTGCAAATATGCATCCACTTGTGCAAAGGCAGTGCTTCCCAAGGGATTATGCTGCATGGTGGAAGGAATTCCCTGCTTATGCATGAGAATAACTGTCAAACCCTTGTCAGCAGCAAAGGCTCCCAGTTCAGGATCGTCCTCTAAGGCAGAAATATCGTTCACAATGGAAGCTCCCTGCTGCCAGGCTGCTTCCATAACAGCTTTTTTTCGAGTATCAATGGAAAGGGGAACGGAGCTATGACGGCGAATCTCCTCTATGACAGGAATCAGACGACGAATCTCTTCTTCTGCCTCCACGTACTGGGAGCCAGGCCTACTGGATTCAGCCCCTAAATCAAGGATATCCGCACCTTCTTCCACCAGCTGCAAAGCCAATTCCGCTCCCTGATGACCTAAACCACGACTTTCCTGCCAAAAGGAATCAGGGGTCGCATTCACAATCCCCATAATCTTTGGGGTGTAGCTAGAAGCACTGGCTCTAAAGCAGAAATCCTCAGCCATTGGACTGCACTCCTTCCATCAACTCCAAGGCACTTTTTGCCAGGGACTTGGCATCAAGGCCACAATCCTCTAAAATCTCATCTCGCTTACCCACTGCCAAGAATCTATCTGGCAGGGCATGGATATGAGTTTTCTTTTCTGGGAACTGCTGTACCACTAGGCTTTCTAAAACTTCACTGATACCACCCTGCAAAACGCCATCCTCCACAAAAAGCACCGCCTGATAGGGAGCCACTGTCTGAAGGAAGAATTCCTTGTTTATGGGCTTAATAAACCGCAGGTTGTATACATCCACCAGCATATTGTGCAGCACCAGATTTCGGGCAGCAGCCAGGGTTTCAGAAAAGATGCCACCAGTGCAAACAATCAGCAAAGGAGCCTGGATATCTGGCAGCTCTGCACTTTCAGAAGCCACCAGATCATGACAGCGTAACAGAACACCCCGCCCCTCCTCCACAGGCTGGGCAAAGGCTTCTTGCTCTGAAGGACAGGAGGTTTTGGGATGACGAAGCACCACGGGAGCCTTCCGATTCACAGCCCACTCCAAGAAAAGCTGGATTTCCTTTGCTGATGCAGGTGCCATCATAATCATGTTGGGCACGGAGCGAATCAAGGCTATGTCAAAGGCACCCTGGTGGGTTTCTCCATCGTCAGGAACAGCACCAGCCCGGTCAAGGACGAATATGGAGGGAGCTGCAGGAAGGGCTATGTCGTGAATCAGCTGATCCATGGCCCGCTGCATAAAGGTGGAATAGATTGCAGTAACAGGAACAAGCCCCGCAGCAGAAAGGCCACCAGCAAAGGTTACTCCATGCTGCTCTGCAATTCCCACGTCAAAGAAGCGGCTGGGATATTTGCGGGAAAATGGTGCAAGGCCCGTTCCCTTGGACATGGCGGCTGTAATAGCCACAATACGATTGTCTTTTTCTGCCAAATCCAACAAGGTATTGGAAAAGGCTTCGGTATAGCTCAAAGAATCGAATTTCTCTACGGTGCCGTCAGAGGTGCAGAAGGGTCCGATTCCATGGAAGGTGGCAGGGTCGTTTTCTGCATAACTATAGCCCCGTCCTTTTTTTGTCACCACATGCACCACTACAGGGCGGCTTAACTTTCGCACCTTGCGAAAAACCTCCTCTAGCTCCTGTACATTATGGCCGTTCAGGGGACCCACGTATTCAAATCCCAACTCCACAAAGAGGTTGGTGGGAAACAGCAGGGCCTTGAGAGACCGCTTGAACCTGAAAATGAACTTGGAGCATACCTTGCTCAGGAAGGGCATCTTGTCCACCATGCGGTCAATACCAAAGCGGAAGGTTTGATAGGATGAGGTCATGGTAAGACGGCTTAGATAACGAGACAGGGAACCAGTGTTTTGGCTGATGGACATTTGATTGTCATTTAACACTACAATCAGGTTCTTTGACAGCTGGCCTGCATGGGACAAGGCTTCCATAGCCATGCCACCAGTAAGGGCGCCGTCTCCAATAATGGCCACAACCTTTCCCTCCTGATTTTGCAGGCTACGACCAATCAGCAATCCCAAGCCAGAAGACACAGAGGTGGAGGAATGGCCTACATCAAAGAAATCATGGGGACTTTCAGAACGCTTTGTAAACCCTGCCATACCGCCCTTTTTACGAAGAGTATGGAAAGAGGAATATCGTCCAGTAAGCAATTTATGGGTATAGCTTTGGTGGCTTACATCCCAAACAAAGGCATCCTTGGGACTTTCAAACACACGGTGGAGGGCTAGCGTTAATTCCACCACACCAAGATTACTGGCAAGGTGGCCACCATTTTTGCCCACCACATCAATAATAGTTTTTCGTATCTCTTGTGCCAACTGAAGCAATTCTTTTTTATTCAGGTTTTTAATATCAGTTGGCGACGTTATATTTTGTAAAATCGTAGTGCAACTCCGATATTATAGTTTGTTTTCATACAACAAAAAAGACCGCAGTTTGTGTCAGGTAACAACAAAAGCTACGGTCTTTTTCATTGGCACAGTCATAAATTGTAAACACATAAAGTGGGTTACCCCCAGAACAAGACTCTGTGCGAGTTACTTGCTCTTATGCCGATTTCTTCTCAGCTTCTTCTTACGTTTATGTGTAGCAATCTTCTGACGCTTTCTCTTTTTTCCGCAAGGCACGATGGCTCTCCTTAATGAAAACTAAAACTATTATCTACTAAAAATTTGATTACGTCAATAGGGGAAAAGATGATTCCAAAAACTTTCCGATGTGTTCCTGCACCCCAGCCTCATCTTGGGCATGAAAGTAGGTGGCGTTGGGTATTCCCCGGAAGTAGGTATACTGACGTTTTGCATAACGGCGGCTATTGCGACAAATCAATTCCTGAATGGAATGGAAATCCACAGAAGCAAAGCTTTCCTGAAAGGAATCAGGAGAAATTGGAGAATTTATTAGCTTTGCTACACTCATAAATTCCTGATTCAAAAGAAATTCCTGGTAGCCAATAGCTTGCATTCCAGGATCTTCCTCCTTGTACCCACTGGCTACCAAGGAAGCAACTTCTTGAGGTAAGCCCTCCTTCATCATTTGAGCCACGCGAGCATCGATTCGCTGATACAACTCCTGTCGCTCCCGCCACAAAATAATAATGCAAAACTTAAATTGGCTCCGTAGCTGGGGAAAAAGATTAAAGGAGCTTTGAGGACGGCCACTGGCAAGGCTTACCTCCAAGGAACGAAGGATGCGATAGTGATCGTTGGGGTGAATTCTCTGGGCTGCCACAGGATCTAGCTGCTGAAGCTGATGGTACAGGGCTTCTGCCCCCTCTTGTGCCAGCCGTTGCTGAAGCTCTAGCCGCAGCTGTGGGTCAGCCTGAGGAGTGGTAGGCAGGCCGCAGAGAAAGTTCCTGATGTAAAAGCCTGTTCCTCCCAGCACTAGGGGAATATGCTTTCGCTCAACAATTTCCTGGCAAAGCTGGTCGCTGTGACGGACGAACTCCCCCACAGAAAAGGCTTGGTCAGGATTCTGTATGTCCACAAGGTGATGGGGCAACTGCAAAAGCTCTTGGGAGGAAGGCTTTGCAGTTCCGATGTTCATGCCACGATACACCTGCATGGAGTCGGCACTAATAAGCTCAACCTTTCCGGCAAAGGGAGATGAGGAGTATTTTCCAAAAAGCTCTAGGGCAAGGCGGGTTTTTCCACAGGCAGTGGGGGCAAAAACAACAAGAACCGGCACAGGGCCGGCTCCTTCTTCATTCACATCCACAGGATTATTGCTCAATGCGATATTTTACCTCATCGGTAAACAACTGCTGGGCAGCGGTGGACACCACCTTACCGTCATTTTCCTTAACAGCCTCGTCATCAATTCTGGAAAGCTGGTAAGCACGACGACTGGCCGCACAGGTAATCTCATAAATATTATCTTTGAACTTAACAAGTTGCTCCAAAGGAAAAATCATGGCCACTCCTATAAAAGAATTCTTTTTATTATAACATAATCCTATGGCAATGTAAATATGCATACCACCTTGCTTTTTTTGATGAAATTCACATATTCTTAAAGGATGTTCACACGAAAGACAAAGATTGTATGCTCCATGGGGCCTGCTACGGCTCAAGATGAGATTGTGGAGCGGTTGCTGGAAGCGGGAATGAATGTGGCTCGCTTTAATTTTTCCCATGGAACCCATCAGTCCCACCTAGAGGCCATGGAACGAGTACGCCGTGGTTCAAAAAAGGTGGGAAAGCCTGTTGCCCTGCTGCTGGATACAAAGGGACCAGAAATCAGAACGGGAGACACCCAGGACGGTGGCACCGTTACCATCAAGGCGGGAGATAAAGTAATTGTTACCAGCGACGGTCAGCATACCACAGCTGCAACACAGAGTGATGCAGCCCGACTTTCAGTGAGTTGGAAGGAGCTTCCACAAAAGGCTACAGCGGGAGTGAGAATTCTCATTGCCGATGGACTTTTGGAGCTGGAGGTTTTGGAAAGCGACGGTACTCAGGTTTTATGTAAGGCTCGTAACACTGGTTCCATCGGTAGCAAGAAGAATGTAAACCTAGTGGGACTCCATGCCATGCTTCCCATTATGTCGGAGCAGGACAAGGCAGATATTGCCTTTGGTGTGGAGCAGGAGGTAGATTTTATTGCAGCAAGCTTTGTGAGCTTTGCCTCAGAAATCCATGAAATCCGTCGATATCTTGATTCCCTTCACAGCAAGGCAAAGATTATTGCAAAGATTGAAAATGAGGAAGGTGTTTCCAACATAGAAGAAATTGCAGAGGCAGCAGACGGCATTATGATTGCCCGCGGGGATTTGGGCGTGCAGCTTCCTACAGAAAAGATTCCCCTGGTGCAAAAGCATATCATCGGTATATGCCGACGAATGGGAAAGCCCGTCATTACTGCCACCCAAATGCTGGAATCCATGGTGGTAAATCCCCGCCCCACCAGAGCGGAGCTTACCGACGTGGCCAATGCTATCTTTGACGGAACAGATGCAGTTATGCTTTCTGGAGAGACCGCCAACGGAGCCTATCCCGTGGAAGCGGTGGAAACCATGGCACGAATCGCCCTATCAGTGGAGGATGCCCCAGAATTTTGCCAAAAGATGAGCCAAGACGACGACTCAGCCAGCTTCCTTCCCACAGGCAACATCGGCATGATTATGGCACGAAATGCCTATACCACCGCCCGTGACGTAAAGGCCATGGTAATCATCACTCCCACCATGTCTGGCCACACCTCCCGCATGATCAGCAAGTTCCGCCCAGAGCAGTCCATTATCGCCGTTACGCCAGACCCAGTGGTGGCTCGCCAGCTGCTGCTGTTCTGGGGAGTTATTCCCCTCCATACCCGTATGGCCAGCGAGTCTAACGAAATGATTCAAAATGCCATCAAGGTGGCCCTGGATGCGGGAGTTGTCCAGATTTCCGACAGGGTTGTTTTGGCAGCAGGTGTACCCCTGTTCAGTTCTCTCATGCTAAATACCGTAAAGGTTTTGCTGGTGGGAAATGTGCTAGCCAGAGGAAACGGCGGTGGCAGCTCCAGCCAAGAAAAGGCAAAGACAAGTGGCAGAATCATTCAGTCTAAGTCGGCACTAGATGCGCTGGCTCAGATGCAGCAAAGCAACGGTGGCATTATCGTATGCCCCACCCTTACCCAGGACTACATCCCGCTGTTGCGTCTAGTGGACGGTGTTATTGCAGAGCATGGCTCAGAAATTTCTGATTCCATGCTGGCACTGGTAAATCCAAACCTAGTATGGCTCACCAATGTAACCAGCGCCACCACAAAGCTGGAGGCAGGACTTATGGTTACCATCGACGGAAGACAGCTACTGGTATACGAGGGCATTGTCTAGCCTTCATCCCAAATCCTCAGAGTGTGCAAGCCATACACTGGGGATTTGGACAAAGGAAAAAAATACTTAGATTTCCAGAACAAGGCCATCGTAGGCTGGCTGGCACTGGAAATCCTGCCCCAGCTGGCTCAATCTGTCTGCTAGGTAGCCTTGAATCTGCTCATGGGTCATGTCATGACACAGGTGAGCCAGCCAGCTTTGTCTTGCACCAACCTCCAAAGCCACATCCAGAGCTTGGTCATAGGAAAAATGGGTGGAATGGGGACGCTGTCGCAGGCCGTCAATTACCAGATGGTGCAGATAGGGGCCAAATCGACGCAAAAGCTCAAGGCTTTCTGGAGGGATTTGGTTGCAATCCGTCAGATAGGCAATTCCCCTGCAGGGGCCAGCTCCCACTCCCTTGTAGCCCTTCAGCAGCAGCCAACCAATGGTTTCCAGATGGCCGTGCAACATGGGCACTGGAATAATGGAAATATCTCCAATGACGATGGGATTATCCTCAGAAAAAACACTACAATCCACAGTCTTAAGCTTAGGCTTGCCACCACCTTCCATCACTGGCTGAAAAATATACGAAAACCGCTGATGGACATCATGTAAGGCATTGGTGTTGCCATACACTGGCAAGCCCTCGCCTTCCGTTTCTGGATACACCTTCACCTGTCCATGGGCACCACAAGGAGCCTGGGATCCAGTATGAGAAAAAATCCGAATATCATCCAAGCCGTTCAGATGGTCTGCATGACCATGGGTTAAAAGCAAGACATCCAGCCGATTTATGCCAGATTTTAAAGCTTGGCTACGGAAGTCCGGTCCTATGTCAATTAAAATTGAAGTAGCAGGGACTTTGGAATCGCCATCTGTAATCCACATACTCGTCCGAAACCGCTTGTCCCGGCTATCTGAGGAACGGCAACACTGGCAACTACAGCCAATAACAGGAATTCCATGACTTGTTCCCGTTCCAAGAAACTTACAACGCATGCTACAAGCATAAATTTACCTGAAGGTTTAGTCAAGCAGAGCCCCAGGTTGCCTAGGAGGACTAAATGAAAGAGCTTGTAATCATCGGTGCAGGGATGGCAGGAGTCACTGCTGCTCAAGAAGCTCGACAGCTCCATTCCAAGGAGGATTTGTCCATCACCATCATCACCAAGGAAAAGCCTCCCAGCTATACTCGACCTCAGCTAACAGAATTGCTGGCAGGCACCATTCGTGAAGGCGACGTAATTTTTCGTGATGAAAACTGGTTCAAGGACAGGGACATTCAACTGATTTATCCAGCCCAAGCCACAAAAATCGATGTGCTGGAACAAAAGGTACACTACAGCTTCCAAGGCTCCCCAAAGGAATGTCACTACAATGCCTTGATTCTGGCCACTGGAGCCAGTGCCTTTGCTCCCTTTATGCCCGATTCCACCAGTCCTGCAGCGGATGCCGTTTTTTCCCTACGGACCTTGGAGGATGCACAAAACATACGGCAGCATCTGGCACTGAAGCGAAAAAAAGCAGCGGTGCTGGGAGGAGGCTTATTGGGCTTGGAAGCAGCCCTGGCATTGAAGTTCACGGGGGTGGAAGAAGTCCATGTACTAGAGGTTTCTGGCTACCTGCTAAATCGGCAGCTGAACAGAACTGCCTCTGAAATGCTGAGGCTCTACTTGGAGCGGCAGGAAGGGCTTGTAATCCACACGGGAGTCCACCTGGACACCAACGAGCTGAAAAGTTGCAGCGTGGCAGAGGTACTTCGTCCCATTTGCAACGATGGAGTGGAAACACTGCTGTATTCCACGGGAGTCAGAAGCAGAATTCACCTTGCCAAGGAAGCAGGTCTCGCTTGTGGAAAGGGCATCATCATCAACGAAGAAACTGCCACCAGCAATCCTTGGATTTTTGCCGCAGGAGATTGTGCCGAATTTCAAGGAATTACCTGGGCCATCATTCCCTCTGCACTGGAACAGGGAAAAAAGGCGGCAGAATTTGCCTGCTGGCATCTTTTTCCAGAACTACAGAAAGCAAAACCAGAAGCCTACCAGCAAACCATTCCTCGTACCACCATTACCATTGGCAAGCGGGAGGCGGTATCCACTGGCAAAGCCGTTCTGTCTGTGGAAGAAGAAAATTCTGGCCTTTGGAAAAACCATGAGCTGGGAAGCCCCCTCAAGCGAGGTCAAGGCAAAGAAGGAGACCTGTACGTGAATCTGGTGGAAAATGCTGAAACAGGTAGGATTGTAGGAGCCTTGGCATTTGGTCCATGGGGAAGCAGTGAGCCTTGGCTTTCAAAGCTGAAGCAGATGATAGGAAAAACCTGGCAGGAAATCGAAGGTCAACAACAAGGAGATATACGATGATGGAATTCCGCCTTACAGCTGCCGCCCGTCAACAAGGAGTTAGCTGTCTTTTAGGCATTGGAACAGGTATCTTTGCTCGTATTATGGTGGAGGTGGCCTACATTCCTGCACTAGGCATTTTCTGTGGCGGTGTAGCCTTTGTAATAGGACTGGTGTTGTGGCGGCTGCAACGTCATCTAGGCTTTTTACCCTGCCTGTGCCTGTGCCTGTTAGGAATCACCACCTTCTTGTACGGACTGGAAGGGGTGCTCCTCTTTACCGTAATTGGTCGTCTCACCGAATCCCTGCTGGTCATCTTTTACACTGGCTACTTCATCTACGGACTGCTCCACGGCATTATGTTCTTTTGCGAGGCCACTAAGTTCAGTAAAAACCCTTAGTACCTAAAAGTCTCCTTTCTGCATTTCTTACATAAAATTGCTGAAAAATACTGCTTGTCTAACGAGGTAAAATATGATAATGTGACTTAGTTTTTAAATATTTACTTCAGTAAGTCTTGTTATTGAAAGAGAATATACAGCATCAAAGCAATAAGGAAGGATAGCATGGGAGCACGTGGAGAACTTTACACCACTCAGGTTACGCTGGATAATAGGTCCTATTTTTTCAATGTAAAGGAAAATAGGAATGGCGACATCTTTCTCCAAGTGGTAGAAAGTAAAAGTAGGAATGGTGAGGACTTTGACCGTCATGCTATAGTGGTTTTTGCTGATGATATGCAGAAATTCTTCAAGGGACTTGATTCCTCCATTTCATTTATCGAAAAAGAGCAAAAAGAACGTTCCAAGGCTGCAGCAGAACGCAAGGCTGCAAAGGCTGTAGCAGCAGGAAAGAAGGTATATCAGCGGAAGCCCTCTGCCGACGAAGAGCGAAAGCGCTCTGGTGTAAAAAAGACTGGTCGTGTTCACGTTGTTTCAAAGCGACCTATTGAAAACGAATAATCCTAATACTTAAAACTCATACGTTGAATGGGGGATGGCCCTAACTGACGGCAAACTTCTCGGTGTGCCTTGGTGGGGTATCCCTTATGTTTTTCATAGCCATATTCAGGATACAGCTGGGCATATTGGTTCATCATCATGTCACGTTGGGTCTTTGCCAAAATGGAGGCTGCCATCACCTCTGGAAAGGTATCGTCTGCCTTGGGTTGGGCTCGGCACACCACAGGGATTTTTGGCACAAAGGTACCATCCGCCATGGCTTCCAGTTGAAATTCTAAGTCAGGCCCAAACTCACGGCACAAGAACTCGTCAAGCTTTTCCTGCATCTGAAAGAACCCCTGCTCCATGGCCAAAAGGCTGGCTTGCAGAATATTGATTTCATCAATGGTGGTATGATCCACAATACCGATTCCCCAGCAGCTGCGTTCCAGAATCACTTGGCGGGCAGCTAATCGCTTTTTGAGGCTCAACTTCTTTGAGTCCCCTAGGATTTCCACAGGAAAGTCAGCTGGCAGGATAACGGCGGCTGCCACTACAGGCCCCGCTAAGGGTCCACGACCAGCCTCATCAAGACCGCACAAAAGTTTTATTGCCACTAGGGAGCCACCTTTACCTGGAACCAAGCTTGCTGTGGCAGTGTCTCAGGAATATCTGATACAGGAGCGACATCTTCAACACCCTCTGTCAAAGCCTCTGTTTCACCAGCTTCATCTGAACTCATTGCTACTGATTCTGGAGATTCCAACACCAGCTCCACCATTTCAAGCTCGGCTTCATCAGTGGAATCTAAAGAAGAAGTGGTATCACGAAAATCTTGGGATGGAGCTGCATCAAGCATCAATGTATCGGGGAAAAAGCCCACACAGGCCACATATAGCTCCTGGTTGGATAGGTGGGTGGTGATTTGCGGGCGATCTGCCACATAGTCTAGGCTAATGGCCAAGGCTTCTCCTGCCATGGTGTACAAAACTACAAAGGCATTGTCACGAATCCAGCTTCCTGTTTCATCGCACAAACCCAAGGTATAGGTTCCCTGCTCTGCAGGAGAAAACACAAAAGCGGGAGACAGCAGAGAGCGGTTAAAGGCAATGGCTTCACCTTCAACAGAATACAAAATGGACTGAGGCACAGAAACTGCGGGGCTTACAGAAAGGAGACCGTTCATCTTTGCATTGATAAAGTCCAAGGCGTCCTTTTTGGGCAAAAGGCTATTGTAAATATCCTCGTCAACATTGCCCTTCTCCTTCACCTGCTGCACCACTGCAAGGCTTTCTGGTGGTGTCAAGCCTTCTGTAAATCTCACTTCATACCAATTCCCAGTCTTGCTTTTAAAATAATAGGAATGAAGGTGGGAAAAAGCCTCCTGCCCTGGATAAACCTCACAGGGAATTCGAGTCATCTCCGTACCAGTTTCCTTATTCAGCATAACCAAGGAAGGTGTGGCGTCAATAAAAACCACCCGGTCGTAAAAATCTGCAGCAGGAGCTACCACGGGATACTCGTTGGAATAAATCCAAAGAGGAACAGCAGTTGCAGCTTCTGGCTGGATGCCGGCTTTATCTTTATCTACCGAAGCAGCTGGGAAAAACGACACATCATAGCCTTCAGTTTTGGAAAAACCATCCCCAGAAAGAGCTTCCTGGGACTGTCGGATTGATGTTACCTCAGTTTCTGAGACGGGAATCAAGTGAGGGAACAAGGAGCCGATGGAGGTTTGCTCCCAAAGCAGCTGTTGTTGCTGTAGCTTCACTAAATCCTCCTCCTGCACCACATTCAATCCTAAAAACCGATGAATCTTTTGGTTCAAGCTAGGAAACAGCTGTAACTTATACACCAGTACAGCTCCAGCAGAGAGAACCAGCAAGACAACCAATGTAATGATAAGAACTTTTATTCCAGTAGAAATTTTTGCCATTACAATGCACCTCCATTGGAAACTTCCCGCCGCAGCAGCTCCACCGCTCTGGAAAAATAGACGGGAGCCAAGGTTTTTACACAGGATAAATCTGTGGTAATTTGCTCCAAATCATGGGAGGGAAGACAGTACAAGACAAAGGCATCTTCCTTTACAGCACCAATTCCTGCGGCAGAAAAACTGGGCAAAAGCTGCTCCAAATCAAAGCCCCATTGTTCCCCAATCTTACGACATTCCTGATATAATTCCTCACAACGAGAGGCTCCCGTTTCCCCAGAATGATAGGTTCGCAACACAGAATAAATTTCTCTTCCAGCGGTGGAATGAGCCAGCAAATACATCAAGGGCTGGTTCTCCACCACCTGCTGCCAGTCAATGCCGGGAATCAGCGGGAGTAAGGATAGGTCAGCTTCAGTACCTTCATCATCAGCTAGAGCTTGTTCTTGCTCTCCTTCCAGTATCACTTCAGCACCAGATTCAGCCGTTTGCTCAGCGTCTCTTTCAAGCATTTCATCTAGAGGCTCACCTTCATGCTGAAAGCTGCTAGCCTTAGCCTCATTAAATTGTGCCACCAGCTTGTCCAAGGCCATAAGACCGCCATAAAGCTGTACGTTTCGGAAGCTTACATCCACTGGCATAAAAACCTGCTCCACCTTCAAAGCCACAAGCTCCGGCAGATTTTCCTTTACCAGCAAGAAATCCTGCTGATTCAGCTCCAACACTGGAAACTCCTGTACTAGCTGCTGAAAAAGCGAGAAAACTGCGTCGCTCCAAGGGTGAACTGGCAGGCTCCCCTCCCCCAGCTGAACAAAAAAATCTGCAACCAGTTTCTGCACCTCTGGAAGGCCTGTCATGTTCAGCTCCATCATGGCATCAAGGCTACCGTCAGCTTCCACCTGCTGAAATTTAGGAAGCACTGCCACCTGAAACCACAAGCATTCAGCCAGAACATAGGGCTGCATTTCGTAGCGAGGTAAAGAGGTTTCCAGAAAAAGCTGGAAGTTATCCAGATACTGCTGCAGTGAAACCTTCTGCAAGTTCTCCCAATTCATCAGCTGTGCGTCAAATTCTGCTTGGGACAGGGACGGAACTGTAGGCTCCAATTCCTCCCAGTTCACTTCTTCCAGCTGCTGGGTCACAGCAGTCTGGCCATGCAATGAAACATGAGATACCAATAGCAGACTTGCTACCAAGCCCAACATTGGAGATAGACAATAAGATTGTTTTTTCAAGTTCAACTCCCAGGAAATCCAGAAACAATATTACCGCTGTCCTTGAGTAATCGAGAGCGACCATCGCTCCAAACAGGAACAAGCTGTGCAGTAGAAAGATTTTTATTTTCAAAGATTCCGTAAAATTTATTGTTGGTGAGGGTATACCGTACGCCAGTTAGCTCTGCCACACGTCCCAAATTGCCAAAAACCTTGCACTGGGCATGAGAAAGCGTAAGCTCACCAGCAGACAGGGAAAACACAACAGCAGTGGGGGCAATCACCGTGTACTGACCACCCTCCACGGTTACAGTGCTTCGCAAACTGGAAACTATGGCTCCATATTCACCAGAACGCAGGGTGATTCCTGAATTGATAAGAGAAAGCTCTGCATCGGTGGCAGACAGCAAGGTTCCGCTGGAAACATAATCTCCAAAAATCTCGCAATCTTCCAGGGAAAGCCGTCCCTTTGCTACAGACAACAGAGACTGATTTTTGCTAGCTTCTTTGGAACTGGAATCCTGCAATTCCAGAACACAATTCTTTATTTCAACCTCAGCTGATGCCACCGTAATTCCTGCTCCCGATGTAAACAGCAAGCCAGAGCCAGCGGTGGTACCGTAAAGCTGACAGTTGGAATTGATGGTTATAGACTCAGAGACAGGAACCAAATCAATGACATGAATGCGAGCAAAGTCCAAGTGGGTGGTAGCATCAATAGCTTCCTGCAAAGAGGTAAAGGGATTGGACATAGTTCCCTTGGGCTGATGGGGAGAAGCTGACTCAGAATCGAATGTAGCGGAGGCCACGTAATAATTGGTGGGATCCACAATGGTTGTAAACCAAGTTATGGAGCTGGCATTCCCCTGCTTATCCTGAGTAAAGGCTCCCACATGGAACAAATGACCATGCTCTGAATGGGATTCCAGCAGCAGCGGTTCTCCAGTATAGGGCTGGAATTGCTCCTGCATCCTTTGAGCATCAAACACAGCTTCCTTTTGTCCCAGGGATTCCATGGACACAGGAGTAAATCCTTCCTGCTCAGAGACAATCATTTCCAGAGAATAGTACAGCTGTCCTTCTTCAAACTGTCCCAGACGCACCGTTACATCCTGACGATTATAGAAGGCATTGCTGCTGGAATAAATTGCTGGAGCTGTAGGAGGACATTTGTCCACCAAAACAGAAACTTGTCCGTCTCCCTGGTACAAGCCATCATAATATATCTGGATGGGGAAATCACTGTGTAATTCCTCTCCGTAGAATGCATCAATCATCAAGGAAGAAACAGGCTCCATGGTCAAGCCTTTTGGTACAAAGGTAAACTCAGGTCCCAAGGCCACCAGCACCGCCTCCCTTCCTTCAAACTGGTACTCTCCAGCAGGCTTGGGAGGAAGATAAAAGTTGTAGACAGGATTACCCTTTTCGTAGGCCACACTTTGCCAATAAATGGTATGACCCACCGTTCTATCCACCATTATAGAACCTTCTGTAGCCTGCCAAAAACCATTATCTATGGAATAAATCAATTTATCTCGGGTAAAAGTAAGCAAAGACCAGTCGGTAATCTGGAAGGGAGGCTCTGCAGGATCGATTTCTGTGGAATCAGTGTTGCTTACTTCGGTAAGTGTTGACACTTGAACTTCTTCCACTGTAGTTTTTTTTGTAGCTGGAGCCTGATAAAACTCCACCTTTTTGCCCGCAGTAAAATTATTCAAAGAAAAATCTTTTTGTAAGGCTTCTTGTGGTGTAGTCTTTTCCAAACCAGAATTTGCTGCACTGGAACCACCTGCATTTCCAGCGGCATGTAATGGCAGAGTGGCAGGAATACCAGTGGGACTCAAGACAAAACGCCAAGCCCTGTTTCCATTTATAACCTCACAGGGAAGATAACGATGGGGAAAGGAGCCACCCTGCAAGGCAAGAACTTTCTCTCCAGGCAGGAAGTTGCTGGAATTTCCCAGCCGATAGGAATACCCTGTAGGAATGGTAATGCTTTGGCCAGTGGTATAGCTTACCACTGGCTGGCGGAAATTCAGCGGAAGGGGATTATCTAAATCATCTTCAGGGCTTGCTACGGTATAATCCACCGTATACACTGCAGCATTTCCGTCGGGAAACACCAAGGCAATCCGCAGGGAAACTTCCCCCTCCGCCTCAATCATCACAGGACCATCGTAGGCAAAGCCTGAGTCCATGGGATGGGAGCCCGAAAAAGAATAAAACACCTCATAGGCCTCTGGAACCTCCAGTACCAAGGACTGTCTGTTGGCCCAGGTTCCTTCCACCGGACTTACGATTACAAATCCCTCGTCTGAATATACTTGATTCCAGCTTTTTTCAGTGCTTTGTGCAAAAAGGCTACACATCATCAAAAAGAAGATGACAGACATGAGGGAAATTTTTTTCATTCTACAAGCTCCTGCTGTAAACAGAACAGATTCCTTTATAAATATAACCTGTTGGCTTACAATTTTCCATTAGTTCCCAAAGATTCAAATACCTCTCTCAATTCAGGATCGTCCTTGAAATAATGTTCTTCTAATTCCTGCTGGGAAAGGCCAATAAGTTCATGGCTCATATAATGAATCCACAAATCTTCTTCAGGTTTTGTTATGGTAAATTTACGGCAAAAATAATCTGGCTGGATAGGTAATTGTTCTTCATAATAGGTAAAATACTTGTAATCATGGACTGCAACCTTAATGTCCTTACGGGGAATACCCTTTTCCAGTAAAACTTCCACCAAATAATTAATTGTTTTACCAGAATCAAAAATATCATCCACCAGAAGAATCTTATCCCCAGGACGCAAATGCTCAGGAGAATAAGTCCAACCGTCCACCATAATTCTGTCACGCTGACGAATATCGGAATAGGAACGAGCTACCACAGCGGCATACAACACTGGGCGGAAATCTTTTCGAGCAATTTTAAAGTACTCACTGATAACGTTTGCCATATAGGCACCCCCACGAAGGGATACATAAATCACATCAGGAATAAAATCATCTTTGTGAATCTGATGGGCCAATTTCAAAGCATCGTTTCGAACCTTATCGTAGGGAAGAAATTCTTTTCGCATAAAAACCTCGTGGTAAAATCATATCGGAATTTTAAGGATAATACAAGACAATTTTATCCATTGTCTTATTTCTTAGAAGAGGATATACTTTTATTCATGAATAAGCGATTTACCATTTATTACCTTGTAGCAGCCTACTGCGGATATACTGCCTACAGTCTTATAAAGGATATTCAAGAAGGAGCTCCAGCTTCTCCCTTAATGAATGTGATTACCGTGGGATTTTTTTCTCTGGTAGCAGTGGGTATCGCCATTTACACCACCATTCTCATGAAAAAGGAAAAAAAACAGGAAAAATCGGAGGAAAGTGATGATTCCCAAAACCAGCTTTAAAGAATTTGAAAAAGATTTTCGTCAACTAACTGGTGATTCCATAAAGAAACTGGTGATGGCAAAAATTGTAGAAACACCAGCTTATGTAGTGAAGGAATTGGGACTTGAATTTCCTCCAGGACAAAGTTTGCTTTGGGGACTATTAATTTTTGGACAACAGGGAATTCATTTTTTTGTTCATGCTTCTGAAAGTGCCTTGGCTACCATGTTCAGAAATGCCACCAACGGTAAGCCTCCACGGGAACAATACCTTTACATCCCACGAGAAAGCCTTCATACATTGGAACCCCTATCTCAAGAACAAGGTTTTTTCTCGCTAAAAAGGTTCCTTCCTTTTTTAAAAGAAAAACCCCGATTTCTCAAAATACAATTCCACCAAGAAAGCCAGCAGCCAGGGGAAAACTACACCCTCATTTTAGAGCCCATTGCAGGATTAGATGAAATTACTCCCCTATTACAGGAATTTTTTGCTGAACCAAGCCTAAGTGAAGGCTAAAGGAAATCCACTGCCCCTGGCACCCCTCCACCACAATCCTTCCCTGGTGAGCCTGGGCTATGGCTTGAGCTATAGATAGTCCAAGGCCACAGCCCCCTGTGGTACGAGTACGAGAAGAATCACTGCGATAAAATCGCTTAAAAATCTGCTTTATCTCAGCCTCAGAAAGACCTTCTCCTTGGTTATACACGGTAATCACTGGATGGCTGTGATTTTTACCGAATTTTCCCTGACTACAGTTTCCACGGCGATTTCCTTCCATAGCAAATGACACCTTAATTTTTGCCCCAGCAGAGGAATTTTTTATAGCATTGTCCAGTAAAATCACTACAATCTGGCTTATACCATCCCCATCACATACCCATTGAACACCTTCTTGGATATCAAGCTCAAGTTCCTTATCCTGCTCAAAGACAATGCTTTCAAAGGGAAGCACCGCAGCCTCCACCACGCGACTTAGGTCAACGGAGGAATACACTAAGGCAGAATGTCCAGCATCATTTTTTGCCAAATACAACAAGTCATTGATAAGACGAGCCATACGGGTTATCTCACTTTTGATATAACCGAGCCACTTATTATCTCCAATTTCTCCAGAAAGCGCATCTACATTGGCAGCAACCACAGAAACAGGGGTTTTCAGTTCATGACCAGCATCTGCAATAAATTGCTTTTGTGTTTCAAAGGCTTCTTGTACCGGCCGTACTGACCGTTTTGCCACAAACCACGCTACCGCAGCAGAAATCATAATGGAAAGAAGATAAATTCCCACACTTACCAGCATCATACGACCAGCAGTTTTCATTTCTCTGGTAAAATCTGCCAATGCCACTAAGGAGCCACGACTGGTATTTTTCTTAATATACAAAAAGCTCCCCATGGAGGAAAAAAACATTTTTGGTTTTTCTGTAAATTCTAAATCCAAGCCAAGATTAATAAGTTCATTCATTTCCTCATCAGTGTAACGAGGAAAGGTATCGAGAATAGAAGCCAACTTACCTTCCATATCGTAGGTTATGCCAAAAAAATTCTTGGCAAGGGCTTCGTTGGCAAAGGGCATAACATTGGCAAAAAAATTACGCCAAGCATTTTCATCGTTTGGCGGGGTAGTTTGCTTCCGAAGAGGCACCTGAGATTCTGGCAAGGGAATATCCTTCATCCGGCTTTGTACCCAGTCATGACGCTTTTCCAAAATCGGGATATTATGACGCACAAAGTGATAGAGAGACCCCTTCATTTCCCGTAACACAGAAAAAGAAACCATCAGATTGAGGGAAATAAGCACCAAGGCAAAGACAATAGCCTGAATCACCAGCACAGTCACTACCATCTTTCGTTGCAGACGCTTTATAACCTTCATACCAAAGAATATCCTACACCACGGCTCGTTCTGATTTCCACAGAGGAACCAAGAAAACGAATCTTCTTTCTAATAAAAGAAATAAATACTTCAAGATTATTGTGCTCTGCATTGGAATCTCCACCCCAAATCTTTTCGATGATTCGTTCCTTGGTAAGGATTTGGCAAGGATTTTGTATGAGCATTTCCATAATGTGAAATTCCTTTTGGGACAGGGCAACCTTATTGGTACCATCACCATTTTGTGTAGAAAGCTCCATGTTCTTGGGATTCAAGACTAAATCCTTGTATTCCAACACATCTAGCATAAGCTCACCTCGACGACGAGTTAATGCACGAACTCGAGCCAAAAGCTCCTCGGTGGAAAAGGGCTTGGTCATGTAGTCATCGGCACCAAAATCAAGTCCACTAACCTTGTCCTGTACCTCATCCCGAGCAGTAAGCATCAACACAGGAATAGAATTCTTTTCACTGCGAATTGTCCGCAACACAGCAATGCCATCCATTTTGGGCATCATGATGTCGAGAATCACTAAATCATATACCCCACTACGAATATATTCCAAAGCACTTTGTCCATCGTAGACAGGATCAACCTCGTACTTTTGCTTTGAAAAAATTTCACACAGGGCACTGGAAAGATGCCGCTCGTCTTCAGCCAACAACAATCTCATGGTAATTCATTGTAGTAGAAAATATTAAAATAACCTTAAAACCAGCTTGAAAAATGATTTTATAGAGAAATAATAATCTGAAAATTTTTAATCCTAGGATTGGAAACGACTTAGGAATGCCTTTGTTCTTTCCTGCTGAGGATTGTTGATTACTTCCTGGGCAGTTCCCTGCTCCACAATCACTCCACCGTCCATGAAGATAATCCTGTCAGACAAGTCCCGAGCAAAGGCCATTTCGTGGGTTACCACCACCATGGTCATGTGCTCCTGAGCCAATTCTCGAATAACCTTCAGGATTTCTCCCGTCAACTCTGGGTCAAGGGCACTGGTGGGTTCATCAAAGAACAAAACTTGAGGATCAAGGGCGAGGGCTCGGGCAATGGAAACACGTTGCTGCTGACCGCCAGAAAGCTCACAGGGATAGGCATTTTCCTTGTCGGAAAGACCCATTTTTGCCAAAAGTTCGCGCCCCCGCTGCTGAGCGTGAGCCTTGCTGCGTCCAAGCACGTGAATCTGGGCTTCTGTAATGTTCCGCAAAACGGTGAAATGGGGAAATAGATTAAAGTTTTGGAACACCAGTCCTGCATTCAAGCCGATTTGGTGCAACTCCTTTTTATTTGCATACATTCCATCCTTTACCATCTGCTTGCCACAAATACTGATGGATCCACCAGAAACTTTTTCCAGCTGGGTGATGCAACGAAGCATGGTGGACTTACCAGAACCTGAAGGCCCAATAATTCCTAGTACCTCACCACGTCCCACAGTAAAGGACACATCTCGAATCACTTCCAGTGAACCAAAGGATTTGGAAAGATTTTCCACCTGTACAATTACGTCTGACATTCCATCCTCCTACTTATAGTAATCCAGTTTTTTTTCTATGCGGAGGAAGACCGCAGAAACCACCCAGTTCATGATAAAGTAAAAGATTCCTGCCACAAAAATTGGCATGGTAGAAAATTCACGGCTTGCTGCATTTTGAGCGGCACGGAAGAGCTCCGACACACCAATCACCTGAGCCAAGGCCGTATCCTTTACCAAGGTAATAACCTCGTTGCCAGTGGCAGGCAAAATCCGCTTAACCACCTGAGGCAGCACAATACGGAAAAAGGTTTGCATTCGGGTAAAGCCCAAAACCTTGCCTGCTTCGTACTGGCCAGTAGGAATGGATTCAATACCACCACGATAAATCTCTGCAAAATAGGCCGCATAATTAATAGACATGGCCACAATGGCAGCTGTAAATCTGTCGTAGGACACCTTAAAAAGATAATAGGGAGCAAAATAAACGAATATTAATTGAAGAATAAGGGGTGTTCCCCGAATTACCAGCAAGAATACTCGTGCTGGCCAAGAAATAAATGCATTCTTAGACATTCGAGCGGCTGCCATGGGAAGTCCCAAGGGCAGGGAAAACAAAAGGGTCAAACAAAAAATCTTAATTGATACAAGAGACCCCTGCAACAATACCACTAGCAACTTTTCCATACCAGCCGCCTCTATAAATTAGTTCTTTCCGATTACAGAAATGTCGGAACCAAACCACTTGGCAGAAATAGCGGCAACAGTACCGTCAGCAGCCATTTCTTCAAGAATCTTCTGTACTTCGTCACGGAGCTTTACGTCCTTCTTGCGGAAGCCAATTCCGTACTTTTCGGAAGACAGGTTTTCAGACAGAACTACAAAATTCTTTCCTGTGGTCATGATGCTGTAGTTACCTACAACCATGTCCATAACAACACCGTCTACACCACCGATTTCCAAGTCCATGAGAGCAGTCAAGTTATCCTTGAACTCTACAACCTCATCCAAGGTTGCCTTGAAGTTAGGATTTGCCTCAACAGCATCAGCAGCACTGGATCCAGCCTGAAGACCAATCTTCTTTCCAGCCAAATCAGCCAAGGAAGCAATTCCTGCGTCACTGCGAACAATTACCACCTGGGCATTGTCCAAGTAAGGCTTTGTAAAGGAAAGGGCAGCCTCTCGCTCTGGTGTCATGGTAAAGCCGTTCCAGATGCAGTCAATGTTACCTGTGTTCAGCTCCTGCTCCTTAGCTGCCCAGTCGATGGGCTGGCACTTCAGCTCAACACCAAGGCGCTTACAAACTTCTGCAGCCAAGTCGATGTCGTAACCAACGATGTTGTTGGCATCATCACGGAATCCCAGAGGAGGGAATGCATCATCCAAGCCCAAAACAAATACACCACGAGCCTTCAAATCCTCAAGGGAATTGTCAACGCCAGAATCCTTCTTTCCACCAGCAAAGGCCAGGGAAGCAGCCATAAGGCAAACCAACATAAGGGAAAAGATTTTTTTCATCTTTTTCTATTCTCCTAAAAAAAACTTTAGTGACACTGTACACTAAATAGTATAATTTGACAAGTATAGATGAATTCTACAAATAGGAAGCTACCCTCCCCTGTTCCATTTTCAAAACCCTATCCATTTGTGCAGGATGACGGAGGTCATGGGTAATGAAAAGCAAGCTACGCTCCTGGCAGAACTCAAGGATTTTTTCCAAAAGCTGGTGAGCGGTAATGTTATCCAGATTCTTCAAAGCCTCATCAAGGATAACGATGGGCTTGTCCTCCAGCTTCATGCGGGCAAGGGCAAGACGCTGACGTTCCCCAGCAGAAAAATTCTGGGCATTAGGAGACAAGAGGGTATCAAGTCCCTGGGGCAAGGCTTGAACCATCTGGGCTAAATCTGCCCACTCCAAGGCAGCCCACAAAACCTCATCGGTAGCTTGGTCAGGCTCTTTGGCAGCAAGCTGCAAATTCTCTCGCAGGGTGGCAGTAAAAACATAGGGATGCTGATTTACCAAGGAAATCTGGTCTACCAGGGCTTCCTTTCCCCATTCCGTAAGGGAACGGCCCCCTAACAAAATCTCTCCCTGCTGAGGCATATATTCGCCCATAAGCAAGGAGGCCAAGCTACTTTTTCCACTGCCAATATGACCGATAATGGCAGTTTTACTTTTGGCGGGAAAAACAAGACTTACATTTTCCAAGGCAGGCTTCTTGCCTGTAGGATAGGTAAAATCCACACCAACAAATTCTATGTCCAAGGGCAATTCTTGGCGGGAAGTAGCTGCTTCAGTCAAGCGAGGAAGTCCCGTGGGCTTTCCTCCTGTTACCTCCAGCATGTCTTCTATGGCAGCAACACTATCATAATAGTAGGAAACTGCTAAGGGCAAGGGCTGAACTGCTTCCATAATGCCCAAAACAATTAATGCAACGGATAAAAGATAAATTCCTTCCAGTTCACCAGAGGCCACAGCCTGGGCACTGAAAAAGAGGGTTAAAGCCATTGCCAAGCCAGAAATCACACCAGACAGGGCATTGAGTCTTCCTCGCCGCACCTCTCCATCCATGCGAACCGTATTGCCTTCCATAAATGATTGCAATACGGTGGCAGCCATGGGCTTCCATCGGTTATAGGTCCACAAAGCATCGAGACCTTCCACATAATCCTGTAACTTTTGATGATACCTTAATTCATGAACTTGGGCAGCTTCTGCATTTGCCCTTCCGTTACGGCGAGATAAAATAGGAAGAATGACACCGTTTAAGGCTGCTGCCAGCCACAAAATGGGAATTGCCACTGGCAGGAAAAAGGCGAGCACCACAGAGGCAATAATCAATGCTACCAAGGCTGTTAAAGGAGCGGCTACCACCCGCAAGTAAAAGAATTTGAGAATCTCAATGTCATCGGTAATGGTTTTAAAAAGTCGGGCAGTCTTATTCCCTACTCCGCCTGGCACCAAGGGCAAAAGCTGCTGATAATACCACACCCGCAAATCAGACAAAAGCTTGAGGGTAATGGAGTGACTTGCCAGCCGCTCCCAATACCGGAACAGGGCTCGGGAGATTCCGCATAATCGTACTGCAGCAGACATGGGCATTAAGTCCAGCAAGGGAGGCATAAGGGCAGCCATACTAATAAGGATGGCAGATACAGCCAAAAGCCCAGTATTAGCAACAATAGTCATGGCTCCCACCACCGCAGTCCCCATCATAGGCAACAAGTAGGGGCGTAGCAAACCAAACAAGGTTTTGATTCCAGAGGATTTTTTACTCATACCGCCAATCCCTCCTGCAGCATACGGGCAAAGGAACCATCTTTATCCTGTGCCAATTCCTGATAGCTTCCCTGCTGCACAATTTTTCCTTCTTCCAATACGAATATTTTCTTTGCCCGCTCCAAGGTATGAAGACGATGGGCACTAATCAATACCGTCCGTCCGGCATACAATTTGTCCAAGGCAGCTTCCACCACAGCTTCCGTCTGGGCATCCAAGCTACTGGTAGCCTCATCACAAAGCAAAAGTCCATTTTTGTTTTCATCCACCATGGCTCTGGCAATAGACACTAGCTGACCTTGGCCACCAGAAAGTCGTATTCCCTCCTGTCCCAAGATAGTGTCGTAGCCTTGGGGCAGCTGCAGAATAAATTTTTCAGCCCCAATAATCCTGCACACCTCTTGCACCCGCTCCACAGGAATATCTCTTCCCAAGGTAATGTTTTCCAAAAGGCTTCCGTGGAAAAAATAAGGCTGAGCAGGAATCATGGCAAGATGACTCCATCCTTGGAATTCCCTTCCATTCACCTGATATTCGCCCTGCTGCTGGGAAAGGGCTCCTGCCAAAATCCGTAGCAAGGTGGTTTTTCCCGCACCGCTTCTTCCAGCCACCGCATAAATTTCTCCTGGCTCCAGCTGAAGGTTAATTTCCTTCAAAACCTCTCGCTCTCCCCAGCTAAAGGCAAGCTTATTCAAGATTACCTGTGGAGGCTGACTTTCTAGGAATTTTCCAGAATCAGTTCCTGAAGAAAGTATTTCTGGAGAAATACTTTCTGGAGAAATACTTTCTGGAGAAATACTTTCTGAAGAAACGCTTTCTCCAGAACTGGCACCTTCAGCAACGGCATTTTTTTCTTCATGAACCTTCCGTGCTGATGTAGTTCGTGACAAAAAGCTAAACATTTGGTCAGCAGAAAGGATGGCATTCTGGCTATCGTGGTATCGCTGTCCCAGCTGACGCAGAGGCTGAAAATATTCTGGTGCCAGCAAAATGATAAACAGGGCCACTTCAAAAACCTCCCGTCCGTCTGCCAGCCGAATTCCCAATCCCACCGCCACTAAGGCAATACTAATGGTTGTAAACAGTTCCAGCGTTAGGGCTGAAAGAAAGGCTACCCGCAAGGTTTTCATAGAAGCAAGACGAAAATCATCGCTTACCTTGCGAATCTTTTTTTCCTGCTGATACTCACGATTCCAATTTCGCAGGGTGGCAAGACCTGCCAACACATCCTGCAAATAACCACCCATTCGGGCCATGGCTTCCCAGCTAGAACCAGCCATCTTGCGACTCCACTTTCCAATAAGCATCATAAAACCAGGAATCAAGGGAGTGGCAATTAAAAAAATAACACCTGAAATCCAATCCAGGGGAAAAACCACAATCAAATAAGCTATGGGAATCAAGGCACTTTTAAAAAGCTGGGGCAGATAGCGACAAAAATATACGTCAAGAGTGCCCAAGCCTTGAGTCAAAAGGGTAAAGAATTCTCCCCGCTGACGATGCTCCATTTCACCAGGTCCCAGTACCCCCACCTGCTCTAGCAACTTGTCCAACAGGATATGCTTTACCAAGCCTGCAACCTGCAGGGCAAAATGTTCCTCCAACCATTGGAACAAGCCCTTTAATAAAATTATTGCCACCAGCACAATAAAAAGGGTATAAACTGATGCCAGCGCTTGGTGTAAGAAAAAAATACGATTTACAATTCGTGCCACCACCAAAGCTTGGGCTGCGGTACAGGCACCAGAACAAAGGGCTAGGGCAAGTACTATACCTTGGCATCGTAATGCCTTCTTATCCTGCACCTTCCAAAGGGTTTTACTGAACATATACTTCCTAAATCTTTTTAAGACAGTCGGTCAAGGGACGCTTTGCTTAAACCCTTGACTCGTCTTTGTTACGGTTCTCCAAAAATTGTAGAACCATAATACAGTCGGTCAAGGGACGCTTTGCTTAAACCCTTGACTCGCCTTTGTTACGGTTCTCCAAAAATTGTAGAACCGTAATAAAAAAGGCTGACGATAGCATCTGCCACCATCAGCCTTCGTCAAATTATGACCCGTCATGCAACGAGCCATAATTTTGAATCAATTAATAATGCAAATCCTTTTCTGTAACCCGCTTGCGGAATACCCAGTAGCTCCATACCAAATAGGCAAGAACAACAGGTACTGCAGTCAAAGCAACAATGGTCATGATTTTCAATGTCTTGGGGCTGGAGCTTGCATTGTAAATGTCAAGGCTTGTGCCACCAGCCAAGGTAGAAATCATTACATTGGGGAACATAGAGAAGAATACAGTTACAACAACCATCACAATGGCCAAGGAAGAGCAAATAAATGCCTTGCCGTTAAGTCCCTTTGCCTGCAGCAATACTGCAAGAATCAAAAGTACAGCTGCCAAAGCTACAGCAATAATAGCAATAGGTCCATTGGTCAAAAGCCGTGTCTTAAAGGCTGCAAATACAACCCAAGCCACAGTTACAACCAACATGGCAATACCAAGCTTTGTTCCCAAAGCCTTTACTCTATCTTCAATAGACTTTACACCATTCTTCAGCTTCAGGAACAACAATCCGTGGAAGGTCAATACCAACAACATGGTAACACCACCCAGCAAGGTGAAGGGGGTCAGCAAGGTAAAGAAGTTACCAGCATACTCCATGTTAGCATCGATAGGTACACCAGTCATAAAGTTGCTTACTGCTACACCAAAGAGCACGGAAGGCAGCAAGGAACCAACGCAGAACAAAATGTCCCAGGTCTTTCTCCAAGTCGTGCAGTCGTGCTTACTGCGGAAGTCAATGGCAACACCACGAATAATCAAGGCAAACAAAATGGCGAACAATGCCAAGTAGAAGCCACTGAACAAGGTTGCATACCAGTTAGGGAATGCAGCGAAGATAGCTCCACCAGCAGTGAGCAACCAAACCTCGTTGGCATCCCAGTGAGGTCCAATAGTGTTCAATACAACACGGCGCTCGGTGTCATTCTTTGCAACGATGGGCAACAGAGTACCAACACCGTAGTCAAATCCTTCCAGCACAAAGAAGCCGCTGAAAAGCACGGTAATCAGAATAAACCACAATGTATTTAAGTCCACAGTGAAGCCTCCTTCTCGTTTTCAGCGATTTCTGTATCGGTAACGGGATTCTTGATACCATGGCGAACCATCAATACAAGCTCAGCAATAGCCAATGCTGTATAAATTACGATGAAACCAACCAAAGAAATAAGAACTGTACCAGAACCAGTTACAGTGGAAACACCGTCTTCCATCTTCATCAAGCCATACACAACCCAAGGGTAACGTCCCATTTCAGCCATAACCCATCCAAAGGTATTAGCCAAGAAGGGAAGAATGATAGAGATTGAGAAGGCAACCATCAGCTTCTTGTAGCTTGTCAAAGGCTTCTTCTTGCGGCTGATGATGATAGAAATAACACCCAGCAACAGCATGAGACAACCTGCACCAACCATGATGCGGAAGCTCCAGAACAATACTGCAACAGGTGGAATGTAGTTTCCAGGTCCATACTCAGCTTCCATCTGAGCCTGAACATCATTGATACCCAAAACCTCTCCAGCGGGCTTCATGTAATACAAGAAGCTCAACATACCGGGAAGCTCAAGAGCACTGTCGTTTTTGCCCTCTTCTTGATTGATGGCAGCAACAATGGTGAAGGGAGCAGGATCTGCTGTTTCCCACAATGCCTCGGCAGCGGCGGCCTTCATGGGCTGCTCGTCCTTGATGGAAACCATCTGTCCGTGACCAACGAAAAATACCAGAACAGTACCTACCAAAGCGGCAACTGCACCAAACTTAAAGGACTTGGTAAAGAAAGCATCATTGTTCTTTTTAATCAAGTTGATTGCAGATACACCTACGATAAAGAAACCAGCAGTTGTAAGACCAGCTGTCAATACGTGGGGGAACTGCCACCACAGGTGGGGGTTAGTCAACAATGCAGTAAAGCTTTCCATTTCTGCACGGCCAGCTGCCTCGTTCAAAACATATCCTACAGGATTCTGCATGAAGGAGTTAGCGAGCAAGATCCAGAAAGCTGAAAGAGATGTTGCAATTGCAGCCAACCAGATAGACAGCAGGTGTACCTTCTTTGAAAGCTTTTCCCAACCAAAAATCCATACACCTAAGAAGGTGGATTCAATGAAGAATGCCACCAAGGCCTCAATAGCCAAAGGTGCGCCAAAGATATCACCAACAAAGCGGGAATATCCTGACCAATTCATACCAAACTGGAATTCCTGAACGATACCAGTTACAACACCCATGGAGAAGTTAATCAAGAATAACTTTCCCCAGAACTTTGCCATTTGCTTGTACTTCTCATCACCGGTCTTTACATACACAGACTCAAGCACTGCCACCAAAAATGACAGACCAATGGTCAATGGTACGAAGAGAAAGTGATAGATGGTAGTTACTGCAAATTGGGCTCGAGCTAAGCTCAATGCATCCACAATAGTTCCTCCTATTCCATTTTTCTATAAAATCTCACTTCTATAGAAATATATTATAAAACTGAATTCTACTTCCTAAATAGCAATTCGTCAAGAACTTTTTTTAAACTTTACTGCAAAATAATACTATTTGGCAGTAAAGGCTACTCCTTTCTCTTACACCACTGTCGCAATGACTGAATCTGTACTGTCACAGCCTCAGGTGCAGGCCCACCAGTAACCTTTCGTGCCTCCATACAGGCTTGAGGTGTGATGAGTGAAAAAATATCCCCTTCAATAAGATTGGAGCAAGACTGCAAATCTGCCAAAGGCAGGTCCTCTATGTTGCAACCTCGATCGATGCACATTCGTACAGCCTTGGCAGCAACTCCATGGGCAGTTCTGAAGGGCATTCCCTTGCGAACAAGATATTCTGCAACGTCAGTGGCATTGGCGTGGCCTCCTGTACAGGAAGCAGCCATTCGCTGGGTATTCCAACGGGCAGTTCCAATCATCTTGGTAAAAACCTCAAGACAGGAACTTACTGTGTCATAGGCATCAAAAAGGCTTTCTTTATCCTCCTGCATGTCACGATTGTATGACAGGGGCAAGCCCTTCACCATGGTAAGCAGGGCAATAAGGTTTCCGTAAACACGACCAGTACGACCACGAATCAACTCAGCAAAGTCAGGATTCTTTTTCTGAGGCATGATGCTGGAGCCGGTGGACCATTTTTCTGACAGGTCGATGAACTTAAACTCCTCCGTTGACCAGATAATCACCTCCTCGCAAAAACGAGAAAGATGAGTCATCAGCAGGGAGAAGGCTGCGGTAAACTCAATGCAATAATCACGGTCAGCAACGGTATCCAAGGAATTGGGAGTAACACCGCTAAATCCAAGTTTTTGGGCCACCAGCTCCCGATTTAGGGGAAGAGAGCTTCCTGCCAGAGCACCGGCTCCCAAGGGACTGAGCTGAATGCGGGACAGAGCATCCTCCAATCGCTGGTAATCCCGCTGCAGCATCCAGCACCAAGCACACAGATGGTGGGCCAGGGTAACAGGCTGGGCCCGCTGGAGATGAGTGTATCCGCTAAGAAGGCTTTCCTTATGCTCATCAGCAATATCCACCAAAACGGAAACTAGGGTCTGAATCTTTCCTTGCAAGGTGGGAATTGCATGACGTAAATACAACCGCTCGTCCAGAGCAATCTGGTCGTTGCGGCTACGGCCAGTGTGTACCTTCTTGCCAGCCTCCCCTATTCTGTCTGTCAAAACTCCTTCTATAAAAGAGTGTATATCCTCAGCAGAATAATCTATGGTCAAGGCACTACTTTCCAAATCCTGGGAGATTCCTTCCAATGCCTGAATAATCTGATCTGCCTCAGTCTGAGGAATGATTCCGCTGGCACCCAGCATAGCCACGTGGGCCTTGCTTCCCGCTATATCATCCTGAGCCATTCTTTGGTCTACATAGATTGAAGTTTCAAATTCTACAGCCTGGGCATCTGGCCCTTCCTCGAATCTTCCATGCCACAATGCGGCGTGATTTCCACCTTCCATAGCTCCTTTTGCTATTGACTCCATGATATTCACCCCTATGATAAATTTTCCTTCATGAATTTCTGAATTCCTTGGAATACATCCTCATCAAGAATATGCTCTATGCGACAGGCATTTTCTTCTGCCTGCTGATGGGGAACCTTTGACACTTTTTCCAAGAATTCGGTCAGGATACAATGACGATGATAAATTTTCACCGCCAGCTCCCTGCCCTTGTCTGTAAGAAAGATGGGACCATTGTCAGCCATTTCAATATATCCATCCTGACGCAAGAGCCCCATAGCCCTACTGACGCTGGGCTTAGACACAGACAATTTATGAGCCACATCTATGGAGCGTACAATAACGTTTTCCTGCTCCAGAATTAAGATTGTCTCTAAATAATTTTCACCAGATTCATACATACCATACTTATACCATAAGTTGAAAAAAAATACTATGTTTGTTATACTCGTATGAGAACAAATGTTTACAATGACACTTCATGTACGATCTGTACAAAATATAATTCAAAACAATGAAAAAGATAATTCTTAGACTTCCAGCCCTTATTATCATGGGGATCAGCTGGTATCTTTCCTCTGGAACATTGGAAACAGTTCAGCTCCCCTCTGTGTCCGACAAGCTGATTCACTTGGTTTGTTTTGCTGGATTGGGTTTCTTCTGGACTTGGTGGTTCAAAAAAGAGTACTGGTTACAAAGCCCCCTCAAGCAGATTCTGTACGTTACCCTCATTGTGGCAGCCTACGGTCTAGTGGACGAAATCCACCAGTACTTTGTGCCAGGACGGTATGCTTCCGCCTTGGATTGGCTTGCGGATGTGGCAGGTGGATTTTTGGGAGGGATTGCTGGCTTTGTGGGAGCTCTAATTCTGAAAAAAATCGGTATTAAAAGCTCTGACTCGTTGCCGTCTTGATGTAATCCCAGTCCTCAAATTCTGGGAATTCCGGCTGGGGAATCATGTATTTTCGTAAATCCTCAATCTCTTCATAATGAAAATCAAGGTTCCCTAAGGGAATTGGTGGTGGAGGTGGGGGAGCCTTACGACTGTTGGCCTCTGCAATAAGCTGGTAAAGCTCCGATGCCTTATTGTCCATCAAGGAAAGATAGGCTGATTTTTGCACCATAATGCGATTGTCGCTGCTGGTGGCAAAGCCAGAAATATCCAAGGGAATTTCTTCCACATTGCGGATGTCCACCCGACGACCAGCAACGCAGGTATAGACAGTACCACCAATCAGTAGGTGTTTGGGCACTTGGTGATTTCCATCCTCCCCAGAAAGTATGGCCTGGGTTTCTCCATCGTATTCCATGTCAGTTTGCCAATAGCGAATCTTGTACATACGTGAGCCTGTAACAAGGTAAGAGGTTACCTCCTTGTCCTGTAAAGGAGTGCTGATGGTGATTCCGTTGGTGTTGGAGGCTGCTTGGAAAAATCGGGAAAGGCTGTCGTTTGTTTCAAGGTAAAAGTTCACGTAGAGCTTTCCGTCAAAAACCGCCACCGGAATGGCATGACGTTCCTTTGTATCAGGATAGGTAATCCAGATATTCCAAGCCCCACTTGCTTCTGTTTCGGGAATCAGCGGTTCAAATTCTACCAAAAGCTGCTGGGCTTGGGGTGAGGTGGCATCATTTTTTGGACGAGGAGGCAGGGATTCAAACTGAAGAACTTCCTCTGTTATAGTGACGCTATTGCGGGCAGTAAAATCCTGTTGAGAGGTACCACTATAATTAAAATCCATTTGGGTGGTACTCATGGTAGAATCCACTACGGTTTGGGCTCCAGGCTCTGCGGCACGATCATAGTACCAGCCGTAGAACAATTTTAAGATGACGCTGGCAGAATCAAGATTTTCAAAGGAGACAATCCGCTGGTTGTTTTGCCACAAACCAGCCAACAAAGGAGGAAGGGAAGATGAAATTCCTTCAGCAGAAGATTCTACAAGCTCCTGCTCCCCTCCACCCTGCGGATACTCCTGTCCATACAACTCCACTGGCTGACACCACAGAAAGGAACAGAAAAAACTGGTGAGAAAAAATACTGCAACCCTGCCAAAAGACAACTTCATACAATCAGTATCGGCTATCTTTTGACCAAGCAACAGATTTCTTTCCATATTAAATACTATTCAAATAATGTGGCAATTTTCTCCTTGTAGATTTCCACAATTTTGTGACGCATCATCTCCTGTTTACCAGACAATTCCCTACCCACAGCAAAGCTTTCAGGCAAAAGAGCAAAGCGATAGATTCGCTCACAGATTCTAAATCCAGCCGTGTCACAAATCTTTGAGTCGATTTCGTTGCGGATAAGATTCATAATGTAGTGGTTTTCCAAAAGCTCTTGGTAGGAGTCGGTGGAAATGCCATGCTCCTGGGCATAGGCCAAAATTGCATCCTTTACAGGAACAATCAGGGCGCCAAGATATTTCTTGTCTTGGCCAAGGATAACCGCCATTTCGATGTAAGGGCTTCCTCGCAGGGCTGCTTCCAAAACCTGAGGCTCAATATTCTCACCACCTAAAAGCACGATGGTATCCTTGGCACGGCCAGTAATCTTGATTTCGTTGTCATAGGTGAGCATTCCCAAGTCTCCAGTGTTAAGCCAGCCATCCTCATCGATAACCTGGGCAGTAAGGTCGGGACGCTTGTAATAGCCTTTCATGATTTGGCGACCACGGGCCAATACCAGCCCCCGCTTGCCAGGAGGAAGCGGCTGCGATGAAATGATTTTTCCATGCTCCTCTGCCACAATCTTTATCTCAGCACTGGGATACACCTGGCCGACACATCCAGAGCGAGCCTTGGAGGGCCAGCGGATGGACAAAATGGGAGCTGCCTCCGTTATGCCATAGCCTTCCAGTAGGTTAAAGCCAATGGCGTGATAGAACATATCCGTGTCATACTGGAGGGTTCCACCTCCAGACAGAGCACACCCGATTCGTCCACCGAATTTATCATGAACCTTTTTGTACACCACAATATTTCCCAAGGCATACAAGGGAGAAAGCAGAATATAGGGCACAATTCCCACCAAAGCATCCAGAAAACGGCTTCTGCGATGGACCTGAACGATGAGGCCCTTAACGTGGGTCTTTGCCCAGTAGTATTTCTTTCCCACTGCCACAAAGAAGCGGAACAAAAGAAAGCTCAAGCCACCTTCCTTTCTGGCATTTTTCCAAATGCTTTGAGCCATGGATTCCCACAATCGAGGAACACCAATCATACCGTGGGGGCGAACAGCGGCCATATCTGCCAGCATAATGTTGGGTACCATCTTAGAATACACCAAGCCACTGTTCAAGCCAATAACAAAGTACTGGAAGGCCCGCTCAAAACTATGCCATACAGGAAGAACACTGAACCACAATTCCCCGTCCTCCGTGGTGGTAAGGACAGAACGAGCCACCTCCACCTGAGCCAAAAAATTATCGTGAGTCAGCATAACTCCCTTGGGAATACCAGTGGTTCCAGAGGTAAAGATGATGGTAGCCACCTCATCTCCTTCTGTCATGTCCATTTCATGTTCCACAACGGCACGTTCTGTTTCGCTGGCAGCCTCTCCCACTTTTTCTAGATCACTATAAGCAATCACAGTGATTCCAGCAACTTTTGCAGTTTCCAACACTTCTTCTGTTGCGGGTTCAAAGAGAATTGCTGTCTTTAGGGTGGGAATCTCCTCCTGCTTTTCCAAAACCTTTGCCAGCTGCCAGCCAGTCTCAAAAAAACCAATCCTACACTCCACAAAGGAGATGATAAATCGAATCTCCGCACCCATGGAATCACAGCCTCGGGGAACATCAGCCGCTCCCAAAGACAGCAGGGCCATATCTGCCACCAGCCATTCTCGACGGTTATCTGAAATCAGGGCAATCTTATCTCCCCGTTGAATACCAATTCTTTTGAGGGCGCAGGCCATTTCCACAACCTTCTTGTACACCTGCTTGTAGCTGTGCATCTGGAAAATGCCCTGCTCATCCTTAGCTGCCTGCAAGGTGATTTCTGGACAAGAAATCATGCGTGAACGTAGCAGCAAGGGAATATTTTTACGGACACTTGTATCTATTGTACTTTTCTTTTTGGCCATATATCCTCCAGTAAGAAAATTACATTATCACATTTTTTGTCATTTTGCAATATGTTTACAGAAAGAGAAAAATCAAGTAAAATCTTCTCATGGCAGAAAATATCACCTATCTTGCAAAGCTTGGAGAACTCACCCTGAAGGGCTCCAACCTGAAGGAATTTGAAAATCGGCTTACCGCCAACGTAAAGCTCTATCTTGAGTCGGTAAAGGCTACGGTACGGCTTCGGGCAGGTCGCCTGTATATCGAAGGACCAGAGGAATCTTGTGCCGCCATTGAATTTACCCTGCAGCATTTGATTGGAATCACTGGCTGGGCTCGTACCACAGTTTGTGAAAAGGACATTATGGCAATCCGAAAAGCCGTCTACCAAGAAGCTGTGGCGGCCAAAGAAGGTGGTGCAAAAAGCTTTAAAATAGAAAGCCGACGGGCCGACAAAAATTTCCCAATGAATTCCTACCAGATTTCCTGTGAGGCCGCCACCGATGTGTTTGACCAGGGATTGCTGGAAGTACAACTCCAAAATCCAGACGTAATCATTCGGGTGGAGGTACGGGAAAAGGTTTTTGTCTACTGCGATAGAAACAAGGGATGCCGAGGATTGCCTGTGGGTACTGGTGGCCACGGACTATTGCTGCTTTCTGGCGGACTGGATTCACCAGTGGCGGGCTATCGTATGATGCGGCGGGGAATGAAGGTAGACTGCGTGTATTTCCATGCCTACCCCTACACCTCTGCAGAAGCCCAGCAAAAGGTGGAAGACCTGGCAAAAATCATTGCCCGCTACGGTGTGGACACCCACATCAACATTATTCCTTTTACAGAAGTGCAGATGCGAATTAGGCAGCGTGCTCCAGAAAATTTCAGTACCTTGTTACTTCGTATGTGCATGATGCGCGCCGCCACCTTGCTGGCAGACAGAATCAAGGCCCATTGTCTTATCAGTGGGGAAAGTCTTGGCCAAGTGGCAAGCCAGACGGTACAGAACATGGCCGTTACCGCATCAGCCAGCCCCTATCCATTGCTGCGGCCCTTGGTGGGACTAGACAAGGAAGAAATTGTAGAGACAGCCAAGGCCATTGGTACCTACGAAACATCAATCCTGCCCTACGAAGACTGCTGCGTGCTTTTCTCACCAAAACACCCTGTACTGAGAGCCTCTGTGGAAGAAGCCCAGCGATTGTACCAAGAGCTGGATGCAGAGGAATTGATTCAAGCCGCCTTTAACAAGCGAGAGCACAAGCGATTTTCTGTACAGGAATACATTACAGAGAATTTTTCTAAAAAGGAGTAGTTAGCCGAAAATATACCCTAACCCAATGATGGTAAGAACAGTGGTGGCAGAAAGAGCCTTATCAAGCTCACTGCCACCTGTTTTTTTTCCAGCTCTGTGGTCGGCGATACAGGTAGCATAGGCGGCTTCCAGCCTGTCGGTAAGGGCAGACATCCCCCAACGACGGCTCCATGCCCTCCCCGCACGACTTTTTTCTTGATACAGAGTGCCATCGGTTAAAAGTTGGAACACCTTCTGAGAAAATATCTCCACATCTTCTGGTACCATAAAGCCACCGTTGTCACCCTGCATTACATCGATGGTACCCATCTCGCCAATGGCCACCACAGGAAGACCTGCTGTCATAGCCTCCACCGTCACGAGGCCCTGGGTTTCCGTCTTACTGGGAAAGGTAAATACATCAGCCAGATGATACAAGGATGCCAAGTCATCCCGCTCCACATAGCCCAGATAAAATACATCCTGAGCCAGCTGCTGCTGTTCCACCAAGTCCTTCAAATCCTGCATAAAGTTGCCGTCACCAGCCACCAGCAAGGCGGCACGTTTAGTGGTATCGCCAGAAGTACTTGGAGACTTTTCCAGAAGCTGATTTACCCGCTTCAGTACAGGAAGCAGGAAGGGAAGATTCTTTTCTTTTGCCACACGACCAGCAAAAAGCAGGATTTTTCTGTCCTTCAGTTGGGGAAAATGAGAGAACACCTCTTCCCGCATTCTTTCCACTCCAGCTTCATTCAGCTTAAACATAGATTCAGGAATTCCTGTGGGTAAAAGCTCCACTGGTGTATCGATACCGTATTTACGAACTGTTTGGGCAGTTTGGGGAGTGGGAGCCAGAATATGGTTTGCAGTTTTCAGATAAAATTTTACGATGTCACGACCAATTTTTTTTGAAATCTTTTCCCTCAGAATTGGGGCATAATTTTGAATATAATCCTCCCACAAGGTATGGAAGGTAAAGATGCAGGGAACCTTTCGGTGATGGGCATAAATCGCTCCAAAATAGCCCACCAACCACTCACTATTTATATGAAGAATATCAGGCTGGAATTCATCAAGAATTCCTTTCAGAATATGCCATTGCTTGAGACGCACCAGACGATCTTCCTTGGAAAAAATGATTTCCTTTGAGGAAAGACGATTCAGCGAAAAATTCGGACTGTCAATCAATCCTGCGTCAGAATAGCCCTTTCTATTGAATTGGTAGTCCTCGGGATATTCCACAGTGATAACTTTTACAATATGTCCACGGTTCACTAATTCCTGCACAAAGGAATGAACCGACACCACCACCCCGTTAACCCGTGGATAGTAGCAGTCTGAAAACATAGCTATTCTCATACACTGTAAGTATAATAAAATAAAGTACAGTTGTAAAGGTAAGATACCTCTCCTTCCTTGGGGATTACCATTTCCAGAACGAAGGGAACATCTTGACTGGAATAATTGATTTGCGGTTTTGCGTTTTCGGGTGTATACTGAACCTATGAAGACTATTACACTTACCTTTCCCGATGGTTCTTCCATCACCACAGATGCTGGAATAAAAGCAAGTGATGTGGCTCAAAGAATTTGCAGGGAGCCAGAACAACTGCTGGCAGTGGTTGTGAACAACGAAATCTGTTCCCTTTCCACCCACTTGGACATAAACGCCCACTTAGAGCCTGTTCTTCCAGGTACTCGGGTAGCTTCAGCCATTTATCGCCGCTCCCTGTGCCTGATTTTGGCAGCAGCAGCCCACAAGCTTTTTCCTGGTGTCCGCCTCTTAGTTGGCCACAGCTTGGGCTATGGATACTACTACACCCTGGAAACAGGAAAGAAGCTGGATAGCGATAGTATTCAACAGCTCCACAAAAAAATGAAGGAGCTGATTCAGCAGGATATTCCCATTGAAACTGATGTCATCGCCTATCAGGATGCATTAGAGTTGTTCGACGGCATTGGACAGATAGAAACCCGCAAGCAGCTGAACTTTATCTGCCCACCCAAAATCACCATCAACAGGATTGACGACTATAGCGACCTGTACTTTGGGCCTCTGGTTCCCTCCACTGGCAAAACTCCAGTCTTTGACTTGATGCCCTATGGTGAAGGCTTTTTGCTCAGATTCCCTGCTACTGCCGATCCCAGTACCCTCACTCCCTTTGAGGACAGTCCCCAGCTCTTTTCCGTTTATTCCCGCTACAAGAAGTGGGGAAAGCAACAGGGCATTACATCTGCAGCCGATGTAAACGACTTGATTCACCGTCGTTCCGTGGCAGATTTTATCGACACCGTAGAAACCTTCCAGCAAAAATGTATTGCAGATATTGCAGATCAAATCCACCAACGAGGCAACGTAAAAACGGTGCTTATTGCAGGTCCTTCCAGTTCTGGAAAAACTACCACATCAAAAAAACTTTCTCTTCAGCTTAAAGCCTTGGGATACCGGCCAAAGGTTATTGAACTAGACACCTACTACGTAAATCGTGAGGTGACCCCACGTGATGCTGACGGAAAATACGATTATGAATGTCTTGAAGCCCTGGATGTAGCTCAGTTGAACCAAGATTTGGTAGACTTGTTTGCCGGAAAAGAAATTAAGCTTCCTACCTACAACTTTGTGGAAGGAAAGCGGTTTTACAGCGGCAAAACCATGAAGCTGGATGCCCAGGATATTTTGATTCTGGAGGGAATCCACGGCTTGAACGACAAGCTTACACCCTTGGTTCCCGCTGAATACAAGTTCAAGATTTATCTTTCCGCCCTGACGCAGCTGAATCTGGACGACCATAACCGTGTTCCCACCAGCGACAATCGCTTGATTCGCCGCATCGTGCGGGACTCCCAGTTCAGAGGTAAGTCCGCAGCAGACACCATTGCCATGTGGGATAGCGTGCAGCGGGGAGAGCAGCTCCACATCTTCCCCTTCCAGGACAATGCGGATGCCATGCTGAACACCGCCTTGGACTACGAGCTACCAGTACTGAAGGTATTTGCAGAGCCATTGCTCCGCTGTGTCAGTCCCCTGCAGAAAGAATATGCGGAGGCATCACGACTTTTGCGTTTCTTGAATAACTTCTCCCCTATTTCCGCCAACAATGTACCAGGAAAATCAATCATCCGGGAATTCATTGGTGGTAGCGAATTTAAGTACTAGCTACCACCCGGTAGCGAATTTAAGTACTAGCTACCACAAAGAAGCAAGTTCAAGTACGTGATGTTTAATAAAATAGAAAGGGCTGTCTAAGTGAAATACTTGAATGAAGTGCACACCTAGACAGCCCTTTTTTCAGCTTACTACTCTTGATTATATCCATGGCGAGAGGTAACCAGGTCATCCACCGCATTATCCTCTGCCACCAAGGCTTCCTTCTTGTATTGGGCATACTGTTTGTCCCGCAGGTTGGAAAGAATCTTCCGCTGCTTCATAGCCTCGGCAAAAATCTCACGTTTTTCATCCACCACCAACTGGGCGGCGGCCAACTCCTGCAAAAGTCGATCCTTGGTAAGCTCCAGCCGTTTCAGGTAATTTTCATGAACAAGAAACTCATTCAAAGAAACATCTTTGAGCTTAACCTGGAGCATCCGCTGCTTTTCCTGTGCCACAGCCTCTAGCTCCCCGTTAATGCGGTTCACCTCCGCCACCGCCCGCCCCAACTCAATCTGGGCCTGCCGTTCGGCAAATTCTCGAATATCAAGAATCTTTTGCATGGAAAAGGAAAATCGCTTCATTTACGGCAACCTAGTTAAGCACTCCAGATTTTGCCTCTGAATCCTCTTGAACAGCTTCATCATTTCCACCATATTCTTCAGCAGGAATTTCTACACCGGTAATCTCTGCCAGCTTGGTAATCGTTTCCGCCAAGGTGGAAGGCGCAAATTCTTCCTGAACCAAGAAAGCTTCTATGGCATCATGACTTTTGACGGCATCATCAATAGCAGGAGAGGAACCAGTTTGATAGGCACCAGCGGTAATCATGTCTTCATTTTCTGCATATAATGCCATTTTTCTTCGCATAACGACCACGGCTTCTTGGGTTTTTGACCCAGAAACACGCTTAGCAAGACGACTGATACTGGCAAGAATATCGATGGCGGGGAAATGGGCACGATGAGCCAACTTACGGCTCAAAACAATGTGTCCGTCCAAGGTACCACGAACCTTGTCGGTAATGGGTTCATCCATGTCGTCACCGTCAACCAGTACGGTGTAAAAGCCTGTGATAGAGCCTTTTTTGCTGGTACCACTTCGCTCCAGCAGCTTTGGAAGCATATCGAATACGCTAGGAGGATATCCACGCTGAGCTGGTGGCTCTCCCGCCGCAAGTCCAATTTCACGCTGGGCATGGGCAAAACGTGTCACAGAGTCGAACATGAGCATTACATCCTTGCCCTGATCACGGAAATATTCTGCTACAGCGGTGGCAGTATAGGCTGCCCGCAATCGAGAAATGGAACTTTGGTCAGAGGTTGATACCACAAGCACAGAACGCTTCAGCCCCTCCTCCCCCAAGTCTCGGTGGATAAAGTCCAAAACCTCACGACCACGCTCACCCACCAAGGCAATAACGTTAACATCAGCATTGGTATTGCGGGCAATCATACTCAGCAAGGTTGATTTACCAACACCAGAACCAGCAAAAATTCCCAAACGCTGTCCTTTTGCCACCGCCAACATGGAGTCAATGGCACGGACACCGGTAATGATTCGCTCTGAAACAGGTTTTCTGTCCAAGGGAGAAGGAGGACTTGCCAAGGCAGGATAATGGATGTTGGTGGCAATCTCACCCTTACCGTCGTAGGGCTTTCCGGTGGAATCAATAACACGTCCCAACAGCTCTGGTCCTACGGCCACCTGCAAGACATGACCAGAAGCCACCACCTCACAGCCCACCTCAATCCCCTTTGTCTCACCATAAGCCATAAGGCGAACAGTGGTATCATCAAGACCTACAACCTCAGCAAGAACAGACCCTCCGCCACGCATTAGCTTGATGGTACACATCTCCCCAATTACGGACCGAGGGCCAGTACTTTCAATCAGCATTCCCCGTACCGACATAACCTTTCCTGTATAGAGGATAGTTTCTGTCTCACGAACGCTGTCAATATATTTGTCAAAAAAAGAGCCCATTAAAGCCTCATTTTATCAGGATTTTGATTCAAGTCCAGAGGTCTTTGCCACAGACTTGATGGGAGAAATTTCCAGAATCTTTTGCTCCAGCTCTGCCAACTGGCTAGAAATACGGGCATCAATAGCACCAAAGTCTGTCTCCACAATACAACCACCGCGGTCTATGGAAGAATCCTCTGCAATGGTAATGTTCTGGATATTTTCCACTGCTGCCATGAATTCCTTGGTATGCTCCGTAGTCAGCTTAACGTCAGCAAGGTTTACGCGAACGGTAACATCACCACGTCCCTTTACCTTGCGAAGTGCCTGCAACACGTTTGACATAACAACATTACGTTGGTTCTCGGAAATGATTTTAACAACCTTGCGGGTCATCAAAAGCACCAGTTCCACAATCTGCTGTTCTGTTCCTTCAAGAATTTCCTCACGCTTGTCCATGATTCTGTCAAGCATTACGTGGAGTCTATCAATAAGGCGCTGGGCTTCCATGTTACCCTCTGCAAAGCCCTTTTCCTGTCCTTCGGTAAAGCCTGCAGAATAGGCTTCATCACGAATCTTTTGCTTTTGGGCTTCTGCGTCAGCAATGATGGTAGCTGCCTCTTCCTGAGCCTTGCGTAAAATCTCCGCTGCATCAGTTTCAGCGGTGGTTTTAATAACCTGAGCCTGGTCAGTTTGCCGCTTTACTTCCTCGAAGGCTGATTTTTCTGCCTTTGCAACAATTTCCTCTGCGGAAGCCTGGGCCTGCTCCAGCATTTGCTGCTTTTCAGCCTCCCACTGCACCTTGAATTCCTCTGCCTCACGACGCAAGTCATCAGCAGTAGGCCCCTCATAGACAGGCTCCTCTACTACAGGAACCTCCTCCACCTCGGGCTCAAAGTTGTGGGGCAACTTAAACATAACCTTTTCGTCAATGGTCTTAATTTCAAAGGGCCGAAAAACTGTCTTAGCCATATATTATACCACCAATTCATCCTCGCCGGAGCGGGCAATAACAATTTCACCAGAATCCTCAAGCCGCCTGATTGTAGATACAATCTTCTGCTGGGCTTCTTCTACGTCCTTCAAGCGTACTGGACCCATAAACTCCATGTCTTCCTTCAACATGCTGGCAGCACGCTTGGACATATTGCGGAAAATCTTGTCCTGAACTTCCGTATCCACAGATTTGAGGGCCTTTGCCAATTCCTGAGCATCCACCTCTCGCATAACCTTCTGGATAGCACGGTCGTCCAGCATAACAATATCTTCGAACACGAACATTCGCTTTTTGATTTCTTCTGCCAAGTCTGGATCTTCTTCTTCCAAAGATTCGATGATGGATTTTTCTGAGGAACGGTCTACCAAGTTCAAGATTTCTACGATGCTTTCGACACCACCAGCTGCTGTGTAGTCTTCGCTGGACAGGGTGGAAAGTTTCTTTTCAAGAACACGCTCAACCTCACGGAGAACGTCAGGAGAGGTACGGTCCATGGTTGCAATACGCTTAGCTACCTCACTCTGAATATCTTCAGGCAGATTCTGCAAAATAACAGAAGCCTTGTTGGGCTCCAAGTAGGCCAAAATCAAGGCAATGGTCTGAGGATATTCCTGCTGGATAAAGTTCAACAGGTGGGCAGGGTCAGTACGACGGATAAAGTCAAAGGGACGAACCTGCAGGGAGCTGGTAAGTCGGTTGATAATGTCGATGGCCTTTTGGCTACCCAAGGATTTTTCCAACAACTCACGGGCGTAGTCGATACCACCAGTGGTGATAAAGTTCTGGGCTGCCATCAGCTCCTGGAATTCCTCCAGTACGCTGTCCTTCAGCTCGGAATCGATATTTTCCAGACGGGCAATTTCAAAGGTCAAGGTTTCAATCTCATCTTCCCGCAGGTGCTTGAAGATATCGGAGGAAACCTCGGATCCCAAGGATACCAAAAAGATGGCGGCCTTTTGCCGACCGTTTAAGTTCTTAAAGTCCTTTCCTTTCTTGCTACTAGAGGACTTTGACTTTGTTGCATTCTGATCTGACATCCTATTCCTCCATCAACCAAGTTCTAATAAGCATGGCCACATCTTCTGGATGCTCCTTTGCCATGGATACGGCATTTTCTTGCAATTCTGCACGGCGCCGCTCTTCAACAGACATGGTAACTTCCATTCCAGCCTGCTCTGCTTCCCAAATTGTCTTTTCACGCTCCAGCTGACTTTGACGCAACAACTCCTCCTGCTTCAGGCGGCGGCGACGCTCGATGGAACGGCTGATGAGCCTGATAACCATAAAGGCAATCAAGATGGCGGCAACACCAGCAATGGAAATCAGGATAGTGGTCTTTTGCTGGCGAGACCGCATGTAAGCCATGCTTTCTTCCTGGAATTGTTCGCTACGGTCGAAGCGGATATTCTGAACCGTTACAGAGTCTCCACGAGAACGATTGAAACCAATGGAATCCTGTACCAGCAATGTGGCAGCAGCAAGGTCAGCTGCATCAACAGGAATATATTCTCGCTCAATCTCACCATTTGGTGAAATAATCAGCTTACCCTTTTCATCATACAC
The DNA here is from genome assembly GCA_016294105.1 of Treponema sp. GTDB lineage: Bacteria > Spirochaetota > Spirochaetia > Treponematales > Treponemataceae > Treponema_F. Next base: position 79,854 of record JAEDCN010000003.1, read on the forward strand.
CTTCTTCCATGTACCATCAATGTTGACAGAAACAGTGATTCTGTCGATGGTGGGGCTACGCTCCTTCTGATATTCCATGGTATTGATGACGTTATTCTGCTTTACACCAGTTTCCTCTGAGGTACCATACAGGTTGGACATATCGGAATATACGGGAGGATTGTGTCCCTCTGTTCCAGCAGGCCCCTCAGGAGTAAGGGCGGTACCTGTCCAGCGCTTGGTAACGGTTTCTGATGATATGGGCAAATAATCTCTATATTCAGAGTCATCGTAAGGAGTGTCGGGATTGTCAGCCTTGATCTCGATGGGAGTGTATTCAACACCAGACTGAATATCCTTAGACATATCCATATCGATTTTTACGTTAAGATCACGAACACGATCCTTACCAAAGATTCCTTGCAGGGATTTGAGCACCTGGGCACGATAATACATTTCTTGCTCTCGGACCCATTTTTGTTCCTTGGCAATGATGTCTACCCGCTCGCTAGCTTCCATTCCCTCAAAATCATTAATGATGATTCCAGAATTATCGGAAATGGCAATGTTTTCAGCGGTAAGGCCTTCTACAGCCCGCATTAAAAGCTTTTGGATTCCTAAAATCTTCTTCTTGTTGCTGGTAATGTCGCTGCCTGGCTTGGGAGTGATGATAACACTGGCAGTGGTGGGATTTTGATCCGCAGCAAAAAGAGCCTTGTCTGGCATGGTAAGGGTAACGTTAGCATCATCCACATCATCCAGAGCCTCAATGTGCTGGGTTACCATCTGGGTGATGGATCTCTGAAGGTTAACGTTTCGTTCAAAGTCGGTGGTTGTCCATCGTTCCACGTCAAAGAGGGCCCAAGGATCCACGCTATTAGGAACCAAGTCCTCCCGCACAAGGATACTGCGCATACGACGGGCGGTGGCTTGGTCTGCCACGGAAATCTTTCCATCGGAGCTTACGTGGGCCTCTACATTTTCTTCTGACAAACGGAACAAGATATTGTCACGAGCAACGGTATCCGTGATGGCAACATCAAACAAGGGAACAGTTGTAGGAGCTGCAGAAATCCTTGTAACAAAAACAAGGACAACCACAACGGCAGCAATAATGCCAAAGAGTATAATCTTTTGGACTATAGACCACTTTGTCCATAGCCCCTTTGCTGAGTCAATCAACTTCTTCAGTTTTTCGTTCATCTATGCCTCCCATAGGAGAGGTATTCCCCCCCTCCAACGAACGAACCAGAAACAATTTCTAATCGTTATAAAAATGCCACTTATGGTGGCAATAGTTTTATCGCCACCATAATTCCAAAACTGCAAACCATTGCAGAACAAATAATTACGATAGATACATAGGTACGTTACCGTGTTGTAGTAATTTCGTTCCAGCTGCTAACCATGCGACTGATTACCGTCTGGGCAAGGCTTAAAGACATATTTGCCTCCGCCATGGCTGTTGTCACGTCGTGAATATCAACTGAATCAGGATCGATTATCATTTTTTCCACGTTGGCGGCGGAGGCCATCTGCTTGTTGTTTACATAATCCACAGCCTCCACCAGATAACTGTCAAAGGAACGAGCCTTTCCCAGACCCTCACCCTGACTGGAACCAGACAACTGGCCTGCACCAGCCATACCACGGGCAGAAACAACTGGTGCAGAACCAATGTGAGCTGCGTGGGTTCGTGTCAATTCCAAGTTACCTATCATCCTCTACCTCCAAAACTACATTTTCAATAAACAGCTATCGCGCCCTTATTTAGCTATCTGCAGGGCACGGCGCCCTTATTTAGCTATCTGCAGGGCACGGCGCCCTTATTTAGCTATCTGCAGGGCGCTATTAAACATTTCCTTTGATCCCTGAATTACAGAAGAGTTTGCCTCATAGGCACGGGATGCGGAAATCAAGTCTACCATTTCGTTTACCACGTTTACGTTGGGATACTCCACATAGCCAGCATTGGGACCAGACTTAATGGCATCTGGGTGGCTAGGATCATACACCATGCGCCCCTCGGAAGTGTCTGACACAATGCGACTTACCTTTACGCCCAATCCTGGACCCTCATCTAAATCAGAGGGAACGTAGGGATTGCGGAAGATGTTTTCCTGGCCCAAGGTTTGGAGCACCACAGTCTGACGCTGAAATTTTCCACCCTCCGGAGTACGGGTAGTGGAAGCATTGGCAATGTTGTTGGCGATAACGTCTGTGCGAAGCCGCTCAACGCTCATTCCTGTAGCTGCAATATTTATGCTGGTAAAAAGTCCCATTCTTTAATTCCTCCAAACCTTATTTCTGCATGGCGATTTTCACTTGGGAAAATTCAAAGGCCTGCATTTGGGTCAAAAGCTGGTAATTCAGCTGTGTCTTTAAGATATCCATGGCTTCCTGCTCTGCATCCACGTTATTGCCGTTGGCCTTTGAGGTGGTGTAGTAGTCAGTTACCCGGCGCGGCTCCACATCATGATAATCCTGAAAGCCTTCAGACTGAATATGTCCCTCGTGGGTGGTAATCATCTGGAAGGCATCCTTGGAATTACGTTCAGACTCAATGGCACGCTTAAGCTCACTTTCAAAGCTGATTGATGTTCGCTTGAAATTGGGTACCTCGGCGTTGGCCAAGTTGTTGGCAGATACCTGATACCGCAGGGTGCTCGCATCCATTGCTCTGTGCAACAAGTCTACAGACCGTGAAAATGAACTCATTCCATTAACCTCCAAATTAGGTAAAACAAAAAAGGTTTTACTATTCTAGTACTTCATATCGGCAAATTCAAGTCGTATGTTTAGTAGAAAGCTACAAAATATACCGTGACAAATCTTGATTTTCCACAATATTCTGTAACCTTTTGTCCACATACTCGCTGGTAATGGTGATTGTTTCTCCAGCGTGTTCGTCTGCCTCAAAGGAAAGCTCCTCCAAAAGGGTCTCCATGATGGTGTGAAGCCGCCGAGCACCAATATTTTCTGAGCGAGAGTTTACGTCTGCTGCCAAGAAGCTCATGCGGTCAATGGCATCCTCGGAAAAGATAATGTTCACCTTTTCTGTGGCCAACAGGGCGGCGTACTGCTTGGTAAGGGCGTTCTTGGGCTCCAACAAAATGCGGCGGAAATCCTCGGTGTGGAGGGAGTCCAGCTCAACCCGCAGGGGGAAGCGACCCTGAAGCTCAGGAATCAAGTCGGAGGGAGATGCCAAGCTGAAGGCACCTGCTGCAATGAACAGAATGTGGGTAGTGTCTACCACGCCATACTTGGTGTTAACCTTGGAGCCTTCCACAATGGGAAGAATGTCACGCTGAACACCCTCACGGGAAACGTCCTGACCACCACGCTCACCCTTTACTGCAATCTTGTCGATTTCGTCAATAAAGATGATGCCAGACTGCTCTACCCGCTGACGAGCCTCGTCGGAAACCTTGTCTGGGTCGATCATTCTGTCAAGATGGTCTTCTGTCAAAATGATGCGGGCTTCCCGAATGGTAACGGTCTTCTTCTTGGAACGGTTTCCGTTGAACAAAGAGGTAATTTGACGCATTCCTGCTTCCAAATCCTCCATATTGCCACCAGCAAAAATTTCCATGGTGGGCATGTTGTTCTGCTTTTTCACTGTAACATCAACTTCACGCTCCTCCAATTTACCTTCCCGCAGCATGGTGCGGAATTTTTCACGGGTGGAGGAAAGCTGCTGGGCATCCTGACTTTCGATTTTTGGGGTGGAGCCACTGTCACTGGAAGTGGGAGCTGGTGTTCCAAAGATGGTAAAGGGCAAAGTCCCACCAGATGAAGCATCACTAGCTTTTTCAGGGCGACTTCCAGGTAAGAGAAGATCAAGCAGGTCTTCCTCTACCCTCGTTTCTGCCTGCTGGCGAAGGGTTTCCTGCATTTCTTCCTTTACCATATTGTAGCCCACGGCCATAAGGTCACGAACCATGGATTCTACATCACGCCCCACGTATCCAACCTCGGTGTACTTGGTGGCCTCCACCTTTAGAAAGGGAGCCTTGCATAGCTTTGCAAGACGACGGGCAATCTCTGTCTTTCCCACACCAGTGGGGCCAATCATCAGGATATTTTTTGGAGCCACTTCGTCACGAATGTCCTCGGACAAAAGAAGGCGACGATAGCGGTTTCGCAGGGCGATGGCAACTGCCTTCTTTGCCTGCTTCTGACCAATGATATAAGTATCAAGACGGGCTACGATTTCCTTTGGTGTCAAGGCTGATCCATCTTCTTTATGTTCCAGTACTTCCATGATTACAGCTCCTTGGTGGAGGACAATTCTTCCACCGTAATGTGATTGTTTGTGTAAATGCAGATGTCTCCGGCAATTTTCAGGCTTTTTTCTGCAATTTCCTTGGCAGACAAGTCGGAGGATTCAAGATAAGCCAAGGCGGCGGCATAGGCATAATTTCCACCAGAACCGATGGCCAGCACATCCTTTTCTGGCTCGATAACATCGCCAGTTCCAGAAATCAGCAGGATTTTATTTTGGTCTGCTACTAACAACAGGGCTTCCAGCTGACGGAGAGCCTTGTCGGTACGCCATTGCTTGGCAAGCTCCACCGCCGCACGAGTTAAATCTCCAGCATACTCTTTGATTTTTGACTCGAATTTATCAAAAAGATTAAAGGCATCGGCAGTGGCTCCTGCAAAACCAGTCAATATCTTGCCGTCATACATGCGGCGAACCTTGCGGGCATTGCCCTTCATAACAGTATTTCCCATGGTTACCTGACCATCGCCAGCCATGGCCACCTTGCCGTCTTTTTTTACTGCAATGACGGTGGTGCTACGAATCTGAGGTTTTTTCATTATCAATCTCCTGAATTCCCATCATCACAAGCCACAGAAGGAGTCTGCCTTTCAGTGCCACCGTGAGGATGAGCTTGATTATATGTTTTTACCAGCTGAGCTGTAGTAATGTGTGTGTACCGTTGGGTAGTGGAAATACTAGAGTGACCAAGCATTTCCTGCACCATACGAACGTCCGCCCCATTTGACAGGAGGGCGGTGGCAAAGGTATGGCGAAAGGCATGGGGCGACACGGGATTGTTGGTTCCTTCCACCCCAGAATAGCGGGAAAGGATATAACGGATTCCTCTGGTGGTAAGCGCCCCACCATGATTATTCAAGAACAAGGCCCGAACAGGCTGACTGGCTCCATCGTTGCCAAAACGAAGCAGCTTTTGCTGCCGCTGGGGAAGATACTCCTTCAAGGCAGTGGATGCAGTGGGAGTAAAGAACACTCGGCGGTCCTTTCCACCCTTGCCCCGCACCATGGCGGAACTGAAGTCCTGGGAAAAATCCTCCAGGGTAAGGCCAGCCATCTCCGCAACACGACAGCCAGAGGAATAAAACATCTGGAACAGAGCCTTGTCTCGGGCTTCCCACAACAAGGAGTTTTTTTCTGGTGCGGTACAAAGCTCCTGTACCTCAGAGGCTGTCATAAACTTTGGTAGCTGTTTGGGTTGCTTTACTGTATGAATTTCCAAGGCGGGATCCTTTTGGATGTAGTCAAAACGACGGCAATAGGCAAAGAGGGAACGAACTGCCGCCACGAAGCGATTTACACTGGAGGCTGCAGCACCCTGCATGGTTAACTCTCCCATGCAATACCGTAAATCTTCCTTGGTAATGGAATCCAAGGGACGCTGACCATCCAGAAAAGCCGCCAGCTTTCCCAAGTCATTGCCATAGCCTGCCAGGGTATTTGCAGAAAGGCAACGCACACCCTGTTGATAGGAGAGAAATTCTTCTATTGCTTCGGCAAGGCAGGCAGGACGAGAGCTCATGAGTCCAGGTCACCCTCGTCAATGATAGGAGTGGGATTTTCTCCAAGATGGAGATAATCACAGTCGGGATTGATACAGGCCTTGTAGCTACCGTTTTTCTTGTCGTATTTTTCCACCATGAACTGGCCACACTTGGGACAATACACGTCGATGGGCTTGAAATGACTGATAAAGTCGCACTCAGGATAATTGGTACAACCGTAGAACTCCTTGCCACGGCCCTTTGTCTTTCGGGCTACAATCTCACCAGTACAACCAGGTCTGGGGCAGCGAGCCAAGGGAATGGAGCGGGTATTGTAGCACTCTGGGAAACCAGAACAAGCCAAGAAAAAGCCGAATCGACCAAGCTTTTTTACCATGTGACGACCGCATTTGTCGCAAATCTTGTCGGTGGGCTCGTCCATGGAACCCTTCAGGCTTTCGTGGGTGGCCATGACGTTTTCCACCTTGTCTCGGAAGGGGAAGAAAAAGTCTCCCAGCATCTTTGACCACTGCACCTTGTCTTCTTCAATTTCGTCTAGCTCAGTTTCCACCCGAGCAGTAAAATTCTCGTTTACCACCTCTGGAAAGGACTCCACCAAAATGTCGTTGATCATTCGACCAAGGGGTGTGGGAACAAGCTGCTTGTTGCTGCGAGTAACATAGTAGCGATCCAGCAGCACGGAAATAATAGGTGCGTAGGTGGAAGGACGACCAATTCCCTTTTCTTCCAGAGTTTTTACGATGGAAGCATCGGTATAACGAGCAGGTCCTTGAGTAAAGTGCTGCTCAGGATAAAACTTCTGGGCGGTAAGCTCTTCTCCAACCTTTAATGAAGGCAGGGAGCCAGAGGAATCTTCCTTGGAGGAAAGCAATTTGATTACCTTGTAAAAGCCCTTGTCTACCACCTTGCTGGCAGAAACACGGAACAAGGCATGACCTGCCTGAATGTCCACGCTGGTGGTACGGGTCTTGGCATTGTTCATCTGGCTAGAAACAAAGCGCTCCCAAATAATGGTGTAGAGCCGCAGCTGGTCTCGTGTAAGATATTCCTTTACAGAATCAGGTGTGTAGGAGGTGTAGGTGGGGCGGATACCTTCGTGGGCATCCTGAGCCTTTTTTCCCACAGTGTACTCGATAGGGGCTTCTGGCAGCTCATTGGGAAAATTTTCTCCCAGCCATTTCCGAACGTCATCGATGGCAGTTTGAGAAATACGTACTGAGTCGGTACGCATATAGGTAATAAGACCCACACGGGTAGAACCGATGTTCACACCTTCGTACAGCTGCTGGGCAATCTGCATGGTTTTGCGGGAGGTAAAGCCAAGACGATTGGCTGCTGCCTGTTGTAGCTTAGAGGTGGTAAAGGGTGGCTTGGGACGAACAGTTTTTTCCGTGGCCTTAATGTCCACAACCGTGCAAACAGAACTACCAATTTCGTTGATAATAGCCTGTACCGATTTTTCGTTAGGCAGCTCAGGCTTTCTTTCCTGGTATTGCATCAGCTGGGCAGTGAACTTGGACTTTCCCTTGATGAAGTCTGCATCCAGGCTCCAGTATTCCTCAGGGATGAATTCCTCCACTTCCTTTTCCCGCTCGCAAATAAGTCGCAGAGCCACAGACTGAACACGTCCTGCAGAAAGACCATTTTTTACTTTCTTCCACAGCAGGGGAGAAAGATTGTAACCCACCAATCTGTCTAGAATACGACGAGCCTTTTGGGCATTTACCTTGGCCTCATCAATATCGGAGGGGGCGGTAACTGCCTCGGTAATGGCTTGGGGAGTGATTTCGTTAAAAACAATTCGCTTAATGGGAGCAGAGGTCTTTCCCTCAAAGGCTTGTCGTAAATGCCAGGCGATGGATTCTCCTTCCCGGTCATTATCGCTTGCCAGCAGCACTTCGTCAGCCTTCTTGGCATCCTTTTGCAGTTCCCGCAAAAGCTTTGCCCGCCCCCGAACCGTAATATATTCTGGGTTAAAGCCATTGTCCACATCAATGGCCATGCGGGACTTGGGAAGGTCGATGAGATGGCCCATGGATGCCTTAACGGTATAACCAGTGCCAAGATATTTTTCTATTGTCTTTGCCTTTGCTGGAGACTCCACAATCACCAGCGTTGATTTTTTTGTCTTTTTCTTGGCAGTCGCCTTAGTTTCAGCCATATCAACCTCTAAAATAATAATTGTTTCTCTTGTCTACAATATCTTGTTTCGGCAGAAATTCTTCCAACACGAGAATTCCCACCAGCTTGAGCAATTTCCAAACCATTTCCAGGAAGAGCTGCAATGGCTGCCTCGTACTCAGCAACTGAGCTGATAACTGGTGCTCCATCCTGACGGTAGGCTTCCATCCCCTGACTGCAGCAGGTTTCCGCCAATCCTGCCGCCAAAAGATACACATCCCTTCCCTGCTCCAAGGCAAATTCAGCAGTAATCAAGGCACCAGACTTTTTTGGAGCCGCTGCCACCACCGTTACAGGAGACAGGGCGGCAATGATTCTGTTCCGCTGAGGAAAGCGAAATTTTTCCGCAGGAACTCCTGGCAAATATTCAGAAAGGAGGCAGCCCTCCCGCTCCAGCATGGTGGCAGCCAGTCGCTTGTGGCTCAAGGGCACCACACCATCGGCACCGCAGGGCAACACCGCCACAGTCTTGCCATTTCCCGCCAAGGCACCTTTGTGTACCGCGGCATCAATACCAAAGGCAAGACCTGAAACTAAGGTGTAACCAGAGACTGCCGCTTCCTGGGAAAAATCAAAGGTGGCCTTGGCAACTGCTGGTGTTGGTTTACGTGTTCCCACCACAGAAAGACAGGGCTCCATTACCACCTGAATATTTCCCCGATAAAACAGCATGTAGGGAGGATCGAAAATCTCTGCCACCAGGGCAGGATAATCCAGCTGATGATGAAGCACTCCATGGATTCCATAAACCTCCATCAGCCGCATGCTTTGTTCAGCCTGCTTCTGGCACTCGGTACCCTTCCACCAGCGAGAACGAATTCTCCTTCCTACAATGTAAGAAATATCATCAATTGAAAGTACTGCAAGGTCGCCAATAGTGTCAAGTTTTTCCTCAAGAGCAAGCTTTTCTCGGAAGGATAAAAACTGCATGGCACTAATGGCCAAGGGAAGAAGCTCATCCCGCATAGGCTGCTTCAAGAACCTGACGCTTGTTAGCCTCTGCCTGAGCCTTCTTCTCATCAGAGGTGGTGGTGGAAATAATCTTGTCGTACACCGCCATAGCCTTTTCAAACTCAAAGGTCTGGTAGTAGGCATTGGCCAAAAGGAACATACCGTCCACGTTCCGCTTTTCCACCTCTGCCAAGGTTTCAAGATAGGGAATAGCCTTTCCTGGTTCATCCAGCTCAAAGATATACAATACTCCAATACCATACAAGGCTCGTGCGTATTTTGAGTCGATTTTCAGGGCTTCAAGATAGGCAGATTCAGCAAGCTTCAGATAATTGAATTTCTGGGCAGTAGAGCCAGTGGCAGAATAATCCAAGGACTGGTTTGCCATGTAGCCAGCACAAACTGCCACGTAATAATAGAGATTTTGGTTTGCAGGATAATAGGTAGTAGCCATTCTGAAGGCTTCCAGAGCCTCACCATACATCTGATTGTCCAGATAGCGAGAACCAAGCATCTTGTACCAAATGCCGATTTGCTGGTTGGCCAAAACCATGTCCTCTACACGAGTCTGGTATTTTTGGATGGCAGCCTTTAATTCAGCCTCAGTAGTGGGACTAGAAACACCTTCTTCCAGCTGCTGCATTCGCTTGATTGTCTTTGCATTGGTACCACCGCAGCTGGAAAGCACTAGGGCAATTCCAACCATGGCTGCTACACAAGCAGTGCATCTTTTTTTCATTTTGAACCTCCGGGAAAAAATTCCTTATGATATAAATGTAATTCATCCTTTTCGATATGTGTATATATTTGGGTGGTAGAAAGGTCTGAATGGCCCAAAAGCTCCTGCACGGAACGAAGATCGGCCCCTCCAGACAAAAGATGTGTGGCAAAGGAGTGACGCAGGGTATGAACCTTAGCAGTTACACCAGATAGGGTTTCCAATTCCTGAAACCGCTTCCAAATCCCTTTACGAGACAGGGGCTGTCCACGATAATTCACAAAAACTTCTGCCACCTGTTTGCTACCTAAAATAGCAGGGCGACCTTCCTGAATCCACCGAGAAAGCCACTCATGGGCTGCATCCCCAAAAGGTAGCACCCGCTCCTTGCTTCCCTTTCCCATCACAATGAGAATCCGCTCCTGTAGATGCACATTCCCTATCAAAAGAGTTGCCACCTCGCTAATTCGAAGACCACAGGAATACACCAGCTCGAACAGGGCTCGATCCCGAACACCCAAAGGTTCACTGGTATCAATGGCAGCCAGTAGGGAATCCACCTGCTCCACGGACAACACCCGTGGTAGGGCCCGCTGGATTTTAGGCCGTTCCACCAACTGAACTAGATTTTCCTGCCAGATGCCTTCTTCCACCAAAAAGCTTCCAAAGGAACGAAGGGCAGAAACATCCTTGGCTACGGTCAGTTGCTCCATATGCTGGGTTCGTCTCCAAATCAAGTAGTTGGAAATGTCTTGAACCACTAACCCAGAAAGGCAGGAAGCAATCTCATCGCAAGAAAAATTATTGTACAGCCAGCCAAGGAATTCCTCCACCGCCAACCGATAAGTTTCCGCCGTAAGCCGAGATTTTCTATCCACAGCCAACAACTGGGAACAGTAGCGTCTAATAAGTAACTCCCCTCCAGCAGGAGAGGAGCTTTGTGACTTTGAAGCGATGGAAATGGCAGCCTCCAAGGGGATTAATCTCCCAGCTGAATTCTATTTCTCAAATATGGTGGTGTCTTCAAATCATTAGGAGAGGGAACTGAACCAGTGCCATCCAAATTAAAGCCACCACCAACGGTACCACCCTGTCTTGGTGCAGCAGTTCCTGCAGGAATATTTCCAGCAGGAATATTTCCTGTAGAAATGCTTCCTGCAGGAATGCTTCCTGCAGGAATACTTCCTGTAGGAATATTTCCTGATGAATGCTGGCTGGTCATGGCACCTCCCGTAGCAAGCCGATTACCTGCAGGCATTCCTGTACCAGCGGAACCTGCAGCTGGAGAAACAGCAGGTCGTGGAGACTGATACTGTGGTTCACTGGAAGTTAGCTGGCCACCAGCCTTTGGTGTACTGTCTTCACTTCTGGTTATGGAACCCTGAGGCATGCCTCTACGCTGCTCTGAAATGGAGCTCTTCTGCAATGCCTGGAACTGCCCCAGGGTAATTGAATTGCCAGACTCCACCTTGGCAGGATGCTCAGGTACCACCACCTCACTTGCTACCTCTGGGTCATTGAAGCCAGTGGCAATAACAGTAACAGATACAGAGCCTTCCATGGCAGGATCAATAACATGACCATAAATAACGTGCACGTCGGGGTCTGCTGCTGCCTTAACAATATTTGCAACCTCTCCAACCTCCAACAAGGAAAAATCTTCGCCACTGGTAATGTTGATGAGGATATTCTTTGCTCCGTCTATGCGGGAATCCTCCAACAAGGGGTTGTCGATGGCCTGGGAAGCAGAATCGGTGGCACGATTGTCACCAGTGCCAACACCAATACCCATGATTGCATCACCCTTGCCTTCCATGGTGGTACGAACATCGTTAAAGTCCAAGTTAATAAGACCAGGCTTGGTGATTACATCAGAAATTCCTTGAACACCCTGACGCAATACATCGTCAGCCTTCAAGAAGGCCTGCTTTACAGGAGTTCGTCTATCCATGGTTTTCAAAAGATTCTCGTTGGGAATAACGATAAGGGAATCAACCTCCTCGTGGAGCTTTCTGATTCCTTCTTCCGCATTGCTAATTCGAACACGACCTTCAAACTCAAAAGGCTTTGTTACTACGCCCACCGTCAAGGCTCCCAGCTGCTTGGCAACCCGTGCTACAATGGGAGCTGCACCAGTACCAGTACCTCCACCCATTCCAGCAGTTACAAACACCATGTTGGCACCTTGCAATGCATCCTTGATAAGATCCTCGCTTTCATGGGCTGCAGCCTCTCCAACAGAAGGCTTACCACCAGCACCAAGTCCACCAGTAATCTTGGAACCGATACCAATGGTTCTGTGGGCCTGTGAATGACCTAATGCCTGAAGATCTGTATTGATAACAATAAATTCAACATTTGCAAGACCGTTTTCTATCATTCTATTGACAGCATTGGATCCACCACCACCGCAACCAACAACCTTTATAACAGTAGGTTTCATCATGGATTCCGCACTCTCTACTGACAATCCTTCAAGCATATATTCCTCCCAACCCAAACATTGCTTCTATACAAATCAGAAAAATTCTTTGAAAATATTACCAAGCTGACTTAAAAAACTTGACTTTGATTTTGTATCTTCCGACCTATTATATTGCTTGTTTCGCTTTGTATCAATACGACGACGAGACTCGTTGCTTCCCAGTAGCAATCCAATAACAGTGGCATATTCTGGAGTACGGTATACTTCAGTCTTTCCACCAAAATTACCAGGAGTACCAATGCGAACAGCAGTGGTCTTAAACACCTTTTGAGCCAACTCCACGATTCCCATTAACTGGGCACCACCACCAGTCAAAACTACGTTGCCAGAAAGCTGAGTCAGCTTTGTTTGACGTACGATTTCCACTCGAACCATGTTAAAAATCTCTTCCACCCGAGCCTGAATAATCTGGCACAATTCCCTGCGGGAAATGGATTCTGGACCTCGACCACCAATTCCAGGAATCACCACCTCCTCATCCTCATCCAGAAGGGGCTCCCAGCAGCAGCCATACTTTATCTTGGTGTTTTCCGCAGTGTCAAAGGCAATTCCTTTAACGTACACAATATCATTGGTAATGAAGGAACTACCTACAGGAATAGACAAAGAACAAATGGGAGCACCACCTAAGAGCACCAGCACATCGGTGGTACCGCTTCCCATATCTATGAGAATGGAACCCAGCTCCAGCTCATCCTTTGTCATAACAGCCTTGGTGGCAGCCAAAGTTTTCAGCATCATGCCCTCGGCCTTATAACCAGCCCTGCCAATACAGTTTTGAACGTTTTTTACCGAGGTACAGGAAGCGGTAATAACGTGGGTTTCCACCTCCAGCTTCACTCCCAGCATATCCTTGGGATCCTTTACTTGCTCCTGCTTGTCAACGCTGTAATAACGGGGCACCACGTGGAGAATTTGTCTATCTGGCGGAATGGGAAGAGAACGAGCCACCTCAATGGCATCAGCCATATCCTGTTCCGTAATTTCACGAGGAGTGATTCCCTTACTACCAGCCACCTGCACCATACCATTGGAATCCCAGCTTTTAATTTGAATTCCTCCAATGGCTGGCACACAGGAATGAACCTCGCAACCAGAATCCATCTCCGCATCCTCGATAGACTGCTTGATGGCATTCATGGTGGATTCTATATTTACAATAGTTCCGTTACGAAGTCCTGGAGAAAGAACCTTTCCCAAGCCTATAATTTGAAACGTATCAGTATCTGTATATTCGCCAATAACCGTCCTGATAAAGTTTGAACCTATATCAAGACCGACGATAACATCACTCAAAACAACCTCCCACTAAGCCCTTTCCTAAAAACGGTGAAAACAACTTTCCAAGCTACTGGACCCTTGTACGAAAGGAAACTGACCCATAACGCAGGTCAATCTCATAGATATTTGATCCAATAGAATTCACCACATCAAGGACAACAACCATATATTGTAACGAATCCTCACTAAAAGTTCTATCCATAAGAACCCGTGTATGGGAGTGAACTGGATACAAAATCAAATCAAATCCGCCATATTCCTTGGCATTCAGATGGATTTCAGAAATGGTTGCTAGATATTTTTGTGGCAGACGCTGAATTTTTGCCAGCTGACCAATGAAATTCTTGTAGATGCTGGGCAATCCCATACCGTCCTTGAAATTTTCCACAGGCAATCCAGAAATCAAGGGAAGATGACTAATGGAAGCACCAGCCTTTGCAGAGAACAATACACCTGACTCATCAATTTGCACGGGAACTGTCTTGCCGTTCAGATTCAACAGGGTAGCAGCCACGGGAACACGTTCCTTTACGGAAATGGCAACACTGTCGGGGAATTTCTTTTCCACCGAAACAGACTCAATCCAAGGGCAGTCGGCCAGTACAGCGGCAGCCTGGGCTGAATCAAAGCTACTCCAAGTTTGATTGGTATTGGCATTCAAAATACGGCACATTTCCTCTGGGGAATACATTTGCAGGCCAGTAAAGGAAATCTTTACCGGAGCTTTGGAAGGAATGACTACCGTGTAGAGCACCACCTCCACCAAGAGAATGAGACAAAGGGCCCCTACAAAGAATTTCAACGCCTTGAATTTTCTCTCTGCTTGTGGTGCTTTTTGCTGTTCTTCCACCATAAAGTTTCTGATATCAGAATATGTCATACTGTCACTCATATAATTCTCACCCTCTCAATACAAAAAAATCCCTTACTTATACTTCGTCAATTTCTTCAATACTATTATGATAAGATACGTTCAGCAAAAGCCCACACATACAACAGGTTACCAACAAAGAGGAGCCTCCCGACGAAAAGAAGGGCAAGGTTATTCCCGTTACTGGCAGGGCACCACATACAACACCACAATTCATCAAGGATTGAATCAGGATGCTAGTGGTTAATCCAAAGGCCAGCAAGGCAGAAAACTTGTTCTTGCTTTCCATCATTAAAGTATAACCTCTCCAGGCAAAAAAAGCCAAAATCAAAAAATATCCCAAGACTCCGAGGAATCCCATGGATTCGGCCCAACCAGAAAAAATATAGTCAGTATGATTTTCTGGTATCAGATTAAATTTATCCAAGCCCACACCAAATCCATTTCCTAAAAAACCACCATCACTAATGGCAGTACGAGCTCTCAAAACCTGGTAATTGTAGCCATGGGTATCATAGTTTGGATTGATGAAGGCAATGATACGGTTTACTCGAAACTCCGAGGTAAACACAAAGAGAACCGCTGCACCTATTATCAAAAACAAGTAAGGCATAAGGGGTAGCAAACGGCCTCCAGCTACGTATATCACCAAAAGACCAATAGAAAAGATTAACAAGGCAGTGGAAAAGTCATCCTGCAAAATCACTATGCCTGAAAAAAGACAGAGCATGGAAACAGGTGGAAACAAAGAACGATATCTGTCTTCTGGCTTCTTTATAAATTTATCAAACCAGTTGGCAATGAACAGAACAACCGCAATTTTAGCCAGCTCTGAGGGCTGGAAGGACTCTCCAAAAAATGGCAGTGAAATCCAACGTTTAGCTCCATTGCGGGGAGCTGCGATTCCTGGCACAAAGGGAAGCAGACAAAAAATAAAGGTAACTGCCATAATCAGCGGAAGGCACTTACGGATAAACTGCTGGGGAAGGAAGATGGTAATGATTATCACCAGAACTCCCGCACCAGACATAACCAACTGACGATTAATAAAATAATGGGCGCTGCCAAAGGCACTTGCTGCATATTCAGCAGAACAGATATATAACAATAGCAAGCCCAAGCCCCACAAAAGAATTATGGACACCAACAGGCTCACATCGATGTAGCGACCTTTTATAAGGGGACGTTCGGCGAAAATCTTTCGTACGTTCACGTTCATACACCGCCTCCCGATTCAGTAGGCTGAAAGACAGATTGCAAGGCTGTGGTAATGCGCTCTAATCCCATGCCACGAGACCCCTTCAAAAGCACCACATCACCCTTTTGCAGAAAGGAGGAAAGTCTTTCTATAGCCTTGTTCATGGCATCCTCCCCCTTGCCTGCTACTGCCATCACAGCATCAGTGACGAAGTTCCCTGTTGAATGTGCAGCTGCACTCATGGCATCACCCAGGAAAACCATCAGGGAGGAGCCTGTTCTTTGAGCCTGGACTACAGCCCTTTGGTGGGCCTCGTCACTGGCAGTTCCCAACTCCAGCATATCACCAATCACCAAAATCTTGCGACCAGCAGCAAGCTCCAAGTCAGCAAAAAAGTCCAAGGCTGCTTCCATGGAATCGGGATTTGCATTGTAGCAATCCTGAATAAAGGTAACCTCTCCCCGCAAAACCTGACTGCGACCAAAAAGAGGCTGCACCTTTGCTAGACCCAGCTTCATTTCCTCTGGAGTAAGGCCAAGTTCCTGAGCTACAGCCAAGGCTGCCAGAGCATCGTAGAAATTTGCTTTGCCAGGAAGGGGCAGGTTCATGGTTACCCCTTGATATTCAAAAGATGTTCCGTCAAGTCCTAGGGCTGTTACCCCAGTTACCATGGCAGGACTGTACTCAACAGCCTTTCCTGCAAGCCCCTCTTTCAAAAAATCCTTATAGGAATCCATTGCCGGAATGAAGGCCACAGAATCCTTTGAAAAATTTGAAAAAATTTGCTTTTTTTCCTGTGCTATTCCATCCTTACTGCCGAGAATCCCGATATGGGCAGTTCCGATGTTGGTAATAACGCCTAGTTTAGGAGAAAGAACACCAGCAATTTCTGCCATCTCCCCCTTTCTATTCATACCCAGCTCAAAAACTCCCACCTGATGATGGGCCCGAATCTCAAAGCAAGATAGAGGCAAGCCAGTTTCAGAGTTTAAGTTGCCCTTGTTCATCACCACCTTGTAGCGAGTGGAAAGGAGAGAGGCCAAGATTTCTTTTGTAGTTGTTTTGCCGCTGGAACCAGTGATTCCGATGCGAATCAACTGGGGAAATTTCTGTACGTAAGCGGCAGCGGCAGCCTGCAAGCCATACATGGTATGTTCCACAGCCACAAAGGTAACTGCAGGATACTCCTTGTGCCACTCTTGAATAAGATCCAATGAGGAAGCGGCAAAAGTTTTGTTTACCAGAACAACGGTGGCTCCCTGTTGCAAGGCTGCAGGAATATATTTGTGACCATCTTGAAATTCACCAACCAAAGGAATGAACATTCCCCCCGCCACGGCGCTGCGACTGTCTGTTGCCACAGAGTCAAAGAAAAAATCCTTCTCTGGGCATCCCAAAACAGGAGTTCCACCAGTGGCGGCCAGGAGTTCAACAAGAGACAATAATGATGTTTGTGGGATGAACTGCATTGTTTTGCAAGTTCCATCCCCTCTGGATGATTCTACACCCACTACACGTTCCACTGTTATTAACGCTCCCACAACAATATAACAGGTTTGCCACCACAAATTGCAACGGCTTGGACAAAGTCCCTTTCATTTGGCAGTTTCCCCCCAACTACCAAACCGGATGGAATACACCAGCTTTCTGCTAGCGACCACCCATTTCGACACGGATGATTTCACTACTTTCAGCAGGTCGCATTCCTAGTTGACCTGAGGCAAGGGCCTCGATTCTGTCTGCACCAGCAAGAACACTGATTCCAGTAATCAGATTCTTGTTCTTCTCCACCAATTCAGCCTGTTCACGCTCCAATCCAGCAATTTCGCCCTTTAACTGAGCAAATTTCTGAGACTGAGCCCCGAGCACCGCAAGAAATACTGGAATGCTGGCAGCCAGCAGGCAAATGGCAACTCCTTTTGCCAATGCACTTCTCGTTTTCATCGTAAACTCCGTTTTATTCTTCAGCAGGAGAAATCATCCGTGACGTCTCCTGGTCGAGTTCCTTTAACTTCCGTATAACTCGTAACTTGGCACTGCGAGAAGGGCCATTTGCCTCCACCTCTTCCTGAGATGGCAGCACTGGCTTTCTCGTAAGCACCTGAGCATGGGGTGAGCCGCCGCATTTGCATACAGCTTGCTCTGGCGGACAGACACACGTCTTCCCCAAGTCACGGAAATAATTTTTTACAATCCTGTCTTCCAGAGAATGGAAGGTTATGACTCCCATTTTGCCACCTACCTGCAACACATTGAATGCTGCAGGTAACACCTGGGGCAGACGGTTCAACTCCTTGTTGACCACTATCCGCAGAGCCTGGAAGGTTCTGGTGGCAGGGTGCAAGTGGCCATGGCGATAGGCAGCAGGCACCACGCTATAAATCAGTTCCGCCAAGTCCGCAGAAGATTCAATCCGTGAACTACTGCGGGCAGCAACAATGGCAGCTGCAATCCTGCGACTGTAACGCTCCTCTCCGTACAGATAGATTATATCTGCAAGCTTTTGCTCCGACCAGCTATTAACCACATCGGCGGCGGAAGGCCCAGCATTGGGATTGAGCCTCATATCCAGCGGTTCATCCTTTCTGAAAGAAAAGCCCCGGCCAGACTCCTCGTAATGGAATACGGAAATCCCCAGGTCAAAAAGGATGAGATTGGGACGGCGATTTTCAGCAGAAAAATCAAAGTCCTGATAAAAATCATTGAACCAACCCAGATGAAAATTCATTCGGTTCCCATAACATTCCAGACGCCGACGAGCCTTTGCCTGAATGTTGGCATCGGCATCCAAGCCCAGCACCTGCAGCTTGGGATAGGTCTTCAAAAAACCATTGGAATGTCCACCCTCACCAAGGGTGGAATCAATCAGGAAGGGATTGTCACTAAAAGGCTCCCCCTCCGGAGACAAATAGTGAAGACACTCCTGCAACAACACTGGTGTGTGGACAATGGTCTGACAAGATGAATTATCCAAGACTTACTCCTATAGGCAGATGTCGCTAAGACCTTCTGTTGCTTCCCGAAAGGAACTTTCGCTTTCTTCCAGATACGCCTTGTATATATCAGCATCCCACAACTCAATATACTTGTTGATTCCTAAAAAGATGCATTCCTTTGACAAGCTCGCATACTCCCTCAAGCTTTGGGGGATGCCGATCCGCCCACCCTTGTCGAACTCCACCGTTTGTGCCGGTGCAATAAGCCGACGAACTACAGATCGATCCCGCCCACTGAAGGGAGATGCGGCTCCCATGAGCTTTGATGAGAAATTTTTCCACTCCTCGGCAGTAAATAACCACAAGCAATGGTCCACAGCCTGAGTGATGATGAGTGTATCTTCTGTAAGCTCCCGCCGCAATTTGGCTGGGAAGGGTATCCGCCCCTTCTCGTCCAAGGTGTTGCGGAACTCACCAGTAAGCAAATCCATCCACAATTTCCCACTATTTACGTTTTTTTCCCACCTATTTTCATTTTAATCAAAAAAAATCACCTGTCAATGACCTTTTATGGGATTTCAGCCAAAACTAAAAAAAGGACTTTACTTTTTATCTATACACTTATATAGTTTCATCATGATTAACACCTACTCTGAATCTCAGCTTCACAATACCTTGAAAAACCTCTACGCAGAAGCCAGCCAAGGACTGACGGAGCAGCAGGTGGCAGGAAAGATTTGCGACATTGTTGCCAAGGACGGAAGCATCATCGAGATTCAGACAGGAAGCCTTTCCAAGCTCCATGGGAAGCTGGGGCTACTACTACCCCACCACAAGGTGAAGGTGGTGTATCCTTTGGTGGTGAGAAAAACCATTGAGACAAGAAAAAAAGATGGTACTTTAGTGTCCTGCCGAAAAAGCCCCAAAAAGCAATGTTTACTGGATATGTTTTCTGAGTTGACTGCTCTCTTTCCCTATCTTCTTGAGGAGAACTTTGTTTTGGAGGTTCTAGAGGTTTCTGTGGTGGAGCATAGAATAAAGGAGGATGCTCCTGTTCAGCTAGCTAACAAAAGCAGACGGTTTAAGCGAGATTGGTATAAGGAGGGCAAGAGCTTGGAGGAAATCTACGCCACCCACCAATTTGCTTCTGCAGAGGATTATCTTGAGCTTTTGCCACAGGAATTGCCAGAAACCTTTACCATAAAGGAGGCCAGCACTGTGCTGAAGGGACGGAATGTACCACGAATGCTGTGGGTGCTACGGAAAATGGGCTTAGTGGAACAGGTGGGAAAGCAGGGACGAAGACTGCTGCTGAAAAAGAAAGATACAACTGACTAGAGTTCATCATCATGGAATAAAACTTCATCCGAAGAAGCGGTGTTCCGGGACGAAACACTTTTTTGTAATAAAGCGGTGTTCCGAGACGAAACACTTTTCTGTAATAAAGCGGTGTTCCGGGACGAAACACTTTTTTGTAATAAAGCGGTGTTTCGTTCCCAGAAGACACCGTCGGTGTAGCCTTGGATGGAGGGATTTTCCTCTGCCATGGCAAGGCGTTTTTGGGCTAGAAGGCAATATTCTAGGTTTTGCTCCACTCCAATGAAGTGACGTCCCAGTTTTTTTGCCACCACGGCACTGGTTCCAGAGCCAAGAAAGGGGTCGAGCACCAGTCCTTCTGGAGGGCAGCTAGCCAGAATCAATTTGGCAATAAGCTTTTCTGGCTTTTGAGTGGGATGCTCCGTGTTTTCTGGCATGGACCAGTAGGGAACGGAAATGTCGTCCCAAAAGTTTCCTGGATGGGTGAGACGAAAGCGACCTTCTTCAGTTTCTTCCCAGTCTTTGGGCTTGCCTTCCTGACGATAGGGAGCCAGCACCCGCCGCTTTTGCTTGACTGATTCCACATCAAAGTAAAAGTCCTGGCTACAGGTGGCAAACCAAATATCCTCGCAGGCATTCTTCCAGTTGGCCTTGGCTCCCCTGCCCTTTTCTCGCTGCCACACGATGCGGTTTCGTACAATGGCGTATTTTTTCAGCAGGAAATACAAGCAGGCTGAATTCTTCCAGTCACCGCACAGATAAATGGAGCCCGTGGGCTTGAGACAACGAAAAACTGAGGGGAACCAGCTTTCTAGGTAATCAAGATATTCCTGGTCGCTCAAGGAAGAGAACTTCATGCCGGCAAAATCTTTGGCCATGTTGTAGGGAGGATCGAGAATCAATAAGTCAACACAGGATGGAGGCAAGAGATCCATGAGATGAAACAAGTTACCATGGAGAATCTTATCCTGCAGCTGACTCAGGGAAAAAGGTGTCTTGTCTGTGTTTTCATGGGGCTCCAGTAGCTGGGAGTGATAGAAGTGCCGCTCCTCATCAGTGAGGGTAATGGTTTTGTTTCGGGAAGTACTCACGGGGTGGAGTATAGCATAGGTAAATTGAAAGTGAAAGGGGGCAACAGGGAAACCCCAATCAGCCTCGCACTTCGCTACGCTCACAGTTCGGCTGCTCAGGGGACCTCCCTGTTGCCCCAACGCTTTCGTTCATCGGGCTATACTGTGGGATAAGAGGACTTGATAATGAATTTCAGCAAAGGTAAAGCCTTCTTCAATCCCTGTATCTTCGGTATTAAACTTGTTCCAGAGTAATGACACCTGAGTAAAGACAATAGCAAGATCATCTTGTTGGTATACAAGAAGATAATCATTGTCAAATCCTGTAGTATTAGAGAAGGTGTCCACAAGGCGTTCCAAAAAGAAGTTTGTCATATCAAGATATGTTCCATTTCCCAGGGGAAGTAGGAGGGTTTTTTCAAGGGAAGACTCGGTGTTAAAAGAATAATTGTACCAGTGCATGGTTTTGTACTGGGAAATATCTAGTTCCAACTCAGAAAGGTTGTCGAAATCAGAATAGACATTGTAATAAAACTCTTTTACCACGGCAGTTTCTCTGATACCTCGCTCTACGGTCACTTCTTTGAAAAAATCTTCATAAACGGGAAAGAGCATAGAAATCTGAGGATCTGTTCTTTCCTGATTAAAGTACAGATAATCAAAAGCACCTTCGAGAATTTCCAGTTCCTGATTGTTCATGTCCTTTAGAGCTGTTTCAAAATCCTCCGTTGTCTGCACCTGGTAGCGGTGGAGAATCTGATGAATTCTACCACTTTGACTTCGGAATGCCATCTGCTGGCCATCAAAGGGGGAAAGACTTGCCAGCACCAGCAAGAAGGCCAAAAGAGGAAACAAAAAAGTGCGGTAACGGCCTTTCTTAACAAGAGCAACCACCACAAAAACAAAGGAAAAGATCATAAACAGAAGGCTATACCATCGCTGAGCAGTGAGCCCATAGGCTGACACTCGAATTGCCACTGCAAGACACTGAACAGCTAGCAGAGGAAGGAGCAGAAAAACACCAGGACCGCGAAAAATAGCCACGAACTTTTCCTGCTGAAATTCCTCTAGTACAAAGTAAAAGAACATGAACACGGCACAGGCATAGGACACGAACCAGTTTATCAGGCCCGAAGGCATATCCTGCAAAATCACAATCTTTACCAGATATACATAGAGAACTGCCAGCAACACCAAATACAGGGGAAAAAGCACCCGTAACATAAAAATCTTAAATCCACGGCCGCTCGAAACTACCACCTCTTTTTTGAACAACAAGGTAACCATCATGGAAAGGGGAACAAAAAAGAAGCCAAAGCCCAAAATACATGACCCGACAATCTCTAAGACTTCCCCTGAAAGGGAAACGATGATTTCCGTTACAGCAAAGAGCACTATTCCAAGGCCTGCCATCACCGCACAGGCTGAAAGTAAGCAAAAACCCACATCCTTTACTAATACAGAAAGAAGATTATTCTCCTTGCGATTTACATAAAAAAAGAGAAAAATAGCAACAAGACAGCTACAGGCACCAAAAATCCCAGTATTTGGGGCATACCACAAAAACCGAATCAAAAGCCCAAGCCCAAAGCCTAGCAGACTTCCTGCAACTTCCATCCACCAAGTGTTTTTTCCTCGTGGCTCTAGCCACAAAATCGTAATGACACAGGCAAGAAGTGCCAACAAAGAGCTACAAAATAAGTCTAAAACGAGAAGCCTGTTAGTGCCCCCATCCAGTTCCTGCTGCATCCACAATGTTGCCAAAAGAGAAACTACAAAAATGAGGCTGTACAACACAGGATACACTCGTACCATCTTAGCTGCTGAGTGAAATAATTGCTTGAACTTGTTCATAACCTTAGTTTATCATCAAAGAAATGGGGAAACAAGGGGAAGAATCGGCTACACTAGACTAGACAAAAAAATTAAGGGGTCGCACAATGGAGGAATATGTGGAAAATATCAAAGATTTTTTTGACTCAAGAGAGCTCAATTATAATCAATTGTCACCAAGCGATATTACACAAATTCCTGGAATACATGAATTATTTTCTTCAACCTGGGGCGACTACAACAAAGTTGCAGAATAATTCATAGAAGAACAGGCAGACACATACATAGAACGTATTTTAGGACAACAATAAGGTTCTGTCTTACCTATAGAAAACTATAATTCCTAAGTTTATTCCAATTAAACGAAAAGCCACTTGATTCTATTTACAGAAACAGTTATACTGTTACTATAAATAGATACAAGGAGTTTTTTATGAGACAACAAGAGATTCCCTACAAGATTTATCTCAGCGAAAAGGAGATGCCCCAGGCCTGGTACAATATGCGTGCGGACATGAAGAACAAGGGTTCTCACCTGCTGAATCCAGTCACCCACCAGCCCATGACGGCACAGGAGCTGGAGACAGTTTTCTGCAGCGAGCTGGTGCAGCAGGAGCTGAACGACAACGACCGACTCATCCCCATTCCTGATGAGATCCTCCAGTTCTACCGGATGTACCGCCCCGCACCCCTCACCCGAGCCTACTGTCTGGAGCGGAAGCTGGGGACACCGGCGAAAATCTACTACAAGTTCGAGGGAAACAACACCTCCGGCAGCCACAAGCTGAATTCTGCCATCGCCCAGGCCTACTACGCCAAAAAGCAGGGGCTGAAGGGTGTTACCACCGAGACCGGTGCGGGCCAGTGGGGAACCGCCCTGTCCATGGCCTGCGCCTACCTTGATCTGGACTGCATCGTCTACCAGGTGAAGTGCTCCTATGAGCAAAAACCCTTCCGCCGGGAGGTCATCCGCACCTACGGCGCCCAGGTCATTCCCTCTCCATCCAACACCACTGCCGTTGGTCGCCAGATTCTCGCAGAGTTCCCCGATACCGACGGCAGCCTGGGCTGTGCAATTTCTGAGGCAGTGGAAACAGCCACTAGCCGAGAAGGCTACCGCTATGTTTTGGGAAGCGTTTTGTCCCAGGTATTGCTGCACCAGTCCATTATTGGTTTGGAGGCAAAGCTTGCCATGGACAAGTTCGGCATTGTGCCTGACATCATCATTGGCTGTGCCGGCGGCGGCTCCAACCTGGGCGGACTCATCTCTCCCTTCATGGGGGAGAAACTGCGGGGAGAGCGCGACTACCGCTTCATTGCCGTGGAGCCTGCCTCCTGCCCCAGCCTCACCCGGGGCGTCTACGCCTACGACTACTGCGACACGGGCCGAGTCTGCCCCATGCAGAAGATGTACACCCTGGGCTCCAGCTTCATGCCCTCTGCAAACCATGCCGGTGGCCTGCGCTACCACGGCATGAGCTCGGTGCTGTCCCAGCTGTACCACGAGGGACACCTGGAGGCCCGCTCCTACCAGCAGACAGAAGTCTTCCAGGCCGCCCAGCTCTTTGCCCGCACCGAGGGAACCCTCCCCGCACCGGAAAGCAGCCACGCCATCAAGGCTGCCATGGACGAGGCCCTGAAGTGCAAGGAGACAGGAGAGGAGAAGACCATTCTCTTCGGCCTCACCGGCACCGGATACTTCGACATGAAGGCCTACGAAGCCTTCAACAACGGCACCATGGGAGATTATGTTCCCACCGATGAGGATATTCGCAAGGGAACCGATGCAATTCCTCGCTTTCCTGGAAATGAGTTTTAATGATTTTTAGTGAAGGAAGGTTCCTTACTAAAATAAATTATTGAAAGGAAGCCACTGGATACAAGACCGAATCAGTCTGTTTTTGGGCAGCTGGTTCGGTCTTCTTCTTTTTTTTCTTGATTTTCATCTTCTGTGCGAGCACGACTCATGTGCACCAAATGGATGGTGACGCAGATTGCGATAAAGGCCAAAAGCAGTACCAGCCAGAGTCGCTTTACCAGAATCATAGAAATAATCATGGTGGCCCACAGGTATACTAAGCTTTTTATCAAGGTTTTTCGAGCAATGCCCCTGCGATCCTTGTAGTTTTCGTAATGCTCACGGAAAAAGGGAATTTTCAATGCCCAAGAAAGGGCCTTGGGATTGCAGGATAAAAGATAGGCGGAAAGCAGCACAAAGGGTGTGGTGGGCAGCACTGGCAGAAATATTCCCAGGAATGCCAGCACCAAAAAAAGCACTCCAAAACTCACCATGATTATTTGCTTCATCACCTGCACCTCATTTTCATGGGGCAATTTTAAGGAAGACGCAAAAAGCTGTCAAGTTTATCCTTCTAAAGCCTGCTGAAAGGCCACATAGTTTTCTTTTTCTCGTGGCCGACAGAATACTGGAAACTCAATGACCTTAAAGCAATGGGCATATTCCCGTGCCACCTGTACCATGGCCTTGGACACCACCTCAGGGTCGTTCATAAAGGCCCCGCAACCAAAGGCTCCTAAAATCATTACATCCACCTGTTGCTGTACCGCCACATCAAGAATGCGGCTCAGTCGCTTGGTGTGAATCTGGAACAAGTGTTCGCAGCTTATGGCAGGTTTTTCTTCTGTTCCCAAAACCTTCAGTAGCTGACCAAAATAACGGTGAAGATTAGGAGCGGCACAGGAAATCACATCAACATGATACCAGTCCTTTTCATCCAGGAGCTTGTTTTTGGGGCTGTCATCCTTAAACACCGTCACATGAGGGGTATAGACAAGATCATCGTTGTGAAGGGAGGAAAGACCATTACGATGGGGCAGATAGAATTGCTGCCATAAAATGTCCTCATCAAGGCAAAAATACAGGGTGGAACAACGGCACAAGCTTTCCTCCTGGGCACTGGAACCATGCTTTACTCCACCACCAGGAGTCATAGCAGAGGCAAAATTCAAAACACAGATTTTACTTTCTGCAAACTGAGGATTACACCGATATTTTCGTGCCGCCTCGAAGCTTTTCTGGTTACTGAGCACCAACTGAGCAGGCTGCGAGAACCGTTGATTTTCCTTACCACAGGGAAAAGCATCTTGCTCAAGAACAATCCTCTGTCCCTTGCGGCTAGCCACAATGCTATCCATGAGCCTGGGAATATCCCGGCATTTTTCCACAGTGTCCTCAAAGATAATGATATTTTCCTCTTTTCCCATGTTCTTCTCCTGAAAAGTTGAAGTCAAACTCATTATATCATAGATTTTTGGTAAAGTGGAAAAATATAATCATCGAACAAAAAAAACACCTTCCCGGTTTACTAAAAACCAAGAAGGTGCTGTATTCTTCACGGAAACAAATTAGTTCCAGAAGTCAGTTTTTTCTTTAATGCCGATGGAAGAAGCCTTGAATACAGGATCCGCACCAGCATTTTTCTGACTCAGGTAATCTTTAAGGGTTTTTACCGCAGTACCAGCAAGAATTACAATAACTGGAATGTGGATTACTACCATCAATCCCTGCAGCATATCGGCAGTGTTCCAGACTAAGCCCATCTGTACAACGGCTCCCAGCAATACCAAGAGGCTTGCCACAATGCGGAATCCAAACAATACAGCCTTACTTGGTTCTTTCCGCAGCAGATACCACAAGCAACCTTCGCAGTAGGAATAGTTACCGATGAGGGTAGTAAAGGCAAAGAGGCTCATGCTTACTGCAATGAAGATGGGACCAAAGCTACCCAAGGTGGACTGAAGAGACTGCTGAACGTAGGCAGCACCTGCAATTTCTGCAGTGGGAGTAACATCGGACAAGAGACACATAAAGGCAGTTGCAGAACAAATAAGTAAGGTGTCGATAAATACAGAAAGCATCTGCACCAAGCCCTGCTTTACAGGATGGGAAACATCAGCAGTAGCGGCGGCATTGGGAGCAGAACCCATACCAGCCTCGTTGGAGTACAAGCCACGCTTGATTCCGTACATGAGGCAGGATCCGCTGAATCCACCGAAAATAGCCTTGAAGTTGAATGCATCTGCAAACACATTGGCAATCATGGCAGGGAAGCGACCAATATTCATGATGATAATAATCAAGGATACGGCAATGTAAATAACGCCCATCAAGGGAACCAACAGGCTGGAAACCTTTACCAGTTTCCGAGCACCACCCATGATAGAGAAGGCAAAAAGCACTGTCAGAATCACCCCAATAAGGAGTGGTGTACTTTCAGGATCGTAGAAAGAAAAGCCTGCAAAGGTTGACTGGAGGTTAAAGGATGCCAAGGCATTGTATCCCACTGCATAGGTCAGGATGATGATGACAGCAAAAACCATACCAAGCCAAGGCTGTTTCAGGGCAGACTCCATGTAATAAGCTGGTCCACCATAGCTTGTTCCGTCAGGATTCTTCTTTTTGTAAATCTGAGCCAAGGTAGATTCCACAAAGGCAGAAGCACCACCGATAATAGCGATGGCCCACATCCAGAAGATGGAACCAACACCACCGAGACAAATTGAAGTAGATACACCGATGATGTTTCCAGTTCCTACACGACTGGCGGTAGACATCATAAGGGCACCAAAGGAGGAAATTCCCTTCTCATCCTTTGGCTTTTCCTTCACCACACGAATTGACTCTTTGAACAGCTTGAACTGAACAAATCCTGTTCTAAAAGTCAAATAGAATCCACCTACCACCAAAAAAAGTGGAACCCAAGGTGAATACAAGAAGTTACTGATAGCAGAAATTATGCCATCTAATGAATTAATAAAGTCCATAATCACGATTTTACCACATTTTAAAAGAAGCAACTAGAGAAACACCCCTCTTTTGACTACTTGTCCATGCCACAGGGAAAGGCCGTTTCATTTAACCCCTTATCCAGCATTACCGCCTCATAGAACCTGTATCCTCCAGCAAAATTATAGGCTTCAAATCCCAATCCCTCCAAAATGCGGGTGGCGATATAGCTCCGAAGTCCGCTTTGACAAATGAGATACACAGGCTTTCCTACTGGAACTTCTTCAATTCGTTCCCGAAGCTCATCTACAGGAATGTTCATAAATCCTTCGATATGACCTTGGATAAACTCCTTTGGAGTACGAGTGTCCAGCAAGGTAACGCTCTCGTCCTGAAGTAGCATCTCTAAGTCCGACAAATGCCACTGCTTAAGGCCCTTGGAAATATTTTCCACCATAAAACCTGCCATGTTCACAGGATCCTTAGCAGAGGAATACGGTGGGGCATAGGCAAGGTCAAGCTCCTTTAAGTCTGTAGCCTTCATACCAGCGTGGATAGCAGTGGCCAACACATCGATTCGCTTGTCTACTCCATCATATCCTACAATCTGGGCTCCCAAAAGACGATAGCTTTCCTTTTCAAACACCACCTTCATGGTCATGATCTTGCCACCAGGATAATAGCCCGCATGACTCATAGGTGAAAGGATAACGGTATCTACGGAAAGTCCAGCCTTGCGAGCATGAGTTTCGTTAATGCCAGTGGTGGCAGCTGTCATGTCAAAGAGCTTGATAATAGAGCTTCCCTGGCTTCCATGATAGCGGCTATCTCCACCGCAAATAGTATCTGCCGCAATACGCCCCTGTTTGTTGGCAGGTCCTGCCAGTGGAATCAGGGAGTCTGCTCCCGTTACAGCATGCTTTACCTGAACTGCATCTCCCACAGCGTAAATATCTTTTATAGAAGTTTCCATTCGATCATTTACGAGAATGCTCCCCTTCATACCGAGGGCAAGGCCAGCATCCTGAGCTAGCTGAGATTCTGGAGTTACGCCAATAGCCAGAATCACCATGTCTCCATGAATAGGATTTCCATCTTTTAGCATAACAGAGATTCCTTCTGCATCCTCCTGAAAACCAGTTACCGAAGCCCCCAGTGCCAGCTTTATTCCATTTTTTCTCATTTGATTATGAATAAAAGCCGCCATATCAGCATCAAAGGGCGACAAAAGCTGAGGAGGTCGCTGGACAATGGTTACCGCTAACCCCAGCTCCCGAAGATTTTCTGCCAGCTCCACACCAATAAAGCCTCCCCCCACCATGACAGCGGAACGAGGTTTGTGCTGGGTAACAAAATCTTTTATGGCAAAGGTATCTTCCACCGTTCGTAGGGTAAAAATCTTCTTGCTGTCCACCCCAGGCAATTCTGGCAGTACCGCCTTAGCACCGGGAGAAAGCAAGAGCTTATCGTAGCCTTCCTCAAAGGTGTCCCCTGTAACCAGATTCCGAACAGAAACCGATTTTTTTTCAGGATGGATGGCCACCACTTCATGTTGCACCTTCATCTTGATACGAAACCGCTTCCAAAAACTTTCTGGAGTCTGGAGGGTTAAGTCCGCCTTATGCTGAATCACATCACCAATATAATAGGGCAAGCCACAGTTAGCATAGGAAATAAAGCCTGTTCGCTCAAACACAATAATTTCAGCATGTTCATCAAGTCTACGAATTCGTGCAGCAGCTGTTGCACCACCAGCCACACCACCCACAATTACAATTTTCATCTCTATCCTCCTTAATTACCCAATATATTGAAAATTTATTTTTCTTTCTGTGATTGTATCACGGTGCTCTTACCAAATAATACCATCATGGTAACACCCCAAAACGAACTTGACTCATTCCACTTCTTAGAGTATACTCAACTTATCAAACTTGGTCAAGTTGACCAAGTTATTAAAATCACAGTTTTAACGTATGCCGATTTTGATTCAAACCACTTTAGGAGACGACAATGTGCAAGATGAATGTTTTAGAAGCAAAAACCAATTTTTCAAAGCTTTTAGCAATGCTAGAAAATCAGGAGGAAGATGAAATTATTATCTGTAAGAATAATAAAGAAATAGCTAAAATTACCCTGATTCCCCAGGTGGATGTTTCCAAACGAATTGGCATTGCCAAGGGGCTGTTGGTGTATCCCGACGACATCAACGAAATGGATAATGAGATTGCAGCCATGTTCGAGGGGGATGATGATGACATCTTATTTGGTTGATACACATATTCTTTTATGGCTTTTCAATGATGATTCCAAACTTTCTCAAAAGGCAAGAAATATAGTTTTAAATACCGGCAGTGAATTATACTACAGTGTAATTTCCCTTTGGGAAGTAGCCTTGAAGCATATGAAGAATCCTCATGAAATGAATACCTCTGGAGCCCTGTTCCTGCATTATTGCGAGCAATCTGGATTCAAAAAACTACCCCTAGACGAACGCCACGTGCTTGCCTTGGAAAATCTCACTAGACAGGAGGATAGCCCTCCCCACAAAGATCCCTTTGACAGAATCATGCTGGCCCAGGCCAAGGCAGACTCCATGTTGTTCATGACCCACGACCGACAGTTCACCTATTACAATGAACCTTGGGTGGTAATGGTGTAGCTCCGGTGTGGTCCAGCGCTTTTCCGGGTCTGACAATAGAAAGTTAGATAACCTGGAAATTATAGTTGCTTGAAATATGCTTTCAACTCTGCCTTGCAACTATCTTCAAGCTGTTTGATTTCAACGCCGCGAATTGCTGCTTCTAAGTGATAGAGAATGACCACACAAGTGTTCGGATAGTATTCTTTGAGCCGAAAAACCGCTTGCTTGCTGCCAATTTTGGTTAATTCCTCGGCTGAATGAATACCAACTGCGTGCAACTTTTTCTCCATTGTTTTTCCTAATCCTAAAGCTGTAACCGCCGCCATTTTTCTTTCCTCCATGTATCTCCACCAACTGCTCTCCGTCAAATTTGAATTGGTCATTGCGTCCCGCCCAAGTTGTCCCTGCCTTCAAAGGGGCGGTTGAAAGAGCCTATCTCCACCAAATTTCCCTCTGGATCCGCAATATAACAGGTCCGCTGTCCCCAAGGTTCAGTTGTCGGCTCCAAGACAGGACTGCCTCCCTGTGCAATGATTCTGGCGTACTCCTTGTCCACATCTGCAAAGGTATCGACAGACAAGGCAATCTCAAAGTGGCCGTTCACCCCTCTGGTGTACTGGTACTTCCTGCCTGTCATTTTTTCAAAATCATTTCTGCCGTACAGCAAGAACAAGGTTCCATCCTTGACAAGGTATACATTGGACGTGTTTTCATCCTCCTTGATTTCAAACCCCAGCACATCCCGGTAGAAACGCACCATCGTGGGCATATCCTCCACAAACAGGCCAAAGCCATCAAGCCTCATCTCCATTCCCTCCGCCAGATTCACTTTCCAGATTCTTTGCATACATCGCAATGTGTTCTATTCGTACCATGCAACTCCTGTTTCCAGCCTCCTCTGCTGAATACAAAGGGGAACCCACCGCAGGAAGCTCCTGCCGCAGGTTCCCCGTCCTATACCCTTGTTTCAGCGGGACTCATTCCCACTCGATGGTACCGGTCGGAACCATCTTGCATTCCCCTTGGGAATCATTCCCACTCGATGGTTCCGACTGGTTTTGGGGTTAGGTCGTAAACTACACGGTTAATTCCTTCTACCTCGCTAGTAATGCGGGCAGTAATCTTGTGCAACAAGGCATAGGGAATCTCTTCGATGGTGGCAGTCATGGCATCGGTGGTGTTTACGGCACGAATAATGGCAGGCCAACCTTCGTAGCGCTTATCATTCTTTACACCAACGCTCTTAAAGTCAGGAACGGAGATGAAGTACTGCCAAACCTTTCCTGCAAGGCCAGCACTGTCAAACTCCTCTCGCAGAATGGCATCAGCTTCTCGCAGGGCATGAAGGCGGTCACGAGTAATGGCACCGAGACAGCGAACTCCCAGTCCAGGGCCAGGGAAGGGC
The DNA here is from genome assembly GCA_016294105.1 of Treponema sp. GTDB lineage: Bacteria > Spirochaetota > Spirochaetia > Treponematales > Treponemataceae > Treponema_F. The sequence goes on from JAEDCN010000003.1 coordinate 111,257, forward strand.
TGACGTTCCACCATGGAAACAGGCAATCCCAAAGCCTTTCCTACTACACGAACTTCGTCCTTGTACAACAGGCGAACTGGTTCCACCAACTCAAACTGCATATCCTCTGGAAGTCCACCAACATTGTGGTGAGCCTTTACTCCGTCGCTTTCCAAAATATCAGGATAGATGGTTCCCTGAGCCAAGAAGGAAATACCCTCCAGCTTACGGGCTTCCTCATCAAACACCTTGATGAACTCTCCACCAATAATCTTTCGCTTCTTCTCTGGTTCGGCTACATCCTTCAGCAAGTCCAGGAATCGGTCGGTGGCATCGATGTAAACCAGGTTTGCATCCAGTTGGTTTTTGAAAACCTCCACTACCTGCTCACTTTCTCCCTTTCTCATGAGTCCGTGATTTACATGGACACATACCAGCTGCTTTCCAATAGCCTTAATCAGCAGTGCTGCTACTACGGAGCTATCCACACCGCCAGACAAAGCCAGCAGCACCTTCTTATCTCCCACCTGCTGCTTTACCAAGGCAATTTGCTCTTCAATAAACTTATTTGCCAACTCAGCAGTTGTAATACGAACCATGTCGTCAGGTCGCTTGTTTGGTAAATCCATATATTTTCTCCTTACTCATTTCCAGAGTTTACAAAGTCTGCCTTGATTTTAGTGTTTTCTCCCCTCTTGGGCAAGATATTAGCAAAAAAATCCGCCCAATTTGAAATGGCTTCAAATTAAGGCGGATTCAAGGTTATGAAGATTGAAATTTTATTTCATATGAAATTTATTTCAAGATGAAATTTATTTCATCTTGATAATGGACTGATCGTAGTCTGCAGGAGGGATAAAGCCCATGAGGTTCATCAGGGTGGCGGGCCAACTGGAAATTCCAAGCCCTGCATTCAAGTTCTCCTTGTCATACTCCCCCTTGTATTCAGGGTCGTAGATGATGCCAGGAACAGGGTTCAGGCTGTGGCTTGTTTTGGCCTTAGGCTCTCCGTCTCCGCCCTTCTTTACAGAACCATCCTTACCATGCTCGTACATATCGTCTGAGTTACCGTGGTCTGCGGTGATACAGAGGATTCCACCAGCTTCCTCAATGGCTGCCTTCAATCGACCAAGCTGCAGGTCCATGCCTTCCATGGAACAAACAACGGCATTAAACACACCAGTGTGACCAACCATATCTCCGTTAGGATAGTTCAGTCGGATGTGATCATACTTGCCGCTCTTGATGGCTTCGATTACCTTGTCGGTAATTTCGGCACACTTCATCCAAGGACGCTGCTCGAAAGGCACTACATCAGAGGGAACTTCTACATAATCCTCCAGCTTTTCGTCAAACTTACCCTGCTTGTTTCCGTTAAAGAAGTAAGTAACGTGACCATATTTTTGAGTTTCACTGATGGCCAAAAGCTTAACACCGCTCTTAGTCAGGTATTCCCCCATGGTGCGGTCAATGCTTGGGGGGCTTACCAAGTACTGGGCAGGAACGTGGGCATCGCCGTCATATTCCATCATACCAGCATATTCCACGGAAGGAACACGCTTTCTGTCAAAGTGGGGGAAGTCAGCTGTTGAGGGAGTCTCAAAGGCAGCGGTGATTTCCAATGCACGGTCTCCACGGAAGTTAAAGTAGATAACGCTGTCTCCATCCTCAATAGTTCCCACAGGCTTGCCATTTTCTGCAATAACGAACTCGTGCATATCCTGATCCAGCAGTCCAGGATTTTCGTTGCGGTACACCTCGATGGCTTCTGTGGCGCTAGCAAACTGACGACCTTCACCAAGAACATGGGCATACCAACCTCGCTGTACCATGGCCCAGTCTGCATTGTAGCGGTCCATGGTCATGTACATGCGGCCACCACCAGAAGCAATCCTGTAGTCAGCTCCATCAAAGCCAGCCAAGAACTCCTCCAGAGGCCCAATGTACTCTAAGGCAGAGGTGGGGTCTACGTCACGACCATCCAGCAGGGCATGAACACGAAGCTTTTTGATTCCATCCTTGTAGGCTTGGTTTACCATGGCCTTCAGGTGGTCGATATGGGAGTGAACGTTTCCGTCGGACACAAGACCGATAAAATGGAGGGCAGCACCCTTCCCTGCTCCATCAAGGGCATTCTTGGAAAGCTTTTGCCAGGTGGCATCGGCAAACATCTGACCAGATGAAATGGAAGAACCTACCAGCTTTGCACCCTGGGCAAAAACACGACCACAGCCCATGGCGTTGTGTCCTACTTCGGAGTTACCCATGTCGTCATCGCTAGGCAATCCAACGGCTGTTCCGTGGGCCTTGAGCTGAGTGTGGGGACAGTTGGCAGTGAGCCAGTCAAGGTACTTCATGCGGCTGGCACGAACCGCATCTCCTTCCTCATACTTTCCGTAGCCAACGCCATCCATAATCACCAAAACTACAGGACCACGACGACCCTGCCACTGAGGATTTTTCTGCAATGCCTCTACCATATTTACTCCTCGACTCAAACCCCACAAGGAAGGCTGAATCATTAAAATATATTAGATAAAACTATATTCATAATAGTGATTTTTTGCAGGGTGTTCAAGGACGGGAGATAAGAATGAAGGCAGAGAATAAAAAACAAAAAACCACTGCAAAATCAAAGCCTACCGCAAAAGTGGGACTTTAATCCAAGCAGTGGTTTATTTTCATCAGCGATAGCTGTTAGTTTTTCTTTCCAAACAGCCGCAACAGTGAAAGGAAGATGTTGATAAAATCAAGATACAGCTCCAATGCCATCACCACGGAAGCTTTGGCAAACACATCGCTACCGTCGGATCGCTCTGCAATGGCATAGGCTTTCTGGGTGTCGTAGGCAGTAAGGCCTACAAAGATGCCCACGGTTACCAGTGACAAAAGCCAGTCCAAGCCGCTGGACTTTAGGAAGATGTTTACCACACTGGCAATAATCACCCCAAAGAGGGCCATAGTTAGGTAGCGACCAGCGGAGCGAAGATCCTGCTTGGTAACTCTACCATAGATGCTCATGGCGGCAAACATTCCAGCACTAATCAAGAAAACGCTAAAAATAGAAGTTTTGGTGTACACGATAAAGATGGAAGCCAAGGTGATTCCATTCAAAATGGAATACACAATGTATACCAAGCTGGCTGCAGTAACACTCATTTTATGGACACGGAATGAAAAAAACATTACCAAGACAAGCTCAGCGATAATCAAACCAAAGAACACCAGTTCATTGCCAAAAATAAGCTGCAAGATAGCAGGACTAGAAGCTACACCAAAAGCAGTGAGTCCGCTTAATGCCAGAGCCAGTGTCATCCAGGTGTAAACACCGGACATAAATTTTTTCCGTTCATCCTCAGTGGTACGAACAATTACAGAATTATTCATTTTATACCTCCATCTTTAAAGATACGTTCCAAGATTCTTGCCGTCAACAAGACAAAAGCTAGAACTTTACAATGTAGTTCTTCTTCTTGCCACGACGCAGCACAATCACTTCACCTTCAATTGCCAGCTGACGGGTTACCAGAAGATTTTCGTCTGTTACCTTGTCACCGTTTAAGGTGATGGAACCTGCTGTAAGGAATTCCCGTGCTTCACGGCGGCTAGAACAAATTTTGTTGTTTACCAGCAGGTCAATCAAGGTGGTTTCCTCGTTGGCCAATTCTACGGTAGGCACATCCTTAAAGCCCACCTTAATATCTGCCAGACTCAAGTTTTTCACGTTGCCAGAAAAGAGAGCCTCGCTAATGTTCACTGCCTTGTCAAACTCAGCAGCACCGTGGAGGTCTGTAATGATTTCACGGGCAAGGGCCTTGTGGGCTTCTCGTAGCTCTGGGTTGGCGGCGTTCTTTGCTTCCAATTCCTGAATTTCCTCGGGAGAAAGGAAGGTAAAGATTTTTAAGTAGGAGCCCACCATGGAGTCGTCCACGTTAATCAAGTATTGGTACAGTTCGTAGCTAGAGGTTTTGTTAATGTCTAGCCACAGGGCGTTACCTGCAGACTTACCGAACTTGTTGCCGTACTTGTCCAAAACCAGGGGCATGGTAAAGCCGTAAGCTTCCTTTCCTTCGATTTTGCGGATAAGCTCCAATCCTGTGGTAATATTTCCCCACTGGTCAGCACCTTCAGCCTGCATGATGCAGTTTTTAGTGCGGAACAAGTGCAAGAAGTCGTAGCCTTGAATCAAGGTATAGGAGAATTCAGCAAAGGTGATTCCAGTTTCCAAGCGGCGGCTGATAATGTCCTTTCCCAGCATGTAGCTCACGTTGATGTACTTTCCCACATCACGCAAAAAATCCAAGAAGCTAAAATCCTTCATCCAGTCGTAGTTGTTTACGATTTCAGCCTTTCCGTCAAAAATTCGAGAAACCTGAGCCTTGATTCCAGCAATATTTTTTTCGATTGTTTCCTTGGCAATGAGCTCTCGCTCCGTAGTGGGACGAGGGTCTCCAATAAGACCAGTGGCTCCACCCACCAGCAAAATGGGATGATGTCCTGCCTTGGCAAGACGCTTTGCGGTAATCAGGCTGGAATAATGCCCCAGGTGGAGGCTGTCTGCGGTGGGGTCTGTTCCCCAGTAAAAGGAAATGTTTCCGCTATTGATTTTATCCTTAATGTCCTCACCAGCCACATCCTTGATAAGGCCACGCCATTCCAATTCTTCATATAAAGTCATAATTACTCCACCAAACAAAAAAATATCACCATTGTTTGTACCATGTTTTGCGGTTTTTGTCTAAGGGGGAAGGAAATCCTAGCCCCCGTACTGCTCCTTGATGGCGGCAATTTCATCTCGGACAGCAGCGGCTTGTTCAAAGGCAAGGCAGTCGGCAAATTCTTCCATCTGTTTTTCTAGGGCTTTGAGGTATTTTCGCCGCTCCTTGGCCACAAAAAGGTTTACGCTATTTCGTAACACAGAAGTTTCTGTTTCCACCGCCGCCTTTTTTTCCTCATTTTGCCGAACAAGAATGTCTTCAATAGCCTTGGAAACTGTGGCGGGGGTAATGCCATGCTCTTGGTTGTACTGCTCCTGCACTTCTCGGCGGTGACGTGTTTCGTCAATGGCTTCCTTCATGGCGTCGCTGATTCTGTCGGCATACATTACCACCATGCCGTTCTGGTTTCGGGCAGCTCTACCAATAATCTGAATCAAGCTGGTGGCAGAACGAAGAAAGCCGATTTTATCAGCATCAAGAATGGCAATAAAGGACACCTCTGGCAGGTCGATTCCTTCTCGCAGCAGGTTAATTCCAATCAACACATCGAATTCACCAGTTCTCAGGCCCTTAAGAATCTCCACTCGCTCTATAGTCTCCACTTCAGAGTGAATGTACCGAACCTTTAAGCCCAAGCCATCAAGATATTCCGTTAAATCCTCTGCCATCTTTTTGGTGAGGGTCAAAAGAAGACACCGCTCCTTCCGCTGAATACGTTGCTTGACTTCTTGGTAAATGTCGTGCATTTGGCCCTCGCTGGGACGAACCTCCACAATGGGATCCAGCAAGCCTGTGGGACGAATCAACTGCTCCACCACCTGGGTGCTCCGTTTGATTTCCTGCTCCCGTGGGGTGGCAGTAACGTAGATGGTTTGATTCACCATGGACTCGAATTCAGCGTATTTTAAGGGGCGATTGTCCAAGGCACTCGGCAGACGGAAGCCAAAGTCAATGAGGTTTTGCTTGCGGGAGCGGTCTCCCTCGTACATGGCTCCAATTTGAGACACAGTAACGTGGGCCTCATCAATGAGACACAGGGAATCGCTAGGAAAATAATGAAGCAAGGTGGCAGGCGGTTGTCCCCGCTCTCGATTAGCAATAGGACCAGAATAATTTTCTATTCCAGGACAATAGCCCATTTCTGTAATCATTTCTAGGTCGTAGGTGGTGCGGGTTTTAAGCCGCTGGGCTTCCAAAAGCTTTCCTTCTCGCTCCAGCACTGCCACCCGATCCTCCAGTTCTGCTCTGATTCTATCTGCTGCTGAGGTAAGCATTTCTGGTGGCACCACAAAGTGCTTGGCAGGATAAATCGTGGTTTCGTCCAGCTCTTCTATGGTATCTCCGGTGATAGTATTAAACCTGCGGATTCGAACAATTTCATCCCAATCCAGCTCAATTCGATAGGCTTGGTCATTTTCCACGTAAGCAGGATAGACTTCCAGCACGTCTCCTCGTATCCTGAATTTACCTCGATCAAGAATTGCATCGTTTCGCTCGTATTGCAAGCCAATAAGCTGACGAGCAAAGGCTGCAGGATCTAGGGTTTGTCCCTTTTCCAAGTGAATTCTCATGTCCTTGTACAGGTCGGGCATTCCCAAACCGTAAATACAGGACACAGTGGCCACCACAATAACATCCCGCCGTTCCATAAGGCTGTAGGTGGCAGAAAGCCGCAAACGGTCAATTTCATCGTTGATAGCAGCATCTTTTTCTATATATAAGTCTCTGGCAGGAACGTAGGCCTCTGGCTGATAGTAGTCATAGTAGGACACAAAGTATTCCACCGCATTGTGAGGGAAGAAGGATTTAAACTCACGATACAGCTGGGCAGAAAGGGTTTTATTGTGGCTGATGATAAGGGTGGGTCTTTGTACCGCCTCAATAATCTTGGCCATGGTAAAGGTTTTTCCACTACCAGTAACACCCTTCAGGGTCTGGTACTTGTCTCCTCGCAAAAAGCCCTCTGCCAACCGCTGTATTGCCTGGGGCTGGTCTCCTGAAGGTTCATAGGGTGCCACAACTTGAAACTTACGCATGAAATTCTCCTGCTCCATAGGATACCACAGCAAGGAAAGTATTGCAATGTTGGGAAAGAAGGTGGGAAAAAATGTAGTTTTTTACTGATTTTAGGTCAGAAAAAATGTGATATTTTGGTGATTTTAGGTCAGAAAAAATGTCAGCCAAGAGATTTTATGATTGTTTACCAACCTTTTTTACGGCCAACTTCAGTTCTAGATCATGGAGTCCGAAATATGCTTTCATTAAAAAATCTAGGGGTATCATTTCAATGACTTGAGCACTGGGAATATTATAAAACCACTGGTAATACGCATAAAATTCACCAATCCAATCAGGCATAAAACCGTCCATGGCTTTTCCAGACTTTAAGGTATAGTTTTCCGTTTTACAAAAATAATCCCACAATTCTTTTGCCATCATAGTGTTTACGTAAGCTTGGGACTCATCAATACTTTTTCGTGTCTTGCTTTTCATGTAGCTTTGTATAAAATTCTGAGTATCTTTATCAGGAAAAGATTGTGCCACATAATCAAAGAGTTTACCCTGATTTTCTACCACAGCATCTAAATACACATCTGAGTATGCATGCATTTTATTACCCCTCAAACAGAGTGCTAAACACTCTGGTTACTTTATTTGCATCAGAATCTCCTAAATCCTTCATTTTTTTTCTTGCAGTCACATCCCGATGATTATACCGAGCATTGAATTCACTATACTCAACAAAAAGCAAATCATCCATAATTTTCCCCTTATAAAATGAAAATAGGTGGACTTTTCTTGAAACACCAAGCAGTCCAGTGCGGGCATCCACATAACAATTGCTTAAACCGCACAGACCTTGAGCCTGTGTCGGCTTTGAACTTCTTGTTAGGCGATTTCGTCTTTCAAAATTTGAACCAATTCCAATGGTGTTACTACAAACGGTTTTTCAGGGAAATGCTGACCATTCCCAGTTACAAGAAAAGCATCTTTGTTTTGAGCAGATAATGTTACCGCATAAAAAACTACATCTTTTGGGTCAGGCATTACTTCGTTTACTTCTGTCAATTCTGTAACTTTTAGTCCATTGTCCATAATATCTTTCAAAAGATTTATGATTATAATTTCTGGAAGCTTAAATTTGTCCCTTCTGAGCACTTCATTGTACTCTTTTACGATTTCATCAGAGTAAACAGGGACAATATTTCCTTTTGCAAGGAAATGCAAAATCTGAACTGTTGGGGAGTTTTCATTTCTGGTTATCAAAGCTGATACAAGAACATTTGTATCAATAACGACATATTTTCTTGCCATTATTTACTAGCCCTTACTGCGGCGATTTCAGCATTGATTTCATCAAGAGACATTTCAGGAACATTGTTTTTTTGGATTGAATTTCTGGCCTCTTTGTAAATGTTCCATCTTTCGGAGAGAGTATCATTTCTCAATTCAAAGGGTAAGCCTCCTACGGCTATACTTTTTTTGAAAAAGATTCTGACAGCAGTAGGCAAATCCAAACCGAGTGATTCGTAAATACTTGTAACATCTTTTTTTGTCTCTGTATCTACTTTTACCTGAACAAGAGCAGTATTTGTCATAATAACACCTCCAAAAGTATGTATTTTACTACATAATAACATACTTTTGTTAATTTTGCCATGTCTTCTATAAAAAAACAGCATACATTTGAAGTGCACCCCAATTATTGGACACTTTAGCTAGGCTGATTTTTACCAATTTTAAATAGAATCCAAACGTTCCAATTCCTTAACCAAATCTTTATTTAATTCCTGCCTTATAAACTCTTCCTTTATTCGGGAAATAAATCTTAAATCCATGAATAAATGCGAAAGTGTAACCAATAATCCTCCAAGGTCTAAGTTTTTAGGATTGTTTGTAATCACCGTTATCAAGTCTGTTAATCTGAGGAGAGCATCGTTTATCCAAAGAAAAAGATTCATTTTGGTTCATTTTAAGAACTTTATTAAAATCTTTTTCTTCGTCTGTATAAGTATATTTCCCCATAGACTATGCTAAATCGTGCTTCAAGTCTTTTATTGCAGCCTGCAATAATGTATTAAGCGAGGTTAGATATTCTATTCTTTCTTCGCTTTGACCTACTTTATTTTTTAGAAGCTCAAGAATGGCATTTTGCTTTTCAACAGCCTTTGTATATAAAGAATGCTTTTCTTCTGCAAGTTTTTTATTCTTTACATGAGCTGTTATTCCGATGGCAGCACCTCCGAGTATGGCAACAGGAGCTGCTAACACAGCAACCCCAGCGGCCATTCCTCCTCCGACAACAGCGCCTGCGGCGGCAAGTCCGCTTGTAATTCCCGCTGCACTTAATCCGACTACAGAACCTCCAAAATACAATGCCGCAAAACTTGCAACACCGCCAACTCCGGCTCCTAAAGCCCCTGCAAGTGCCTCTGGAATTGCTGAATCTGCTATTGTCCTTGATTTGTTATTCAAAGCTTCATTTGCTTCGTTTATAACTTTTCTTACGCTTGCAAGACTGTTAGAATCCTTAAAATTCATCTCAGATTTTTTCACAAAATCCTCCTGCTATTTTGATTTTTTGTTGCGAAACGAGCGTAAAGCGAAGTTTCGCAACATAGGAATTTTTCAATTCCTATGTTCAGTGTACACTGAACATTTTTTGAGAGAATTTGTTGGAGGATTTTTTCTTGAAACACCAAGCAGTCCAGTGCGGGCATCCACATAACAATTGCTTAAACCCCACAGGCATTGAGCCCGTGTCGGCTTTGAACTTCTTGTTAGGCGAAATTATACTAGCTTTTCATAATCACGCTTTGCGTAAAATACATGCATAATTGTGACTACTTTTTTATCTTCTTCGTCTTCTACTAAATATAAGGCAATATAGTTTTTCATAAAGAGAAATCTACGGTACCCTTTTCGTTGTAAAGTTTGAATAGTACAAAGAGGAAACATATAAGGATTATCGTAAAGGAAACTTTTTTGTTCATAGAAATCGTCCAAAAGTTTTCCTGCAGAAACCGGATTAGATAATTTTTCTACGAAATATCTTACGATTTCATCAAGTTCAGCTTTTGCAGAATCTGCAATTTCTACCTTAAAGGCCATACTTTTTTCTTATATCAGAAATAGCGTCATCAACATCAGAAACTCTGCCGGCTTTTAAGTCTGCTTCGGCGACAGCAAGTTTGTCGTACAGATTATTCAAAAATGTTGATTTTTCAAACGTCTCCATACTCATAATTACCATATCGCCATAGCCATTTTTTGTAATAAAAATCGGCTCATGAGTTTCATGACAAAGATTTGAGATTGCGGTTGTATTCTTTAAGTCTCTTATGGGAATAATCTGTGGCATAATTACACTCCTTTATGGGATAATTGTACCATAAAGGAGTTGGGGGTGTCTATGTATTAATGCCAACACATGATAAAAATAATCAAACTTTCTTATTTAGCAACAAGTGATTCTACACCATAATAATTTGCGTATGTTGTATTTGGCCAAACAGATGAATCTGTTCCGGGATTTTCCCAATCGCCATAGTTCCAATATCTTGAGCGGAAAGTGCTTTCATCAATAATGACATTGTTAATTCCTTTTGCTTTTTGTTCCGCGATTGTATTTTCCATTGATTTCCATTTTCTATTCATATGTAAACATTCTGTTCCCACAAATATAGAAAATAAAAGTGTAAAACTGATACAACACGTTGTTGCTATTTTTGTTATTTTTTTGTTATCAGCGAATCTTTCGAAGCAAAAAATCATATTGATTGCAATTAATCCAATATTCAGCAAGTTATACTGAAAAGCTGCTCTTCTAGGAATCCCAATTTGTATTGTTGCACCAATAAATAGAATGGTAGCGATATAAATCCCACTTCCAGCTATAAAAAGGTTTGATAAAAAAATATTTTCTTTTCTACTTGTGACGGCACTCATAATACAGATAAATAATGCACAGAAAATAAAAAAGAGTTTTGGCATTGAACGGATGCAAAACATCATAAGAAATATAGCTAAAACAGTACTTTCAAATTTTTTAAGAGAAGGTTTATAAAGCAAACTACTAAGCAATAAAAATAAAGAGAGTAGGCAAAAATTTTGATAGTAAAATAATCCGTTAAAATTATTAAAAGTTTGAAAAATTCTTTTTGTCAGTCCAAGAGGTCCTAGTTTTATCAAATCGATTATTGAAAGATAATTACTAAAATGCTTTGAACGAAGCCGCATTCCAGGACAAGCATATAAAATACACCAGCCTGCAATAAAAAATACAAGAGATGTATAATACCAAAGAGGGAGTTTTATTTTTTTGATTTTTGCAAATATGATACTTGCTATCCATAGTACAATAAATACAATTCCAAATTCACTCGACCAACCGGCAACAATTCCAATAGGAATGCTTAACATCGTGATTGCAATAGTTTGTTTTTTTGAGAATTCTATTTTTCTCCAAAACAAATTGATTGGAGTAATAACTATCAGAATGAAGAACCAGGCCCAAAGATAATTAAAACACCCTGCTGCCCAATAAAAGACAGAGCCAAAGCAGAATACCTTGTCAAACATAATAAATAAGAAAAATACTGCAAAACATGAAATATCTTTAGCCGATTTCTGAGGAAATCTACCAAATATATTTACAAAAATGAGCATAACAACGCTTGCTCCTATAAAGGAGTTTAAAGGTGCATAAAATAGGGTTGTTGAAAGATATGAACCAAAAGTGACAAGCATTAATTCGCCTATTCTACCATTCCAAGTCATATAAGAATTAATTGCTCTTTGTATTCCTTCTAGCTTACGTCCGATATCATCACTTTGAGTAGGAAAAATTGCATTCAAAAATAGTAAAAAACTATACACTAATGCAAAGCACAGTAATGAAGGTAAAATGTTCTTAAAAAAAACTTTTCTCATTTTAATTTTCCTCTTTGATAATATAAATTGGTCTTTGTTTTACTTCCGTATAAACTTTGGAGATGTAGAGACCGCTGATTCCTGTACAGAATAACTGTAAGCCAGAAAAGAAAGTTATAAAGCATACGAGACTTGCCCAGCCTTGTACCGGGTCGCCAAATACAAGTCGCCTGACAGCAATAAAAATGATAAGTACAAAAGTAACCGCAAGAGAAAGAACACCTGCCACCGCAGAAAAAGCAAGGGGCTTTGTTGAAAATCCTATTATTCCATCAATTGAATACAAAAATAGTTTCCAGAATGACCACTTTGTTTTGCCTGCAACTCGCTCAACATTTTCATAAGCAAACCATTTGGTCTTAAAGCCGACCCATGGAAAAATTCCTTTTGTAAACCGGTTTCGCTCAAGTAAGGAAAGAACAGCATCTTTGTATTTTCTTGTCATCAGGCGAAAGTCTCTGGCACCGTCTACAACAGGAACATCACTTAGCTTGCCCATAATTTTGTAGAACTTTCTTGCAAAAAACGAACGGACAGGTGGCTCATTCTTGCGAGTAACTCGTCTTGTTGCGGCACAGTCATAACCTTCTTTTAGAATAGCTTCCAGCATTTGAGGTAAAAGAGAAGGAGGATCTTGCAAATCAACATCCATTACAGAAATGAATTCTCCGTTTGCCTTTGAAAGACCTGCATACAAAGCGGCTTCTTTTCCAAAATTACGGCTAAAACTTACAAAATGAACTGACTTATCTTTTGCAGAAATCTCTTTTAAGACTTCAAGTGTTCTGTCCGAAGATCCGTCATCAATAAAAACGAACTCAAAAGATGACAAAGACATTGTTTTTAAAACTCTTAAAGTTTCTTCATAAAAAATTGGAATAGCTTCTTCTTCATTAAAGCAGGGTATAACAATGGAAATCTCTGGATTCATTTTAGAGTCTCGTTTTTTGTTGAGTTTTCTTTATGTTTAAAAACTATGAGCCGCTGCCCAAGATAATTTAAAGCAGTGTAAATACACATTCCCGAAAGTAAAGCGACATTATCACGAAATTTTTCTGATTGAGTAGAAAGGATGAAATAGACAGATTTCTTTGCAATAAAATAGGCTAAGAAATAGCAAATTGCAAGATTTATGATAAATAAAATTATTTGTCTGAGACTTTTTTGTTTATTTTGAAAAGTAAAATATTTGTTTAAAAAGTAACTTAGTATTCCACCTGTTAAATAATTACAAGCTGAGGAAAACCAATAAGATATTCCGAAACAGTTATATAAGACAAACATTAAACCACACCCAACAAGCGTGCTTGCGATTCCAACCAATAAGAATTTTAACAGTTGTTTGTCCAAAAGTAGCATATTTTCATCCGATTTTTCCATTGAAGCGAAAACGAGCGTAAAGCGAGTTTTCGCTTCAATGGAATTTGTCAATTCCATTGACTAGTGTACACTAGTCAAAATTTTTACGAGAAAATATGTTAAGTGGATTTTTTTCTTATCATATAAAGAAATGCGGGCCAGTGGTCCGTCCGCCCAACATAGTCTTAAACGGCGGCAAGCTTGACTTGCCGTCCGCTTTGAAGACATTGTTAGGTTTTATTTCTTCTTGAAAACTTCTTTTCTTGCTTTTTTAGCAAGTACCTCTTTATTTTTACAAGAGTCAGAGCGACCTTCAACAGTTAAAACAGTGATAATAAGTTTTTCGTCTTCCAAGTAACCGATAATTCTATACTTTCTAAATTCAGAACCTTTAAATCGCCAGCCTGCTTGATTTTTCCAGCTTTTAAATTTGACGTTCTGCCTTTGGAGCAAATTCAACTGTAAACATCAGTTAAAAACCTCATCAAACGAATATGTCTTTTGCCTTCTGCACCCCAATCGCTGTATGACTGCTCGGCAAGATAATAATCTTCCATATTTTTCTATACAAGTATAAACAAGGCAATTTGTCAAAAAAAAGGCGGGAATTACTCCCGCCTTGTGTGGAAATTAATGATTCTCAATTCAATTATAAAACCTGATTATTAAAGGGATTAAGAAACTTCCGTCTCCAAACAGGTTTACTTGATAGATACAGTATTAATGAATTCGTTTTGTGGACCAATAAAAGTGCCATTAGATAATTCTGCCGCAAAAGAATAATTACCATTTTTTGTAGCATCAAATGAATAATAGCCGTCAGAATCAGGGCTGATTGGGGTTCCATTTAATATGACGTATTCAGCATTGTTTTGATAGCCGTAATTCATATAGCAGCATACCTTTTCTATTCCGACATTATCTACATCACTAACAGCAACATATACTTTTACGGAATTAGGATTATTCTGAACTGTCTTTAAATATATAGAATTACTCAGAACATCAGAATTCGTTACCGTCACAGGCTTAGAATATGTGCCGTCATAAGAAACTGTCTGAACTGAAAACTGCCATTCAAACCCCTGATGTGCGTATTTAAAGTTATAATATGTTTGTCCTACGGGGACTGTATCAGGGTCCAATGCAGCAAAGTCGCCTTTAGCAGCAACCGTACTTCCCACATAAAACGCACGAATATTATCGTCTATAGGTGCTGTCCATGACAGCCTTACGGTAGCCGCATCAATTCTTGTCGCCTTTACATCGGTAACTTCCTTTGGTTCTGTGCTTGTGTAGACATCCCCCCCCCCTGGGTGCAGGAAAGAAAGGCAAGTGTAATGATTGCAGAAGCAGTTGCCGCGGCAATTTTAAGAATGTTTTTCTTCATTTTATCCTCCAAAAATATATTTACAGTCCTTTTATTCAGAACTGTTTTTAACTTTTTTTGATGAAACAGCCTTGCTTATGCGAGCAGAAAGACGTTTCATCGGCTCTTTGTGTTATGCCGAGTTCTTTCGAGATTGTATAATTATCGCATCTTACAGGAATTTGATTTTCAGGATTTTTTGATAGTACTGCAAGCCTGTCAGTGTAGATGGAAAACAAGAGAAGCTCAAACTCTGATTTTTGCATTGAGCCGAAATTTTTACAAAAAAAATGTTCCGCTATTCTGTCAAAGGCATCGCACTTTGATTTTTCATCAAAAAGAACTTTCTCCATTTAATTCGATTTCTCAAAATTATTGATAAATCACCTGGATGGTATACCATATTAGGCGATTGTGTCAAGGTTCTAGACTAGTAGCCTTTCAGTGTTTTAGCCAGTTCCCTGACCAAATCGGCATTGCGGCGGTTGTACCTCCACTAGCACTCCATTAAGTGCACCACGAATCTGTCGGATGAGCAACCGTTGAATTTCGCAAGCCTGCGCTTGGCAAAGCTCCTGACAAACCAGAGGTTTGTACGTTCTCCATCCCGTTCACATGGCTGTTCCCCCTGGCAAACTCGTTGTGGCTGTGTAGCTCCAGCTACACACTGGAATACACGGTAGTGGTCGTATCCGTTGACAATCAGGCCGTCATATGCCGCCTCGCTTGAGGAGTACGCCCCCCGGCGGAGTCGGCTGGTACAGATAATCCAGCTGGCAACGGAAACCCTGGCGGGAATTCCTTCTATTATATATGGCTTGTTCGGCTACCTGCTGTTTGAGCTGGCCTTGGGCTTCGGCTATTCCCTGGGGGCGGGTGTGGTGACGCTGGCTTTGATGATTCTGCCCCTCATCATCAGGACGAGCCAGGAGGCATTGGAGTCGGTGCCGGACACCCTCCGTGAGGTGTGGCGAGGAAGCTGGTCCGCCGCTAGTGGCTGGAAAAGAAGAAGAGATGGAAAAGACTCGAGTGGACGACATGCACCTGCACTATGGTGACTACCACGCCTTGAGGGGAGTAAGCATTTCATTTTCAGATAGGGAGATAACTGCCCTCATCGAGCCATCGGGCTGCGGAAAGTCCACCCTGCTGAAGTCCCTGAACCGCATGAACGATTTGGTGGGGGGCTGCCGCATTCAGGGACGGATTCTGCTGGACGGCCAGGACATCTACGGCGGCATGGACGTGAACCTGCTGCGCAAGCGGGTGGGGATGGTGTTCCAGAAGCCCAATCCCTTTCCCATGAGCGTCTACGACAACATTGCCTACGGCCCCCGTACCCATGGAATCAAGGACAGGGGGCGGCTGGACGAGATTGTGGAGCAGTCCCTGCGGGATGCGGCCATCTGGGGAGAAGTGGAGGACCGGCTGAAAAAGAGCGCATCTCGTCATCAATCTTCAGAATTATATACGTTTATGCAGATTCATGATTTTCCCAACTACGAAAATTTATCGTTTTAGAACAAAACGTAGAAAAATTATTACAAGCTACCTAGGATTTTACAGAAAATCATCAGTTAAGTTCACTTCATGACCTAGACAAGCTTTTTATTCAAGTTCAGGATGATTACATAAACTACACCTATCATAATACCCAAGAATTTAATGATTCTAGCTTTATGCTGTCTCTCATTTTTATCGTTTTTGTGGTCAGCTCCATTGTTATTATTTTTATTTCTCTGTTATATGCCCATTCAATACGAGAAAAAACCTTGCTGAAAACGAAAATTCAAGAAAAAGTAACCCTTGCCCTAGAAATGTAAGACAAGGGAGTCCACTATTTTTCCCCTACTCTTCTGTTAAACTCACCTGAATATCCTGATATTTTCCGTTGCGGTAAACGGTTACCTTTACAGTGTCTCCTGGCCGCTTGCTTTCCAAAATGGAATAGTAATCTGCCAAGCTAGCCACACTAATACCGTCCATGGCGGTGATAACGTCTCCACCAAGATAGATAATGCGTGAGTTGCGGCTGCTGCCATAGCGGATAGCCTCTGTACCGGCTTTAATTCCAGCTAATTCTGCATTGCCTCCTTTTTGAATCTGGGAAACTAAAAGTCCACGATTTATTTCTAAGCGAGCGTAGGAGGCAATGCTGGAGGTAAGCTGCACATAATCTGCCTGGATAACACCACGGCGAACGGTACCATACTGAATCAAGTCGGAAACCACACGGCGAGCCGTGTTTACAGGAACTGCAAAACCAATGCCTGCAGAGCTGCCAGTGGTGGAATAAATCATGGTGTTTATGCCAATCATGCGACCAGCAGTATCCAGCAGGGGACCACCAGAGTTTCCTGGATTGATAGCAGTGTCTGTTTGAATCATGTTGCGGATAATGGTTCCCGTTGCACTTTGAATGGGACGACCCAGCCCACTGACAATACCGGTGGTCATGGTGCGCTCAAAACCAAAGGGATTTCCGATGGCAATGAGCTTTTGTCCCACCTTCAGCTTGTCGGAATCCCCAAAGGCAATGGTTTTTAACTCCACCCCTGCTGGTGGGTCAAATTTCAGCACTGCAATGTCACTGGCAGAATCAGTACCCACCACCCGCCCCTCATACTGGGTACCGTCGGAAAGAGAAATATAAATCTTGTACGCATCAGAAATAACGTGAACGTTTGTCACCACGTAGCCACGGCGGTCAATGATGGAGCCAGAACCAGAACCACCTTCCTGAGGAACAGGCTCCAAGAACCAGTTTACCGCCATCACCTGGGTATTGATGTTTACAACAGCCTCGTTGCACTTTTCGTAGACGCTGATATTTTGTAACTCATCCTGGGTGTAGGAAGCCACCATGTCCGCCGTGTAAATGGGGTCGGAGCGAACAGCTGTCTGGAGCAAAAAGGAATCTGCATTGCCAGGAACCATCCGCTCCTCGGTAGCTATCACAGCTCCTGGCTCAAAATCCTCCGTAGCAGGCTGTGAATCAGGGGCTGCTTCTTCAACAGGAACCTGGGAAGTAGCAGGCTTTTCTTTAAAATAACGGGAGGTGGCAAGCCCTGTCACCACAGATGCCACTATAGAAACCACCACAACGGTGAGAACAAGCTGATGCTTTGCATACAATTTCATCGTTAAAGAATACAAAAAAATAAAAGAAAGGGCAACGGTTTTAGAATCCCTCCTATTGTCAGAGGCTAGTACTTGCCACATAAAAATGGAAATACTAGAAAAAATACAACTTAGAATATTAGGTATAAAAACAATACAACTTTTATCAAAAAAGATGATTTTTTATCTGTAAAAATCAAAAAGCTGTGGTACAATCTAAGTACTACAATTTTTGGAGGAAAAGATGAAAAGATTGTTCACAACTCTCGTTCTTATCACCATGGCCTGCAGCATCTTCGCAGCAGGATCAAAAGAAGCAGCTAGCCCAGAGCAGTGGCCAGAAGGACCTGTTACCGTTATCTGTCCATGGGCAGTTGGTGGAGTAGCAGACATCGTAAACCGAAAGATGGCTACCTATGGTCAGGAGGTTCTTGGCCAGCCTGTTTTGGCTACTAATGAATTGGGAGCTGGTGGAAACGTAGCTCTTACTAACTATCTGAAGAATGAACCTAACTCCTTGAACCTGATTTTTGGTGGAGAGGGTGCATTTTCTATCGCTCCTAATACCCCCGGTTCAGAAGCCTTACAGTTCACCTATGATGACTACGAGCCTATCATCAACCTGTATTCTTCCATTTTCGTTATGACTGCCGACACAAAGTTGGGAATCACTGACTTGGATGGATTGAAGGCTTACGGTGAAGGAAAGACTTTGAAGGTAGCTGTAAACGGTGTTGCTGGTTCTGAAGCTTTCTTGGCAAAGGCCCTCTTTAAGGAGCTGGGACTGAAGCTGGAATTGGTAAGCTACAACGGAGCAAACCTTGCTCTTGATGCAGCTGCTAAGGGTGAAACTCAGTTTGCTATTTCTCACCAGTCACAGGCACAGGCTAGCGTAGAGGCTGGAACCTTGGCTCCTGTAGTTGCATTCGATAAGAATGGACTGAAGAATGGTGTATTCGCTGGTGTTAAGGGTGTTGGAGAGTATGGCTACTCAGCTTACTTCCGAAACCGCTGCTTCCTGTTGGCTCGCAAGGGAACAGATCCTGTTGTAATCAAGAAGATTCAGAACGCTTACCTGCGCATTTTGTCTAAGCCCGAAATTGTAGAGTTGTTCGGAACCATGTTGATTGAGATTGATCCTCTTGATCCTGCCACTATGGATCGCCACGTAGCTGACGTAATCCAAATTGTAAAGGAAAACCAGTAATTTTTCCAAAACCATCCCCCTGGATTCGTTCTTCATCTTCACACTAGCTTGACAAAGAACGGATTCAGGGGATTGTTTTAAACTTGAAAAAAGGAGAAACTATGGCACGAGAATTCTTTCAACGAATCGATTCTTGGCTTGATGCCACAGGAGAAAAGCTAGAAAAAAAGAAGATACGTCTTTATGTAGACATCATTACACCAATTATCTTCATTATATTTGCAGTGGCTGTGTTGCTGGCTATGCCCTCACAAATTGCCCTCCTTAGTAGCAGTAGTATTAACGAAAGAAGCTTTCCCACCCTACTTATGTTCCTGATTATCATCTGTGGTGTGGTGTTACTGGGAAAGGAAATCTTTAACATTGTTGCCAAGAAGAAGGTCAACATCGTGGAAACTACAGCCTTGGTAGAAGTAAAGGCCCTGATAATTCTAGGAATCTTAGTTCTTTACTGGCTTTTGATGGGGCTTATTGGTTTTATCATCAGTTCTATTCTTCTGGGACTTGCCATGCTTATGTTCTTCCGTGTGAAGAAGCCTAGCTACTATATAATTGTTTCAGTGGTGGCCGTACTTATCGGCGTATTCTTCCGATACGTACTGAACGTACGCCTGCCCTAAAGGAGATTGCCATGGATTTATTCATTCAAGGTTGTCAGGAACTTTTCCATATTTCCAACTTCATCTACATGAATATTGGACTCCTTTTGGGAGTCATCTTTGGAGCAATTCCTGGCCTTACCGTCATTCTCTGTCTCGTTCTCTTTTTGCCCTTCACCTACTCTTTGGCCCCCATTCCTTCCTTTATGTTCCTGTTAGGAATGTATTGTGCAGGAAGCTACGGTGGCTCCATTTCCGCCATCCTGATTAACACACCAGGTACTCCCCACGCTGCAGCCACCATGCTAGACGGCTATCCCATGACCCAGCGGGGAGAGGGGCACAAGGCATTAAACATTGCCCTGTATGGTTCCACCTTTGGAGGAATTTTTAGTGCATTGGTGCTGCTGTTCTTTGCCCCACAGGTATCAAAATTTGCCCAAAAGCTGGGTACACCAGAATACTTTTTGGTTTGTGCCTTTGGTCTTACCATCATCGCAGGTGTTTCTGGAAAAAGCTTGCTAAAGGGTGTTATGGCAGGAGCCTTTGGTCTCTTCGTTTCCACCATTGGCCTTGATCCCATGACTGGTGGCACACGCTTTATCTTTAACAACATTAACCTGTATTCTGGTTTTGACATTGTAATCTGTCTTATTGGTTTGTTTGCCCTTAGTGCCATCATTGGTAGAGCAAAGAAAAGCGATGCGGACTCCAGCGATGCTGGTGCAATCCAGGAAAAGGTTTTGAAGGACGGCAAGGGAAAGATTACCAAGGAAGAGCTCAAACGTATGTCCTTACCTGCCCTCCTGTCTGCCATCATTGGTGTTGTAGTAGGAATTATTCCCGGAACTGGTGCTGCAGAAGCAGGCTTCTTTAGCTATGACTGGGCACGACGAATCAGCAAGCATAAGGATGAGTTTGGAAAGGGTGCGGTAGAAGGTGTTGTAGCCTCAGAAACAGCCAACAATGCCGTTACTGGTGCCACATTGATTCCCCTTTTGACCATGGGTATTCCTGGAGACGGTTCTGTTGCCTTGATGCTGGGTGCATTGATGATTAACGGTCTTACCCCTGGTCCACGACTTTTCACCGACCACGGCGTTACCATGTATGCCATTATGGTGGGTCTCATCTTTGTAAACCTGTTCATGTTCCTGCAGGGACGCTACCTCACTGGTCTTTTTGCCAAGATCATTAAGATTCCACCAGTAATCCTTGCTCCCATTATCGTTATCTTCTGCTTTGCAGGAGCATATTCTGTAAAGATTTCTATGTTCGACGTGGGCTTAACCTTGATTTTTGCCGTGGTAGCCTACCTGCTCACCAAGCTGGAATGTTCTGTAGTACCAATTCTTTTGGGACTGGTACTGGGACGTATGACCGAGGAGAATTTCCGCCGAGCCCTTATTATCTCTGACGGAAGCTGGTCCATCTTTGCCTCATCTTCCGTCTGCATCGCCTTCCTTGTGCTGATTGCAGTTACCTTGTTCATCATTATCCGTGGAAAGATCACGGAATCAAAATCAGGAGGACATCATGTCTGAAAAAACAACACGACCTAATATCATCTTCTACTTTACCGACCAGCAGCGATTTGACACCTGCGGCTGCTACGGCCAGCAGCTTCCCATTACTCCCTGCTTGGATCAGCTAGCAGCAGAGGGTGTGTGCTTTGAAAACGCCTTTTCTCCCCAGCCAGTCTGTGGCCCCTGCCGTGCAATCTTCCAGACAGGAAAATATGCCACCGACACTGGCTGCTTCCGCAACAGCATTGCCCTTCCCCAGGACGTAAAGACCTTGGCTCAGTGGCTTGACGAAGCAGGCTACCAGACAGCTTATATCGGAAAATGGCATTTGGCTTCCCAGGGAGAGCTGGAAAAAAAGCCCTATCAGGACTACCAGATTGAGCCTGTTCCCCTGCACCTGCGTGGTGGCTACAAGGGCTTCTGGCGAACTGCTGACGTACTGGAGTTTACCTCCGACGGCTACGGCGGATACGTTTTTGATGAGGACATGAATCGTCGGGACTTCAAGGGTTACCGAGCAGACTGCATCACCGACTTTGCACTGGAGTTCTTTGACTCCTCCGTAAAGAATTGCTGGGAAGGCAAAGATGGCAAACCATTCTTTATGACCATTTCCCACATTGAGCCCCACCACCAGAACGGAGCCCATCACTATCAGGGTCCCGAAGGTTCAAAGGAAGAATACGCCAACTTCATCGTACCAGAAGATTTGAAGGCTCTCGGTGGTGGTGACTGGCAGGAGGAATATCCCGACTATCTGGGAGCTTGTGCCAGCCTGGACAAGAACCTTGGCCGTCTCGTTCAGCGGCTTAAGGAATTGGGAATCTACGACAATACCGTCATCATCTTTGGTGCAGACCACGGCTCCCACTTCCGCACCCGGAACCGGGACGGCAGGATGCGGGGCTACGACGACTACAAGCGTACTGGCCACGACAGCGCCCTGAAGGTGCCTCTGGTAATCAGTGGTGGAGCCTTTACCAAGGGTGGCCATCGTGAAAGCCAGCTTGTTTCCACCGAAAGCTTGCCCAAGACCATTATGGCTCTGGCTGGAGTACAGGTGGGAGATGCCATGATTGGAGAAAATCTCCTTGACGTGGTGGAAAAAAAGGATGATAATCGAAAGAATCAAGTGTTTGCCCAGATTTCTGAAAGCAAGGTTGGCCGCTGTATTCGTACTCCTGAGTACCTGTACGCCGTTTACGCTCCAGACAAGGACGGTGGACTGGACATGAACAGCACCAGCTACAGCGACGATTACCTGTACCACATGCCCAGCGATCCCCATCAGCTGGTAAACGTGGTGGCAGATCCTGCCCATAGCCAGGCAAAGGCTCAGCTGAGAAAGAGCCTTTTGGACTGGATTAAGGATGTAGAGGGTATAACAGCTACTATAAACGACTAATTTATTCAGGAGGGCTTGCCAAAGCCCTCCTTTTCACTGAGGAGGAATATGGCACAACGAGAAAAGAAATATCAGCTTATATCCTCCTATCTCCGTTCCTTTATCGATGAGCATAAATTTACCGACACCAACAAAATGCCCTCGGAGCATTTTCTTTGCAGAAAATTCAATGTAAGCCGACAAACGGTACGAACAGCCATTGCCTGCTTAGAACAAGAAGGCTTTGTGTACACCCTGCGGGGAAGTGGCACCTTTTTTAACACTAGCTACTCCATTCACAACAGCTCCCTGCCAGAAACTGAAAGCAAAAAGGTGGCCCTCATTGTTCAAGGACAAGACAAAAACTCCATCTACAAGATTTTAGCTGGGGTGCGGGATATATTTCAGGATGAAGACATTGAGGTGCGCATCTTCTTTACAGAGAACAAGATTCTCAACGAGCGGCGGTGTCTTACTGCCTGTGCCTCTGGTTTTGATGCCTTGATTATTGACGGAGTAAAGGCCAGCACAGCTAGTCCCAACGCCGACATCTACGAAAAGCTCTATAATGATAATATTCCCGTTATCTTTTACAACAATTACTATCGTGACAGCAAATTTCCCAAGGTAATTGTAGACGATGAAAATTGCGCCCAGGAGCTGGTGTACCAGCTGATTTGCAAGGGACATAAATATATCGCTGGCTTCTTTGTCTACGATAATTATCAGGGAAACAAAAAATACAACGGCATCATCAAGTCTTTGATCAAGTACAACGTGTACATGGACGACAGCTACTTCAAGTGGTGCATGATGGACGACCTAAAGGATGCCAAGCAGTTCAAGAAGGAGATGTGGAATTTCATCAAAGCCCTCCCCTCCTGTACCGCCATTGTCTGCTGCAACTACTTGATTTTGGAAATGCTGCTGGAGGTACTGGCTTCCCACAACAAATCCATTCCTCACGACTATTCTGTGGTAAGCTTTGACTATTCCGCTGACAACTGGCAGGAGCAAAACATTACCACTTCCATCCATCCCAGCTACGAAATGGGAGTGAAACTAGCCCAAGGAGTCATAACCATGATACAGCATGGCCACTATGACAGCCAGAAGGTTTCCTATATGTTTCCACCAAAAATCCATCTGGGAAATTCTATCAAGGATCTGGGAGAAACACCATGAACAAAGTCACACCGCAACAGAGAAACATTACCGTGCTAGTAAAGCCAGCCTCTGCCGCCTGCAATCTCCAGTGTAGCTACTGCTTTTACCTTGAAACAGCCTGTAACCGCCAGCAGGGAAACCGTGGCAGTATGGGTCAAGAAGTGATGGAAGCTCTAATTGCCACCACCATGGACTTTGCCTGTGGAGGCACCGTCACCTACCTATTCCAAGGAGGAGAGCCACTGCTGGCTGGCTTGGATTTTTTCAAGGCCTTTGTTCATCAGGTGCAGGAGCACCAAAAAAAGCAGCTACAACCCCAGATGTATGGACAAGATGCAGGCACATATCCAAGCCAAGCCTGCTACATGGTGCAAACCAACGGCACCCTCATTACCCAGGACTTTTGTCAATTCTTTGTAGAGCATAATTTTATTCTGGGAGTTTCTCTGGACGGTCCCCCAGAAATCCACAATCTATACCGACAGTATCCTGCTGCACAAGACAGTCATGACAAGGTGATGGAAGCCATCCAGCTGCTCAAGTCATACAAGATTCCCTTTTCGGTGCTTTCCGTTGTTACAAGAGCTTGGGCAGGCAAGGAAGTGGAGATTTATCGCTGGTTCCAGAGCCATCAGTTGAACCAGCTTCAGTTCATCCATTGTATTCCACCAGATGCAACAGACACAACCTTTTGTCTTACCAATCAAGAATACGGTCAGTTAAACAAAACTTTTTTTCAGCTGTATTGGCAGGATCTTTGCCAAGGAAGGGAAATTTCCATTCGGTTTTACGACAATCTTTTGGCTATGCTCCAAGGAAGAATGCCAGAACAATGCGGCATGATGGGCTACTGCCCCGCAACCATTACGGTGGAAGCAGACGGCAGCCTCTATCCCTGTGACTTTTATTGTAGCGACCAGTGGTACATTGGAAATATCAAGGAAATGGGATTGAAGGAACTTTTTTATCATCCTGTTATGCAAAAGTTTCTTGTTTCTTCCCAAAAACGGGAAGATGCATGTACCACCTGCCCCGTCCTCGGTCTCTGCCGTGGTGGCTGCCGGCGAGAACGAGAGTTTCTTGGAGAACATTCCGTTCTAGATCGGAACCTTCTCCAAAAACAAGATGATACCCTGACACTGCACAAGCACTGCCAGGGACGAAAGGAATTTTTCAGCTTTCTTCTTACTACAGTACAAAGCGTCCGATTTGCGCCTTAACGGTCTGAACACCCTGCTCCGTAGTTTTACTGAGAGCTACAACGTTGCCTACTGCCTCACCAATTTCCTCTGCACTAGAGGTCATTCTAGACATGGAATCGTTAATCTCATTGGTGATTGCCACCAAGTCGGCAGTTTTTGCCAAAATACTCTGGCTACCAGAAGCCATCTGGGCAGCACTGGTGCGAACCTCATTGTTTAGGCGATGGATTGTAACAAAGGAATTGTGAACACGGCGATTTCCTGCACTCTGCTGATCCATAACATTTTGCACGATACGCAACTCATCGGCCAAAACCGCAATGGCATTTCGCACATCCTCAAAGGCCTGGCTCAAGGTTTGAGAAGTATCAACTACATCGGTAATGGAAGATACCAGCTCCTTCAAGGCGGCGGAAATGGACTTGGACTGGGCGGAGGAGCTTTCCGCCAGCTTGCGGATCTCGTCGGCAACAACGGCAAAGCCCTTTCCCGCAACCCCAGCGTGGGCGGCCTCTATGGCGGCGTTCATGGCGAGAAGGTTTGTCTGGGAGGCTATGTTGTTGATGACGGCATTTGCCTCGGACATGCTGCGGGACTTGCCAGAAATATCCATAACCTTGGACTGCACCTCGGCAATCTTCTGGAAGCCAATCTCGGATACCCGTGAAAGATTATCAAACTGGGTGGTGCTGCGGGCAAGGGCATCGGTAACAGACTGGATGTTTGCCAGCATCTGCTCCACGGAGGAAACACTGTCGTTTACACTGGAGGTTTGCTCCTCAATGATGCTGTTCAAGCTAGAAACCTTGCTGCCAATATCTTGAATGGTATTGGAAACATCGGACACAGCGGTGGACTGGGTGTTCATCTGTCCCTGAACGATGGAAATGGCACCAGAAATCTTATCCAAGGCTCCCTGGGCTCTATCCATACTGGAAGTAAGACCACGGCTTGTTACTGACAGGCTTACAACAGACTTCTTTACGGTGGAAATAATACTGTGCAGGGAGGAAATAAATATGTTGAAATGCTCCGCCACCATTCCAATCTCATCCTTGGAGGAAACCTCCAGCTTAACCCGCAGATCCCCCTCGCCGGCTGCAATCTCATCCAGAGCCTTCGCAACGGTACCCAGGGGACGCACCGAACGGACCATCCAGATGAAGGCCACCACACCAAGGATGGCGGACAGAACGGTGACAATGATCATGAGCCGCTGGAAGTCGTTGGAGCGCTCCAGCAGGTAGCTGGTGATATACTGGTTGTTTTCCTCCTGATAGTCGATGTATACGTTTATCCTGTCCAGCCATTTCTGGAACTCAGGACGGGCAATGTCAACAACGATTCTGTGGGCCTCAGCCAGATTTCCCGCGTCCACCAGCGAGATGACCTCTTGGAGGTAGGGAGTCAGGAAAACCTTGGACTGGTTGATGTCAGCCAGCATCCTCTGCTCCTGGTCGGACACCTCCATACTCGCGTCGGCAATAGCCTCGTTCATCAAGCTCTCCGAGTCAAGGTAGAATTTCTCCAGCTCGTTTATCTCCTGCAGGGTGGCTGCTCGTTCGGCTGGAGAGGTCAGCAGAATATAGTCCCGGACACGGATGGATCTGTCGTGGACACTGCCACGGAAGTTGATGGCGTACCGCTGCTTCACGGAATTCACCAGAGTCATGTCCGTTAGCTTGTGGTTTACCTCCCGCATACGTATTACGCCAACAACATTGATCATCAAAAGAGCCAACAAACCACCGCCTACCGTGAAAGTTATCTTTGTCCTGATGCTCATCTTCATATTCCAAACCCCCATTACAAATCCTGCATCAAAGCAGATTTCCTTTCGTACTAGAATACTATGAAATATCAATAAATACAAGCCATATTAGCAAGCTGCATCCCACAACAATGCCCTATTCTGAACAGCTGCTGGTTTTCCGCCCTTGGCCTTTTCTGCCGTTTCAGCTATAATCAAGCCATGTTCAACAGCCTTACCGGAACCATCACCGCAAAGTTACCCCAATGCCTGTACGTGGAAACAGGGGGGATTGAGTGGGACCTTGCCGTCCCGGACTCCAGCCTGGACTCCTTCCCCCCGGTGGGAAGCCAGGGCAGGGTTTTTACCTGGCTTTTGCATCGGGAGGACTCCATGAAGCTCTTCGGCTTTGCCTCCCAGCAGGAGCGTAGCCTCTTTCTTGACCTGCTGAAGGTGGACGGTGTGGGAGCCAAGGGAGCCTTGAAAATCATGTCGGGCATCTCTCCCCAGCAGCTTTCCCAGGCACTGGACAGCGAGGACCTTGCCCAGCTGGAGCGGCTTCCCGGCGTGGGCAAGAAGACAGCCCAAAAGATGATGCTGGCCCTGAAGGGAAAGCTGAGCTTTGGAGATGCCCCTCCTTCACGGCAGGCAGCAGCCACTTCTCGCTGGCAGGATGTGGTACAGGCTTTATCAGATATGGGCTATGACAAGCGGGACTGTGAGGCAGTGCTGGCTCGTCTGGAACAGGAGCTTGCACAGGAATTGCAGGGTAAGATTCCCAGCCAGCAGGAAGAACTTTTGTTCCGCAAGGCCATTGTGGAGCTGGCATAATCCAAGCTGGATTACACCAGCATGAAGAAGGAAGCCATGAACGAGATTTTACGAGCGAACATCCCCCTGGAAGAGGATTCCCAGAATATCAGCCTACGTCCCCAGCTCCTGAATGAGTTTTTGGGACAGAAGATAGTGAAGGAAAACCTTGCGGTCTGTATTGAAGCTGCCAAGAGCCGTGGAGAAGCCATGGACCATCTCTTTCTCATTGGACCTCCGGGACTGGGAAAAACAACCCTCGCCCAGATTACTGCCCAAGAATTGGGAGCCGAGTTCAAGGTAACTAGTGCCCCAGCCCTAGAAAAGCCCAAGGACTTGGCAGGCATTCTTTCTACTATTACCGAAGGTACGGTTTTCTTCATCGATGAGATTCACCGCCTAAAGCCCGCCATTGAGGAAATGCTCTACATTGCCATGGAAGACTACGAGCTAGACTGGATTATTGGCCAAGGAGCTGCAGCCCGCACCGTCCGTATTCCCATTCCACGATTTACCCTAGTGGGAGCCACCACAAAGGCGGGCATGGTTTCCAGCCCCCTTATCAGCCGATTCGGCATTGTACAGCGATTCAGCTTTTATTCCCAGGAGGAGCTGGCAGCCATTATTCAGCGCTCCGCCAACATTCTGGAGGTGAACATCCACCAGGATGCGGCTTTGCTGATGGCAGGCTGTTCCCGAGGTACTCCTCGTGTGGCAAACCGAGTGCTGCGGCGAATTAGGGACTTTGCCCAGGTGCTGGGAGATCAAACCAAGAATCCTGCCGACGGCCCCTACAGCTGCACCATCACCAAGGAAATTGCAGAGCTAGGTCTCCAACGTCTGGAAATCGATTCCCTGGGGCTGGAGCGCTACGACAGAGAAATCCTCCTTTCCATTATCCAGAACTTTGGCGGAGGACCTGTGGGAGCGGAAACACTGGCCATTTCCATTGGGGAATCCATGGATACCCTGGAGGACTACTACGAACCATATTTGATTCAGTGCGGATTGTTGCAACGGACTCCCCGTGGCCGCATTGTTACAGAAAAAACATACCAACATCTTGGAGTGCAGGGACGATACCATGCTGACGAAAGACTTTTATTTTGATTTACCACCAGAACTTGTGGCCCAACATCCACCCCAGGTACGAGGACAGGATCGGCTCATGCTCCTTGATAGAGCCACAGGACAGGTGGCTCATCATCAGATGGCAGACCTGCCCAGCCTCATTCCATCCAATGCCTTAATGGTGTTCAACAACTCCAAGGTACGCCGCTCCCGTGTTTACGGCATCAAGGACACCACTGGCCGCCCCACGGAATTCCTTTTTCTCCAGCCTGTAGAACTACCTGCTGCGGCTTCCCTCCCTGCTGGTGCCTGTTGCTTTTGGAAAACCATGGTCAAGAACGCAAAAAAACAAAAGAGCGGTCACCAATACCAGTTTGCAGACGGAACGGTAGCCACCATTGTAGAAAATCCTTCTGACACTGGCACCGAATTCCGCACCCTAGCTTTTCCCCTTCCCATTACCGAGGACTGGTTCGAGGCCAACGGACACATTCCCCTGCCACCCTACATCCGGCGAGAGGACACCGCAGAAGATAGCCAACGCTACCAAAACGTCTACGCCTCAGAAACTGGCTCTGCAGCCTGTCCCACAGCGGGACTCCATTTTACCACAGAAATGCTAGAAACCTTGGATAAGGCGGGCATCCAGAAGGCTTGGGTCACCCTCCACGTGGGGCTGGGAACCTTTTTGCCAGTGCGTGCAGAGCGGCTAGAAGACCACGCCATGCACTACGAAACCTATTCAGTAAGTACCCAAACAGCCCAAGCTGTCAATGAGGCAAAGGCAGAAGGGCGCCCCATCCTAGCAGTTGGCACCACCTCTGTACGAACCTTGGAGTCAGCCTGGAACCAAGAAGCCCAGCAGCTGGAATCTGGCACCAAGTCCACCAATATTTTCATCTATCCTGGCTACCAGTTCAAAGTGGTGGATAAGCTTTTTACCAACTTCCACACCCCAGAATCCACCTTGCTGATGCTGGTCAGTGCCTTTGCTGGAAAAGAACGAATTATGGCAGTCTACCAACAAGCGGTGGAGCAGCGGTACCGGTTCTTTTCCTACGGAGATGCCATGCTGATTTTGTAGGAGGATAATATCTCTTATTTTTTCTCCAAAATAAATAGTTTTTTTGAGAAAAATAAGTTATAATGACTCATCATGGAGACTATTACATTAGTACAGTATCTAACAGCCCTGCAAGGTGCCCTGCGTGCAATCATATCACTTTGTGCCCTTGTTCTTATCCTTCTTTGTACTAATAGGCAATCTCATATACCTGCTTTCAAATATTTTCTCTACTTTATTGTTGCCATGGGACTGTGGGGTTTCTTTGGAAGTGTATTCTATATCTATCCCAATGACGAGATTCTTCCCTACGTAAGCCCCCTCATTTATGCCGCCATTTCCTTTGGCGGGCCTGCCTTTATGAGGTTCTGTTTTTCTTATGTCTTTCCCCATAAAAAGAATCTGATAAAATTCCTGCGGTGGATTTATATCTTTCCCTGCATTTTCTCCCTTTCTGTACTACTGCCACAATTACAAAAGTATTCCATCATCTTCATCAATGAAGTCATCTACATTCCCTACAGGGATATACTGGAGCAGTACCACTTCCTGTACTATGTCTATGTTTTTTATAGCTATGCAACCGTTGTGCTGGGAAGTGCAATGCTTTTGTACAAGGTCATTAAGCAGCCACAAGAAGCTACCACAGGAAACAAGCTGGCCATTGTAGCAGCCTTGCTCTTTATTGGACAGAATATGTTTGTAACCTTTAACGAGTATACCAATAGATTCTTTTGGGTTCCACCCATTACCGTCAACCTTTGTATGGTGCTGCTATTCTTTACCCTGTACTACGATACCTCCGAGCAAATTATTATTCAGGGACAGTCAGCATTGCTGAAAACCATCCCCTTCCCCGTATTCATTTTGAACAAGAATGATATCATTGTCCACTTCAACAAAAAAGGGAAGGAGCTTTTTACTTCAAGAAGAAATAAGGGAGTTTATTTTTTCAAAAAAAATGATCTGCTCCGCCAGTTTACCACCTTTGAAATCGAAGTGCCGCTGGAAGGAGATCAGTATCGGGGAACAAACAAATTCATCCAGAAGAATGACGACAAAACCCTCTTCTTTTTACAGGAGCAGGAAATTAGCGATGAGGAGCATGTTAAGAACCAAGGCCATGTTATAATGCTGGTGCCCCTCACTTCAATCCAGAATTTCTTTACCACACTGGAGTTCAAGGCATTCAGAGATTCTCTGTGCCAGTGTTACAACCGGCATTTTTTGGAGCTAAAGCAAAATGAACCTGCTTCTCCAGACAGCTTCCCTATTTCCCTGTTGGTGTGTGACTTGGACAACCTTAAAACCATTAACGACGTTTTGGGACATACCAGAGGAGATGAATATATCCTCAGCTGCTACAATGCCATATGCTCTCAAATCAAGAAGGAAAGTCTGGTTTTCCGATTGGGTGGTGATGAATTCCTGGTGATTTTGTATAAGACACCTGCAGCTACTGCCCAGACGATAGCCAAAAACATTGAGTCAAAGGTGGCTCAGAATCAGAATTTTCTCCCACATAAAATTGGTATTTCCATAGGATGCAGCACCGCACCCTCCAATACTACCAACTTTGAAGACTGCTTCAAAAAGGCAGACGAGGAAATGTACAAGACCAAGGCAAAACACAAGGGCAAACAGTAATGAATGACTCTGCATCTTCCTTAAATTATATTACTCTTCTCTTTGGAATGACACGGTTATTAGTGGCTTTTTACATCCTTTTTCTGGTGGGAATCAAAAAACAAAACTCCATTTATTTACCATTCAAAGGATATCAACGGGTCTTTCTGTTCTTTTTTGGTCTCTGGTCATTGATTCTGGCGGTATATTATCTATATCCAGGGAAGGTTTTATTACCACGAATCTATTCATTGGTGTATGTTGCCCTACCCTTTACCACTCTCACCTTTTTTTATTTTTGCTTTACCTACACCTTTCCACAAAAAATCTACTGGATGAAGTATTTGCTGTGGCTCATGATTATTCCCCTCGTAACAGCCATCTTCGCCATAGTACCTGATTACAACAAATATTTTGTAATCTTTACCACCGACATTATTTATATTCCCTACCGAGATATTAAGGAAATATACCAACCCTGGTTTTACGTCCATTCAGCCTACAGTTATGCCTTGGTTTTGATAGGAACGATTTTTCTCATCATAAAGGTAAAATATCCTTCAACCCAAAATAGAAAATTGTGCGTTTACGCCATTATTGCCACAGCATTATTCATCTTTCAAAATGTATACCGCACCTTTATCACGGTAGAAGCTGCTGTTTGGTTCGGACCTTTAATTTCCGTCGCCGTAGCTACGCTTTTTTTCCTCGTTGTGTATGCGGATGAAAGCCAAATCCTTGTGATTAAGGGGCAAGAAAAGCTCATGAAGGCACTGCTCTTTCCCATTTTCCTGTTGGACAAGGACGGAAGAATAATCTATGCCAACAAAGAAGCAAAAGAAATTTGTTCCAATATCTATCAATCCAATCAAGTTATTGGGTTTAGACAAGACATCATGGAAAATTTCGCTCCCTATCAAATCGAATCGGAGATTGATAAAAGCAATTTCTTTGCAAATGAGGAAAACATTATCCTCCAAAGTAAGGTCGACGGTAGCATTTTCTATCTGCACCAACAGGAAATTGCCATAAGGGGAAAAAAATCCCAAGAGGAAGTAGGAACCATGCTGATGCTGGTGGCAATTTCCTCCATGCAAAATTTCTTGTCTACCTTGGAGGACAAGGCCTTCAAGGATCCCTTGTGTGGCTGCTACAACCGCCACTTTCTGGAATTCAAGCAGGCAGAATTTGCCGTTTTAGGTGATGCATTGCAGGAGCTCCTTCCCATAAGCTTCATCATGTGCGACATTGACGGGCTTAAAGTGGTAAACGATACCTATGGTCACGACAAGGGAAATGAGTATATCATCCTGTGTCACCAGATCCTCAACTCCTCCGTCCACTCCGATGATTTTATCTTCCGGCTTGGCGGCGACGAATTCCTAGTGATTCTCACCAACTCAGAGCAGCGGGTAGCACAGGAGCGGGTAACTGCCATTGAAGCAAAGATGCAGGAAATAAAAAAAGAATACAACACGAGCATTTCTATCGGTTATGCCACCGCAGACAAGCTTCCCGTTGATTTCCTCCAGCTTATAAAAGAGGCTGACCAGCAGATGTACCAGAAGAAAAACCAGCGGAAAAAGGACATTTTCTAAGCATAAAATGAACAGGGAATATGCTTGAACGTTGCTTCAAGCATATTCCAAAATGCAAGAATCAGGGCAAAATTAAGAGAAAAAGTTTCATTTATATCAATTTCTTCCATTATCTCTTTGTTAAATTTTCGTTTTTCTTTTAAAAAAAGGATTTTTAGTTGACAATAGACTTTCTGTTCTATATCATATTTGTAATTGTTACAATTTTATGCTAAGGGAGAAATAGGAAGTAATACAATGAAAATGATATTAACAGAAAGGGAAATGACAAACAGAATTGTCTCTTGTGGTATCCGTCCTTCTTTGCAGCGGATTCATATCTATCGTTATCTTTGTAATTCTACAGAGCATCCAACTGTAGAAGCCGTATATTCTGCCCTGATTTCAGAGATTCCTACATTGTCACGTACTACAGTTTACAACACCCTCAAGCTGTTCCACAAGCATGGATTGATAGAAACCATTACCATCGAGAATGAGGAGCTACGGTATGACGCCGATGTAAGCGACCACCTGCACTTCAAGTGTAATTGCTGTGGTTCAGTAAGTGACATTCCTTACGAGGAAACCACCACAGTATACAAGTCCTTTGCTCAGAAATTGCCCTCAGGCTTTTCCTTATCAAAGATTCAGACTTGCCTTTGGGGTATCTGTTCCAACTGCACTGTACAAAAAGCATAAACTTATTTTTTGATTCATTATGGCCATCCTAGGACTTGAAGTTCACTGCACTTCCTAGGATGGCTTTATTTTTTTGAAGTCATTCCTTTCTTATAAACATCTTAACTCCGCTGCTTTTTTGTTCGATACAATAACGAAGGAGTTTGTATGCGTAAGATTTCTTTATTACTGAGCTTGATTCTTTTTTCACTGGTACTGTTCTTTTCTTGTACAAGTACCGCCCCTGTAGAATCTCAGCCCGTCGCAGAACCACCAGAAGAACCAAAAACGGTGCAGGATTTAATCCTGGCAGGAAAATATGATGAAGTTAAAGATTCCCTGCAATTCCAACGGGATATTGATGCCGTAGACGAAAACGGAAACACAGTTCTCCATGCCGCTGCTAAGGTAAACAATGAGGAATTAGTGCGGCTTTTTATTTCCATGGGAGCCTCCACCGAGCTTAAGAATAACGACAGCGACACTGCCCTCCACGTAGCCGTGAAGAACGATAGCGTTGCAGCGGCACAAATTCTTTCTGCGGTAGATAGCGACATCTTTGCTATGGATGCCTATGGAAAGACTGCCCTAGAATTGGGCATGGCCAAGGGAAACCAATTCTTTGACGCCATGATTACTACCAGAACAGGAGAATTGCAGGACACCAGAGGCAGAACAATTATCCACTACTTTGTAATGGACAAAAATCTTGATGCCTTGGAATATGCAGTCCGCAAGCGAATTCCCCTTTCTGTGGCAGATAATAACGGCAAGACTCCCTTAGCTTGGGCCTTGGAAAACCACCAGGATACCAAAAGCATTCGCATTGCAGCCACCCTCCTACTGAACGGAGCAAAGCCAGAGGGCGGAGACTATGCCTATTTTGAGAATGCCACGGTACTGCGAAATCCCAGCCTGCGCCTTGAGGACGGCCAGACTCCCCTCCATCTTTCCAGCATTCAAAACCATCTGGGAATCACCGCCTATCTGCTGGAGCAGGGAGCAAATACTTCTGCCCAGGACATTTCTGGTGCCACACCTCTCCACGAATCAATTCGCTACGGCAATGTTGACAACGCACGACTCTTGCTAGACGCAGGAGCTAAGGTGAATGCTCAAGACAATCTGGGGAAAAGTCCCATCCTGCTGATTATGCCCCAAAAGAACCAAGCGGAAATCTACAGCCTTTTGCTCTCCTATCAGGCAAATGTATACATGAAGGATCTGTACGGCGACTCCGTACTCCACGTGGCCACCATGAATGGGGCTGACGACACAACCTTGAACCAGCTGATTCTTGCCGGTGCCGACATCAATGAGCGAAACAAGGAAGGAATCACTCCATTAGCTTTGGCGGTAGACCACCGCAGAACTGCCATCATCCAGTTCTACATCAATGCTGGAGCCGACATCCATGCCGAGGACAACATGGGAGAAACACCCCTCACCCGTTCTTTGAAGGCAGGGCTGGAAATGTCAAAGAAGGTGCTGATTCCTAGCAACATCCATAGCCGAGACTCCTACGGCAACACAGCCTATCACTTGGCAATCCTCACTGCAGAGCCTAGTCTCATTCTGGAGGAGGAAACAAAATCTGACAAGCCCATTGCTGACAGTCTTACCATGACGCTGGAATATATTTACACCATGAATAGTGAAGTCAACAGTCAGAATAGAAATGGAGACACACCCCTTTCACTGGCAGTACAAAGAAATATCCAGCGGGCAGGCGAATTCCTTTTGAACCACGGTGCCGACATCTTTGCCACCAACAACAACGACTATTCTCCCCTGCGCTTTGTGCTAGAATCCAGCAACAGCAGTAGCAACTGGCTTCTGAACTCCAAAGTTATTCAAGCCACCGACGGTAGCGGAAACACGGCACTCCACTACGCCGCTGAATGGGAGCTGCTGTCTGCTATCAGCCTGCTGTCCGAAAAAGGAGCAGACACCAATGCACGGAATGCCAACGGTGAAACACCCATTTACTATGGCATCAAAATGGATAGCCCCGCCGTTATAGAAGCCCTTGTAACCAAGGGTGCCCAGTTCAACATTCGTGACAATCTGGGAAACACTCCCATCCACGCCTGTATCCGCTGGGATAGCATTAACGCACTGAAAAAGCTCTTTGTATTGGGAGCAAATCTGAACGCCCAGAACATTGCAGGAAAAAGCCCTTTGGCAGAAGCTGCCCAAACAGGAAAGACCCAGCTAGCAACCTTGCTCATGGACCATGGTGCAAACATCAATGCCTCCGACGAAACAGGGAAGACCGTGCTAATGGATGCCATCCAAAGTGGCAACATTGAACTCGTATCTCTCCTGCTGAACAAGGGTGCATCCCCTATTCTCCAAGAAATGAACGGACGGAACGCTTTCCACCAGGCAGCTATTCTGGGAGATCCCCAGGTTTTGCGGCTGGTACGTATGGCTGGTGGAGATCCCCTTTCCAGAGACAAGGACGGCAACACACCACTGTCCTTGGTATTCAACAAGGGAGAGGCAGCCATTAACGAGGTGCTGGGTACAAACTTGAATCTCAGCGACTCCTACGGCAACTCCCCCATTCACGTGGCAGTAAATTCTGGAGTAGAACCTGCTATTATGGATTTGCTTTTGGCAAAAAGCTACCCAGTCAATCGCCGAAACAGCTCTGGTAGCACTCCCATTACCCTTGCTGTATCCCAGGGAAACCTTCCCTTGGCCTCCATCCTGTTGCAATACGGAGCAGATCCCTTTATCTCCGATAACACTGGTGAATGTGCCGTTTCCTTGGCATTAAAGGGTAACCAGGAAATCTTGGATCAGCTGGTTAAGCAGGCTCGAACAAAAACCGATATTTCCGGTGAAGGAATCCTTCACTATGCAGCCCGCCTGAGCGATGCAGAAACCATAAAACGACTGCTTTCCATGGGATTGAGCAAGAATCAGAAGAGCCTTGCTGGAGAGCGGCCCTACGACATTGCCATACGATGGCATCGGCCAGACATTGCGGCACTGCTACACTAAGGGTTGAGTTCATACACTTGTAATGAATTTGAAAAGATAGATTAAAGGAGGGTAGCCTTATCCAGCATAATGCGGAAAGCGCTGCCCTCCTTTTTTAATTCTTTGGAACCACGAGTAATCTTGCACAGGCTCATGCTGAACATTCGGGCGATTTCCCGCTGGGTAGTTCCTTTGTCGATTTCCTTAACTAAAAGCCAGCGTTTTATCATATCCTGCAATTCCGAGGGAGTAAAAAGACAACCAAAAAATTCTTTAATAAGCTGTGCATCATCAGTAGACGCCAAAAGAGTACAGATTTCTTCCAGACCTTCTTCTTGGGCTTGCTTTTCTTCCATGATGATATTGTATAGAGAAACAAAAAAAATAGCAACGGAAACAACACGTTTTAAGCTAGCCGAGAAGATATACAAGCTCTACAGTTAAAACCCACAGGAGGCCTCTGTAGAGCTTCTCAGAGCATTTTTTATAGGGCAAAGAGCTCCTTAATATTGGCATCCACCACCAGAGAAAGGGATTCTGGGCTTGTGTTCAAGATTGCTGCCACATAGTTATAGGTATGCTCCACCAGGTTCGGTGCATTTGTTTTTCCACGATGGGGAACGGGAGCCAAATAGGGAGCATCGGTTTCTAGCAAAAGCCTGTCCTGAGGAATGTAGCGAATCAATTCCTCCATCTCTGACATACGAGCCTTTTTTGTGTAGGTTACAGATCCAGACAAGGAAATATACCAGCCTCGATCCAAAAAGCTACGGGCCTCCTGCTTACCGTAAGAATAACAGTGGATAATACCCCGGTCATAAGCCACGTTTTTAACACAATCTAAGGTTCCTTCAAAGGCATCTCTGGAATGGACAATCACTGGTAGCTGAAGCTTACGAGCCAATTCCAGTTGCATTTCAAAGAACTCAGCCTCACCATGGAACAGTTCTGCCGTAAAGCTATCCTCGTTCCGCTGGTCCACCCCTGCAGGATTCCAGTGATGATCAAGTCCACATTCCCCCAAGGCCACCACACGGCCCTTTCCAAAGCCATAGAAGTCCTCCTGACTCATAGCCTCATTGATGGTGGACTCCAGCACCTTTATCTGGTTGAAACGGTCTAAAATAGCTTCCTCTGCAGGCCAAATCCCCGCAGAAAAATACATCATTTTTTTTATCGTTTCCCGAGCAACTTCCTCCTCAATGGCGGCCACCAGCTCCTGAGCCTTCTGTGCTCTGGGAAACAAGTCGTCACAGTGGGTGCCAATGTCTAGGCCAAACAAAGGTTTATGGGCCGCCATGGCTTGTAGTGCAGCAGGAACATCAACTCCCCGCTCCCAAATATGATGCAAGTGAAAATGTGTATCTGAAAACATGATGAAAGGCTTCCTAAAATTATTTCTATTTGATTTTAACCAGAACCCGTACAGACGCGGTGCGTGACGCAGGGCTACACCTGTACAAAATTCGGGTAGGCGGGATTTGAACCCGCGACATCTAAGTCCCGAACCTAGTGCGCTACCAGCTGCGCTACTACCCGTACAAAAAAATTAAGCCCATCCATTGCTGGATGGGCTTTAGCGGGAGCGACGGGGCTTGAACCCGCGATCTTCGGCTTGACAGGCCGACGCGATAACCAACTTCGCTACGCCCCCGTGATGTTTAATACTATATCACAGACGAACTTTTTGGTCAAGCGTTTTTTTATAAAAAAACAAATTTTTCTGCACTTTTTTCTACTTGAAATTATCTGCTGATTACTATATCATAAGCCTAGTTGCTGGAATGGTGGAATAGGTAGACACAAGGGACTTAAAATCCCTCGGATGAATAATCCGTGCCGGTTCGATTCCGGTTTCCAGCAAGGCCGCATTACTTTGGTAATGCGGTTTTTTTATGCCTACAGGTCTTTTTACTAGCTCTCGGCATAAAAAAAAGAGGACTGGTTCTTCAGTCCTCCTCCTTGCCCTCTTACTATGGGCTCTAATACAAGTTTAATGAACCTGACTGTATATGCCTGCAATTTCTTGGCGCCAGTTAAATTTCTTGTCTTTTTCTTCCCACTCAATGATTCTTACAATGCTGAACTTTTTTGTGTCCTGCATGTTTGGAAAATGTACTACAGCAAAGCGTCCTTGTCCAATGTAGGTAACCTGCTGGTTTTCTCCCAACGGTTCCCGTTCCTTCAAGTCTGCTAAAACACAGTCAAAATGAA
Organism: Treponema sp.; assembly: GCA_016294105.1. GTDB lineage: Bacteria > Spirochaetota > Spirochaetia > Treponematales > Treponemataceae > Treponema_F. The sequence continues at coordinate 149,603 of JAEDCN010000003.1, forward strand.
TTGGAGCACCGGTATTCTTATCTGCCAGAGCTGAAACCAAATCCTCAATGGGTTTGCCACATTTGGGGCAAATTACTTCCCGTTGTTTCAGTTCCTTGATGGATTCTAAATCCCGCTGCATATCCTCGTGAACATGCTGAGGGAGCTTTGTTTCTGTGCGGTGATTCTGCTGCTTTGATTCGTGATTTCTATTGCTGCCACGTTTCTCGTTTTTTCTTCGGCCTTCTTCCTGAGAATGGCGGCCATTCCAATTCCGCTTGTTGTTTCTGCGGCTATTTCCTGAACGTTCCATTTTATGTCCTTCCAGATGGCTTGTTTTCCACTAGCTTTCGGCTCAAAACAAGGGCGATACGCTGAATTGCAGCATCCATATATGAAGGTTCATATACTTTGTCTTGTAATTCACGCACCCTCGCTGCCCTAACGGCTTTCTTAGGATTTTCTTTAGTTGCGGACATTATGAATTCTCCGAAAAGGCATTTTCTATGTGATACAATGGGGGAAGCCCAGGCATATCAACAATTAGCACATCAAATCTCATGTAGCTGTTACTATATTGTCGATACTTATGCACAAAATATTTAGCCGTTTCGATAATTCTTTTCCGCTTGATTTTACCAAGAACCTGATCTAGCATGGCAAGGTTGCCATGGGGAAGTGTTTTAACCTCCACGAACACCAAAAAAGGTTCCTTGAAGGCTATTATATCGATTTCACCGGTTCTTGTCCTCCAATTTTGAAATAAAATCTGGTAGCCGAGGTCCTGTAAATAGATTGCAGACCGATGCTCCCCTTCCTTTCCCCGCTGATAGGATTCCAAGCCATGGGTCTGCACTAGCCTACAGACTCCAATTCGGGAATATCATCGTTGAACAACTCTGTTGCTTGAAAATCGTCTATGGGGAAAAGTAGCTCATAGCCAGCTGTTACCACGTGGGAAATATTCCATTGCTGCAGGCTATCAAGATGATGCTGTCGCACTGGGTGATTAGTGGCCAAAAACATGTGTATGCCGTCGTCAAAGAACAAGGGTTCTGAAAATCGGGCACCTAAAGCCAAGTCACATACTTCTATTCTTCTACTATTTGCAAACATAATTATCCTCTTGTTTTTTCATAATACACGATAAATACCCATTGTGACGAGGTAAATTGAAAAGGAAGACTGATTTTTTTCTCTACCAGCTTACAAAACTTCTAATACTCTTATGTTAAAACAAAAAAAAGGGGGCGACAAGCCTCAGGAAAATCCCAAGCACTGCCGCCCCATTTCATTATTTTGCCTTCTGGATGTCGGACTTTCTGATGATAAGTTCCTTAACCTTGGCAGCCTTACCAACCTTACCACGGATGTAGTACAGCTTTGCACGGCGAACCTTACCAGGGCGAACACGCTCTATCTTTGCAATACGGGGTGAGTTGAGGGGGAATACACGCTCAACGCCAACTCCGTAGGAGTTCTTGCGAACAGTGAAGGTGCGGCTGATTCCAGAGTTCTTGAAGCAGATTACCAATCCTTCATAAACCTGAACACGCTCAGTCTTTCCTTCAATAATCTTAAAATAAACCTTTACAGTGTCTCCAACCTTGAAGTTTCCAATATCTTCCTTCTTCTGGGACTCTTCGATAGTTTTAATCAAATCCATAGTGACTACTCCTTCCCCTTAAATCGGGGGTGTCTTCTTTTGGCACCAGCCTTTTGAACCTGGCCTGTAATAGTCTCAATCATCTTTTCAGCTTCCACCGTCAAAAGTCCATTGCTACGAGCCTGACTAATCAAGTCCGGCCTGTTTGCCATAGTCTTTGCCAGCTGCCGCTGGAGCCTCCACTTCCTGATGTTTTCGTGGTGACCAGAAAGTAATACCTCTGGCACCGACATTCCCTGATACACCTCTGGACGGGTATACTGGGGATACTCAAGAAGTCCCTTTGAAAAGCTCTCTTCCTCCAAAGATTCTTGAGAAATCACTCCTTCCACCAACCGATACACCGCATCGATGATGACTGTAGCTGCAATTTCTCCTGAGGACAACACATAATCTCCAATGGAAATCTCGTCGTCCACCCAAGAATCAATGATCCGCTGGTCGATACCTTCGTAACGGCCGCAGATAAGGACAAGCTCCTCTTCTTGGCTCAATTCCTTTGCCAAACGCTGGGTAAAGGGCTTTCCAGAAGGAGTAACGTAAATTACCCGTTTCTTGTAGGCTTTTACCGACTCCAACGCCTGACCGAGAGGCTCAGGAAGCATCAGCATTCCTGCTCCTCCACCGTAGGGACTGTCATCACATGTTTTGTGTTTATCATGGGCAAAATCCCTGATATTCACCAAATCGTAGGCAATAATTCCCCGATCCACCGCCTTTGCCATGATTGAGCTCTCAAAGAAAGCACGGGGTATCTCAGGAAACAAGGTCAGCACATGGAACTTCATGGCTTACTCCAGAATCCAGAGGTGCATCAGCTGAACCCGCTTGTTTTTGGTATCTACAGTACCGATAAACTCCTTCTTAAAAGGAACAAGTACCTTTCGAGGCTTGCCAGAAGAAGTGGTTCGTAGCTCCTGGGACAAGAGGCTGCAACTCTCGGAGAGGACAACCTCAAACAGGTCGCCTGCTCCGCCTTCCAATACGTCTGTGATGGTACCTACCACAACAGGCTCTGCTGCAGTAGCTGCGGTCTTTCCCGCCAATCCCTTTGCACTGCCACCAGTATACACCAACTGACACTGCTTTAGGTCTTCCACGTAGTACTCATCCTTTCCACAAGGACAAGCAAATTCTCTGGAAACCACAATCTCGCTACCAGAAAGCTTTTTTGCTTCCTCAGGAGAATTGATTCCCGAAAACTTAATGTACAGAATCCCGCCACCAAAGCTAACCTTTTCTATAGTCCGCTTTGTTTCAACGCCGTTCTTCCGCAAGACAACATCCTTCATTCCAGAAAAATGCTGAAACTCTCCAGATGTGCTTTCCACCTTACAATTACCCGCTAGGCCGTGGGTGCCTCGGATAATTCCAACCACGAAGTGCTCCATCAATCCATTATTTCCAAGCTATAGCGTTTTCCGCTCTTGCTGGAAGAAGCGCTCAACACGGTACGCAGGGCCTTTGCAATACGACCATACTTACCGATAACCTTGCCGATATCTTCTTCGGCAACACGCAACTCAAGGATTGTGGACTTTTCGCCTTCAGCTTCCGTTACTGAGACTGCACCGGGATCATCGACCAGTGATTTTGCGATGTATTCAATCAGGTCTTTTTCCATTTCCCGTCACTCCCATCACTTACAGCGAAAAGTTCTTCTTGTTAAAGAGCTTGCGAACGATGTCTGATGGCTGTGCACCTACGTTCAACCAGTAACGGGCTCGTTCCTCGTTAAAGGAAATTTGCTTGTCCTCTACCTCGATGGGGTGATAGATACCAATCTCCTCGATTGTCTCACCGTCACGGGGCTTTCGGGAATCCATTACTACGATGCGGTAAAAGGGCCGCTTCTTTGTTCCAAACTTCTTCAGTCTGATTCTGACCACGTATATCCTCCAAAGACCTTTCCTGCCAGAGCCACCGTATATAAGGAAGCCCCTTGCACTCAAAGCCTAGTATTGACAGAATACTGTATAGTACAGTATGAATAGAGAATATATCAGTTTTTATGTCTTTAGTCAATGTAAGAAGGTGGAGAGAATTACAGTTTACTTGACCACAGATTTTTTGTGCAGTACAGTGGTAGGGGAAATTAAATTCACTATTTTATAGAAGAAAGGGAAAAGATGTCTCAGAAACGAAAAGAAATTACAAATTACCGACAAATTGAACGCTTACGTTATATTCATGAATCTTTAAGTTCAGACTCCTATCCCACCACTCAAAAACTTGCCCGAGACTTAGAAGCTTCTACCGCCACCATTTCTCGAGACATTGAATTTTTGCGAGACAGATACCATGCTCCCTGTGAATATGACCCAGAACGAAAGGGATTTTTCTATACAGAACCTGATTTTCAGCTAGACCTTTTTACCCCGACAAACCGAGAAGTAAGACGAAAAATTGCCACCGATAAACAAAGTTTTGCTGAATACATGAATTATCCTCTCAAACTTTTAGATAAATTGGAGTTAATTACAGATATAGATTACCCAAATCAAACTGAATTACAGGCAAACCTCAGTGAAAAATACATTGGCCGCAATTATTTTAGTGACGGTTGTACCTGGGTGGGATTAAAGGCTTTTGACTTTTGCCCCACTCCACTTTTTACTATCTCCTACTTTGAACCTTACAACATGGTACCAAAAATGGTGAGCTACCATGTGCAGGGTTCTAAACTTACCTATATTGCAGAAGATTGCTCCTACGACAAGGGCTACTGGCTCTACATCATTCTGGAACATAAATTATTAGAAGCCCCAGAAGAGGTGGCACGGGTGGAGTTAAAACACTTAATTGACTTTACTCGCAAGGCATAAGACTTAGAAGTGGTTTGAGTAATACTATTTATAAAAACAAAAATTGCGGAAGAATAAAATTATTCAACTCAGGAATTAAACAACAAATGCATTACTGGGTCGTAGAATAAATCCTTGTCGCTGCCTCGGGTAGAAAAATGATATAAATCCAAGAATTTTATCTTGCGGCTTCCCAGTTGAAAATTCCACAGATTTGCAATATTTTCTACAGTTCTTTGGCCAGTAAAATCATTGGAAGGAAAAATTAGCTCTAGGCTTTCCTTGCAAATTTTACTTTCCCACAAATTGGCAGCAATGATAATGTCTGGCTCCAAAAGAGCAATTTCTTCTCGGATGAAGTTCCGTTTTCTCAAATCTGAATCTTTCAAAAATTGGTTGATCAAATGAAAATCGGCAGTGGCACCATTGTCTGCATCGTTGGAATACTTGGAAATATTCATAATGGCAAAACCATAGTGATTTTTTTTCACCATATTAAAAAGAATCCTGTTTGCCTCTGGAATTTGTTCAAAGGTATACTTGCCCCTGCTTTGGATTCCATACGCAAGATATAAAATCCGCCGCCAATAAGAAGAACCATTGGCAGCACATTGCTGAAACCACTGCAAGTCGTTACTAACACGGTCTTTCCCAGAACTATAGCGTGACTCCCGTCCTAAAAAAAAGGATTTTAGTATTCTCTGTAGAAAAATATCCTGGGAAAAAGCCATCATCATTAAAGTAGTCTATTGCTGCATAGGCTTTTCCATCATCAGGAAAGACAATAGGAGCCTTTGTGTTAATGAGAGCCTTCCAGTCCTGCATAAGGTGCTGCAGTTCTCTCCGTTTACTGATATCTTTAACATCCGTGAACATATTACTTCCTCCCTTAACATTGCATCCCATGATAGAGGGATTTTTATTGAGTGTCTATTACCTGTTGATAGACTACCAGGGGTAGAATGAAGATAACTCAGGAATGAAGGAGAATGACTATGAAGAAATTTGCAGTTTGTGTAGCCCTGTGCTTGTGTTTGGTAATGAGTTCTTTTGCTCAAACAGTGGATAATCTCCCCACATGGATAAAGAACTCTCGTATCATCCATAGTGAACTAGCCTTTGGAAGTTCTAAAACAATCGGGGATTTATATGGAAAAAAAACACAGGATATGGCCATTACCACGGTGAAGTATTCAGACTTAGAATGCATCATAACCAATATGGTGGGTACAGAGGAATTTTATCTGCTAAAAATGGAAGTTACCTATGAAATGGATAAAAACGGAGACAGCGGTACCTGCTGGCCTTCATACATACTGGTAGAAAGTCCCCTTGCTGGACAGAAAATACAACATTTTTGTTACGACCCCTACAAAGATATAGAAAACTATGGGCAAATAATGGGAATGATTTCCAGCGGACTAGACAACTTTTATGAGTAGTTAGAGGTAGAGTGTGGGGATGAGTTTTAGCCCCTATTGGAGCTTTTCTTCTATTTGGTGAACAAGCTCTGATAGGGGGATGTGAAAAGCCTGAGCAATATTGTTGAGGACATTTAAGGAAGGAAGCTTTTTCCCCTGCTCTATTTCGCAGATGTACACCTGATGAGAATTAATTAACTCCGCTAATTTTTCTTGAGAGATATTGTGCTCTCGTCTCAAGTGCCGCACCACTAGTGCCACTGCCTCATTAAATTGCATACAGTGATAATAAGAAATTACGGGGATAAAGATTATAAACTATTGCTTATATAAAAATGTGGGTGTATAATAGGTTAAAAGACTGACAATATTGGAGGAATAAATATGATAAGTCAGAAAAATTTAAGCGTTTTAATTCTTTTGCTTATAACTATTAGTATGTTCACTTCTTGTTTCAAAAAAGAGGAACCAAAAGAGTTAAAAGCATGTGCAATGGTAATGGAAAAACCTAATAATTCCAAAGATGTTACGGATGAAATTACCGAAATGGTCTTCGGTCAAATTGAAGAAGTAATTACCCAACGAAATGATTTAAGAGTAATTGATCGTAACCGATTTGATAAAGTAAGAGAGGAAATGCAATTCCAACAAACTGACTGGGCATCTTCTGAAAAAACAGCAGACCTCGGAAAAGCTCTTAATGCCGATTTTATATGCATTGTAACAATTTATAAAGACAGTTATAAAGTCGAATTCCTAAATGTTAATTCGGTACAGAAAAAAACCTGCCTAGGGCGATACAGTACTTCCTTTATATCGAAAGATGTCAAAGTGAAAGATCTGGATAAGTTAATTAAACTCGATTTACATGATCTTTAGGATGTACATATGAAAAGACTCTTATTTACAATCGCTTTGATGATATATGGTATAGTGAATCTACATTCTCAAACAATACTAGTTCTAGATTTTGATACCGAAATTGAGGATTTTCAAAATAATACCAAAATTATGGCTGATATGTTGAGATCAGATTTAGTAAACACACAAAAACTTGATGTAATTGACAGAAAAAGCATGGATTTACAAATAGAAATTATGCAAAATCAAATGTCTGATTATATGTCTAACCAAAATGTCCAAGAGCTAGGTAAAATGATGAATGCAGATTACCTTGTTATTGGACAAGTGATGAGTCTATCAAATGTTCCGCAGTCTCAAAATTCTGAAAAGAATTTTTTTCTAAGGTTTCAGATAGACTATTTCATGGAAAAGACAAAATAGAAGTTGTTGTTCAAATACTTGATATTGAAACATCTAAAGTAATCAGTTCATCCTCGATAGAGTTAGAAGAATGGACAAATTTCTCTAGACATACTCAAAAAATAACAAACGAGTTAGTACAATCCTTTGCTAAAAAAAATTCACTAACAAGTCAAATACAAACTAATATAGCTAGAACTAATGCAGAAATATTCACTGGAACATGGTCAAGCGAGGTTCTTCATGATGGAATAATAGACACATACACTATAACCTTTTCAGAGAATAATCATGTTAAAATAGAGACTTCTTCTATTGACAAAAAAGGAAAAACGACATCCGCTTCTGGAACGGGAAGATATGTTTTTAATGATTCGGAAAAAGTTTTGACAATCACAGTCAACTCTTTATCAGGAAATGTAAAACATCTGCAAAGAATACACTGGAAATCACATGTAAATCTTTCAGAGGACGAATCCTCCTTTTACTATATCATTCCAGTGAGCTCAAAAAATGACTCTTCAAAGGTGAGAGCAGAATTTTATAAAGAATAAATTGATGACGTAATTGTAGTTATCCTACAAGAGGATAGCTACAATTATTCTCTGGACTCTGGATAAATTTATAATATTTATAAACTAAAAGGAAAAGATCGAGCAAAGGAATTTAGATTCGATAAATTTTATGGAAAGTTTTTGTCAAAATGTGATAGAATGGAAAGAAGATAAAATTTATCTTTGCTAAGCCATATATAACTGAGGAGGTTTTTATGTCAGGTCTGGTTGTATTTCGGAATTTTGTAGTTGGTATTCTTATGATTGTAATGTTTCCGTGTACTCTTTTTTCTCAATCAAATGCTGGTTCTCAGAACCCCTTTGTGGGAAAAAAATATCATTCAACTAAAACTAAAGGTCAATAAAAAAAATATTTTTCGGAGACAGTGGCTTTTTCTACCCTATTTTACAACTTTATTATACACTATCAATTAGGAGTAAATTAATGAAAGATAAAATATATACTACACTATATGGTGCCATTGTAGCCGATGCAGTGGGTGTTCCCGTTGAATTTTTGTCACGAGAAGAACTAAAAGAAAATCCTGTTACAGATATGCGTGGGTTTGGGACATTTTACCTTCCTAAAGGAAGTTGGTCTGATGATTCAAGTATGATGCTCTGTTTGGCAGATAGTATTGGTATACAGGGAAAAATCGATTATGAAGACATAATGAGTCGATTCTGGGAGTGGTATGCAAATTCAAAATATACCCCCGACAATGATACCTTTGATATTGGAAGAACTTGTTACAGGGCAATAAAGAATTTTCACACTGGAAAAGCCCCTTTAGACTGCGGTCTTACTTCTGAAAGTGATAATGGAAATGGTTCGTTAATGAGAATAGCCCCACTACCACTCTATGTATTTCAGAAGTTTGGCTCCTCTGCAATGGATAACGAAAAATCTTTTGAACTTATCCATGATATTTCTCGCCTAACCCATGGCCATGAAATTTCTCTCATAGGATGTGATATTTACTGCTCCATAATGATTGAAATCCTCAAAGGAACACAAAAGGATTCCTTGCAAAACTGTGGATTAGAAAAAATCGCTGCCTATGTCCGTAAATATCCTCAGTATGGGCAAGCTCTCCAAACATACGAACGCATCTTCCATACAAATTTTAAAAACATTCCAGAAGAAGAAATTAAAAGTTCTGGCTACATAGTAGACACCCTGGAAGCTGCATTGTGGTGTTTTTTGAATACAGATAATTATCGTGACTGTGTTTTGAAGGCTGTAAACCTCGGTGCAGATACAGACACTGTAGCATGTGTAGCTGGAAGCATAGCAGGTCTTTATTATGGAGACATCCCCAAAGAATGGATAAAGGATATTCGCAATAAACAGCTGATTGATGATGTAATTACCAGATTTACAAAAGCAATAATTCCTGTAAATCATCAATAATAAACTCCATTCCCATCAAGATGCAAGGTTATGAGATAGTGCCAATTTTTAGACGCAGCTGGTTCTTGTTTTTTTCTACCAAGTCTTCTATGCTCATTGTGCACTATCTAATTTCATTGTTTGAAATTCTAAATTTCCTTATTAGAAATTCTGAATTTCCATTTCCGATAATGTACAACAAAGCTCTCAAATTGGGGTAGAAAAAAGCCATTGAAAAATCCAGAATGTTGGTCACCACACTAACAAAAGGAAAAGACAATGGCCAAGAAGAATGATACAAGATTTTTTGAAAATAAGCTACTGGAACAAAATTGCGAACTAAACTGACACAATCTTTTTACACAAAGAACTGTATAAAATCTCATTTCGTGATAAAATATATATTAATTTTTATTCAGGAGGCTTGATAAAAAAGCAGCCAGAATATTCTCTGCTTTTTTATCTGCCAATATACTGCTACTTTTCATTTCATTGCAAAGTAGCTTAAAAAGTCATTCGAATGCTGAAACATTCTTCATGACTTTTTATAGGAGTTGGATGTTTAAATCTGGCAAAACTTGGTTCATTGTTTGATGCCTTGAAAGATGGCAATCTTTTGGGCGGTCTTTCAAGGTGATGTTTTTTAGGGAAAGCTTCCCGGCTCATAAAACAATTTCCTGGAGATACAAATGAACTCAAATTTTACAATCCGCGTGGAAGAGCCGCGCGATTTTCGAGAAGTTGAAACTCTTACCAGAGAGTCTTTCTGGAACGTTTACCATCCTGGCTGCACGGAGCATTATGTGCTTCGCTGCTTCAGAAGCAATCCCGATTTTATTCCCGAGCTTTCACTTGTTATGGAGAAAGACGGTCAGATTATCGGGCATGTGATGTTTTCAAAAGCAGAGCTGAGCATTGAGGCTGATGGAAAGCCGACTGGCAAAAAACTTCCAATCGGAACTTTTGGCCCAATCAGTATTCATCCTGATTTTAAGAGACAGGGCTACGGCCTTAAACTCCTAAAGTATGCTCTGGAAAAAGCAAAGGCAATGGGAATCGGATTTATCTGCATGGAAGGCAATATTAATTTTTACCGTCATGCAGGTTTTGTTCTGGCAAGTAAGCTGAACATTCATTACCACTGCGAGCCAAAGGATTCAGAAGTGCCATACTTTTTAGCACAGGAACTGATTAAGGGCTACCTCAATGGAATTGAAGCAACTTACACTCCCCCAAAAGGATACTTCGTTGCAGAAGAAAATCCCGAGGACTTTGCTAAATACGAAGCAGAATTTCCCTATAAGGAAAAACTGGTTCTGCCTGGTCAGTTAGGATAATGTAATGACCCGCAGTAAGCATTTGCCTTCTGCGGGCATTTTTATTATTTAGCTCAAATTTCGAGTTTTAAATAAATTTACAAAAAAGGCGTAATCCAT
>JAEDCN010000013.1 GCA_016294105.1 Treponema sp.
TAATAGGGCTTTTCCGTCATTATGTTTGTTGCATTTCAGCCTACATCCTGGAATGCAGACTGAAATCTTTTCCTAGAATTAAAACTCGACTTTAGGGCTAATTATATTTTATGATAACATTGTATTTGATATTTAGAAAATTCCTGTTGCAGCTGCACCGAAGCATACCTTTGCTGCTGCGGCACAAACAACGGCTGTAACTGCACTCACAGCTTTTCCACCGCCATCAACTTCCATCATCTCCTTCTGAGATACCTCTACAAACCCGTCCATTGCGAGCCTCCTTAAGCTTCGTTTTTATTTGCATTTTTCCATGCAAAATATTCAGTTTGTAATACTTCAAACAATAATATATCACTCAGTTCTCCATCATATGCTTTTTGTCCAAAGTGACGTTTTCCAATTATGTGTCCAAAATATTTTTTGATGAATTTCTCGTAAGTATTGCGAGCCTTATAATTTTTTTCAGCAACAATCCAATTGATGGCTTTTGCACCTCTTGCAATAAAAAGATAATCTAGAAACTGAAAAACGGCTTTTGTAAAAGTCACTTTTTGCGTTTTGTCAATTAGAAGTAATCTAAGACTAGAAATGATATTTAACGGCTTGTTCCAGATACCTTCAAAATATGCTATTATTTCTGCTCCAGCAACTACAACAAAATTTTCAGAATTCCATGTATTAGGTAGTCTCTCTATCTGATTTTCTGCTACAAATGCCCCATCTGTAAAAAACCACTTGTTTTCAGGATCTGTACTTGCTTTCATTAATACACGTATCAATTGGTCTCTAACAATATAAGCAGGCTCTATTGAATACATTGCTTTCTCCTTCATGTTTATTGGATTCTGAACACGGAGTTTTCATAATCCAACTGAATTGCCTTCCCCTGAAAAAAAGGATAACCCAATGTATTGACTGTACTCAAAAGATTTCTTGCCTGAACATTCATTTTGAGTGAGCGGTCACTACCTAGTCGCCCTTCTATATCATGGAAAGTTACATTTCCAATAGAAATTTCCTGAAATGAAAGTAACTTGGGCAGGGTCTTCCGAGGCTGATTATTGAATACCAGATTCACTTGCTCTTGTTCACTCATGTTTTGGGGTGGAGCCGGGAAATCAGATCGAATTACAAAAACATTGCTACCTGTATCTATGAGGCCGACTTCATTTTGACCATTTAATAAGAACTGAATTCTGTATATGCCAAAGATATCCCGTTGCATGGGAATTGAGGTATCAGTAATTGGGGGAACATTGAAGGCAATAATTCTCTGATTATAATCAAAGAGTACAGATTTAAATTGGCTGTAAAAATCTTGTCCTATTATGCCATCTATTAACTTGTCTGTAGGACTTACGGATGGAATGATAGAAAAAGGACAGGGTATATCATCTCCTGCTATTGTAAATATAAGCGTATATGTAAATACGACAGAACCGTCCTGCAGCTCTTTTTCCATATTTCTTGATATTGTTTTTATGCTTTCCCCAGAAAGACTGACACCTTTGCTTTTCTTGTAGTCGATATATTGGTCTTTCATTGTCATGTAAAACGAATCCAAAGTTCCAAACAATTTTTCCAAGCCACTTTTAAATAGAGTGCTATTTGATTGGGCTGTATCACACATGAAAAAAAGCTCCTGATTACCTATAACCACTTTAATGACTGGTTTTTCGACAGAGTAAGGATAATTCAGGGTGAAAAGAAAGGTGTTTTCATCACTTTCCCTTTGAAAATCTGCTTGATAATTATTTGCATTGCTGTCAATGCTTCTGCAACTTATTATAGATAACAACAGTAACAAAAAAAATGAAATTTTCTTCATATTCACCTCGTCTAGAAGTTATATTTATGGAATTTATTTTTTCAACGTACTGAATTGAGGCACGTAGTCGTAATTTGGACTTGATTCCCCGGTGGGGTTTTCCTTACAGGTGTTTGTAGTTTTTTCTTGGCCTGCCTTTTTTTCGTCTGGGTACTGTGGGTACTTCCTTTCTAGCTGCGAAAATAAATTTGCTAGGGTGAAGATGTTTACTCCTGCCGTGACCTGGAAGTGGGGTGTGAATGCGTCCCGGTTGGAGAACTCCATACCCACAGACAGGGAAATTAGCCGTTGCTGGAGTTGAGCAACTTGGTTCAATTCTGTCATATTGTATACTAGCGAGAGCTGGAGCTGTGGCTTTAGGTGGAAGTGGGTGAGGTCTGTGGGATCTAGGTAGTTCAGTTGGAACTGGGGTGCCAGCATCAGGAGGCGGCCGAAGACAAAGGCGTATCCTGCGGTGAGGTTTAGTAAGGTAAGGCTTTCCATGTCCAGCTGGAACTGCTCTGACTGGGTGTTTGGACTTCCTGCCACCTGGAGTGGAGAGAACTTAAGGTAGAGGGGGATGCTGGTTCCCATGAGGGTGAGGGGGACTACCTCCAGTTCCATCAGCATTCTGTCGGGACTGCGATAGCCCAGGCTGGCACAGCCTGCATCCCAGGAGAAATCTGCCTGGGCGGTGGCAGTGGCCGCCACCAGCAGCAGGGCGAAAAAAAACAGTAAAACATGGACTCTAAGCATGAGACACTCCTAAAAATAAGGAATCCCTCCCTATAAGAGTATTTGTAAAACTCTTGGGGGAGGGACATTGCTGTTATTTGCTTTTACTTACGGATACACCTGATGGAGAAACATTAATTGTTGTGTTTCCATCTTGTATAGAAAGAGTCCCCCAACCTACCGATACTCCGTTTTCTTTCTGTGGAACGTGGTATGAGGGAAGCGAAACTTGGCCTCCATTCACAACTAACAACTCCTTTTCACTTATTACTGAGAATCCATTTCTTTCTTTTTTCTCTGTTGATGCTGCCATAGCGAGCCTCCTTAAGCTTCGTTTTCCAGCCTTTTTCCACTGGAAAACATATTCCGTTTATGGTATGCTGGCAGAGAATGGTGACACATTCTTTTGCAGGCCATTTGGCCTGCCCAGGCATACGTCCTGCTGGCCCTGGGGCTTCCGTGGCTCCGGGGCCTTTTTGTTCATTTCGGGAAGACTCAGCCTCCTCCCGCTGAACACCTCCAATTCTACCCCCGTACCCGCCAGCTGTAAAGGCATTTTTGCCGGTCTGACACTTTTTGACCTTTTTTTCTTTTTTCTGACCCTTTTAAAAAAGTATCAAAAAGTACAATTTTCCTGTTTTGCCCTTGACAAGGATGGAGTTTTGGTGTATGGGGAGAAAAAGTCTTTGAACCAAGAAGCCTTCATTGTGGGACATTTTGGAGAAAAGGAGAAGCCATGCCACGGAGACCCAAGCTAAGTCAGAAAAAGGACACCCCCACCACCTGGCGTGTGCTGGCCATCATCTGCGGCCTGTGCTGGGCGGTGGTGCTGGCTGCTGATATTCAGGAGAAATGGAATGCTGACCATAATCATCAGTAAATCCATAGCCCCTGATAATAGTGCATTGGATATGGTTGTCTTGACCGTACCTAAATCACCTAGGCGAGACAATATTTCTCCTGCTTTGCGAGAATCAAAAAAATTAATTGGCAATTTCAATATATGTGACAAATATGAGAAATTTAACTGCATATCTACCTTGTAGGATAAATGGGTGAGAAATACACTCCTGATAGCTGTTACAATAGACTGAATTATTATGATTGTCATAACTCCGATGGAGAGGCTGGACAATGATAATTGTGATTTGGAGAATATAATCTCGTCATAAACATATTTGTAGTAAAAAGATGTCAGTAATCCAAACAACATCAAAAGTAAGGACGCCAAAAAAGAATAGATAAGAAGTTTTTTATGAGGAAAAAAAAGCGGGAGAAATCTCACTAAAAGACTATTCTTTTTTTCATATGAGAAGTTGTCTGTTGGTTTCAAAAATACGGCATATCCTGTCCATATTTTGTAGAAATGATTTGGATTAAGCCGCTTCTTCTTTTCTAACGGATCAGGATTCCAGATTTCTATATATTTGGGGGTGATTTTTTTTACTACAACGTAATGTTGACTCCACTCATCTCTGGAACAATCTAGCTCAATGTGTGCGATGAATGGCACCGGAGTCTGTGGTGTCAGAACATTGGAATTTCCCTTCACGGCTTGAGCAGAAAGCCCCATAGTTGCTGCTCCATCAACGAGTCCTTGTAAATTTGTTCCTTCCGTATCAGTTTTTGTAAATTCTCTGACTTGTGCAACACTGACTTGCTTGCCAAAGTAAGATGCAATCATTGCAAGGCATGCCGCTCCGCAGTCTGTAAGGTCGAATTGTTGTCTATATCGCATATATTAGAGACTCCAAGTATTTATCCTTTATCATTCCCTCATGGAATCCAGAAATAAAATGCAAGGTTATGGAAGTAGTGAAAAAGGCCCACCAAAATCAGAGACCTGCAATGATAGTATATGAGGAAACTGTAGAGACTCCAGATGATGTGTTTAACAAAAGTCAAGTTGAATTGTCTATGGTACAGGGCGAATACCATGCTGACCAGTATAGCGGAGAGCCAAAAATTCCACCGTCTTTCTTGATGCAGATATTTGAACAGGATTCCTTTGTATAAGAGTTCCTCCCCGAATGCAGCTGGCAGTGCAGGAACAATCATGTACCAAGCATTGACTGCTGGCATGTCCAAAACACTGATTATCCAAAAGAACAAGCCAAACCAAGCGAAGATGAAAATCAGCGCTATAACTTTGTGTCTTCTGCTGGCAATGAGTCGTCGTTCTTTTTCTGTAACGGACAAGCTTTCTGGCCGGTTGTAAGGTCTGATAAGCATAAAGGTAAAAACACAGAAAATGATATTGTAGACAAGGGATACCCAAGGAAGGGTGAGACGGACACTAATCTCTTCTGTACCAATTTCAAGGAATAAACAGAGCAGAAACAGTAGCAAGAAGCTTTTTATATTCAGTTTTAAAAGCATTTTTCCCTCCTTATTTTATCGTATACGAAGGATGTTGCTCTCGAAGTCCAGCTGTATAATCCTATCCTTCCAGAACGGGTAGCCAAGAAGGGGACGCTCAAGGCTTACCTTTGTGGACGGAGTGGCCTTTATAAACGGATTCGATACCTTATAAGGTCTGATTCCAGTGTACTGCAATCCCGCAATGTGTATCTGGTGATTGTCAGAAGAAATTGTTTTCTCCATGCTGAACTTGTAGTTGTACCCCTTGCTTTGGCCTTGGTCAAAGAGTTCCTGCATCTCCTGCTTTGGCGAGGTGGCTGTGGCGATTTTCTTTTGCCAATTGGCTGGAACAATAAAATCAGCTGCTCCTGTATCCACCGTTGCCTGCTCTTCCATTCCGTTGGTGATTATGGGAACAAGGAATGTCCCTCCATGCCGCTCAGTAAACAACTCCCTTCCCTCAATCTCCTTTCCGCCTAGCAGGATTATTTTCTGCTGGTAGTCAAAGGTGACTTTGCCGAAGGTCTCCATGATATCCATCCCTACAATGCCGTCCAGTACCTTGAATACAGGGCTGTCAGTGCAACTGACCTTGAAGGGAAAATCTTGGCTCTGCACCACAGCTCCACTGCCGTCATGTTCTGCTATGGTGATTGTTACGGTAAAGCTGTACCTGCTGTTCCAGTCCTTGGCTTCCTTTGTCAGCTGTTTTGCAAGAAGCTTTTCTTCTTTAGGACTCAATTCTTCGGGGACGAATTCTCCTTGGGCTTCCAGCAGCTGGATGTAGGTGGGCAATGTGTATTCTGCCCAGGATTCAAGGCTGCCGAAATACTTTTCTATTCCTGACTTGAACATGGTGGACTTTGTGTAACCTGTATCCCACAAAAAGTGATAGGTTTGTCCGTTTAGCTCGACCGCCACCACCGGTACCCGCTCCGCCCCAGGATAGCTGAGGGTGAAGGGAATGGTATGGCTTCCCCAGTCCCAATATCTGGACAGTTCTGCCTGATGGTCCCCCGGAGGTGTGGAACGACAGCCGGGTGTCAGGATGAGAGAAAATGATACAAGAAAGAATCCTAATAGTAAATTTTTGAAGTAGCAACGCACCGTAGTCTCCTTATCAACAAATGATGGGGAGAGAAAGTCTTCTCATCATTTGTTGTTATTTTTGACCTGACTGAGTGTAACTTACTTCAATCTTGCCACTTCCAGATGGAGGGTTTTGACCATCAGATGAGAATTCTCCAGAAGCTGTAATGGAATCGGTGTAACTCGTACTATTCTTGGATGAGTTTTCCTGTGAGTTCTCCGATGAATTGCAAGTGCATCCACAGCTACAGCTCGAACTAGACGAATCTTTGCTTCCTCGTCCACCATTTACTTGGACAAGTTCTTCTGTGGAGAGTGCCACAAAACCACTTACAAGTTCACTTTTCTCTGTTGATGCTGCCATAGCGAGCCTCCTTAAGCTTCGTTTTCCAGCCTTTTTCCACTGGAAAACATATTCCATTTATGGTATGCTCGCAGAGAATGGTGACACATTCTTTTGCGGGGCATACGTCCTGCCCGGGCATACGTCCTGCAAGGTCCTGGAGTTTCCGTGGCTCCGGGGCCTTTTTGTTCGGCTTGGGAAAAGTCTCACGTCCTTCCCTTTCAACACCTCCAATTCTATCCCCGCACCCGCCGCCTGTAAAGCCATTTTTGCCGGTCTGACACTTTTTGACCTTTTTTTCTTTTTTCTGACCTTTATTAAAAAGTATCAAAAAGTACAATTTGCCTGTTTTGCCCTTGACAAGGATGGGGTTTTAGTGTATAGGGAGAAAAAGTCTTTGAACCAAGAAGCCTTCATTGTGGGACATTTTGGAGAAAAGGAGAAGCCATGCCACGGAGACCCAAGCTAAGTCAGAAAAAGGACACCACCACCACCTGGCGGGTGCTGGCCATCATCTGTGGCCTGTGCTGGGCGGTGGTGCTGGCTGCTGATGTCTTTCCCTATCCCGCAGGAGCCCAGGCTCATCCCATGGACTTGATTCCCCGGTGGGGCTTTTCTGTCCTCTACATCCTTTCCATCCTGGCCTGCCTTGTGCTGGCGGTGTATCCCAAAAAATTCATCATCTATACTCTCATGTGTTGTCTGTGGGGCGTGGTGGTATTGGTGGAAGGTGGTGGAACCAACGGCATTCTTTTCTATTTATTAGGTATGGGCTTTGGCTACGTTGCAGGCATCTTCAAAAAGCATCCCCTGCCTAAGCTTGCCATCTTTTTAGCAATCTGCCTTGCTTCCATCATCAGCCAGTTTCGCTACGGAGCAGGCTTTGTGTCTGGAGTCTTGCTTTCCTTTATTTTTCTTCTGCTGGTGTATCTGCTGGTCTGGTTTCTCATGCAGGAGGCTGGTGGTCTTGCCCAGCTGGAGCGAGATATTTTTGCCACCTTTTCCCCTGCGAAATGGAAAACTGAAACCGAGATAGCTTCAGAAGACGAAGAACCTCCATCTCCCCAAGATATTTCCCAGCTGACGGAGGAGCAGCAAAAAATCATTTCCTGCATCCACCAAGGAATGGTGTACAAAGAAATCGCTGTTATCATTGGTAAAAGTGAAAGCCATGTAAAACGACAGGTGAAGACCATCCGCAGCACCTCTGATTTTTTTTCTTGACAGGTGAAAATTTCAATTTTATCATAGTAGAAGGGTCATTTCAAAAAAGTTTGGCCCAGTATACATATAAAGGAGATTTTCATGGATTATTCCACACAACAGTTGAGAAATATTTCGATTGCCGGTCATGGTCAGACAGGAAAGACCACCCTTTTTGAGCATTTGCTTTTTGTTGGTGGAGTTCTTCCTAAGGCTGAAGCCGTAGCATCTGGTAAAACCGTTAGTGACAACTCACCAGAGGAAATCCAGAGAAAAATATCGGTGTATTCCTCCCTGGCCCACCTGGCTTGGAAGGATGTCCTCATCAATATGTGGGACACTCCCGGCTCCTCCGACTTTTCCGGCGAGGTGATTTCCGCCTTCCGTTCCAGCGAGCTGGCATTGATGGTGGTGGACTCCCGCTCTGGTGCCCAGATTGAAACTATCAAGCTGTGGCGTGACTTGGATCGCAGAAACAAGCCCCGTATCGTCTTCTTGAACCATTGCGAGGACGACCGTTCCGACTACGACGGCTCCGTTCAGGATATTCGCAAGAAATTCAGCGTGGAAGTTTGTCCTGTTACCATTCCCATGGGAACAGGTGCTGATTTCAAAGGTGTTATGGACGTGCTCCATGGTAAGGCCTACCTTGTAGCAGGGGATGGAGTTGTGGAAAAAGCTTGTGACATTCCTGCTGAATATAAGGACGCGTACGAGGATGCCTTGGGCGTGCTGGCTGGAGCTGCTGCCGAAGGTGACGACGATCTTTTGGTTAAGTTCATTGACGAAGGTGAGCTGACTCAAGAGGAAATTATTACTGGTTTGAAGATTGCAGTGGCCAACAACCGTATCGTTCCATCCTTTGCTGGAAATCCTGAGCAGAACTGCGGTCTTGTTCCTTTGCTGGACTTCATTGCAGACATTGCTCCCGACCCATCCCATGCCATTGAAACAGCCATTTCTCCTGTAGAAGAAAAGATGGCCGTTAAGTTTGACAGTGCTGTTCCCGCCACCGTTTTGTGCGTCAAGACAGCCAGCGACCAGTTCTCCGGTAAGCTTTCCTACCTCAAAGTAGTAACTGGAAGCCTTTGTGCTGATTCTGAGCTGTTCAACCTGTCAGAAAAGAAGAAGGAAAAAATCGGTAAGCTGTACCGCTGCGTTGGAAAGAAGCTGGAAGAAATCAAGGTTGCTCAGGCTGGTGATTTGTGTATTGCCACCAAGCTTGCTGTAACCAAAACTAGCGACACCTTGGCTGCCAACCCAGAAACCCTGCCTTTGATTAAGCTGCGTTTGCCAGAGCCGGTGTATTCCATGGCTGTATCTGCCAAGGAAAAGCGGGATGACGATAAGCTTTCTTCTCAGCTGCTGAAGGCTGCCGAAGAAGACCGAACCATTACCTTTGCCTACAACCCTGAGACAAAGCAGAACGTGGTTTCCGGTATGGGTGAGCTGCAGATTGGCATTATCCTAGATAAGATTCGTGCCCAGTCAAAGATTGAAATTGAAACCTCCTTGCCACGAATTGCCTATCGTGAAACAATCCAGCGAAAGGCTCAAGCTGAATATACCCACAAGAAGCAGTCTGGTGGTCACGGTCAGTACGCACGTGTTGTACTTTCTGTAGAAGCCTTGGAGCGGGGCATGGAATACGGCTTTACCAATGCAGTTGTTGGTGGTGCCATTTCCAAGGGGTACATTCCTGGTGTGGAGAAGGGGGTGCGGGAAGCCATGGAGCATGGTGTTCTTGCTGGCTATCCTGTAGTTGACGTGGCCATCACCGTTCTGGACGGTAAGGAGCATCCCGTTGACTCCTCCGAAATGGCCTTTAAGATTGCTGCTCGCAATGCCTTTAAGGATGCTATGCGTTCTGCGGGGCCTGTATTGCTGGAGCCTGTAATGAACATTACCGTGTGGGTTGAATCCAAGTACTTGGGCGATATCATGTCTGACCTTTCTGGTAAGCGTGGTCGAGTGCTGGGACAGAACACCTTGGCTGGGGACATTGACGAGATCCGCGCCTTGGTTCCTCAGTCTGAGCTTTTGAAGTACGCCATTGACCTGCGCTCCTTGACAAGTGGTACTGGTAGCTTTGAAACCTCCTTCAGCCACTACGACCCAATTTCTGGTAAGCTGGCAGACGAAGTTATCGCCGCCGCCAAGGAATTCATTCAGGTTGCTGCAGAAGATTAAGTTGTTGGTGGGATGTTGATGCATCCCGCTTTCATGATTTTTCGTTGATGTAAATAAACTGGGGAGAGGTTACGACTTCTCCCTTATTTTTTATTTTCCAGCTATATTTGCTAAAAACTCTTCCTCGGGAATCCGTGCCGTGGTAACTCCTCGGTGGATAGCTTCTGCCAAAACCTGGGCAGCTAAAGTTCCTGCCATGTTCAAGTCAGCAGGATGGTTTCCCACAGAGGCGGCATAAACAGCATCTCCGTCAGCTAAGGTTCCCACAGGATTGATACAGCGGGGATAGGCGTTGGTGGCCATGGCAGCTAGCTTGGTAAGCTGAGCCTTGGAAAACTTGCCGTTGGTGATGATGGTTGCAATGGTGGTATTGCTTCTGGTGGAATTGTTTTGGGCTTCTGGAATGGCGTACAAAATATCTTGGATTCTTGCCCAGCCAGAACGGGCTTGGGTGGTGATGCCGCCGATTTTTTCTCCAGTACTGTGATGGAATACATCTCCCAGTGCGTTTACCACTGCAACGGCGGCCATTTGCAAGCCTGCCACCTCCACAGCATAGATGCCAACACCTGCCTTTGTGGCTCGGTTCATACCGACAATTTTTCCAATGGTGGCACCAGTGCCGCCGCCGAAATTGCCCTCTGGGTGCTGGTTGCAGTCTAGGGCATGGGCGCAGGCCTTGTATCCCATTTCCTTGTCTGGTCGAATTTTGCTGCTACCGTAGCCCAAGTCGTAGATACAGCTTTGACACACGATGGGTACCAGTGCAAAGCCGGTGTTGTAGCCCATGCCCCGCTGCTCAAGGCAGGCCATGACCCCGTCGGAGGCAGCAAGTCCAAAGGCCGAACCTCCCGACAAGACAATGGCATTTACTGGCACATCGTTGGTAAGGGGCGAAATCACTGGTGTTTCCCGAGAGGCTGGTCCTCCACCGCTAATGTCAACACCAGCTGAAGCTCCTTGGGGAAAGACCAGCACTGTCACACCAGTCTTGGCCTCTCGGTCTTCTGCATGGCCAATATTCACCCCCTGTATGTCTTGCAGTTGAATTTCTTTTATCATGCTATCCTTCTTTCCTACAGTTCTTATATTGATGAGCGGTTCATTTTCAGGGTGCAAAGTAGGCCGTCAAAGATGAGGCTGGGAATCACCTCGTTGAAAATTCCTTCTCCGTTAAACAGGTGGGAAAATCCTCCAGTTCCCAGCACCATGGGTTTTCTTCCGTTAAACACCTCCTTGGTGTAGGCTGCAATTAATTCCTTGATGGCACCTAAAGCGCCGTAGTACAAGCCAGACTGGATGGCTTCTGCAGTATTTGTTCCACAGGCTCGTTGTGGCACTCCAATTTCCACGTTGGGAAGCTGGGCGGTGCCGTGGGCCAGTGCCTGCATGGACATATTGACTCCAGGCAAAATTGCACCACCTAAATATTCCCGCTTGGCTGTTAAAATATCCACCGTAGTGGCTGTTCCCATGTCCACGATAATGATGTTGGCATTGGGATAGTAGGCTTGGGCTCCAATGGCTGCAGCGATTCTATCTGCTCCGATTTCCTTGGGGTTGGAGTATTTTAGCTGCAGCCCAGTTTTGATTCCAGGTTTAATGAGCAGGGGTTCCTTGTCAAAATACTTGATGCAGGCACTGGTGAGGGGATAATTCAATGAAGGAACAACGCTGCAACAAACAATATCGTCAACCAAGGTGGGGTCAAAGCCATTTTCCCGAAATACGGAACGCATGAATATTCCCAGCTCGTCGCTGCTGGTATGTTGTGTGGTGGTATGACGGAACTGAAGGATCAGTGCGTCATTTAAAAAAACACCTCCGGAAATCTGTGTGTTTCCAATATCAAGGGTTAAAATCATCTCTTCCTCCTAAGTATGATTCCTTTTATGTATTTTCAGTAGCAATTTGGTATAATATCTTTGCCATTTCTTCCTCTGTTTTTCCCCGTTGAAAGGCCTCCACCTGATTGTTCTTCAGGATGTTCACCACAAAGGGATGACTTTTGGCAGTGATGTTGAGAATATCGTTGGCAATTACAAAGTCTGCAGCTCCTCTAGAAAGAATTGCATGGCAGGCAGCCAACACCTTTTCAGCATCGGCACCACTGGTAAGCTTAAAGCATACCACGGTAGGTTCCTTGTGACCTCCTTCTTTGGCCCAGCCCTTGATTTTGTCTGCAAGCTTGGGGGCCGCCCGAAAGGTAACGGTCATGGAGGAGCCTGATGGAATCTTTCCCTCTGGTCCTGCAGCCACAGAAACTCCATCCATAATCACTGTTTCTGGAATAAAGTCACTTACTGCAGCCGCATGAATCACCAGTTGGTATTCGTGTGTGGTGAGCTCTTCTTCCAGTAGCTGTCCTAAATCTGCTCCACTAACAAAGCTGCGAATGATACACTTTTCCTGGGGCTTAATGGCAGAGGCTGCTGTAAGCACTGTTACCTGACAGCCTTGGCGGGAAAAATAATCTGCTATGATGGCAGAAGTTTTGCCAGTGGAGGTATTGGTGACACAGCGAACATTGTCTATGGCTTCTCGGCAGCCGCCTCCTGTAATGAGAATCTTCATGTCAGCTCCTTTTTCTATCACTGGGAGATTGGAGAATTTTCCTTGAGAATCTGCTGGATGTATTCCAAGGTTTTTTCTGGAGAAAGCAGCTTACCTTTTCCCTCATCACCGCAGGCTAGCAAGCCTTCTTCTGTGGGAAGAATGTGGGTGCCCCAGGATTCTAGCTTGGCCAAGGCTTCTTGCACTGCTGGATGATTGAACATCTGAGTATTCATAGCAGGAGCCACCAGCAGGGGTTTGTTGTAATTGTTGGCAAGGCAGATTGCACCAAACAAGTCATCACTAAGGCCTGCAGCCAGCCTACAGATGCAGTTGGCAGAAGCAGGATAGGCAATAATCAAGTCTGCCCATCGTTGGCTCAAGGTGATGTGATGCATGGGGTCGTCGCTTTTGTCAAAGATGTCGGTAAGAAGGGGTTTTCCCGTAAGTCCTTCTAGGGATGCCCGTTGGATGAATTGTAATGCCCCTTGAGAAGCAGTGGCCTGTACCTCAAACCCTTCCTTTGTAAGAAGGCTAATGAGGGAACAGGATTTAAAACAGGCAATGGAGCCTGTAACGTGAATAAGAATTCGTTTCATAGTACCTGTCCTTTGGATCAAGTCTAAAAAACCTCGCAGAATTCAATAGAATTTCACGAGGCTGTATATCATTTTTAGAAAGTTTCCTGTGTTATTTTTCCCACAAGACTTCAGGATAGTAGCCGTCCTGAATCTTCTTGGCGATTTCAGCCTTAACGGTGGCTCTGTCTTCTGGATAGGTCATGCCGAACCAGCTTTCAGGAGAGGTATATACCTTGATGCGTCCCTGATTGTGGGAAACGATATTGCTTGCAGCCTCTGGTAACAGGGCTTCTGCCTTTTCACTGTTCAGGTTGTTGGTAACAAAGCTGTCCCAGTAAAGGTTGAATTCCTCAAAAGCCTTGGGAGAGAATCCGAAGAAGTTCATGGAAACCCATTCCTTTCCAGTGAGCTCAATCTTTTCTCCATCCAGAAGGCTGATGATTTTGTCTCCCTCGTACCCAATCTTGGTGTTTTCCTTCATGGACACAAGGTAGTCATCCTTAACGGTACAAATTGCTCTGGAAACAGTACCGGAGCGACTCATGGTATTTCCCAAAACGAATCCCACCATGGCGTGGTCTGTTCCGTCTACTGGCATGGCAGAAAGGTGGGCACCCAGTGTTTCAAATGCCATACGACCGTAGTAATCGTCTGCATTGATAACGGCAAAGGGCTCCTTGATAGCCTTTTCTGCACAGAGAACAGCGTGGATTGTTCCCCAGGGCTTGCTACGAGCAGCGGCCTTTTGGACTTGTTCTTCTGTCAGACCGTATTCAGGAGTCTGGAATACATATTCAGCATCAAAGTTACGGGCAATGCGGTCAAAGAGCCGCTCCCGAAAATCCTTTTCGATGTCCTTACGGATAATGTACACTACCTTACCAAAATCATTGCGCATAGCATCGTAGGTGGCAAAGTCCAGCAATGTCTCGTTGTGGAGTCCAACGGAATCAATCTGCTTGACTCCTCCATATCTGCTGCCCATTCCGGCAGCTAAAACCAATAATGTGGGTTTCATAGCAATATCTCCTGCATTTTAGCATACCACGGAAAATAGAATAGCTCAAGTAAAAGTTGTAGTAGAGCTGTGAATAGAGGAAGGAAAGGAGTTTTTTAAAATAAAAATCCCCAGAACAACCTCGTCAAGAAATTGCATCTGGGGATTGTTTTTGATACATCAGATTACATCCGATGAATCAATTAACTTAGTCAGCATTCAAGTTTCCCTTAACGGTAAGGATTCCCTTCTTGAGGGTAGCTGTTAAAGTACCATCGTAGTCAACAGTAGCAGCCTCAGCAGCTTCATCGTCTACCAGAGTAATCTTGCCCCAGTCCAAGTCAGCCATGTTAGCCTTATCTCCACCAGCCTTCAAGAACTCGTCTTTAATCAAGAACTTTCCACCTACGTTCTCACCAACACCAGCGGCAATCTTGAAAGAATCGTCTGTGTCGATCTTTCCCTTGTTGTCAGTAGTAATCTGATAAGCAGTTCCGCGGTGTACAAAGCGGATAACCAACTGCTTGCCGTTAGCTGTTACAGTGAAAGCATCTGCTGTAGCGGTATCCCAAGAAGAAACGGGATACAATACCAATGAGCGAAGACCTGCAGGAATTGCATTCTTCTTGGTAGCATCGTTGTCATAGCGAACAGCGTTGAATGCTGTTGTAGACTGAGCCTTAGAAGCACCTGTAGCTGCGTCAAAACCATCCTTTACTGCCTTTCCATTAGCAGACCAGTTGAAATAGTTCTTTGCATCTGCTGCTTCTGTGTTGAAGCGAAGATCGATGGAAACCTTCTGGGCAACAGCCAAACCTGCTACTGCTACCAGAACCAATGCTGCAATGATAAACTTTGAGTTTTTCATTTGTTACTCCTTAAATTATAGATAACAGAATCTATAGTCTTTTATTGATACAATATTACACAAAATGTTAGCATTTAGTCAAGATTAGCAAGAAATGCCAGCCTCTAGTGCAATATTGATCATGTTAGTAAAGGTGGTCTGTCGTTCCTCTGGTGTGGTGGCTTCTCCGGTGGCAATGTGATCGGAGACAGTGAGGATTGCCAGCGCCTTTCGATTGAATTTAGCAGCCAGGGTATACAACTCTGCTGCTTCCATCTCTATTCCTAAAACACCATACTTTGCCCAAAGTTTCCAATTTTCGTTTTCATCGTAGAAAAGATCGCTAGAAGTAACAGGTCCCTGCAGGGTTGCAATGCCAGCCTTTTGGGCGGCAGTGTAGGCTGCCATCAAAAGCTCAAAGTTGGCGGTGGGGGCAAAGTGGAGGCTTCCAAATCGCTGTACTGGCAGGGAAGAGTCGGTGCAGGCAGCGGTGGCCAAAATAGTGTCTCGAATCTTGGTGGAAGAATGAATTGCACCACAGGTTCCTACACGAATGGCCTTTTGCACGCCATAGAACTGGAACAGTTCATTCACATAGATGGAAAGAGAAGGCTGCCCCATTCCTGTCCCCTGTACGGAAATCTGCTTTCCCTTGTAGGTTCCTGTAAAGCCGTACATTCCTCGAACCTCGTTGTAACACTGAGCATTTTCAAGGAAATTCTCTGCAATGTATTTTGCCCGCAGGGGATCTCCCGGCAACAGGATGGTGTCGGCAATCTGGCCGTCTTTTGCGTTGATGTGTGTACTCATATATTCCTCCGTAAACGAATGTGAGCAAGATTCTTATTTCTAGTATAACCCTTGGATGTTTAAAATACAAGGGAAACTCCAGATTCTTTGTTATATCAAGAAAGGTTAGTTTTCAAATTAGGTTTTAATCCGCCTAAAAAGCTGGAACACGGTGGTATTGCCGTGGGGCAGTTCCCTCAAATACACTTGATTGTCAGCTGGCTCCCATTCCTCCCACAAAAACTCAAGCCACAGGGCTTCTGCAGCCTTTATGGGGTTCTTATCGCTGGTGTAATCACTTTGAACAAAGCCATAGGTTCCGGCAGGAAGGGATTGTTGCCCCTTTGTGTCCATGTCCTCTGGAAGCACCACTTCTATGGAACCGTCTGTATTGGAGGGAATGCCATAGCCACAGAATTCCCCCTGGCAAAGATATTGTTCAGCTGTTGGTTCCAGATTCTTTCTGTTCACCTGGGTGCAAAACCGTGTCAGCCGTTCCCCGGTAAGCCCTGCAGCTTCTACTGCAGAAGCAGTTTCTGATGAAAAGTTCTGGGGGCAGTGGATTCCATTGAGTTCTGCCTCTGCTAAATCATTATTTCCTTTATTCACCTGAAAATACAGTAAGTCCTTGAATAATTCCAGTCGTCTGATTGTGTAATCCATGGAAGAAGTATAGCGAATTTTCAATTTTTTTTCAGTTTTTTCTGGAAAAATGCATTTTTTTTAAAGTCCAACCATATAATATTTTATGAGGATAAGATTTTGGCCAAAATTTTCCTTCCAAAATATTTTAAGATGGAGGTTGTTTTGAAAAAATTTTGCAGTAAAAAGATTGATTCCTGTGGCCTTTGCTTTTTTGTTGCCTTGTTCTTGATGGGTTTTAGTATTTTTTCAGTTTCTTGTAAGATGACGGCGGAAGGAATCATCTCTGCTTCAGATGATGTGGAAAGTCCCATTCTCTTGGATTTTTCTCAGGATTCAGCTGAAAGCCTGTCTTTGTCTTTTACCGAAGCAGTGCAGCTTTCCAATCTGGAGGTTCGTTCGGGAAATCTTTCCACCATAGGGGAGCTTGTTTTGTCCCAGAATCACATGGTTGTTGAACCGATACCTTTCCAGACTTCTCGTGATTCCCAGAGTGTGGAGGCAACGAATGCTGAAGCAGTCGGCACCTGTGTTCAAGTTGTTTTCACCGAAAGCCAGCAGCTGGAAATGGGGGCCACCTATATTTTCTCTGGCATCGCCCATGATCAGGAGGGAAACAGCCTCTTGTTTCAGGTACCCTTCTACGGTTTTAATCGGAATGTGGCCGGAGTGGTTTTAAGCGAGGTGAGTTCTGAGTATGACAAGCCAAAGGTGGAGTTTATCGAATTGTATGTTCACCGCTCAGGAAATTTGGCAGGAATTGAGTTGTATTCTGTGAACAAAAATTTTAAATATGTGTTTCCTGCGGTGGAGGTATCTGCAGGAGAATATATTGTGCTTCACATGAGAACCCTTGAGGAAGAAAGTGGTCATGTGGATGAGCTTGACAATAATCTTTCTGCTTCTACTGCCTCTGATTCCTGTACTGGGGTGCGGGATTTATGGGTTTCTTCCACATCAGAAATTATTGGTACTAGCGATGTACTTGTGCTGAGGGAAAGGGCCAAGGGAAAATTGATGGATGCCCTTTTGTATATCAGTCCTAAGGTTTCCGACACTAGTAAAAAGAAAATTCTTCCTGCTGGAGAGGATGTTATAGCTGAGGGTGGCTGGATTGCAGGTGAGGATGGGGAGTCCTGGCTTTCTAGTGATGGTATGACTACAGTGAACAGAAGTCTTTCCCGTCAGAATATTTTAGAAATTCAACAGGCCTCCACAGCTTTACAAGAAATTCCTGTTGCCAGCAAGGATGCTTGGATTGTCACTATGAATCATAAGCAGACAAAGGAACCTGGGGTTACACCGGGTTTACCCAATTCTTCCACCAAATACACCAAGTAACTGATTTTAGGGTGGCTTTTGCCACCCTTTGTGCATATTTCTTCAATAGTATGATTGTTTCTGTTTGCTTTCTCTTGACATTTTTCCTGTGGTGGAGTATATTGAAAAAGAACAATAATAGTATCCATTTTGGTTGGGAGTCGTTCAAACGGCTCTTTTTTTATATTCACAGGGCAAGTTTTTGGGAATTATATCCAAAACAGGGCCTTTTTCGGAGTGTTGGTGGAATACATATCACTTGATTCTATACCTCATTTTGCTGATTGTAGCCCCTTGGTAACAGGCTTGGGCTACGTGCTTGTGGATCTTAAGGTTGTACCACAGAATGGTTCAATCAAAGTAACCGCTGTCATTACAAAACCTGCTGGTGATTCCGGTGCTGTCGGTGTTAACGACTGTGCCCGTGTCCACCGTGCCCTGCTTCCTCGTCTTGAAGCAGTATTAGATTCCCAAGATATTTACATGGAAGTTGCTTCCCCTGGAATGGAGCGGCTTATCAAGAATCCAGCAGAATTCGCCCTGTTTGTGGGGCGTTACGTTCGTGTATGGGATAGTCAGATTACGGATTGGGTGGCAGGAAAAATTATTTCCTCCGATGACCAATCCATAACATTGGAGCTCGTTGGAGAAGGGGTGACGGAAGAGTCTGCACAGATGCAGGCTGGACAAGTCAGTACAATTCCCTACCAGCGAATATCAAAAGCTAAACTATTACAGTTAGGAGGCTAGGCATGTCCTCTCAGATGGCAGAAGCTATACGCCAGTTGATTCAAGAGAAGGGGCTTCCCGAAAAAGCGGTACTCACCATGATAGAGGATACATTGAAGGCCGCTTACAAGCGAGAATTCGGTACAAACGAAAATGCTGTTGTAGAATTCGCAGAAGACTTGTCGGAAGTGTATCTGTATTCCAAGAAGATTGTAGTTGATGGTGTCTACGATCCCGCCATTGAGATTGAGCTGGAGGATGCTCTTAAGCTTAATGCCGATGCAGAAATCGGAGATGAAATCGTTCTTCCTGTGGATCCCAAAAGCTTTGGTCGCTCCATTGTTCAGACTGGAAAGCAAACAGCCCACCAGTCTTTGTCAGAGATTCAAAAGGACCGACTCTACGCTGAGTTCAAGGACAAGGTGGGAGAGGTGATGGTTGGTTACTTCCAGCGTGAGGACATGCGGGAAGGCAAGAATAAAGGAACCATCTACGTCGATTTGGGTAAGGTTGAAGGAATTTTGCCCAAACGGAACCAGTCTCCCCGGGAGCGATTTGAAAAGAACGACAGAATTCGTGCCATCGTTACCGAGGTAAAAAAGACCAATTCCAAGGGTGGCCCTGGTTTGCAGCTGGTGTTGTCCCGCACCGACCCTGATTTCGTTCGAAGAATCATGGAGCAGGAAATCCCAGAAACCTACGACAAGACGGTGGAAATCTACAAGATTGTTCGTGAGCCTGGATACCGCACTAAGGTGGCAGTTTATTCCCACCGCGAGGATATTGACCCCGTTGGAGCCTGTGTTGGTCAGAAGGGTGTTCGCATTCAGTCCGTTATCCGTGAGCTAGACGGCGAAAAAATCGATATTCTGAAATACGATCCTGACCCAGCAGAATTCATTAAGAATGCCCTGTCTCCCGCAGAGGTTACTTCTGTAATGATTCTTGATGCCGACAAGCGCCAGGCTTTGGCTTGTGTGCCTGATAGCCAGTTCTCTTTGGCAATTGGAAAGCAGGGCTTGAACGTGCGGTTGGCCAACCGATTGGTGGACTGGAACATCGACGTAAAGACTGACGAAGAGTATGAGGAATGCTCACAGCTCATCGCTGAGTCTCGAAAGGCTGCAGAAAGTTTGTTCATTCAGGAGGAAGATACCATCTCCACCTTGGAGGAATTGCCCGGCGTAGATCAGACCGTGGTGGCCCTCTTGAAGGAGAATGATATTGTAGATATTGGTCAGTTCCTGGATGCCTTGGATAAGGGCGCCTTGTCTGGAATTGAAGGCTTGTCTGCTGAAAGCATTGCCGCCTTGGAGAGCCTCATCAATGAAGAGGTTGAGTTGGTGGAAGAAGAAGCTGCTTCTACAGATGAGTTTGTTGCTGAGGAAGAAATCTTGGCTGAGGATGACGATGAAGAGGAATATCGCTGTCCTGAATGTAATACCAAGATCACAATCGATATGACAGCTTGTCCAAATTGTGGTATCGGTCTTAGTTTTGAGGTTGTGGACGAGGAATAGGATAGAATATGGCGGATGATACAGAAAAGAAACTAAACGAAGCGGAAAACAAGCCAAAGGTTAAGTTGATTAAGAAAAAGAACGATGTGGCTCAATCTTTTCAGGAGGCAGAAAAGACACCTGCTGCTAGCACCAATAGTGCCAGCGTAAGTGCACCTGCCAAGGCTGCTGAGCCTAAGTTAAATGGATCTGGAGCCCCTGAAAGGAAGAAGGTGGTGGTGGTAAAGAAGAAAAGTCCCGCACCACAGCAACAGGGCAAGCAGGAGCCTTCCAAGAATGCTTCTGCTGGAACTCATGGAAGTGGAGCTCCATCAAATGCTGCACCTGTGGAATCATCCGCTACAAATTCACCAGCAAAGGAAGCTCCTACTGCACCCAAGCAAAAGGACAATGGCGGGGAGCAAGCTACCACACAAAAGCTAAAGGCAACTACCTTTGAGCTGAGTCCTAGTCGACCCAACGTAAAGGCTGGAAATCTTTCAGACAAGCCTCGTGGTGGCGGTTATAACAGAGGTCATCGAGATGGCAACTATCAACGCCGTGATGGAGGTTTCTCTGGCACCCAGGCTCGTGAAGGCTTCCAGAACCGTCAGGGTGGCTACAATCGTGGTCAAGGTGGCCAGGGTGGAGGCCAGGGTGGCGGTTACAACCGTGGTCAGGGTGGCCAGGGGGGCTATAACCGTCAGGGTGGCCAGGGCGGATTTAACCGTGGTCAGGGTGGCTACAACCGTGGTCAGGGTGGTCAAGGCGGTTTTAACCGTCAGGGCGGCCAAGGTGGCCAGGGTGGATTTAACCGAGGACAGGGTAGGCCTGGCTTCGGTGGCCCACGTCCCGGTGGATTTGGTGGAGGAGCACCTGCCCCCATGGAGGAGGCAAAGAAGGTTCCCGCTAAAAAGACCTTTAAGGGAAAGAAGCCTGTTTACCGTAAGGATCGGGAAGACGAGAACTTCTTTGAAGATAGAAACCAGAAGAAAAAGCAGGCAGCCTCTGCCAGTGCAGTACCTGCTTCCATCGAGATTATGGAGACAATCTCCGTGTCTGACCTGGCAAAGAAGATGAACCTGAAGGCTTCTGAAATCATTGCCAAACTCATGTCCATGGGAATGATGGTTTCCATCACCCAGTCCATTGATGCGGACACTGCCACCTTGCTGGCTTCTGAGTACGATTGCGATGTACATATCATTAGCTTGTACGATGAGACCGTTATCGAAAGTGATACTGGTGCAGAGGGAGATTTGGAGGTTCGTCCTCCCGTTGTTACCATCATGGGTCACGTTGACCATGGTAAGACCAAGACCTTGGATGCCATCCGCAGTACTCGCGTGGCAGAAGGTGAGTTCGGTGGAATTACCCAGCATATTGGTGCCTACATGGTGGAAACAGAAAAGGGACGCATTACCTTCTTGGATACACCTGGTCACGAAGCATTTACCATGATGCGTGCTCGTGGTGCCAAGATTACCGATATTGTTGTTCTGGTGGTTGCCGCAGATGACGGTGTTATGCCCCAGACTATCGAAGCTATCAATCACGCCAAGGATGCAAATGTACCTATAATCGTGGCGGTAAACAAGATTGATAAGCCTGAGGCAAACCCTGACCGTGTAAAGACACAGCTTTCTGATTTGGGATTGGTACCAGAGGATTGGGGTGGAGATACCCAGTTTGTTCATATCAGTGCCTTGAAGAAGGAAGGTTTGGACGATCTGTTGGACGCTATTCTCTTGCAGGCTGAAGTTCTGGAGCTTAAGGCTACCTGGAATTGCCGTGCCGAAGGAAAGATTATTGAATCCCGTGTTGACCATGGACGTGGTGTTGTGGCTACTGTCATTGTGGAGCGAGGAACCCTTTCCACTGGAGACCCCTTCGTGGCAGGAATTTATTCCGGCCGTGTTCGTGCCATCTTCAACGATCGTGGAGAAAAGATTAAGGAAGCTACTCCCAGTATGCCAGTTGAAATTCTTGGTATGGAATCCATGCCCAACGCTGGTGACCCCTTCCAGGTAACTGACACTGAAAAAACTGCTCGCTCTATTTCTTCCAAGCGTCAGGAATTGAAGCGCTTTGAGGATGCTAAGAGCGTACGCAAGGTTACCTTGGACAATCTTTATGACACCATCGATGCCGGTGGAATTATGGAACTGAAGGTTATTATCAAGGCAGACGTGCAGGGTTCTGCAGAAGCCCTCAAATCCTCCTTGGAAAAGCTTTCTACCAGAGACATTCGGTTAGTGGTTATCCACTCATCTGCTGGTGCTATCAACGAAAGCGACGTTATGTTGGCTGCTGCTGACTCCAACGCCATTATCATCGGATTTAACGTTCGACCCACTCCCAAGGCAAAGATTATTGCCGACCAGGAAAAGGTTGACATCCGCAAATACAATGTTATCTACAAGTGTGTGGAAGAAATTACCCTCGCTATGGAAGGTATGCTGAAGCCCGACGTAAAGGAAGAGGTAACTGGTATGGTAGAGGTTCGGGATACCTTCCGTGTTCCAAAGGTGGGCCTCATCGCTGGTTCCTACGTTATCCAGGGTATCGTAAAGCGAACCTCCAGTGTCAACGTTATTCGTGAGGGAATCGTTATTTACAGCGGAAAGATTTCTTCTCTGAAGCGATTTAAGGATGACGTTAAGGAAGTTAACACTGGATACGAGTGCGGTATCGGTATCGATAGCTGGCAGGACATTCAGGTGGGAGACCAGCTGGAAATCTTCGAGTATGTAGAAGTTGCCCGCAAGCTGGGAGATTCCGCTCCTTTACTGAGACCTGATGAAGCTGGAGGAGACAAGGCATAAATGGGTTCCTTTCGACTTGTACGATTAGGTGAACAAATCCGGGAAGAAATCTCCAAAATGATTCTTTCCGGACAGATAAAGGATCCTCGTGTTTCCACCTTCCTTTCCATCAATAGGGTGGATGTTTCAGGAGACTTGGGCTATGCCAAGGTCTATGTCTCCAGCTTTATGAGCGGAAAGGAAACGGAAAAGGGGGTGCGGGGTTTACAAAGTGCCGCAGGCTTTATTCAGTCCACCATCGGAAGAAAATTAACTATCCGCCAGTTCCCAAAGCTTACCTTTGTTGCTGACTCCAGCATCAAGGAAGGCTTTGAGATGGTGCGTAAATTGAATCAGCTGGAAGCAGAGGAGGCCGCATTGGAGGCTTCCCGCAGTGAGTCCCAAGCCCTGGAAGGGGATGGGGATTCTTCCACAAGCGGGGAGAACTAATCTGGCAGCTAAAGATTCTGGCGCATCTGGCATTATGCTCTTTGCCAAGGTAGCTGGCCCCACTAGTTTTTCTTCTCTGGGTGTTATAAAAAAAGCTCTGGGAACGGGAAAGGTGGGGCATACTGGCACCTTGGATAGCTTTGCAGAAGGCTTGTTGGTGGTGCTGGTGGGAAAAATGACACGTTTGGTTCCCTACATCACCGCCACTGATAAAAAATATCTGGCTGTGGTGGCCTTTGGTTCAGAAACAGATACACTGGAACCTTCTGGTGCTGTTGTGAAGGAAGGGCCACTTCCCAGTCGTCAGCAGGTGGAGGCGGTATTGCCCCAGTTTCGGGGAAAGATCCAGCAGGTGCCGCCTGCCTATTCAGCCATTCACGTGGATGGAAAGCGGGCCAGCGACTTGGTGCGTTCAGGTGCCACCGCCCAGCTTCCCTCCAGAGAAATCACCATTCATTCACTGGAGCTTTTAGACTTTGACGGCGGCTACGGCTTGCTGGAGGTTACCTGTTCTAAGGGCACCTACATCCGTTCGCTGGCTCGTGATATTGCAGCTGCTGTAGGAACCTGCGGCCATTTGGTGGCCTTGCGTCGTGTGGCGGTGGGGCCCTTTCAGTTGGAGCAGGCAGCCTTTGCACCTCGTTTGGCAGATTTTACCCTTGCCAGCCGAGGCTACGGAGATGTTCCTCCCACAAAGGCTACAGCAGAAGAACTGGAAGAAGTGGCTGGCCACTTGATTCAGTTTACTCCAGAAATGGCCCGTGCTTGTGGTCTTGTTCCCTTGTTTCTGTCTCGTCAGTATAACAAGGACTTTTTTCAGGGGCGGCCACTACGAAAGTCTTGGTTCACCTCTTGGCAAGATTCATCTTCTACAGAATATCCTGTGTTCTTTGAGTCTGGAGAACTGGTGGGGATGATAAAAAAGGCTGGGGAAAAGCTCCTCTATGGATTTGTAATTCCCCAGCAAGGATAATATATGGAAAACAATCTGAGAGTTTATTCTTGGAATGACATAGTTTCTGGTAATTTTTTTCCCCGCTCCCAGCTTTTAGCCGCTGGATATGAGGGAACTGCCTTGACGGTAGGTGGTTTTGATGGCGTTCACTTGGGGCATCAGGCCCTTTTTAATGCAGTGCTTGGCCAGAAAAATCTTTTGCCTGGCATCATTACCTTTGGAACCGCTCCAAAATCACGGCTTCATCCAGAAAGCTTTGCTGGCTCAGTGTATACCATGGAACAGCGGTTGCAGTGCTTCAAGGATGCAGGCTTTGCCTTTGTGGTGGTCATTGACTTTTCCGGTGATTTTGGTAGAATGGATGGAGTTACCTTTCTGCAACATCTGAAGGATCGGCTGTACATGGCTTATTTGGCAGAGGGAACTGATTTTCGTTGTGGCTACAAGGGTGCAGTAAACATTGATTTTTTACGGGATTTTGCCCTGAAAAATCATGTTCAGCTGGAGGTTGTAGAGCCAGTTATAGCGGAGGGGGTGCGGATTAGCTCCTCGGAGATTCGCAATTCCTTGCTGGAAGGTGATTTTGCCCGTTGCCGACGTTTTTTAGGCAGAAACTTTGCCTTAGGTGGCAGTTGTTTCCAGTGGCACTGGCATCAGGATTCCTTGGTGGGAACAAGACTGCGAGGCCCCTGTGGTTGCCTTCAGATTCTTCCCCCTGTTGGAAGCTATCCAGTGATTCTCCATTGCAGAATGCGGGAAATGATTCAGAAGAATTCTGGGGATAAGCTCTTTTCCTGTGCAGGAAAGGTTCTTGTTCAAGGTGAATCCTTGGAAATGATGCTTCCAAGGGATTTTGTTGCAGGGCTTTCTGTAGGAATACCTACTGGAAGGAGTGCTACAGAAGCATTGGTGGTGAGTTCCTTAGAATTCACCGTATAATTTTGGTTATCTTAATGGGATTAAAATAGAAAGGAGTAAGTAATGGCACTTACAAAAGACACAACTGTTGCCATCGTTACCAAGTTCGGAACAAGCGAACGGGACACTGGCAACACAAGAGTTCAGGTAGCACTGCTGACTGAACGCATTAAGCAGCTCACAGAGCACTGCAAGACTTTCAAGAAGGACAAGGGAGCTTCCCGCCGTCTTATTATCTTGGTTGGTCAGCGCAGAAGCCTGTTGAAGTATTTGCAGCGTACAGACCTTGAAGGTTATCGTGCGCTTATCAAAGAACTTGGCCTGCGAAAGTAAGCTGTGGGGGACAGTCTGCTGCCGTTGTGTGCGGGAGACTGTCCTTTTCATTTTTAGGAGAAAAAGAAATGGTTCATAGAGTATCATATACATTAGCTGGACAGGAATTGATTCTGGAAACTGGTCGCTTGGCAAAGCAAGCCAATGGTTCTGTCTACGCTCAGTTTGGCGGTTCCGCCGTTATTGCCACAGCCTGTGCTTCCAGCGAGGCTCGTGAGGGACTGGATTTTGTTCCCGTAACTGTTGATTACAACGAAAAATACTACGCCGCCGGAAAGATTCCCGGTGGATTTATTAAGCGTGAAGGTCGTCCAAAGGACAAGGAAATCCTTGTTTCCCGCCTTATTGACCGCCCCATGCGCCCCTTGTTTGAGGTAGCCTTTGGCCGTGAGATTCAGATTGTACCTACCTGTATTTCTTCTGACCAGGTAAACCCACCTGATATTTTGGCAGTAATTGCTAGTTCTGCTGCCGTTGTTATTTCTGACATTCCTTTTAACGGCCCTGTGGCTGGTGTTCGTGTGGCTTATGTTGACGGACAGTACGTTATTAACCCCACCTACGAGCAGATTGACAAGGCTGAATTGGAAATTGTAGTTGCTGGAACTGCCGACGGCTTTACCATGGTAGAAGGTGGTGCCAAGGAAGTTTCCGAGGAAATCATGCTGGGGGCTCTGGCTAAGGCTCAGGAATTCATCACCGATATGTGTCATCTTCAGGATGAGCTTCGCAAATTGGCTGGAAAGGAAAAGCTTCCCCTCTGTCCTTCCACCGCTACCTTGGAAAACAAGGATGCTATGTTGGCAGAAGCCATGCCCAAGATGGAAGAAGCTTGCTTTGTAAAGGGTAAGCATCAGCGTCACGAGGCAATCGGGGCTGTAAAGGCCAGCTTAGCAGAAAAATATGCTGAGCAGCTGGAAGATGACTTGCAGAAGAAGCTTTTCAACGGCTTGTTTGAAGATATGGAATACAATATCCTTCGCAAGAGCATTCTTGACAAGGGAATCCGTGTAGATGGTCGTGGAACAGAGGATATTCGTCCTATTACCTGTGAGATTGACGTTCTGCCTCGTCCCCATGGTTCTGCCGTGTTCACCCGTGGTGAAACCCAGTCCTTGGCTGTTGCTACCCTTGGTACCTCCTTGGACGAGCAGGTATACGACGACATTGATGGGGACCGCCGTGAGCACTTTATCCTGCACTACAACTTCCCTCCATACTCTGTAGGTGAGGTTGGACGCATGGGAACTGGTCGCCGTGAAATTGGTCACGGTAACTTGGCTCGCCGCTCCCTTGAGGCAATGGTTCCTTCTCGAGAAACCTTCCCCTATACCATCCGTGTTGTATCCGAGATTCTTGAGTCTAACGGTTCTTCCTCCATGGCATCTGTTTGTGGTGGAACTCTGTGTATGTTGGCCGCTGGTGTTCCCATGAAAAAGCCTGTTGCAGGTATTGCCATGGGATTGATTACCGAAGGTGACAAATACGAAAAGTATGCCATCCTTTCTGACATTTTGGGAGAGGAAGATCACCTTGGTGACATGGACTTTAAGGTAGCCGGAACAGTAGACGGAATTACTGGTTTCCAGATGGACATTAAGATTGCCGGTGTTACCACAGAGATTATGCAGAAGGCCCTGGATCAGGCTCGCCGTGGTCGTCTCCACATCCTAAACATCATGAACCAGACCATTAGCAAGCCTGCTGAAAAAATCAGTGAGTATGCTCCCAAGATTGAATCCATGAAGATTGATGTGGACAAGATTGGTGCCCTCATTGGTCCCGGTGGAAAGGTTATTAAGGGAATTTGTGCTGCCCACGATGTAAAGATTGACACCGAGGACGATGGAACCGTTATCATCTACGGTAAGAACGGAAAGGCCACCGATGCTGCTAAGGCTGCAGTTAAGGCCATTGTAGAAGATCCTGAAGTGGGAACAATCTACAACGGAACCGTTAAGCGAATCATGGACTTTGGTGCCTTTGTAGAGATTCTGCCCGGTAAGGAAGGCTTGTGTCACATTTCCAAGCTTTCTCGCCAGCGGGTAGAGAAGGTGACAGATGTTATTAAGGAAGGTCAGCAGATTCCTGTAAAGCTTTTGGAAATCGACAAGATGGGTCGCTTGAACCTGTCATACATCGATGCCCTTGAGGATCAGAAGAAATAAGCTGCACTGTATAAAGCAGGGGCTGCCTAGGGAGTTGTAATGGAATATGCTTCATGATGAAGTAAACTTCATGATGAAGTGTTTCACAGAAACTTCTGGAGGCAGCCTTTTTTTTCGGGAGTAATGTTCGCCGTGTCGGTTACAACACAGATTTTGTCTAACAATGTGGTACTCATTACAGAGCCTGTTGCAACGGTAAAGACTGCTGCAGTGGGCTTTTGGTTTCCTGTAGGTTCCCGTTATGAAGGAAAGGACCAACGGGGAGCCTCCCACTTTGTGGAGCATATGATTTTCAAGGGAACCCACAGCCGCTCCTCCTTTGACATAGCCTTGGCCTTTGATCGAATTGGAGGCTACCTGAATGCCTTTACCGACAGAGAAAATCTATGTCTCCATTGCGTGGTGCCAGAAAATCATTTAGCCAAGGCCCTCGAGGTGTTGGTGGACATGTGTTCTAACTCTCGCTTTGATGAAAAGGAGCTGGAGAGGGAACGGGCGGTAATCCAGAGTGAAATCATTTCTTCTCAGGATGATCCGGAGGAAGCTGCCCTAGATGCTGCCAGTGAAGCCGCTTGGCCCAATCACCCTATTTCCGCTTCCATTGCAGGTACTGTGGACGAGGTGGGCTCTTTGAGCAGGGACACCTTGGTGGAGTGGTATAGGGAGCATATTGTATCTGGCCCCTTGGTGATTTGTGCTGCAGGAAATGTGGACGCTCACTTGTTGCAGCAAGTGGCAGAGGACTTACCTTGCCGCAGTGCCTGTAGTAAGGAATGGCTCCAGGTGGCCACCTTGAACGGACGGCAGGGAAGGGCTCCCCAGTGGCAAAGTGGCATTCAGTTTAAAGATGCACCCTTCCGCCAGATGCAGTTTTTCTTGCAACTTCCGGTGGCAGAGCCAAAATCTGCCAGAGACTACTATTGCTGGGCGGTGGCCAATGCCTTGGTGGGAGACACCATGAGCTCTCGGCTATTTCAGAAGCTCCGGGAGGAAGGGGGCTACAGCTACAATGTTTATAGCTTTATGACCTATTATAGCGATGCGGCCTGTTGGTGTGCCTATGCTTCTGCCGCCAAAAAAGACAGCCAGAAGGTGGTTGCTACCCTGTATCAGGAGCTACAACTGCTGAAGGAGGAGGGCTTTAGTCAGGATGAACTTGATGCCGCCTGTGAGCATATTTGTGGGGAAGAAATCATTGCCGCAGAGGACATGGACTACCGCTCCAAGCGACTTTTCCG
The DNA here is from genome assembly GCA_016294105.1 of Treponema sp. Taxonomy (GTDB): domain Bacteria; phylum Spirochaetota; class Spirochaetia; order Treponematales; family Treponemataceae; genus Treponema_F. Next base: position 28,555 of record JAEDCN010000013.1, read on the forward strand.
CCACCATAGCTTTAGCTTTCCCCAAACCACCACCCAAGAGATTGCAGACTTGATTCACAGCCTTACCAAGGATGAAGTTACCAATGCTCTGCACCAACTACTTGATTTTGACAAGGCTGCTTTGCTGGTGTACGGTAATAACCCTACGGAAAGCTTTCAGAAAAAAATTCTTGCCTTGGTGTAGAAGCTAAGGAAGAGGGAGTACTCCTTTTTTATTTATCTTTTCCCATCCACCAAATACATATCCGCCAAAGTAATCCAAGCCATAGCCTCCACCACAGGGACAATGCGGGGGCACAGGCACACGTCGTGACGTCCGTGAATGGCAAGGTCGGTATCCTTGTAGGTGCCATCTTCTTGGCTTACAGTCTTTTGTTCTAGGAAAATGCTGGGAACAGGCTTTATGGCTAGGTTGAACAGAATTTCGTTGCCGTTGGAAATGCCACCTAAGATGCCTCCTGCATTATTGGTGGCAAAGGCTACCTGTGTGCTGCCATCTTCTGCCTGAATGGTGTACATGCTGTCGTTCATGGTGCTGCCAGTCAAATCAGACGCTGCAAAACCTGCCCCAAATTCAATTCCCTTTACCGCTCCAATGGAAAGCATGGCCTTTGCCAGCTGTGCATCCAGCTTGTCAAAGACGGGCTCTCCCAGTCCAGCTGGAATTCCAGTGATTCGGCATTGAATAATTCCTCCCGCACTGTCACCCTGACGTCGCAGTTGGTCAACTCGTTCTGCCATGGCCTGGGCTGCCTCCAAGTCTGCCGCCCTCAGGGAATTTTGCTCAATTACAGAAAGATCGATTTTTGAACAAGCCACTCCTGCAGCCTTCAGGGTAAAGGCCGTTACCGCAGGGGAGGGGAGGCGAGCAGTGAGGAAGGCCTTTGCCACAGCTCCTGCAGCCACTCGTGCGGCAGTTTCCCTGCCGGAGGAACGACCACCACCACGATGGTCCCGCACTCCGTATTTTTTGGTGTAGGTGTAGTCGGCATGACCTGGGCGGAAAGTGTCTTTAAGGGCGTTGTAGTCCTTGGAATGCTGGGAAGTGTTGTAAATCACCATGGCAATGGGAGTTCCAGTAGTCTTTCCTTCAAATACTCCGCTGAGAATCTGGCAGGCATCAGCCTCCTTTCTGGCAGTTACTGCTGCGTTAAACTCGCCGTTGTGCTGGCCAGGGCGTCTTCTATCTAGCTCCTTTTGAATAATTGTCTCGTCCAAGGGAATACCTGCAGGACAACCATCTACCACCACACCTAATCCCACTCCGTGGCTTTCTCCAAAGGTGGTGATTCTAAAAATGCTTCCAAAGCTACTGCCTGCCATACTTACTCCTGCAAAAGTTGGGTGATGCTTACAATGTCGTAGCCTGCATCAAGGATTGCCACCAACAGCAAATCCAGCTTGTCGTATAAGAAATCCTTTCGACTTCCACCACTTACGCCCACTGCCACAGGAATAACCATTCCGTCCTCCAGCTGGCTTACAATCTGCTGGATTATCATGGTGGCTGTTTTGTAGGTGGAAATATCCTTTACTGCAGCTTGCTCAAAGGTAATGGTGTCCAAGGGATCCATGCTTCTGTCCACGTAGGTGTAGCCAGCTAAGTCTCCTGCCTCCAGTACCGCCTTGTTGGTGGTGTAGAAGGGGGCATGCCAGAGCACGGACAATTCCTTTTCTGTCAGGTCGTAGAACTCGTCTTCGTTTCGAGCCAGTCCACGGCGGATAAAGTTCACGTCCACCAAGAAGTCCTCGTTGGAGGTTAAGTCCAAGGCGGTGTAGAACATGGAGCCACATTCCTGCCCAGCCTCCACAATCCGGCTCGTTTCGGCAGGATAACGGCGGATAAATTCCCCGTTGATGAAGAAGGTGGAACTGACATTGTATTTTTCAAGAATGTGGAGAATGGTGGCCAAGCCATCAGCGTTGTCTAGGGCATCAAAAGCCAGTGCCACCTGGGGCCGCTTCTCCTGCTTTTGGGTGGCAGGCTCATAGAAGGGCTTGGTGGTGGCTGATCCAGTTAAGGTTCTGATGTAGGGCATGTTGGTAAAATTCTTGTTAGGGCTGGCATCAAGAAATACTCGATATTTGCTGTTGCCATTCTTAGGTGTGTCCAATACCGCCAGCTCTGAATATGACCATTTGCCTGCATCCTGATTATATTCCATGATACCCCAGGGAGTCTGAAGAATGGGGTGACCTGTGGTGGCGTTCCAGCTGTAGGCTGAGGCAGAAACAGGGAAAAGCACTTGTACACCCTTTTGGTTTATGGCACGAACGCTCCATTCCAAAACAGCCTCTTGGGTACCGATGAAAACCGTGTCGTTGTTTCCCCAGTCGTAATCAATTACCTTAGTGCAATCCAAGACAGCTACTTGGTGCCAGTCCTGAAGGGAATAAACAATTAGCTGTTCCCCTGTCCTGCAGAGAATGTTCATTTTGTCAGGAGAAAGCAGTGGCTCCATGGCATTTTCTGGAACTTCCAGCACAGTGGCCCGAACCTGTCCGCTATGGATTTCCAGTCGGTACACCTGACTGTCGGTGTGACCTACAGTGTGATACTGGAACCACAGTACAGGATTGCCCCAGCTGTCCCAGAAAAATTGGCAGTTTTGTGTTGCTCCCACCAGGGAAACCTGGGTTCCGGTATACATCTGCCGTACAAAACTGGCACTACCAGGCAGGGAAAAATAGGATATAGTTCGCTGGTGGCCAGCCATTACCATGGCGGTACAATCTCCATTGACGCTGAAGGTATCTGTGGGGGAGATGGGGTGGGGGAGGCGGCCTACAATGCTACCGATACCCACAAAGTCTGAGTACAGGGCACGGGTATACATTTCGTAAATGGGAATACGGTACACTAGATCGTTGGTGATGTACACCAGATTCTTGTCGGAGGCCCAATCCACGCAATTAATGGTGCCAGGCCCCACCTTGCGCAGGTGTTCTGCCACCTGGTTTGTCTTGAACATGGCTTCTGGCTCGGTAAAGTACAGGTTTCCCTGCTTTTCATAAATCAAGAATTTGCTGTCAGGGGACCAACGAACTGGCACCTGGGTAAAGCTCAGTTCTGTTGTGTCCACCAGCTCTACCTGGGTGTAGCCAGCGGCATTCTTCAAGATAATGCTGCCAGTTACCGCTCCCGTTCGCTGGATGGAGCACACCCACTTACCATCGGGACTTACGGACTCTGCTGCTGGAATCACTGATTCTGTGGGAATAATCTCGCCATCCTGCTCCAAGCCGTGGAGCAAGGCTCCAGTTTCCACATTGTAGTGGGTGGTGCCGTAGCGGTTCTTTATCCGTAGGGCCTTTCCTTCCAACAGGGAGGACAGCTGCTCAGGATAGGTGGTTATTTGCTGGGGTGTGGTAAAATCACCCTCAATTTGGGCGGTAAAAAAGGTGGGATAGGAGGGTTCACCGGGCTTGTTGTGGGTTACCTCAAAGAGAATCCCATTGTTTTCACTGATGTAGGGGGTAGAAAAAGTAATTTCTGCTGGTAACAGTGATGTAACCAACAGAAGAAATGAGGCTGCTATAACTGCCGTTTTTTTCATGAATGCAACTCCGTGCTTAAGACAAAATTATCCAGCTCTTTTTCCAAGTCCGCCAGCTCTGCCTCAAGCTTTTCAATATATTTCATTCTGTCCTGATATTGGAGCATTTCCAGTTTATCAAAGACGGAGTCCAAGGCTTCCAAACCATGGTCTCCAGTCTTCTCTAAGCCACACCACGGACAGTACAAGTATTCTTTGTTGATGGTTCTACGGCAACCAAGGCATACCGCAACAGATTGCATGGACTCCTCCCTTAGGGAAGGGCCTTGGTGGGCAACCATCCCTATCGCTTCAAAACGGTTTCTGGGTCAATCAGTTTTCCGTTCTTGTAAACGGTAAAGTGCAGATGGGGACCGGTAGAATATCCAGTATTTCCCACCAAACCGATTTTCGTTCCCTGAGCTACCCGCTGCCCCTTCTTTACGGGAGCTGGCTTTTGCATGTGGGCATACAGGGTTTGATAACCGTTTTCATGGTCAATTATAACATAATTTCCGTAAACATTGGTATATCCCACCACTGCAATTTTTCCGCTCATGGCAGCCTTGATGGGAGTTCCCTGTGTAATGGCTAGGTCGATTCCCGTATGGGAAGATGGAACTCCCGTAAAGGGATCAAGGCGGGGACCAAAACGGGATGAAATGCGATAGCCACCACTGAGGGGCCAGATAAACAGCTCTCCCATGGCCTTTTGCAAGGATGTGGCATCCATCTTGGCTCCAGGGATAAACAGCTGCTGTCCCTTGTTCAAGGTGGCTGAATCCAAGTCGTTTACGTCAAGGATATCCTCCACCGTCACCTTGTATCGGGTGGAAAGACCCTCTAGGGTATCGTTGGCTGTCACGGTGTACAAAAGTCCATCCATGGAAGGAATTTTAAGCTTTTGTCCAGAACGAAGCTGGCGCACATTACCAATATCGTTGACCGCAATAAGGGTAGAAATATTGGTAAGACCAAACTTATAGGTAATGCCGGAGATGGTGTCTCCGCTTTTTACCGTGTAGTTTTGGAAGGTAACAGGCTGGCTAAAGCTGATTTCTGCCAAGGAGATTTCTTTTCCATCAATTAAAATATTTCCGTTGGCATCCACCTCGTTTTCACTCATAAAGGCAAAGCGAGACATGGCAGAATCAAGGATTTCCAGCTCTTGGGCAGGCAAAAAGGGGAGGTCTACAGGACGGGCAATGCTGGCAAGATAGCCAGAAAGATTTCTCAGTCCTAGGGTAAGGCCCACACCCATGGCGGCCATCAAAACCAGCAGCAGGATTCGGAACAGGCGGTGGGTAAGATACCACAGTATGGCTTTGGAAACATCATGGCTTTTTTCCACAAAAGCTGCAGAACTTTCCTGCAAGGCAAGGGAAAAAGGGGAAGCCCCATAACGATAGGCGTTGATGGCCTTGGAGGGAAAACCGAATCGCTTGTGATTTTGTCTTTTGCGGGAGCCTTCCAGCTTGCGGGCAATTTTTGTTTGGGCACTAAAATTAACCTTGCGGTTGTCCATGTAGGTGATAATTTCCATACATCTTCTATCGACATAAAATAAATGCCATATTAGAATATTAAGGATGGAAACTGAAAAAAAACAGCATTGCCCAAGCTTTGAGCAGGCTGAAAAAAACTGTGAAAAAAAATCTTCGCCTAAACACCTGAGTCCAGTACTTTTTGTGGTGCTGGGAGTACTGGCGGGCATTGGCATAAAGCTCTTTTGCTTTGACCTGCTGAGGGTGTCTGGCTCCTCCATGGAACCTGCCATTGCCTCTGGAAGCCAAATCCTTGTCAACAAGCTGGCCTATGGGGTGGTGCAACCTTTGGGAGACCAGCTTGTTCTCCAATGGAAGGAGCCGGAGCGGGAGGACGTGGTGTTGTATTTTTACAAAAATCGGGCGGTGATAAAGCGCTGTGTGGCAGTGGCTGGAGACCAACTAGAATTTTCCCATGATTTCGATTATAGTCTTACTGTGAATGAAAAAAGCATTCCATTGACCGAGGCCCAATATCAAAGGCTCAAGCATAATCAGCAAGTTCCTCCCGGAATGATTCTTGCTTTGGGAGATAATTATGATGAGTCCGTTGACTCTAGGGACTATGGCTTTGTGTCGGTAAAAAATGTGTTGGGAAGGATAATTGGTAAATGAATGAATTTATATCCCGCAAACGATTTTCGGTTATTGTTGTCCTTACAGCCTTAGTGGCATTGTATATTATTATCACCTATGGAGCTCTTGCAACAAAGACTGTGCCGGTACGAAGGGGTTCCAGTCAGGAGATGGTGCGGGGAACCATTGTGGACAGAAATGGCAAGCCTCTGGCGGTTTCCACCAATTTCTACCACCTTTCAGTTACACCGTCGGCAATAAACGATTTGCAAAAAACTGCCACGGTGTTGGCACCAGTTTTACAGATGAATGCAAGCCAAATTGTCCAGTCTATTCAAGAAGCCACACGAGTGTTCTATCTAAAAAAGCGGCTGGATGAAACTGAATACGATACCCTCAGAAAGCTTATCCAGGTAAACAATCTAACTGGTCTTAAGTTCGACAAGATTCCTGGTCGTGTATACCCTGAGCATGACTTGGCTTCCCAGCTCATTGGATTTATGGGAGATGACGGAGAAGGTTTGGCTGGAATTGAGTATTCTATGCAGCGGGATTTGGCTCCGGTTTTTAGTCAGAATGTGGGTGAGAGTCGAGACGGACAGAACGTGTATCTTACCATTGATGCAAACCTTCAATATAAATTGGAGAAAATCGCCCTGAATGCCATGGAATCCACCCAGGCAGAAAGCGTTATGATGGTGGCAGCAGACGGAAAAACGGGAGAGATCCTTTCCTATATTTCTTTGCCATCGGTGGATTTGAACCAGTACCGCACCTCCACCCCAGCCCAGCGTCAGGACAGGCCTGCTGTAGTTGCCTATGAGCCTGGCTCCGTATTCAAGGTGTTTTCCGTAGCCACCTTCTTTGACGCTGGCCTTATTTCCCGTGATGAAACCTTTGTGTGTGATGGGCGTTACGATGTGAGCACCGCCAACGGGGAGCGGGTGCGTATTACCTGCCTTGACCACCACGGCACTATCACTGCGGAGCAGGCCCTGCAATATTCCTGTAACGATGCCCTGGCTCAGATGAGTGCCAAAATCAACTCGGAGTATTTTATCAACAAATTAAAGGAGCTGGGCTTTGGCTCACGGACGGGAGTGAATCTGCCAGGAGAAACAGCGGGCTTGGTAAAGACTCCTTCCGACCGCCTGTGGTCTGGCCGCTCCAAGCCCACCATTTCTATTGGACAGGAAATCAGTGTATCTGCCCTGCAAATGGTGCGGGCGGCCACTACGCTCACTAATCATGGTGTTCCGCTGGAACTTTCCGTGGTGTCACGAATCACGGACCAAGACAACAATGATGTACTGGTGCACACGCCCCAAGCTGGCCAGCAGGTGTTTAGCGATGCCACTGTAGCCTACATTCTGGAGTGTATGAAGTCCACCGCCCAGGTGGGAACAGGACACAGGGCTGCTTTGGGAGATATTTCCATCGGTGTAAAGACGGGAACTGCCCAGATGATAGACACCACCACCGGTGGTTATAGCGACACGGACTTTATCTCCAACTGTATTGCCGTTTTTCCTGCGGAGAATCCCCAGATTATTCTGTACATCGTTATTACCAAGGCAAAGGGAGAAACCTATGCAGGGCGCATCGTTGCCCCTGTGGTGGCAGAGGCCGCAGACGTTATCATTGATCACATGGGACTTTCCCGTGAAAGTGCTGCAAGTCTTGCCCATTCTGGTCTTATTTCCGTGCCAGCTGGCTCCTTACCAGAAATCGTAAACGTTCTGCCAGATTTTACTGGCATTCCAAAGCGCAACCTTACGGCCCTTCTTACCCATGACAAGCTGAATGTGGTTATCAAGGGAGACGGTTACGTGGTGGCACAAAATCCACCAGCAGGCACACCAGTAACGGAGGGCATGACTATTGAATTCTATCTGGAATAAGAACTGTGCTCTGTTACAGCAGCGATTTCCTCAGCTCTATGACATGATGGAAGCTGAATTGCTGGCTGCCCTTCCTGCTGTAGACAATGTTATAACTGAAAAAACGATTGATTTTCCCTGTGGTTGGACTTTGAAGCAAGCTAAAACAGGAGCTTGGACAGGGGAATCATCTGGATCTGGTGGACAGGCTCTTCATTCTCGCTATGATCCTCAAAAGGAAGGCCAGCGTTTGGCTCAATCCCTGTTGCAAGAAATGGAAGTCTCCCAAAAGCAGGTGCCGGTATTCATGGGCTTTGGCTTGGGGTATGGTCTGGCGGCTCTTGCTCAGGAAATACTTGCAGCTCAAGCTGTTGCTGGAATGAGGGGGCAGGTGGAAGCCGGGAAAAATCCTTTGGCAGGACTGGTGCTAGTGGAGCCTGATGTGGCCTGTTTTGCTGCAGCTCTGTGGAGCCTTGATTTTGAACCTGTCTTTGCCTTGGAAAAATGTGCCTTGCTGGTGGGGGCCTCACATCAGTCGGTACTGGGGGTTTTAGAAAGCTTTGGCCTTGAAAAATGTCACTGTATCTGGAACAAGGCTCACACCAGCCATAATCAACAGTATTTTGATGGTCTTCAGACCTTGATTCAGCGAAACCGAGATAAGGATGCCATCAATAATCGAACCTTGGAAAAATTCGGCCAGCTGTGGCTAAGAAATAGCTGTCGTAATCTGGAGTTTTTGGCTACCTGCGACGGAGTAAAGCGCTACGAAAATTTAGGCTGGAACTTAGATGCCTGTGTGGTGGGTGCGGGGCCCTCCTTAGATGAGATTCTTCCCCATCTGAAGGAAATCAAGGAGAGATGCCTGCTGATAGCGGTGGATACGGCTTTGCGAGCCTGTCTTCGTGTTGGAGTGGAGCCTGACTTTGTGGTTTTGGGTGATCCACAATATTGGAATGCCCGCCATCTTGCAGGCCTTTCATCCCCGTCTTCCGTCTTGGTTACCGAAGTTGCAGCCTATCCTTCTGTGTTCCGCTTTCCCTGCCAAGAGGTGGTGCTGTGCTCCTCTCTGTATCCTGTGGGAAAGTTTTTTTCAAGCCATGGGCTAGACAAGGGGGAGCTGGGAGCAGGAGGCTCTGTGGCCACTAGTGCCTGGGGCTTGGCTCGGCTCTGTGGCTGCCGTCGCATCTTTTTAGCTGCGGTGGATTTATCCTTTCCTGGTAAGAGAACCCATGCCCATGGGAGCACCTTTGAAGAAAAGACCCACCAAAATTCTACTCGACTTATTCCCAGTCAGCACAGCCAGGTGTCAGCTCTTTTTTCCGCTGACATTTCTGTAAAAAAATCCTACACAGGGGAGCCTGTAATTACAGACCAACGAATGGAGCTGTACGCTTGGTGGTTTGAAAGTAAGATAGCAGCTCACCCAGAAACAAAAAATTTTTCCCTTACGCCACAAAGTCTGGCAATTCCTGGGATTGAAGCCTTTCCTCTGGAATCCCTTTTGCAAGAGCCTCCCTGTCCTCAAGAAAGACAGGAATTTTTTGTAAACCAAGAAAAAGCTAGAGCAAAATTTCAGGAAAGGCAACAGGAAATTAAAAGACATTTTCACCAGCTTTACTCTGAGTTAAAAGATGGTTTGTTCCAGCTTTACAAGGCTGCCCGCAAAGGCTTATCTCTGTGTCAGGAAACCTTAGTGCTTCAGGATGGACCTAATTTTGAAGCAGCCTTTAGCAGGATAATTTCTCAGTTGGCCACTATTGATCAAGCAATTCGTACCAGCCCTTATCACGAAAGTGCCGCGTTGGCCTTTCCCAGTCAACAGCAGCTGGACATGCTCTATGAACAAGCTGGTCTTTCATCCAATCCCCAGCGAGCCACCTTGGAAAAAAGCCGTATCTTGTACCAAAGGATTATGGAAGCCCTAGCAGAGTATAACAAGTTTTTAGAATAGGCTCGTGCTAAAGACAAATGTTCAAGGGTGGGTCTGCTACTAAAGGCGGTGTCTCAGGATTAGGGGCACAGAGGTAAAATGGTTTCGATTCCTCCATTGCCACAAGTGAAAGAAAGAGGTATACTAGTTCCAATAGGAGATTTGCCATGAGACAATACTACATTGCTGGTAACTGGAAGATGAATAAGGTTAAGGGCGAGGCCGTTGAATTGGCCAAGGGATTGGTAGAAGCCCTTAAGGACGGAAAGAACAAGTACATGATTGCTCCTTCCTTCACTAATCTGGACGCTGTTTCCCAGGTGGTTAAGGGAACAAACATCCTGTTGGGAGCCCAGAACATGTCTACAGAGGTTTCTGGAGCTCACACTGGAGAAGTTTCTGTTGCCATGCTAAAGGATTTGGGAGTTCAGGTAGTGATTCTTGGTCACTCCGAGCGCCGCCACATCTACAAAGAAGATGACGCTATGATCAACAAGAAGGTAAAGCTGGCCTTGGCAGAAGGCTTGGATGTAGTGCTTTGTATTGGAGAGCTTCTGGAAGAGCGTGAAGCTGGCAAGGCAGAGGCTGTTTGTGAAGAGCAGACTCGCAAGGGCTTGGCTGAGGTAACTGCTGAACAGATGAAGAAGGTTACCATTGCTTACGAGCCAGTTTGGGCTATCGGAACAGGAAAGACTGCTACTCCAGAAGATGCCCAGGCTATCCACAAGTTTACCCGTGGAATCTTGGCTGATATGTTTGGTAAGGACGTTGCCGAAGCCACCACCATTCAGTACGGCGGTTCCATGAACGCTGGCAACGCTGCAGCCCTTTTGGCACAGAGCGACATTGACGGTGGTCTCATTGGTGGAGCTTCCTTGAAGGTAGACACCTTCGAGCCTATCTGCAAGACATACTAATTTTACTTTTTCATAAAAGCGGCCGGGTTCATGGCGTGCACTTCACTTGAAGGGTACTTGTCATTCCCGGCTGTTTTTTTTCCTGTTATACCCTACATTGATTTATTCCATTCTATAAAGTATAATTTCAAAATCTATTTAAAGGCGGTGCATTGTGCAAATTACACTGAAGAATCTTGTTCGTACCTATGCTGTTCCCGGTGGAAAGACTGGCTCCAAGAATGTAGCCGATTCCGCAAGTAATGCTGTCCATGCAGTGCGGGATGTAAGCCTCACCATTCCCTCCAACAGCATTTATGGCATTATCGGTAAAAGTGGGGCAGGAAAGTCCACCTTGGTGCGCCTCATTAGTCTTTTGGAGGAACCTGACTCTGGCTCCGTGCTGTACGACGACCAGCAGGTGAATAATCTGAAGGGCGAGGCTCTGATTCAGCGCCGCCGTCGCATTGGAATGATTTTCCAGAGCTTCAATCTTTTTTCATCCCGTACCGCCGCCCAAAACATTGCCTATCCCTTGGAGATTTGCGGCACACCTAAAAATCAAATCAAGGAGCGGGTGGCAGAGCTCTTGGAATTGGTAGGACTTGCAGACCGGGCCAATTCTCCCATTAGCCAGCTTTCCGGCGGCCAAAAGCAGCGCATTGCCATTGCCCGTGCCTTGGCAAACAAGCCCCACATCCTCTTTTGCGACGAGGCCACCAGTGCCTTAGACCCCCAAACAACCCGCTCCATCCTAGCCCTGATTCGTGAAATCCAGCAGAAAATGCAGTTGACGGTGGTGATGATTACCCACCAGATGGAGGTTGTTCGTGATGCCTGCGATTACGTTGCCGTCCTTGACGGTGGCGTCGTGGTGGAGGAGGGCTCCGTGTCCCAGATTTTCTCCCATCCACAGTCTCCTGTCACCAAGGATTTTCTTGCGAACCTCAGCGTTATGCCAGAGGAAAGTGAATCTTCAGCTCCAGCTGCTTCCGGCAATCTTGAGCACACAGAGGGCCTTGTTCGTTGGTCACAGGAAGGGGGAAAGTATATCCTTCGCTTTATCAATCAGCTCACTGGAGAGCCTGTACTCAGTCGTATGGCCCACCAGTTCAAGGTGGAGTTTAATATTCGTGCTGGCGGTATTCAGCACATTGCTACCCAACAAGGTGCTGGTAGTTCCAGAACCCAAGACATTGGAACCCTGCTGGTGGATATCCACGGGGAGCCTCAGGAATTGGAAGCAGCCTTGGCCTTTCTTCGGCAGCAGAGCGTTATTGTGGAGGAGGCTTAAGCGATCACAGTACGTGTTGCTAGCTTAAGCCTCTTTGAATCGATTTGAAATAGGAGTTTGTATGGATTTTTCAACCATTATGTCCTTGGTGTGGCCTTCTACCCTCCAAACCCTGGTTATGGTGCTTTCCTCCACGGTGTTTTCCGTGCTACTGGGTTTGCCTCTGGGAATCTTGCTCTGCGTTACCGACCCTGTCACTGGCATTATGCCCAAGCCCATCTTGTATCAGGTGTTGACCCGCATTGTAAACGCCCTGCGTTCCTTCCCCTTCATGATTCTGATGATTCTGTTGTTTCCCCTATCCCGACTAATTATCGGTACCAGTATTGGAACTGCAGCCACCATCGTTCCCCTATCCATTGCCGCCGCCCCCTTTGTGGCCCGTATCATTGAGACTGCTCTCAAAGAGGTTGACCCTGGCGTGGTACAGGCAGCACGAGCCATGGGTTCCACCAATTCCCAGATTATTCTGAAGGTGCTATTGCCAGAAGCCTTGCCCTCTCTGGTGTCTGGTGTTACCCTTACCATCATCAACCTCATCGGTTATTCTGCCATGTCAGGAGCCATCGGTGGCGGTGGCTTGGGAGATTTAGCCATTCGCTACGGCTACCAGCGGAACCAGCCCATGGTTATGATTCCTGCCGTCATCATCATCCTGATTATGGTTGAGGTAATTCAGCTCATTGGTTCCCGCATTAGTGCCAGACTCATGGCAAAGCGGTAGTCTGCAAAGCCTGTAACCTTCTGTCACCTTTCTTGCTTGACATTATTGGTGAGTTTTGGTTATATAGTAATTCATACTAATTCAATAGGATTAGAGAAAATATTTTAGGAGATGTATTAAATGAAGAAGATTTTTTCTGCTTTAATCGTTTCGTTGGTTGCTGCCAGCCTCTTTGCAGGTGGTGGAAAGGATAAGGCCGCAAATACTTTGACCGTTGGAGCCACTCCAGAGCCTCATGCCGAAATGCTCAAGCTGGTGGTAGATGACTTGGCTGCTCAGGGAATCACCTTGAAGGTAATGGAGTTTACTGACTACGTAACTCCTAACGAGGCCCTGGAAAGCGGACAGATTGATGCTAACTTCTTCCAGCACTTGCCCTACATGGACTCCTTCAACCAGGAGCGTGGCTATCACTTGGTAAACGCTGGTGGAATTCACATTGAGCCCATGGCTTTGTATTCCAAGAAGGTAAAGTCCTTGGCAGACCTTGCTAACGGTGCTACTGTTGCTATTCCCAACGACCCCACCAACGAAGGTCGTGCATTGCTGTTGCTGCAGTCTGCTGGTCTTATCAAGCTGGATCCTGCCGCTGGAATCACTGCTACTCCCATCAATATTGTGGACAACCCCAAGAACCTGAAGTTCACCGAGCTGGAAGCAGCTACCATGCCTCGTATCCTTGCTGACGTAGACGCTGCCGTTATCAACGGTAACTATGCCATTCCCGCTGGTCTTATTGCCAGTGTAGACGGCTTGTTTGTAGAGGGTGCTGATTCCCCCTATGTAAACATCATCTCTGTAAAGGACGGAAACCAGACTGACGCTCGTGTTGTTGCCTTGGTAAAGGCCCTTCAGAGCCAGGAAATCCTTGACTTTATTGCCAGCCGCTATCCCAATGGCGAAGTTGTAAAGGCTTTCTAATTACATAAGCCTATACTGCTTGAATGAGAGGGATTCTTGAGAGGTTCTCAGGAATCCCTCTCTTTTTTTGTCCCAATCGTTGAAAAGTGTTTGCCTCTTGATGAAAAATTATTTGAACAAAAAAATACCCCAGAAAAACTGGGGTAGGATGCTTTAGATTTCTTTGTTGGCCAAAAGGCTTTGCATAAGGGTTACAAAAAGGTGGAGCTTTTTGTAGATAGCCACTGCCTGATTTTTTATATTGTAATCGGCAAAATGCTCCAGCTCCTTCCAGTTGATAACAAGCTCTGGATGGGGCTTTGCATAATCCTCCAGTACTGCCTTTAGGTTGCGGGCAAAGGTGATGATTTCTTGGGTTCCCGACACAAGGATATCACGGGCGGCACTATTGGTATCCTTCAAGATGGTTCGGATAATGTTCATGGCCTCCTTGTCCCGCTCGCAGCGTGTCAGCAATGTTTTGAGCTTGCCGTTAATAACGCTACCGTCTGCCAAGGTTTCGTCAAATTCCACAATCTTGTTGGAAAGCTCCAGTGTCTGGTGGTAAGCTTCAGACATGGGAGTGGAAAGACTGGAAGTAGACCATTTTCCACGTACCAGAATCAAGTCAGCTAATTCACGCACATCCTTCTTGATGTAGTCCAACAGGAAGGCCTTCATGTAGTTCATGGGCTGCTGGTAGCTGAAGGAACCAATATTACGTCGCTCAAAGACGGCACTTTGTTCCTCCGTGTAGTTTTTCATGCGGACAATAGTGGTGGTTCCAAAGATGGAGTTTACCAAGGAATCAATCTTAGAGGATTTCTGCTCAATCTGAATGCGGGACAGGGTTTTTTCTGCCTCTTGCCGAATAGCATCAATGTATTTTTCGGTAATATGCTCAATGCCTTTTCCTGGCTTGGTAACATAGCCTGGATTCTGTTGAATCAGCTGAATCATCATCTCAAAGACACGGCTATGCTGCATGTCCTGCATTCTATTTACCAGCCGGTTCCAGGTGCTTTTTGCTACAGGCTCCACGTCTTTGATTTTCTTCAGTAAGGTAAACAAGTCGTTCCAGTTGTCGTACTGGGCAATGCTGTATGCAATGGACAGGAAATCCTGCAGGTCATCTACAATGTAACGCCCGGTAATGGCCTCAAACTGGGGTGTTATGGAAAAGTCATTTTCCCGCAGGGAGGAATCGAACTTCTTCAGCATGAAAAAGTAATCATATTCGCAGAATGACTTGAACAGCATCAGCTGGGAATACATGGTGTCAATGCGATTGATCATGTTAGCATCAAAATAGGTGAACAAGGTTTCGCATTTTTCCTTTATCTGGATTTTAAGCTGATTCAAGGAAACATTCTTTGCCTCGGAAAGAATATTTTCCTCGGAAAGCTGCTCCACAAGGTCAAGATGCTTGTCTGTCATCATGGCGGTAATAACCATCCGCTGATAGAGCAAGGGATTCATGTTGGCCTGAAAATAAATCTTTCCAGGAGCTACTGTCTTGTAAATGGTAAAGAAGGTCTTTGCAAAGGCCGGCAGTACCTCATCAGTACTGTATTTATAGAACTTATACTTTGTCTTTGAAAGTTCCTTTGCAATGAGCTTCATTAAACGCTTTTTTTCCAGCTCAGGATCACTGTTTTTAATGAAGCTATCTAAAAGCCTCTGGAAAAAACCGCCACCCTTTGGTTTATCTTTTGATTCTGACATAACACTTAAATATACGACAGTATTGCTTTTGGGTCAAGATGGCAATAAATCTCCATATTTGTATCTATTTTTGCAAAAAAAAATTCCACCAGTGATTTTATTCACCAGTGGCATGGTTTCACCAATCCTTATTTAGAGGGACTGGGCAATCTTCTGCAATTCTCTGCGGATAGTGGGAGCAGATGCAGTCTTCTTGTTCTTGTACACATCAGCAATTTCTGTAAAGAACTCTTTCAGCTTTGGATGTACTGATGTTTCCTTCAGGTTTTTGTTCAAATCAGGAATAGTAAACACCATTCCAGGCTCGATGGTGTCGGGATCCTGAACGGTATCAGCGGAAGCCAACATAATGATGGGGAAATAATATCCATTCTCCTTTCCATAAAATTTGTTTGCAATCTTAGAAAGGGTATCACCATACTGAACCTTGTATTCCTTTGCACCCTCAAGCACCAAGGTTTGGCGGTGATTCTGGAATACCTCCTCCAAAATCTCCTCTCCTTTTTCCTGCTCCTGTGGAATTGTCTCCTCCACAACCTGAGTTACCGCCTCTTGAACCTGTTTTGTTTCCTCAACAACAGTCTGGGCTACAGGCTCCTGTTCCTGTTGCGGCACTGCTTCGGGAGCAGAGGAACAGGAAGCGAAAAGAAATGCTGTTGACAGGGCCAACAATAATATCTTCTTCATCATACGACTCCTCACACAAAACAACTTGTATTTCTCCATAATATATTGAAATTTCTAATTTTGCAAGTATTAATTTTTTTAATGACAAATCGAATAGATTGTCTTATACTATTTTTATGAGTTTCATATTGGAATATTTGCCCTGGTTTTGGCTCTTTCTTGTAATCTTGTTTACTGCCATAGAGGTGGCTACCTTTGGACTTGCCACCATCTGGTTTGCATTGGGTGCCTTGGTGATGCTGTTTTTGTCGCCCCTGCCCATTCCCTTTCTTTGGCAGATTCTCCTGTTCCTGATAATTTCTTCGGTGCTGTTGATTTTCAGTCGGCCTGTAGCAGTAAAAAAGCTGAAGGTTGGCCGTGAAAAAACAAATGCCGACTCCTTGGTTGGACAGCGGGCCTTGGTTTTAAAGGATATTACGGAGTTTGAAAAGGGCTTGGTAAAAATCCACGGCATGGAATGGTCTGCCCGCTCTGTTGACGGAAAAGCCCTTGCCAAGGATTCCACCTGCATTGTGGAGCGCATAGAAGGTGTTACCTTGGTTGTAGGGAAAGTTGTTTTAGAAGATGAGTAGCGATGACGCTACAAAATAACTATAGAATGATTTTTAGGAGGAGTATATGTTTTTACCCATTATTATTGCCCTGATTGTGTTCTTGCTGGCTATCATCATCAAGAATATCAGAATTGTCCCCCAGTCCCAGGCCTTTATCATTGAGCGGCTTGGTGGCTATCTTACCACCTGGGGTGTGGGAATCCACGTAAAGGTCCCCCTCATTGACCGCATTGCAAACAAGGTTTCCTTGAAGGAGCGGGTGCTGGATTTTCAACCCCAGCCTGTAATCACCAAGGACAATGTTACCATGATGATTGATACCGTCATCTATTTCCAGATTACAGATCCCAAGCTCTATACCTATGGGGTGGAAAATCCCATGAACGCCATAGAAAACCTTTCTGCTACCACTTTGCGTAATATTATCGGTGAGCTGGAGCTGGATGGAACCCTTACCAGCCGTGACGTTATTAACACTCGTATGAGAAGTATTCTGGACGAGGCTACAGACCCTTGGGGAATCAAGGTAAACCGAGTGGAGGTAAAGAACATCATTCCACCAGAAACCATTCAGGAAGCCATGGAAAAGCAGATGCGGGCTGAACGAGAGCGTCGTGAGTCAATCCTCATTGCAGAAGGACAGAAGCAGTCTGCAATTCTTGTGGCAGAAGGAAAGAAGGCTGCCATGATTCTCGAGGCGGAGGCAGAAAAAGAGGCTGCCATTCGCAAAGCAGAAGGTGAAGCTCAGGCTATTCTGGCCCTGCAAACAGCTACCGCAGAAGGCTTGGAGCGAATCAAGGCGGTGCAGCCAGACGAGGGCCTTATCCGCCTCCGCAGCTTGGAAGCACTGGAAAAGGTTGCCGACGGTCAATCCACCAAGCTCATCATTCCCTCTGATTTGCAGGGCTTGGCTGGAATTGTTACCACTGCCTCTGAGCTGCTGAAAAAATAGCTTGGAAATTCGATAGGAAAGTGAACCTGCAGCTTCCTCAGAATGCTGGGAAAGTTGCAGGTTTATTTTTTTAGAAATTATAGTACAAGCACTCCGAAAATTGCTCCTGCCACCACCATAACGATGGGGCTCAGCTTTGTCTTAAACAGCAGGATACAAGCCACTAGGTAAAAGATTGCCTGTGGCAGAGCCACCAGCTGAGTTATAGAGCCAGTTTCTTGGAAGGCTGGAACATTCAGTATGGCAATGATAAAGACCTGTACTGCTGCTACCAAAACCATTCCGCTGGTGGCTGGGCGTAATCCAGTGAAGGCTGCCTTTACTAAGGGCTTGTCTTGGAACCGGTTGAAGTATTTTGCAATGATGGTAATGATGATGAGGGAGGGGAGCACCGTGGCCACAGTGGTTGCAATGCCTCCAGCCACACCATAAAGCTCGTAGCCAATGTAGGTGGCCATGTTTATGCCGATGGGGCCAGGTGTGGATTCAGAAATAGCCACCATGTTGTAGAATTGCTCAGAGGAAATGAGTCCGCCTTCCACAATGGGGCCATACATCAAGGTAATGGCTACCAAGCCACCACCAATGGTAAAAAGTCCAACGTAAAAAAATGTAAGCATTAATTGCAGCACTGTCATGATTCAGCCTCCTTTTTTTCCTGAGCCTTTTTCTTTGCAGACAAAAAGGAAAAGCAAATGCCTAAGGCGGCACTGACAAGGATTACCACAATGGATTCCACACCAAAGAAGTACATGGAAGCAAAGGCTCCTAAAAGCAACAACAAGCCCCAAATGTTTTTAACGGCCTTCTTGCTAAACTCCCACACGGACTTGGTTAAAAGGGCTGCCACCGCCACGTTGATTCCCGCCAAAGCCTTTTGTACCCACTGAATCTGGGAAAAATTACTGATGCAGCCGGCAATCAGGCTGATGATGATAATGGATGGGGTTACAATGCCTGCGGTGGCAATGGTGGCACCCAACAGACCTGCCTTATTAAAACCGATGAAGGTGGCCACATTTACCGCAATGATACCGGGAGTGGACTGGCCAATGGCGTAATAGTCCAGCATTGTTTCCTTGGTAGTCCAATTCCGTTTATCTGCCAATTCACGCTCCAGCATGGGAAGCATAGCGTAGCCACCACCAAAGGTAACAGCTCCAATTTTGAAGAAAACGAAAAAAAGCTCTACCAAGTCTGAAATCTTGTAGTCTTTCTTTTCCATAACAGCAGGAGTATAGCACCCTCAGTTTTTTTTTACAATCGAGGTAGATTCTTTGTACATAGATTTTAGTTTTTAAGGTACGGAGAATAGCTGACAAGATAAAAAAAGGCAACCTTTTACGGTTGCCTAAGCGCCCCCTGCTGGGCTTGAACCAGCGACACATGGATTAACAGTCCATTGCTCTACCAACTGAGCTAAGGGAGCATTGTTCATTGCTGAACGTATGAATGATAATATAGCAATCAAAAAAAAATGTCAAGGGAATTACAAAGAAAAATAATTTTTTTTCAAAAAAAATCTAAATAAAATTATTTTTGCAGTAAATCAGTTCCTGTGGGGTCAAAAGAAAGTCAAGCTGTATGTCTGTTTCTTCGGTAGGAAGCTGTTCCACAATTTGCCACTGATAGCAAACACCCATAAAGCTACAGTTATGTGTATGGAGGCGACCCAAAAATCTGTCGTAATAGCCCTTTCCACGACCCAGCCGTTGTCCTGTTCTGGTAAAAGCCAGTCCTGGAACAAGGATCAGCGTTTTGTCTGATTCTTGGTATTTTTCAAGGGTTGAATCAGGCTCACGGATACCGTAGCTTCCATAAACAACTTGCTGGCTGTAGGGGAGGTGGTTTTTCAGCCGATGGAATTCCATGGAGCAATCCTTAGGATAGGATTTTGGTAGAAAGACCTTTTTCCCCACTTCCAGAGCCTGTTGAATCAGCTGGTCTACGGAAAATTCTCCTGGTAAGGCGGCATAGGCCAAAATGGAAGTGGACTGCTGGTAGTGAGGCTCTTGAATCAGTAGCTGTAAGGCTGATGCTTCCTCTTGTTTGTTGTTTTGTAGCTGCTGATGAGAGGCAATCCGTTGTTTCATGGCTCTTCGTAAAATGGCCTTTTGTTCCTGAATATGCATGGATATAGTGTACTCTTTTTTTTCAATTTTTTCCAAAGATTTTTAAGTTTTTCTAAAGTTCAAAATTTCCTCTCCGATATTATTATTGTACGGTGGGAGGGCCTGTACGGCGGTATCGACATCCAGACGCCGTAAGCGTTAGTCTACTGTATTTTGTCTTGATTTGGCTTGTGGTTTTGTACTGCAAGCCATTTTTTATGCTTTCTGATGTAGAATTTATATTTTCTTTCCGATAGAATAAAAAGGAGTATTTTATTCAAAGGTGAAGGCATGAATTCGTTTAAAGTTTTGGAACTCAAAGAAAATAACCGCTTTACTGACGACTTATTTCTAGATAATACTTTTCTTCTCCTGACTCGTGGGAGTGCCCTTCCCAAGGGCACAATTCAGGCTTTAAAGGACTGGCAGTTTACCGAAGTTTATTCCAACGGAAATTTCTCCGTGTCCGACCGTGCCCTCATGGAAAACCAAAAGCATGTCTCCTCCGTTACAGCAAAGGTAACTCCTTCCTTGTCCACCCCTATTGAAGATGTATCCATGGAGGACATGGGCATAAAGGAATTGGTGTCTGTTACTGATAAAATCTCCTCAACGGGAGCTTCCGACATAGAAAGTCGCTACGATTTTTCCCATATTTCTGATGATACCCATAGAATGAGCGTTGTCCAAAATGTATACAATGAATTTTGGAATTTTATCTTGGATATTTACACCCGCTATGCAACCCACAGAACCATTGACATGGAGCTACTGTCTAAGAAGGCAAAAGAACTGTGCATTTTCGTAAAGGCTAACCGCCGTTATGTTCTGCAGGTGCATCCTAGCTGCGATAATGAACCAAAGAATTTCTTGATAGCTCATTCCCTGCGTTCTGCTGTTTTGGCCATTACCGTGGGGCTTCAGCTCCACATGACTGTTTCTAAGATGACTGAGCTAGCAACGGCATGTATCCTCCATGAAATTGGAATGATTCGTCTGCCAAGTCAGCTGTATCTGTCACGGCGGCAGCTTTCACCTGTAGAAAAGAATTTGCTGAATACCCATCCCATCATTTCCTACACTATCCTCAAGGAGATGGATGTTCCCCTGAGTATTTGTCTTGCTGTTCTAGAGCACCACGAAAAGGAGGATGGAACGGGGTATCCTCGTCACATTAGTCGTGACAAAATTTCCTTGTATGCAAAGATTATTGCCGTGGTTTGTTCCTTTGAGGCCATTACTGCCCACAGAACCTACAAAGAGGCTGCAAGTTCCTTTGAGGCCATAGTAGAGCTGTTGAAGAACCAGACAAAGCAGTACGACGAGCTTGTTATCAAGGCGCTATTGTACAGCCTTTCTTTGTTTCCTGTAGGTTCCTATGTGTTCTTGTCCAACGGAAAAATTGGTCGTGTTTCAGATGTGAATCCAGAAAATCCTAAGTGTCCCATTGTGCAACTGGTAGGTGAACGAGATGAGGATGGAAACCTAGTGACCATCAAAACAAGCGATACTGGATTGCGGATTATTCGTGTACTGAACAAGCAGGAGCAGGCTGATATCGTAGAGGTTGCTAAGACTCTGTAATGTATTAGGAGAACAGCATCCGATTGTGCTGGGTTTCTTCCAGGAATTTCTTGTCAATGACTGGTGGATGGCTTTCAAAGTACAGAATCTGCTGTAATTCCTCTGGTAGCCGTGTTCCCCACAGGGGAATGACGTTTTCATATTGACGCAAAAATCCATAGGCCAAGGGAACATTCCTGAATACGCCTCCACAAAGGGGCTGCATAGCAATGAAGCCTATATCCCGCTGTTCGCAGGTTTTTGCAATCTCAACATTCAATTCTGGTGTTAAAACATTCAAAGGAAGCTGCAAAGTTTCGTACAGGTCACTGTCTACCGCAATTTGAGCTAACTCTGGAGACTCGGTAACAAAGCCAATATGTCTAATCTTTCCTTTTTCCTGATACTTTTTTAAAACCTTGTATAAGCCGTCTTGACTTTTTTCTGTGGGAACAAATTCGTGGTTTTCGATTTGGTATAAATCGATGTAGTCACAGTGCATGGCATCAAGACTAGCTTCTATGTCGGCCTCAAGGCTTACACCATCTGTTGCAATGGACTTGGTAGCGAGAATGATGTTCTGCCGTTGGATTGACTGAACAGCCATGCCCAAACGTGTTTCGCTGAGGGGTTTATGGCGGGCAGTATCAAAGAAATTGATACCACCTTGATATGCCATAGTAACTAGTTCTGCAGCAGCCTCATCGCTTTCCACATATTGCAAGCCGTATGCACCAAGGGCAATACGGCTTATCAATAGGTTGGCTCGTCCTAGAACCACGTATTCCATAGATTCGGACCGTTACTTCCGTGAAGGACTCTGGTAGTTCTTGATTTCGTCACGGAGACGCTGAATCAGTTCACTGCGGGGCACACGTACCTGCTCCATAGAGTCACGGAAACGGATGGTTACAGTACCATCTTCCTTTGTATCGTGGTCAACAGTGATACAGAAGGGAGTTCCTACTTCATCTTGGCGACGGTAGCGCTTTCCGATGGTTCCAGACTGGTCGTAGTCTGTTACAAAGTCTTCCTTCAGCTCGTTCTGGATTTCCTTAGCTAGCTCTGCCAAGCCGTCCTTCTTCATCAAGGGCAACACTGCAACGGTGATAGGAGCAATTTTTGGGTGGAAGTGGAGAACAGTTCTGTAATCCTCTGGCTCTCCTTCCTTAGCCACATTCTGCTCTTCGTAGGCATCGCACAGGAACATCAGCAGGTTACGGGTAAGACCAGCAGAGGTTTCGATAATGTAAGGAATATATCGTTCTGCACCATTGTCCTGGTCGATGTACTGCAAGTCTTTGCCTGCATATTCGGTATGCTGAGTCAAGTCGAAGTTTGTTCTATTGTGGATTCCCTCCAGCTCCTGGAAGCCCATGGGGAATTCGTATTCAATGTCGTAGGCATCCTTGGCATAGTGAGCCAGCTTTTCGTGGTGATACCAGCGTAGTTTTTCCATGCGGATACCGTACTTCTTATAGAAGCTCCAGCGCTGCTCTCTCCAGTACTGGAACCACTTGTCGTCTTCACCAGGCTTTACAAAGAACTGCATTTCCATCTGCTCGAATTCGCAAGTACGGAAGATGAAGTTCTTGGTAACAATCTCATTACGGAAAGCCTTTCCTACCTGGGCGATTCCAAAGGGAACCTTCATGCGGTTGGACTGGATAATGTTCTTGTAGTTTACGTAGATACCCTGGGCTGTTTCTGGACGCAGGTACACAATGCTGGCAGTATCCTCAGCAGGCCCAATGTGGGTCTTAAACATGAGGTTGAAGGCACGGGGCTCGGTGAGCTCTCCGCCACAGCTGGGACATTTCTTGGCAGCCAAGGCATCCTGATCCATGGTGTCAGCACGATAACGCATCTTACACTGCTTGCAGTCTACCAAGGGATCGGAGAAGTTGGCTACGTGTCCAGAAGCCTCCCAAACACGGGGGTGCATCAAAATAGCGGCATCAAGACCCACAATGTTGTCGTGAAGCTGGGTCATTTCCTTCCACCAGGCATTTTGTATATTTTTCTTCAGCTCAATACCGATTGGGCCGTAATCCCAGGCCCCAGCCTGTCCGCCGTAAATCTCTGATGATTGAAATACAAAGCCTCGGCGCTTGCAAAGGCTTACAATCTTTTCCATGGTGATTTCATGTGAATCCATAGTACAACCTCATTTAAAAAAACTCCCGTCATGATACCACAAACATCGTTACATGGCAACTGCACAGTTGCATGACTTCATTTTATGACGTATACTAAGAAGTAGAAAACCATGGTAAACTTTTACAGGAGTGAGACGTATGAGTAAGTTACGAAGTTGTTTTTTTTGTTTTGTAGTGGTTTTATTGGTAGGAGGCATAATGTTTACAGGTTGTGCTTCAAC
Source organism: Treponema sp. (assembly GCA_016294105.1). GTDB lineage: Bacteria > Spirochaetota > Spirochaetia > Treponematales > Treponemataceae > Treponema_F. The sequence goes on from JAEDCN010000013.1 coordinate 51,810, forward strand.
TAAGGGAACTGTTGCCACTGATGAGGCTGGTATTGCAGGTGACTGGAGACTTACCTCTGTCCTGCGAAGTGGATCGGAGTTGATTATTCCCCAGGGAGTAACTGTTACTTTTTCAGCCACTGTTCCAGACATGGGCTCCTATAGCTATGATGTTGCTGGTGTTGCTGGCGTAAATAACTATGGTGGACCTGTTACCATCGAAGGAACCACGTATTCTGGAGGATCTTTCTGGTTGACCCAGATGGCAGGCCCTGCTCCTTTGGAGGAATTTGAGCGGCTGTACCTTGAAACCTTGACTGATGCCGATATGTTTGGTATTTCTGCCGATGGTCAGGGTATGGAGATTGCCAAGTCCAGCGGAGAGACCGCCCTGCTGTTCAGCAAGTTCAAGTTTGACGGAAGCCAGTGGAAGCTGATTGCCTACTTTGACGGAATTGGAGTGTGCTCCGTGGACCAATCCAAAAATGTGCCTGAGCTTTCCTTTGGCAACAAGATGGATATTAGCGGTTTCTCTGGAAGCAATTTCATCGTAGGTGATTACACCGTGGATTATACTCTGCGGGCAATTTCCTTCCAGGATATTGGTACAACCCGAATGGCAGCTCCTTCTGGTGAGGCTGCTGTTCTTGAGCAGGTATATACCAATCTCTTGAATAAGACTGCTAATTATGTATGGTCCGGAGATGAGCTACAGTTGATTGGTAAGGATGGAACTACATTGTTAGTATTTGCTGCAAAATAAAGTAAGGAAATATGGTTTGAAAGGCGGTAATGATTTGACATTATCGCCTTTTTTTGTTATCATGTTGCTTCAGATATTTTATAGGCAGGTTTATTATGTCCAGAAGATGCGAAATTTGCGGAAAGGGTTCTCTGAGCGGTAATAAAGTGAGTAAGTCATATAATCATACACGCCGTATTTGGAAACCAAACCTTGTTGAGGTAAAGACTGAGATCGGTGGAACCACCATGACTATCAAGATGTGCACCCGCTGCTTGAGAAGTGGTTACGTAACAAAGAAGGTATAATTTTTTTTGTTATGTCCTTGCCAATGGGTAGCTTGTAAAGCTATCAAATTGAAGGGGAAGGTTTTCATGCTGATTAAATGGAAGAGGGCTGCTGTATAGCAGCTCTTTTTTTATGCCCAGGGTGGCCTTAGAAGGGAGCGGAAGACAGGGCTTACATCAAGGGGGAGAACATCTTGAAGAAGGGCCACAGCAGCCGACGGATCAATGGCTTGGAGCGGAACCACTGGGAGCTTGCCTGGCGGCTGTGTTCCATGTCTTGTTCAAAGATGTGTCGACATTGGCAGGCCACGTTCTGGTCGTAGAAGATTGCATTTGTCTCAAAGTGCAGGTCAAAGCTACGGATATCGATATTGGTGGAACCTATGGTACAAACTTTGTCGTCAGAAACAAGGGTTTTTGAATGAATAAAGCCCTGATAGTGATAAAATTTAATGCCAAATTCCAGCATTTCCCAAATAAACTGATAGGCAGCTTCCCGCACGTAGAATTTGTCCCACTGGTCTGGCACCATAATCCGAACATCAACTCCAGAAAGAGCTGCAAGCTTTAATGCCTTGTAGATTTCCTGATTTGGGGTAAAATATGGTGACTGAATGTAGACATAGTGCTTTGCCTCCATAATTATGCGGATCAGAGCATCCTGTATTTCCGTGGAGCGAAGGTTGTCGGGACCAGAGGTAAGGATTTGGGTGGGGATTCCTTCTGGCTTGAAGTTGTTTTCGGTAATGGCTTTCTGTGCTGCGGAAAGCTGTTGCTGCAGTAGCTGGATAGTTTCCACTGAAAAATGCTGGGCAATATCTTCAGTTTTTTTGAGGCGGGTGTGCCAAGCTGGCATAGTGAACCAGTCCACCAAAAAGATGGCATGGAGCTTCATGACTACTGTTCCAGTGAGCCTGATGTGGGTATCTCTCCACAGGGGAGCTGAACCGCCGCTGCAATTTGCGTATTCATCTCCAATGTTCACTCCTCCTAGATAACCGATTTTCCTATCAATCACCGTGATTTTACGATGGTTTCTGAAATTGATGGAAAGGGGAAGCCGCCATTTTACGGGAAAGAAGGCCTGAACCTGTCCTCCAGCCTTGGTAAGGCGGTGGAAGAAGTGCTTGGGAGTAAGGAAGGAGCCTACATCGTCATAAAGAAGCTTTACCTCCACTCCCTGCTGGGCCTTACGACACAGTACCTCCATAAAGGCTTTGCCAGTAGCATCATCATGAATAATAAAGGATTCTACGCAGATGCTTTGGGTTGCGGCCTCCATGTCCTGTAGCATATCCTTGAACAAGTCTTGTCCCCAGCAATAGATGTGACTGGAGGTAGTGATGGCCAGAATGCTCTTATTGCCCAACAAGTTCATCTTGATGAGGGACTTGTATTCCTCCAACAGGGGATTGTCTAGGGCTTGGTAGAAAATCTTGAGGAAATCTTTATGCTCTTCAAAGAAATTACGGGTCAGCCCGTCAAAAAAATAGGAAATGCGGGTGAGCTGTTTTGTTTTGGTGAAAAAATGGCCGCTTAAAAAAATGTATAGAACAATTCCCACCACTGGCAGGAAATACAACACCAAAACCCAAGCCCACCGTCGTGAATCTTCTTTCCGTTCAAAGAACAGTACAAAGATCATGAACAGTAGGTTAAGAATGGCTGCAAGGTTTAGGAAAAGCTTCATGGGAACTATTTAATCCGTTCCTCGATGAACTTGATTTTCAGCTGACGCAAATTCTTGGTGACGGACACCTTGTAGATGTGTGGATTGAGAATCCGCTTATAGGTGTCGTCCAAGGTAACAAGCTGTTGTTGCATGGTGGCTCTAGCAGCTTGGATGGCCTGCTGGTTGGTGGCATCTTTGTTCACCAGTTCCCCTTTTATGATTCGTGGCTTCAACAAGGATTCCACCTTGGCTGGGGTAAAGCTGAACTGACGGTAATCTCCCGAAGGATGATAGAACCGCTGTTCTTTTCCTGCTACAATCTCTTCGTCATCAAGGGCAAGGATATCACACTTAGCCATGCCTTCTTGGTCGTAGAGCCTCCACAGGTTTTTGATGCCAGGATTGGTGGTTTTTTCTGGGTTGTCGGAGAACTTCATGGTGGGCTCCATGGCGTTGGAGGTGGGATAGTAGCGGGCTGCCAGCTTGTACACTCCCGTAAAGGAGGATTCGTTGCCCCCTGTAACCATGTGGGTGCCCACGCCCCAGCTGTTGATGGGAGCCTTTTGCTGAACCAGTGTCTGGATGATTTCCTCCGTAAGCTCGTTGGAAACGGAGATGGTGGCATTGGTGAGCCCTTCTTTATCTAGATATTTTCGCACCTTGTTGGAAAGATATTGGATATCGCCGGAATCAAGGCGTACTCCGAAGTTGTGGCCCTGGGCTACCAGCTTTTTCCCCACGGTCACTGCATTTTTAATGCCCGAATTCAAGGTGTCGTAGGTGTCGATAAGGAAGATAGATTTTTCTGGATACAGCTGGGCATAGCTTTCAAAGGCTTCCAGCTCCGAGGGAAAGGACATGATCCAGGAATGAGCCATGGTTCCCAGTACGGGAATGTTGTAAAGCTTACCTGCTAGGGCGTTGCTGGTGGCCGCTGCTCCACCGATGTAGGCTGCACGAGAAGCGCTCATGGCTCCATCTGGTCCCTGGGCTCGTCGCAGTCCGAATTCCATAATATGGCCCTTTCCGGAGGCAAGCCAAACTCTGGCAGTTTTAGTTGCTACCAAGCTTTGGAAATTGATGTGATTTAGCACCAGCCCTTCGATAATCTGGGCTTCAATCAAGTTGGCGTGAATACGAATCAAAGGCTCGTTGGGAAAGACGATGGAGCCTTCCTCTTGGGCATACAAGTCCCCAGAAAAACGGAAGGTTTTTAGGTAGTCTAAGAAACCCTGCTCAAAAATATTCAGGCTGTCCAGGTAGGCAATGTCCTCCTGACTGAAGGAAAAGGCTTTCAGTGCTTCCAGTAAGGTGTGAAGTCCTGCAAATACGGAAAATCCACCATTAAATGGCTGCCGTCGAAAGAACATGTCAAAGACGGCGGGATAGTTCATCTGGTTTTTCCAGTACCCCTGGGCCATGGTAAGCTCGTAAAAGTCGGTGAACAAGGCGCTGGTATCGGTGTAACAAAGGGTGGACATAAAAACCTCCTAAATCTACTATAATTCCTTCTTTTTTGCCTGTCAAATAAAATATGGACTAGCTGGTGGCTGCAGCCTCAAGTTTTTGTAGGATCTCCTTGTCCAGCTGCACCAACAGGTTTTTTTCTTGGCTGGGAAGCACCAAGCCCTTGGGACCGTCTTTTGCCCGCCGCAGATGCTTAACCTGGGTGTAGTACAAGTCAGCCTTGCCTGCCTTTCGTGCCTTGGAATGGTACACTGCCAAATTGCCCGCACAGAGCATGATGGAAAGGGGGATGGTTTTTCCTGGCCGATTCTTTACAAAGACGTATCCCCCAGCGTAATCTCTGGTGTGGAACCACATATCCAAGCCCTTTACGTGGCGGCGCAAAAGTTCGTCGTTTTCTGCGGCGGTACGACCTACCAGAATGGTCCAGTCATCTACTTGGTAGGAAAGTCCGGGACGTTTTTTTTCTACCTGTTGCTTGGGAGTGGTTTGCTTCCGAAGCATTTGCTGCAGCCGCAGGGGATTTGGCTCCTTGCACAGCTGCTGGTAGGTGGCCTCCAAGTCCAGCAATTCTTTTTTTGCTTTTTGGATGTCGTGCTCTAAATCGGCAAGACCAGACACTGTTTTTTTGTAGGTGTTATAATAGGAGGAAGCATTTTCCTGGGCGTTTTTCTTTGGATCGATTTTGATTCTGATGAGAGCGCCGCTTTCATAATCTTCACATTCCAAGTAATCCTGGCTACCGTCAATAAGGTGGCCGTAGGTGAGAATTAAGTCGCCATAATGCTTCCACTGCTGGTTTTGAAGGAATTCATCCCGCTTTTTTTCTAGGCGATGAAGGGCGGCCTCCATCTTGCTGTGGCGGGAGTTGTAGAATTTTTCTGCCTGCTCTAGCAAGGCTTCCAAAGAAAGCTGCCCTGCATGTTCCCCGTACCATTGCTCCACCTTTTGGTTAAAGCTTAAATTCTCCCAGTCTGGCAGCTGGTCAAAGCTACGAACCTGCCATTCCTTGGATGACTCTCCCTGGGGTTTTGGTTGGAGATTTGGTTCTTGAAAAGTTCCTCCACTAACCTCATCCTTTTTTGGGCGGCGGTAGAAGGTGTCTAGAACCACATGGTTGGTGTCGGTGAGAATCATGTTGGCGGCATTGCTCCACAATCTGATGTAGAGCAGGAATTCCTGACCACAATGGGAAAGCTCTAGCTTGATGATACGTTCCTGCCCTAGCTGGCAGATGGAATTGATTCGTGCACCCTTGATGCGGGCTTTGAGAAATTCCATAAAACGTAAAGGCTTGTTGTTTTTAGGCACCGCCGACCAGGTTTGGTGGATTCTGCATGCTCCTGCTGCAAGGCACACCAGAATTGTCTTTGATTGGCCATTCTTGTAGGTGTGGAAGGCGATGGTGTCGTAGCTGGGCTGCACAATCTGTTGGATAAAGGAGCCGTCAAGCTCCAGTTCTTCAAGGATGCAGTCTATTTCCTTCCAGTTCAGTGACATAACTTAATTTATAGTAATGACGGAGGCAGTGCGTCCGTCGGCAGTGTAGGCTCGTTCAGGGTTTGTCTTGTCCAAAAAGGAAGCCATACCGTCGTAATAGGCATAGTAGTGGGTTCCCCGTGGCAGGGGAATTTCCAATTCATAAAGTCCTGGGGCTGTTTCCCTCATAACGTAGATGGAAGAATCCCAGTTGGTAAAGGTTCCTCCCAAGCGGATAATCTGCCCAGATTGCCCCTGGTACACAAAGCGTACAAGGTTTTTCTTCACCGTTTCAGTGGTGGGGACCTCTTGCCGCTGTACTGCCACGGTGGAAAGAATCAGATTTGACTTTGTATCAAAGGTTTGGTGTTCGTTGTTGGGATCTATAGTCCACAGTCCATCGATAACCAGCCGATAAGATACATTTTTCAAGCCCTTGGGCACTTCCAAAATGTAGAAGTACACGGACTGCACAACCTTTCCGTCTACATCTGTGGTGTTCACCTTTTGGAAGGAGTGAATGGTTCTGAAGTTTTCAAAGTCAAAGGCAATGCCCACGTGGCGAGGCTTGCTGTCGGCAGTGAAAATGATGTAGTCGTCCACCATGATGGGGGAGCCAACCTTATCTATGCGAGCAATGAGATTGTTGTAGGTATAAGAATCCATTGTTGACTCCTGAGCCTGTGCTGGCAGAGCCAACAGGAGGAGGGTAGAAATCAACAAAAGCAATGTAAGAAATTTCTTCATAATCGTTTATATATATCGGCATATTACTTGAAAACTATAGTCATGAGGGCTTTACAAAATCGGTTTTATCCATAAGTTAATGGCTTCCTTCTTTAACAGGAAAACTAAAGGGAAGCTATAAAAAAGCCGATGATATGATGAACGCAAATTTTCCAGCGGGGTATAAGTAATAAGATGCCGGGATTAGAGCAGCTGAAACAGTTCAGCGAAGATGTAGCAAATTTAGGAAATGAACTCACAATTCGAGAGGAAAAGGGAGAGCCCATTGTTCGCATTCCTTTTCCCGTTGACATATCCGAAGAAGACGACTCCGACGACTTTGTTTTAGGAATGCCGCTTCCCAATGATTCCAATAACTCAGAGGATGGAGCTATAGATGAGCTCTCTCCTTCCACTGTGAGCGAAAATGAGCCAGCGGATTATTCAAGTTTACCTGAACTAGACAGCCTGTTGAACCCAGAGCCAGCTACTGCAATGGATTTCAGCGACTTCCCAGAGTTGGATGCAATTCTTAATCCAAGTTCCCCAAGTCCTGTGGAGGAGCTTTCACCTTTGGATGCACTTGATGCTGTTGATTCTGGAGAATCCGCTGGTGGCTTTGATCTACCAGATTTCGACAGTCCCGCTTCCACAGATTCCGCTGGTGGCTTTGATCTGCCAGACTTCGACAGTCCCGCTTCCACAGATTCAGCTAGTGGCTTTGATCTACCAGACTTAGACAGTCCTGCAACCGAAGATTCAGCTAGTGGCTTTGACTTACCAGATTCCGGTAGCACTGACTCC
>JAEDCN010000057.1 GCA_016294105.1 Treponema sp.
AGGGAGAGTCGAAAAGAAGCAGAAGATAGCCTGTAAAGCCATTCGGAACATCATATATAAAATCTGAGGGGTGAACGGCACTGTAGCCGACAAATTCAATTTCAGTCATCTGGAATCTCCGCTCTGATACATCAGAGGATATATCAATTTTCTTATAGTATAAATCATTGGAAACTTTAAATCAATGCGATAGTATCAGATTAATATGGCAATCGTCATAAGAGAGCTGCGGATCGTGCAGCGGTCAGACATCTGATGCGTGACTGCATAGGAACATGATTTAGAAGAAGGAGATACATGCATGGTAAATTTTGGTGGAGCAACAGAGAATGACAGAAAAAAGATCGTGATTACAAAGGATTCAAAGGCCTTTTTTCACAATAATGTAGATTATTGTGTGGGAACCGGAAGAATGGGGCTTGCATTGACAGAAGAATATCAGGAGGAGCTGCGCTTGGTTCAAAAGGAAATCGGATTTAAGCATATCCGGGGACATGGATTATTCTGTGATGATATGGCAATCTTTCAGACCTATGAGGAGGATGGTAAGGTAAGGGTCGAGTACAACTATACTTATCTGGATAGAGTAATGGATGCCTATAAGAAGGTGGGGCTGAGACCTTTTCTTGAACTGGGGTTTATGCCTAAAAAGTTGGCAAGTGGAAGCCAGACTATCTTTTACTGGCAGGGAAATACCACTCCTCCAAAAGATTATGATATGTGGTGTAATATGGTGCATTCATTGCTGCGGCATCTGATGGGACGCTATGGAGAAGAGGAAGTTATTCAATGGCCCATTGAAGTATGGAACGAGCCCAATCTTTGCGGCTTCTGGGAAAATGCGGATATGCAGGAATATTTTAAGCTGTTCCATAGAACCTTTGATGCCATAAAGGAAGTGAATCCGGGATTCCGTGTAGGAGGCCCTGCTGTTTGTGGAGGAACGGATGAGAAATGGATTCAGGCATTTATGGAATATTGCCATGAGAATCACATACCTGTGGATTTCGTAACCAGACATCATTACACCATTGATCCGCCGGAATGTATTGGACATTATGCATATTCTGAACTGATGAAGGCAGAGGACGGCTTTGCCAATTTAAAAACAACCAGAGATATTATTGACAGTTTCCCGGAATATAAGGGTCTGCAGATTCATATCACGGAGTTCAATAGCTCCTATACTCCTCAGGGCGTCATTCATGATACAAACCTGAATGCGGCCTTTATAGCACAGCAGCTTTCCAGATTGGGAGATGTGAATGAATCCTATTCCTACTGGACATTTGGTGATGTGTTTGAAGAGCTGGGAGTTCCTTTTACACCATTCCACGGCGGCTTTGGACTGGTTGCCAATGGCTGTATTACCAAGCCGACCTTCTGGACATTTGCTTTTTACAAAAAGCTTGAGGAAAGTGAAGCCAATTGTGTATATAAGGATGACAATATTGTCGTTTTGAAACGTGCAAACGGTGATTATCTAGGTGTAGCCTGGAATATTGCCCGTAAAAGTACAGAACAGGGTAAAGAAAAAATGCTGTTGGAGTTTACATTTCCGGCTGAACAGGAGGAGTACTGCTTCCTGACTAAGACGGTAGATGAGGAAACATGTAATCCCTTGAAGGTATGGCATGATATGGGAGAACCTGCCAATCTGAGTGAGGAACAGACGAAGCTGATTCGGGAATCATCCAGACCTTTTGTAAAAACAGAGCGTAAAAAGCAGGAGGATGGAAATATCTGCGTAGAGCTTCCTGTAAACGAAAACGGTGTGGTTTATTTCGAACTGAATGCCGGAAAGGTGAATCCGGATCGAGGATATGACTATGATCGTGTGGTCAGCTTGAGGGCTTAAACTAGCACCCAGTAATTTGCTTTATGAAACAATGTACATGGATTAGGCTTGCAAAGGAGGATATCAAAGTGAAAAAACAAGCGTTTAACCCATATTTACCGTCCTGGGAGTATATTCCGGACGGAGAACCTTATGTTTTTGGCGATCGCGTATATGTTTACGGATCCCATGATTACTTTAACGGATATGTTTTCTGCATGGGAGACTATGTGTGCTGGTCAGCTCCGGTCGATGACCTGGGCAACTGGAGATATGAGGGTGTGATTTATCCGAAGACAGCCGATCCGCTGAACCCGGAAGGCAAAATGTGTCTGTATGCCCCGGATGTTACTGTGGGACCGGACGGAAGGTACTATCTTTATTACGTGTTGGACAAGGTTTCGGTAGTTTCAGTTGCTGTATGTGATACTCCGGCAGGAAAGTATGAATTTTATGGCTATGTTCATTATGAAGATGGCACACGTCTGGGCGAAAAGGAAGGTGATGAGCCCCAGTTTGACCCGGGGGTTCTGACGGAAGGAGATGTGACATATATTTATACCGGATTTTGCGGAAAAGGTGATAAATCCCGTACCGGAGCTATGGCTACGGTGTTGGGAGCAGATATGCTGACGATCAGGGAAGCTCCGGTGTTTGTGGCCCCCGGCTGTGAATATGGTGCCGGTACCGGATTTGAGGGACATGAGTTTTTTGAGGCACCTTCCATCCGTAAAGTAGGTGACACCTATTATTTTGTCTATTCATCCATATTAATGCACGAATTATGTTATGCCACCAGCAAGAATCCTACTAGGGACTTTGTCTATGGCGGAGTTATTGTCAGCAATTGTGATCTACACATCGATACCTACAAGCCGGCAGATATGCCAACAGCTTACGGTGCCAATAATCACGGAAGTATTGTGCAGATCGGAGAGGACTGGTACATTTTTTATCACAGGCATACCAATAATACCTGGTACAGCAGACAGGGATGTGCTGAAAAGCTGCAGATTATGCCGGACGGCAGTATTCCACAGGTAAAAATTACCTCCTGCGGTTTAAATGGAGGTCCGCTTGAGGGTAAAGGCGAATACCCCGCTTATCTTGCATGTAATCTGTTTACCGATACCCCATCAGTTTATGTGGGCGAAGGGAATTTTCCACGAGTAATGCAGGACGGCAGGGATGGAGACGAAGAAGTTGGATATATTGCCAATATTACAGATTCAACTACCATCGGCTTCAAATATTTTGACTGCCATGATATTCGTGAAATCAGTATTTGGATCCGGGGCTATGCAGATGGCACTTTTGAAGTAAAGACAGCATGGGATGGAGAGGTACTGGCGACATTAGAGGTTCAATATACCAATGTCTGGGAAAAGTATACCGCACCGGTTACGATTCCGGATGGAATACAGGCGCTTTACCTGACCTATCGCGGTAACGGAAATGCTGCATTAAGATCATTTGAGTTATCATAATCTATGTTATTGCATGTGCTGTAGTAACTTATA
>JAEDCN010000039.1 GCA_016294105.1 Treponema sp.
CAGATTTATGAGATTTTTTTCTCAAAAATCTGGCTTTATATTTCAGGCCTTAAAATTGGAGACCTTTTTCAGTGGCCTCGAAAAGTTCCCAGTCTTTTTTGGTAATTAATCGGTGTAATGAGACAGGGCATCGGTAAGCTTGTTCAAAATAGCTTTGTTCCGATCCATTTCTATGGTGGTGGTTTCCAATGTGTTGGTAACATTTTCTGTACTGTCAGAAATCTTTGTCACTGCATCGGAAATCTGGTTGGTAATTTCTGCCAGCTTGTGCATTTCCTGATCGATATTTTTACTATCCTGTAATACGGCACTGGAGCTTTCGTTGATATTTTCAGTTATTTCCTGAACGGTTCGCATTGCTTCCAATACCTGGGTACTGCCAGAGGTTTGCTCCTCCATTGCCCTCATAATCATTTCTTCCTGATTCTGTACAGACTTGGAGAACTCAAAGATGGCAGCAAAATGCTGTTCCACCTGCTGGGTATTTTCGGAAACCACGTTGATAATGTCTCCCAAGCCCTTCAGTCGATTGGTAATGGCAAGGCTCTGGGAACTGGAGTCCTCTGCCAGCTTTCTGATTTCGTCAGCAACAACGGCAAATCCCTTTCCTGCATCACCAGCGTGGGCAGCCTCAATAGCGGCGTTCATAGCCAGCATGTTGGTCTGCTCTGCAATGTGCTTGATAATTTCACTGGCTTCCATCAAGCCTTCTGATTCCTGATAAACCTGTCGTGCTGAGCCTACGGCTGTTTCTACTGTTTTTTGTCCCTCGCTGGCGGCATTAGTCAGCTGGGCTACTACTATAGTATTCTTTTTGAGGTTGTCGGAAACAGAATGGATGTTGGTTACCATTTGCTCTACAGCGGCAGAAGCTTCAGTAATATTTGTTGCTAAACTTTGGATGTTTCCGTTCTGGTTATTGATACGGGCAGTAATTTCGTTAACTGAATCCTGTACATGCTCAATACCAGTGGTTTGGTTTGCCATCTCATCTTCTACCTGTGAAATGGCACGAAGCACTGTTCCTACAACTGCATTTGAATCAGAAGATTTCTTTTGCAGAAGATCCATGGATTCGTTACAAGCGCTAACACAGTCTGTTATCAAGATAATAAGCTCTTTATCGCCAGACACAAAGCCATTTACGTCATTGGCCAAAAGTCCAAGCTCATCTCGAGACTGAACAACAGCATATGCTTTTTCGTGACTTCCCTTAGCAAGCTGCTCCATAGCGTAGCCAATAGCTCGAATTCTTCGTGAAACAGCCTGCATCTGGAAGAAAAAGTCCATAAGTCCCAAAAAGGCACCACCTATAGCCAAGGGAACGAGCTTTGCGATACGGAATTGCACACCGTTGGGGGTGTTAAAGTTTATGAGCGGTGCACAGATAATCACCACGATACCAATACAAATAAAGAATCCCACCAAAGAGCTTCGAATTACCAGTGACATGGACGTATCTTTCTTTGTAAGAGGAAGATGTTTTAAGGAATATTCAAAAGTCTGAATAAACTTAATGTAGGAGGCTAATGACATAAAGCAGCAGGCACCAAAAGCTTGCATAGCAATAACGATGGTGTTTATGCCTTCTATGGAGTAGGCTGCAAGGAGGGGGATAAAAGCCATAATAACAGGGACTATGATGGAAATCTTCGTAAACAACAAGGTAGCCTTATTTGTAACTCTAGCTGATTCTGGAGAACCATCGTATGCTACTACTTTCTTAGTGACCATGGAGCAAAAAACTGCAGGTAAAGTAAGAGAGAGAACTTCATAAATCAGCATAGATGGACTCAGAAGAAAGCCTGGAAGTTTTTGTGCTGGAATTGTCTCTGTGAGAAGTATTTCCAAAATAAAGAAGAGTATTGGGGTGATGTAAATTGAGTAATTGAAAACTATTGCTGAAGTTGAAATTTTATAGTTTTTTTCCACGGTAGAAGCTCCTCCAATTTCCCTTGTTGTATCAACAATCCCTTTCCTAGATGATCGTTTTATATGTATAGCAACAAAATGTGGAAATTAAATACAAGTTATTAGGCACATTATAAATGTGAATTTTTGATTTGTAAAGAAAACTCGATATAAAATTATCGTTTTTTTTATTTTTTTTAGGGGGTGGGTAATATTTTGGAAATTTTTTGTTTTATTCTGTTAGAAATAGCCACAAGAGGAAAACTTGAAAATTCGCTAGAATTTTTGTATATTGATAAATAGAGCATTTTGATAGGATTCCCCTGTGCTATGATGGGGACTGCCTGAATGGGGCAGAGAATGAGGAGCAGCAATGACTTATTTAGATTCAGACGATGAAAAAGAACCAAAGGCCCAGGAGTCTACCTCCGAGGTGATGAATACAAAATTTCTCAAGACACGGCAGATTCTCCTGTCTGGGGAGGTAAACAAGGCACTGGCAGAAAAGATTGTACGCCAGCTTTTGGTGATGGAGGCTGATTCCGACGAGCCCATCCGTATTTACATTGATTCTCCCGGTGGCGATGTGGACGCAGGTTACGCCATCTTTGACATGATTCGTTTTGTAAAGGCTCCCGTGTACTGCATCGGTATGGGCTTGGTAGCCAGTGCTGGTGCCTTGATTCTGCTGGCTGCAGACAAGTCCCGACGAATCGGCTTGCCTAACAGCCACTACCTGATTCACCAGCCTTTAAGTGGCATTAAGGGTGTGGCCACCGACATTGAGATTCACGCCCAGGAGCTAGAAAAGACCAAGGCCAAGATTAACGACCTGATTGCCCAAGAAACAGGCAAGCCCTTAGAGCAGGTTGCCAAGGACACCGACCGTGACTATTGGCTTTCTGCCACAGAAGCCATGGAATACGGCCTTATCAGTAAGGTCGTTTCCAAGCGGGAAGAGCTGGAATAAACAAAAGTTTTTGCAAGCCAGGTGCTAAATCAAGCCCTGGCTTTAATTTTTTTATTTTACACAGGGGCTTGGTAACGGAGAACCACTGGACTCGGTGCTGGCGGTTTCGCAGGGGCAAGGCGTGCAAGCACGCACCGAGACTCGCTAAAATCGCTCAATATATCGCGATTTTCCGGCTTTGGCCGTCGCTCCCTACCTTTAATTCTACACACTTTCACCTTCAATTCAAGGGTTTATTCTTTAGGGGAAGGACAACCCTCTACAGGTCAGCGGGCTAGGGGCTACAATGTCTTGCCCCTTGTCCCCTAAAACCCCATCCTTCGCTAGAAGCTTCGCACGTTGTGCTTGTGGTTTTCGGTGTTTAGGTGTTCACTGCTCATTCTTACCTCCAAAAAAACTTCTTTACTTTACTTAATAGGGTTGAACTCGTAAAAAAATGCATTTTTCCAGAAAGCTCTCCGCAAAACTGGACAAACCGCAGAAATGCGTTATAATGTACAGAATTGGTTCTGGGTTGCTGGGGTTGTCGAGGCAAATAGTAGATAATTGTAATGGATGTGTTTAGGAATGTGACATGGTAAGGAAGGGAAGGCTTACAGCTCTTTCAGCTGCCTTTATTTTCAGTGTAATTTTTGTAATCTCATTGTGTGTGGGCTGCGACCTGTGGATGAACGACTGGAAGGGCTACCTGGAGTACTGGTCGGAGACACTGCAAATGGGCAGGGTGGAGGTTACTGGTGCTACCATTCAGAAGAACGACAGCGGGGTGGACACAATCTCCTTGTCTGCCACCCCCACCATAACCAGCTACATCATCAACCCAAAGGATTATAATCTTAACAAGACGGTGGGGAATGACTCCAGCTCCACCAACAGCGTCCGCATCTCCAGCGGGGTGGACGGCCTGGCCTCTGTCACTGGGGACAACACCATGATGGCGGTACGTCTTGCCTCCGCCTCCGGGAAAATTGAGGAGCATACCGATTTTACCGTTACCTTTGTTCCCGTGCGGACGGATACTGGAGTGGAGAGCTCCAGCCGTATGTCCGTAACCCTGCAGTACAACACCCCGCCACGGGCTCCCCTGGCCCTTATGTGGGATAGTTCAAATTCGGCCTTTGTCCAGCTCCAAAGTCAAGCCTGGCAGCCAACCACAGGTACTGGCACGGACAAGGACGGCTACATTTACTGGGGCTGGCCAGAAGATAGCTATGTGGGAAGCAATAGTTTTGACGAGACGGCAGCAGATTGTGTGGCCCAGTTCTCCATCAACGGAACTCTTCACGATGCTTCAAATTTGCTGGTAAAAGACTCGAATGGTTCTGTGGAAAGTTTTATCTCAGGTTCTGCTCCTTATGATGTATATGGCTTGCAGGTGGGAAGTGGCATTTCGGTATCTTTGTTTGCCCAGGACAGCGAAGGTATTGCAGGAACCTCTCTTCGTTCCGGGGTGGCGCCCTATACCATTACCTTGCTGGGGAATGGTGGACAATACAATGGGGCTGATACTCACCAGCTGTATCTCCAAGGCGGCAGCACCATTACAAAGGACGACCTGGCTATTTTCCAAAAACAGGGGTACAAGATTTCTGGCTGGTGTGACAGTAACGGAGCTATTTCCTTCCCCTACACTGTAAAGAATGATGTCACCCTCTATGCCCAGTGGGATGCCAATAAATATAGTGTTCAATTTTATCCCAACGGTGGAAGTGGTGATCTGCCTACCCGGACCTTTACCTACGATACAGCTGAAAACCTGCCGTCCAATCAGTTCAGCAAATCTGGTTACACCTTCGTCGGTTGGGCTACCTCTAGCACCGGTTCTGTGGTCTACCCGGATGGAAGCTCTATATTGAATTTGACCGCAGTAAATGGCGGAATGGTCTCCCTTTATGCTATATGGGGTAACTCTGTAACAGACTTCACTAATTTGCAAAACCTTGTCAATTCGGCCCCATCATCAGGTGACCCTGTGACAATTGTACTTACTGGTGATTTGACTTTCACCAATGCCACAAGCAACACTTATGCCCTGACAATACAGAATGGAGCAAATGTCACTCTGCAAGGTGATGGACAGAAAAGAATCATAAAAGGAAGTTCTACTGGATGGATTGAGGTAAGAGAAGGAACCTTGACCTTAGGCCCGAATCTTGTCATTGATGGAGACAATGCGTCCTCCCATTGGGGGGCTATAAGTGTTGAATACAGAGGAACTCTGATTATGGAGGATGGAGCTGAAATCATCAATATGACTTCTGGTGGTAGCAATTGTAGTGCGGTGCGTCTAACCAATTTTGTATCTTCCATAGGGAACCCTGCCTATGGAGGAACATTTATTATGAATGGGGGACGAATTGAAAATAACGATGGACCCGGTGCCGCTGTCGCGGTGGGAGGGGGATCCACCTTCATTATGAGTGGTGGGCAAATTGTCGGAAACACCACCTATTCTACCGTTGATAGTGGTGGTGTGAATGTTGACCAAGGTGGTGAGTTTACTATGAACGGTGGAACCATTACCGGGAACTATAAAGATGGTTCAACAAAAACCCCCTCTGATGTCACCGTGGAATCTGGTGGTACCTTCGTTCAGAATGGCGGTACCATCGGGCAACCTGTGGAATATATCAATCCCTAGACCTGCCGCCTTGGTGGGCTAGGGGGAAGGAGATAGGAGTTGGAGCGTGCTCCTATCTCCTCAGTCCCCACTCCTCATTCAAACATTGAATTTTTTCCCCATTACCCGTACAATAGTAAAATGTTCCGTATTTATGTAGAGCGAAAGCCTGGCTTTCAGAATGAGGCGGAGAGAATCCGCAGTGAGTTGACTGGGTTCCTGGGGATTTCTGGTGTTGTCAGCGTCCGCTATTTGAACAGATACGATATTGACCACCTAGAGCAGGATGTGGTCCAGCTGGCGGCCACTCGTATTTTTAGCGAGCCCCAAAGTGACTTCTTCATCCTTGGCCATCTGGACTTGCAGGCGGGCGATCAGGTCATTGTGTGGGAATATCTTCCCGGCCAGTACGACCAGCGCTCAGATTCCGCCCAGCAATGTCTTTCCCTGCTGCAGGCGGGCTTGGAGAATGCTTCTGCAGAGCCTGCACAGGTACGTTGTGCGAAGCTGGTAATTCTCCGAGGAGAAATCAGTCTTGATGATATGGAAAAAATCAAGAATTATCTTATTAATCCCGTAGATTCTCGTTTGGCTTCTCAGGAGCTGCCTGAAAGTCTTGCCATGAGTATTTCCGAGCCAGTAGCCATTCCTGAGGTAAAAGATTTCATTGATATGGATGCAGCTGCTTTGGAGGAATTTTATAAAGCAACGGGACTTGCTATGGATATGGCAGATCTCACCTTCCTGCAATCTTATTTCCGCAAGGAAGGTCGCAATCCCACAGAAACAGAAATCCGAGTGCTGGATACCTATTGGTCTGACCACTGTCGTCACACCACCTTTAATACGGTCCTTGAGTCCGTTTCCATTGAAGAAGGCCCCTTTGCCCAGCGGTTCCAAAAGTCTTGGGAAAATTATAAGGACATGCGGCTAGAAATGTACAGTGATGCCACCAATTGCGGTGTCATTCGCAGCGATAAGCCTGTGACCCTTATGGACATGGCCGTTATCGGAGCAAAATACCTCAAAAAGCATGGTAAGCTTGATGACATTGAGCTTTCTGCCGAAATCAATGCCTGCTCCATTTACATCGATGTAGATTATACCCATCCAGAGCCACGTACCGAACGTTGGCTTTTGATGTTCAAGAATGAAACCCACAATCATCCCACAGAAATCGAGCCCTTCGGTGGAGCTGCTACCTGTATTGGTGGTGCCATCCGAGATCCTCTTTCTGGCCGCTCTTGGGTGTACCAGTCTCTCCGTGTTACTGGTGCAGCAGATCCCACCGTGCCTGTGGAGCGAACTCGTGCAGGAAAGCTGCCCCAGATGAAGCTTACACGTGAGGCTGCTGCTGGATTTAGCTCTTACGGAAACCAAATCGGTCTTGCCACAGGTCAGGTGGCAGAAATCTATCACCCTGGCTTTGAGGCAAAACGCATGGAACTGGGTGCCGTTATTGCCGCCGCTCCTGCCGACATGGTTATGCGTGAGGAGCCTGAATGTGGAGACGTGGTGGTGCTTGTTGGTGGTGGAACTGGTCGTGACGGTATCGGAGGTGCTACAGGTTCTTCCAAGGTCCATACCGTGGAGTCTGTGGTGGAGGCTGCTGCAGAGGTACAGAAGGGTAACGCCGTGGAGGAACGCAAGATTCAGCGTTTGTTCCGCAATCCTGAAGTGAGCCGCATGATTCGCCGCTGTAACGACTTTGGTGCCGGTGGTGTAGCTGTTGCGGTAGGTGAATTGGCTCCTGGCTTGGACATTAATCTGGACGCTGTTCCTAAAAAATACGAGGGCTTGAACGGAACTGAGCTGGCAATTTCTGAATCCCAGGAGCGAATGGCCTTGGTGGTACGGGAAGGTGATGTGGAGGCTTTGATGGCCGCCGCTGCTGCAGAAAACCTGAATGCCGCCGTTATTGCTCGTGTTACTGACACCAATCGCTTGGTTATGAAGTGGCGTGGTCAAACCATCGTAGATATTGATAGAAACTTCCTTGATACAGCTGGTGCTACTCGTACTGCAGCTGCCCGCATTCAGTCTCCCTGTGCGGAAGAATCTCCCTTGACTCGCCCCTTGGCTGTTGTGGCTGATTCCTTTACTCATGCTGCAGATACTGAGTCAGAGTCCAAGAAGGAACTGGAGCATACTGGGTCCTTTGTAAAAACTGCTCGTAGCTGGCTGGTTCATGCAGTGGAACGTTCTTGGAAAAATCTTATGGCAGATTTGGCTTGTTGTAGCCAGCGGGGACTTTCCGAGCGGTTTGACGGCTCCATTGGTGCTGGAACCGTACTGTTCCCCTTGGGTGGACAATTCCAGTCCACCCCAGAAGCTGGTATGGCTGCCCGCATTCCTGTGTTGAATGGTGAAACAAGCACTGTAAGCCTTATGTCCTATGGCTATGACCCACGGGTTGCCCAGTGGAGTCCTTGGCACGGAGGACAGGTGGCGGTGCTTTCATCCTTGGCAAAGATTGCTGCTTTAGGTGGAAATCCTGCTACCTGTCGCCTGAGCTTCCAGGAATATTTTGAGCGAACCATCGATGAGATTTCATGGGGAAAGCCTGCTGCTGCCCTGTTGGGAGCCTTGGAGGCACAAAAGGTTTGCGGAACTGCTGCCATTGGTGGAAAGGATAGTATGTCTGGCTCCTTCCAAGAGCTGAAAGTTCCTCCCACGTTGGTGTCCTTTGCTGTAGCTACAGAAAACCAGCAGAAAGTGCGTGGTGGAAGCTTTGTGGCAGCAGGTCACAAGGTATACCTGATTTCCGTACCCTACGGTGAAAGCCTTGATCCCAACTTTGAAATCTTCAATAAAAATGCTCAGGCTCTGTACCAGCTGTCAGACAAAGTGGCTGCTGCCTATCCTGTTGGTGCTGGTGGTGTTGCAGAGGCGGTAACAAAAATGGCCTTTGGTAACAAAATCGGTTTGTCCATGAAGGGGGCTATTCCTCTTGCTGCAGGCGTAACAGAAAAGGCTTTGCCTGCCGAAGCAGCAGCCCTTTTTGTACCAGCCTACGGTTCTATCATTGTGGAATTGAAGGAAGATTTGAGTGCAGCTGACTTTGTTGCAGCAGGTTTCGTGGAAAATACCGTTCATGAGCTGGGAAAGACTGTGGACGAGCCAGTGCTTTCTGCAGATTTGCCTGGAATTGGTCTTGTTGCTGTGAAACTTGAGGAATTGGAGACTGCTTGGGAAGGAACCTTGGCAAAGGTATTCCCACCTGTTTCTGGTGTTCAGCAGCAGCCACTGCCTGGCTTTGCTACCGGCATCCACGAAAGTCTCCAGCAGGCTCGCGAAAATGGTATTGGAGCAGTGGCGGCAGAACCTGCAGTTTCTGTTACCATTCTCAAGGGAGCAAAGCCACGAATCTTGTTGCCCGTGTTCCCTGGAACAAACTGCGAATTCGACATGAAGCGTGCCTTCCAGCTGGCTGGTGGTGAGGTAAAGATTCTTGTATTTAGAAACAATACTCCCGTCGCCTTGGCTGAGTCCTTGAAGGAGCTGGCTACAGAAATTAGTCAGGCTCAGATTCTTGCCTTCTCTGGTGGATTCTCCGCTGGTGATGAGCCAGACGGTTCCGGTAAGTTTATCGCAAATGTTATCCGTGAGCCAGGAATCAGCAATCAGGTGATGGAGCTGCTGAAAAACCGTGACGGACTTGTGCTTGGTATTTGTAACGGCTTCCAGGCCCTTATCAAAACTGGTCTGGTACCCTACGGAGAGATTTTGGAACCAGTACAGAGTATGCCTACCTTGACCTACAACACCATTGGTCGCCATATTTCTCGGTTCACCAGAACTCGCTTGGTATCAGCCCTGTCTCCTTGGGCTTCTCATCCTTCTGTTGTGGAGGATGTTGTCCATTGGGTACCTATTTCCCACGGAGAGGGTCGTATTATCATCAGCGAGGAACTGGCTCGTGATTTGTTCCGCAAGGGACAGGTCTTTACCCAGTATGTTGATGCCAGTGGTGCTGTGGCTGCCAGCGAGCCTGACAATCCCAACGGTTCTACCTACGCCATCGAAGGCTTAACCAGCCCTGACGGACGAGTTTTGGGTAAGATGGGACACAGCGAGCGAACTATGGGCCCCGACTTGCAGAAGGGAAATCCCTTCTTGATGGGTAATGTGACTGGCAACGGTGGCATTGGCAAGAAGCAAAGTTCTTGTCAAAATATTTTTGCCGCAGGTGTATCATATTTCCTGTAAAAATTTTATATTTAATTATGAAGCCCCAAGAAAGGGGCTTCCTAGGAGTTTGAAATGAAAAGATTTTTGTCTGGAGTTGCTGCTTGTTTGGCCGTGCTTCTTGTTTTCGCTGGTTGTGCCAGTGCCCCTACTGGTTGGGTTTCAGATTACGAAGAAGGTCAGCAGTTGGCTTCCAAAGAAGGAAAGGATTTGTTCCTGTTCTTCAGTAGTGAGGATACTGATGGGGTAAGCACCCAGCTTCGCACCTCTATCTTTGATACCGAGTCCTTTATCAAGACTGCTGGCAAGGACTATGTGCTTGTTCACTTGGATTTCTCCGAGTCTCGGCTCATGTCTGTGCAGGTTGGTGAGGATGCCACTGATGAGCAGAAGCAGGCTGCAGAAGCTGCCATGCCCCAGTTGGAAAAGGATATTGGTACAGCCATGAACTTTTCCGTTACTGAAGGTGGAATGCCTGCAATGATTTTGGCCACCGCTCAGGGCTACGTATACGGTGTTGTTGCCTATGACGCCACCGTTACCACACCTAAGCAATTCATGGCTGTAATCAATGAGAACAACGAGAATCGTGACAAGATTAAGGCTTTGGTAAAGGCCATTGATTCCAGCAGCGGTGTAAAGAAGTTGAATGCCATCGATGATCTGTACGAGGCCACTGAACCCACCTATAGCTACCTGTTGTCTGACTTCTATGCCATGGCTCCAGAGCTTGACCCTAACAACGAAAGTGGCAAGCGGGGAAAGTATTCCATTTTGAATGCCTATTCTGTAGCAACAGAGGCCCTCTATGTTGGTGATGCCCATGGTGCCATTTCTGCCATGTTGGCTCCCATTGACGAAGGCTTCTGTAGCCCTGTGGAGCAGCAGGAACTGTACTATCAATCTGCATATTTTGCCTCACTTATTGGTGACGCTGAAAACATGATGAATTATTTGTCTGCAGCACTGGCCTGTGCTCCAGACAGCGAGATGGCTGATTCTATCCAGATGACCATTGATGCTTATACTATGGTAAATGAGAGTGCGGGTCTCTCCGCAGAGGGTATGGAATAGTGGATTCTGATTCCATTCCGTCGGAACCTCCTTCGGCTCTTGTTCAACAGGGACTTATAGCCGAAGGCCTTGTGGGGCTGCTACTGTTGGTAGTAGCCCTTATTGTGCTTTCCATGATTTTCTCCTCATCGGAAAGTGCATTTCTTTCAATCAATAAATTACGTATCCGTTTTCTCCGTTCAAAGAAAAACAAGGGAGCCATTCGTG
This sequence comes from Treponema sp., assembly GCA_016294105.1. Taxonomy (GTDB): domain Bacteria; phylum Spirochaetota; class Spirochaetia; order Treponematales; family Treponemataceae; genus Treponema_F. The sequence goes on from JAEDCN010000039.1 coordinate 10,971, forward strand.
TAGGCAAGCTGCTAGATCAAAGGGAAGGCCTTTTGAACACGATTTTGGTGGGCAACAATATTGTCAACATTGCCATTACTGCCCTGCTTACTTCTCTGGCTCTGAAGCTCTTTGGTTCCTCTGGTGTGGGTGTTGCTACGGTGGTGTCCACTGTGGTACTGTTGATTTTTGGTGAAATTACCCCAAAAACCATCGGAAGTCGCCACCCAGAGCCAGTTGCCTTTTTGTTTTCTGGCCTCATTACCTTTTGTATGAAGCTTTTTTCTCCACTGGTATTCATTTTTTCTGGGATTTCTCGTGGGGTGGCTCAACTTTTGGGAATAAAGACGGCTCACAAGTCGGTTTCCTTTACAGAGGATGAAATCAAGAACTTCATCGATGTGGGAGAGGAAGAAGGGGTGCTGGAACAAAGCGAAAAGAAAATGATGCATCGGGTTTTTCGCTTTACAGACTTGGCTGCCAAGGACATTATGGTGCCCAGAACTCGCATTGTGGCCATAAACCTTACTGCCAGCTATCAATCCATCATCGAGCTGGCTCAGCGTTCACGGCTTTCTCGTTTTCCTGTGTATCGCCAAAACATTGATGACATTGTGGGAATTCTATACGTAAAGGATATGATGTTCTATCAAGGAAAGGGTGAAAATTTCTTTGTGCAGGACATTATGCGTCCACCCTTGTACATTGTAGGCTCTAAAAAAATGTCCTCCGTTCAGCAGATGCTGCGAGAAAATCACCAGAGCTTGGCAGTGGTAATTGATGAATATTCTGGAACAGATGGAATCCTTACCACCGAGGATATTTCTCGTGAAATTTTCGGTACTGTGGGAGATGAATTCTACAAGGCTCGGTTGCCCCAAACCGTGGAGCTCGCTCAGGGGGAAGCCTTGGTGGACGGAGCTATTCGATTGTCCGAGGTGTCTGAAAAATACGGCTGCTCCTTTCACTCAGAATTCTACGAAACTCTGGCTGGTTATCTCAGCGAAAAGCTGGACAAGGTGCCGGAAACTGGCGATGTGTATCAGGAGCAGGGGTTGATTTTTACCGTGAAGGAAGCTGGAACCACTCGAATCAGAACCATTCATATAAAAAGAGAGGCTCCATGACGATTATTGTTACTACAATTTTATTAGCAGCTTTAGTGGCAGCCTCTGCATTTTTTTCTTCCTCGGAAACAGCGCTACTTTCCCTTTCCAAGGTGCAGCTGCGACAAATGGTTAAGGAAAAGATGGTGGGAGCACGACGAGTGGCTACCTTAAAGTCGGATATTGATGGACTTTTAACTACCATCTTGATTGGAAACAACTTTGTAAACAATCTAGCATCTTCTACTGCCACTGCCTTGGCGGTGTCCCTCTTTGGACAGGGGGGAGTGGGAGCTGCCACTGTGGTCATGACCGTCATCATCATCCTGTTTGGTGAAGTACTGCCTAAAACCATGGCAACCGTACATCCCCAGTCCATGGCCTGTCGTGCCTCCTTGCCCTTGCTGGTGCTCCAAAAAATTATGTTTCCCTTGGTGTGGCTTTTTTCCTGCCTAACTCGTGGTGTGGGAGCCATCGTGGATAAAATCTGGAAGTCGGATACTCCTTTGGTAACGGAGGATGAGCTAAAAACCCTCATTGCCCTGGGAAATGCAGAAGGCACCCTGGAAAAAGATGAAAAGGACATGCTGTACAAAATCTTTGAGTTTACGGACTTGAAGGTACGAGATATAACCCGTCATCGCTCCTTTGTTCAGGGAATTCCCAGCGATGCCAGCTATAAAGAAGCAGCGGCAATCTTTAACAAGTGCGGCTATTCTCGGATTCCTGTGTACGATGCGGTACAGGGACATGAGGGCAACAAGGACGAGTACGTGGGCTTGCTCCACTACAAGACACTGCTGTTTTATCAGGGAAATCGGGAGGAAAAGGATTTTGCCCGCCGCTTTATGACAAAGCTTTTGTTTGTGCCAGAAACAAAGTCCGCCGTTTCTCTTTTGCACACCTTTAAAACAGACAGAACAAGCTTTGCTGCGGTGGTGGACGAGCACGGAACCATTAGCGGTGTCGTTTCCCTTGATGATATTCTGAATGCGGTAATGGGACGCATGACTGACGAATACAGCCGTGAGGTAGCCCCTGAAAAAAGAATCCGCATTCTGTCTGCCACAGATTTTTTGTTGCCAGGAGACTTAAAGCTGGCGGATGTAAACGAGATTTTTAGCCTCCATTGCGAGTCGGAGGAATTCGATACTCTGGGAGGGTGGCTTTTGGAGCAGTTTGGCTATTTGCCCTCCACGGGAGAAGTGTTTCGGGATGGAAGCCGAGTCTTTGTGGTGGAAGATCAGGCCCAACGGCGAATCAAAACGGTGCGGATGAAAATTTAGGTGTAATCTTGGGATGTAAGCTGTTCCAGCACCTGGGGCACTTGGTACACAGAAGGAATGACTAGCTGGGGTAATCGCTCTGGTGAAGAAAGATTATCCAGGGGATGCTTGTGACCAGCCTGATCTGGCTGCTGCACCAGCACCGCCTGTCCTCCTAGGGCTTGGTAGCCGTCGGTATATTTTTTGTGGTCATCAAAAAAGACGGTTTGTTCAACGGTAAAGCCTGCTGTGGAAAGGGCCTTGTGGTAGGCTTCTGGGTAGGGCTTTCCTTTAAATCCGTTACTTTGGATATCGTGGATACTGGTGAATAGGTCTGCAACGTTGAGGAATTCCAGAACCCGCTGGGCGTGGCATAGGGGAGCATTGGTCAAAATGGTCATGGGAAGCTCCAGTGATTGGAGTAAGGGGCGTAAATTGGGGTCAGGATTTAGCTCCTCTATTTCCTCTGGTGGATGGACTGCATTAAAATAAGCTCCAATGTCTGTAAGTCCATGCTCTGTTTTAAGCCATTCCAATGTGGTGCCGTAAAAGGGAAGCCGCTGAATTCGTCGTTCTGTAGCCTGCTGAAAATCCAGTCCTAAAAAATCTGCCACAAAGCCAATCATTCTGCGGGTAATGCCTTGGTCCATGGCGGCGGTGGAAGGGTAGAGGGTATTGTCTAGGTCAAAAAGCAAGTGCTTGATATTCATGGGCTTAGTTTTCCTTACTAAAATCTATTGCAATTATATGTTATTATCGGTCAAAAGAGGAGTCTATGTTGAGCTCCTTTCGGTATTTTGCCACAGTTCTTCGAGCAATTTTTACTCCCCGCTGGGTCAAAAGGTCTGCTAGCTTTTGGTCAGACAATGATTTTCCACCGCCAGCGTGTTCTTCCAGTATTTCCTTCAGCATAACCTTGATGGCTTCCTTGGAAAGCTCCGATTGATTTGAATCCACCTGATTTGAAAAAAAATACTTGATTTCAAAGATTCCCCATGGGCATCGTAGGTATTTTCCATTGGCCAACCGAGAAATGGTAGTTTCGTGGACTTTTATTTTTTCTGCCATGTCCTTCATCTTCAAGGGGCGAAGGGCTCGTGGGCCTGCCAGAAAAAAATCTCGTTGCAATTCCACCAAGGCTGCAGCTGCTTTTTTTAGGGTATCTTCCCGAAACTCCAGAGATTGCAGCACCTCTTGGGCTGACTTCAGGGAGGTTTTCACGAATCGTTGAGTTTCCTTGGAAAGTTTTTCTCCCTGCTCCTTCAACTGGGTAAAGCTCGGAGAAAGGATCACTTCTGGAAGCAGCCTGTGGTTCATTGTTACCTTTAAGCCCGTTTCTTCAGCATCTTGGTAAGGCTCCACCGTGATTTCTGGATAAATATAGCTGCCTTGTACTGGAGAAAATTGTCGGGCCGGCAGGGGATCAAGGCTTTTGATAAAGTTGATGGCTGCTTCCACCGTGGTTTCGGTGATTTTTGCAGGAAGCGGGTGGTTTTGGGGTTTGCAAGTCCAGCCCTTGGTGGATTCCGGTGGCTCCAAAGTTGCAGAGTCAGCTTCCTGAATCTCCTTCAGTTTTTTTACAATTATCGGTATCCGTAGCTTTTCTAGCACAGAAAGATTGCCTGCCAAAAGAAAGAGAGCTATTGCGGTGGCATCCTTTCCTAGTTTGGTCTGATCTTCTTCACTTTCAGCTTCACAGCGGATCAGAGCCTGCACATATAAGGCTTCCTGTGAGCAGCTGGTACCACAGCCTGTTGGCTCTAGACTTTGGATTTCTGACAGCACCTGCTCTAGTAATTCTGGGGTTTCCTGGGGATTGTTTTCATCAAGCAGGGAAATGGGTGCCACTTGGGTAAAGCCACGGAAATCCAAGGTGGAAATAAGCCGTTCTGCCAAACCAAGCTTGGAGGTGTGGCTGGTACAAAGCTGGTATTGCTGCCACAGGTGGTGCTGAATGCCCATAGTGTTATCTGGCTGACTTTCCAAAAACTGCTGGAAATGAGTGGCAGCATCTGGTGTCTCCTTGGAAAAGGCAAACTCCTCACGATTACGTTTTTTTTTCTGTTGGCGGACTTTATCAATATCTAGCTGGGCATCACGGACAATTTCCAAGGCTGGATTTTTCTGAACCTCTTCGTAGAGGCTGGCAGCAAGATCTAAGTGATTCATCATGAGAAAATTCACTGATTGAAGCATCTGGGGAGAAAGATGCATTTGCTGAGTCAACTGCTGATTTTGTGAAAAATCCATGGTAAATCCGCCCATAAAACCTCCGCAACGGTTATAGTAGCACAAAAAATACCTTTTCGGTATACTCGACCTATGAAAAACTTTTCTCCATTCGGTCTTATTGTTCCAGAAATTTTGTTGCCAAAGAAAGATATTGCCCTCAAGCAGTGGGCAGTGGTAGCCTGTGATCAGTACACCCAAGACAGGGACTACTGGAAGCAGGCGGAGGCAGAGTCAGCTGGTGCGTCTACCCTCCATTTGATTTTACCAGAGGTCTATTTGAATGACCAGAATAAGTCTCAGCGGATTCAGCAGATTCGTTGTGCCATGAAAAACTACCTGGCAGAAGGGATTTTTCGTGAGCCCTATGAAGGCTTTATCTATCTGGAGCGAACCACCCAGTATGGCCGTGTGCGAAAGGGCTTAATGGTGGCAGTTGATTTGGAAAGCTATGAGTGGAAGCCTTTTTCCAAGGCCTTGATTCGTGCTACAGAAGCTACCATTCCAGAACGTATTCCTCCCCGCATGGAAATTCGCCGTGGAGCTGACTTGGAGTTGCCCCACATTATGCTGCTGGTAAACGACAAGGCCGGTGTGCTGGTGGAGGCCTGTGGAAAGGCTGTAAAGGCTGGCTCTCTTGCTCCCCTGTATCAGGGTGATTTGATGATGAAGGCTGGCTCCATTGTGGGTTATCCCGTGGATGGTGAGCTTTTGGATAATTGTTACACTGCACTGGAACAGCTGGCAAAGGAAAATACCAGTGCTCTGGGAGATACCTTCCTGTTTGCAGTGGGAGACGGAAACCACAGTCTTGCCACCGCTAAGGCAGTGTGGGATGAGTTTAAGGAAAAAGAGCTGGCTGCAGGAAAAAGTCTTGCGGACTTGGAAACCTGCGACTTGCGATACGCCTTGGTGGAAATTGTGAATATTTACGATGAGGGCCTTACCTTTGAGCCCATCCATCGAGTGCTGTTTGGGGTGGAAGCAGCTTCTGTCATGGAATTTTGTCAAAGCAAGCTAGGTGGCATTGTTGAAGCTGTTGCTTCTGCAGAAGAATTGGCTGGCTTGGTGGAAAATTCCACCAACAATTTTGGCTTTGTCTTTGTGAATACAGCGGGAAAGCAGCAATTCTATTGCCTTAAAAGTGAAATTCAGGAATTAGCCGTAAGCCGATTGCAACCAGTGCTGGATGAATTCCTTACAGGAAAGGCTGACTCAGAAATTGACTACATCCACGGCAGTGATGAGGTGTTCCGCTTAGGGGCCCAAGCTGGAGCCTTGTCGATTTTGCTGCCTCCCGTAGCTAAGGATAGCTTCTTTGCCACCATCGGTGGAGGTGGACCTTTACCACGGAAAAGCTTTTCTATGGGTGAAGCCAGCGAAAAACGGTTTTATCTAGAAGCCAGAAAAATTTAAAGGCTTCTCTAAGCCAGAAAAATTTAAAGGCTTCTCTAAGCCAGAAAAATTTAAAGGCTTCTCTA